>PHCQ01000135.1 GCA_002840835.1 Betaproteobacteria bacterium HGW-Betaproteobacteria-16 | reverse complement strand
GATCGACCAGGACAAGTGCCGCGGCTGGCGCATGTGCGTGAGCGGCTGCCCCTACAAGAAGATCTACTACAACTGGAAAAGCGGCAAGGCCGAGAAGTGTACCTTCTGCTATCCGCGCATTGAATCCGGCCAGCCCACCGTGTGCTCCGAGACCTGCGTGGGCCGCATCCGCTACCTGGGCGTGCTGCTGTACGACGCCGACCGCATCCTCGAAGCCGCCAGCACACCCAACGAGATCGACCTGTACCAGGCCCAGCTCGACATCTTCCTGGACCCGAACGACCCGAAGGTGATCGAGCAGGCGCGCATCGACGGCATCCCCGATGCCTGGATGGCCGCAGCGCGGCAGAGCCCGGTCTACAAGATGGCGGTGGAATGGAAAGTGGCCCTGCCACTGCACCCCGAGTACCGCACCTTGCCCATGGTCTGGTACGTGCCACCGCTCTCACCCATCACCTCGGTGGCCAACGCCGGCATGCTGGGCAACAACGGCGAAATCCCGGACGTGTCGCAGCTGCGCATTCCCGTGAAGTATCTGGCCAACCTGCTCACCGCTGGCGACACCGGCCCCGTGGTGCGCGCCCTGGAACGCATGCTGGCCATGCGCGCCTACCAGCGCACCAAACACGTGGACGGCCTGGTCAACCAGGAAGTGCTCGACCAGGTGGGCCTGAGCGTGCGCGAGGTGGAAGACATGTACCGCTACATGGCCATTGCCAACTACGAAGACCGTTTCGTGATCCCGACCACGCACCGCGAGTACGCGGAAAACACCTTCAACGTGAAGGGCGGCTGCGGCTTCACTTTCGGCAACGGGTGTTCAGAAGGGCAGACCGAAACCAGCCTGTTTGGTAGCGAGAAAAAGCGCACCATCCCAATCAAGATGGAGGTGTGAGATGGCCTTGTTTTCTTCCTCACCCACCCAGGCCCGCCTCACGTTGCGCGTGCTGGCGCACCTGCTGCGCTACCCCGACACCGAATTCCGTGCCCACACCAGCGAGATGCAGCAGGCGCTGAAAGCCGAAGCTGCGTTGCCGGCCTCGCGGCTGGCCGAGCTGGACACGCTGCTGCGGCAGCTCAGCACGCGCCCGGCGCTGGACGTGGAGTCCGACTACGTGGAACTGTTCGACCGGGGCCGGCGCACCGCGCTGCACCTGTTCGAACACGTGCATGGCGATTCGCGCGACCGGGGGCCGGCCATGATCGACCTGATCCAGACCTACGAAAAAGGTGGGTTGTACCTGGGCCCCGCCGAGCTGCCCGACCACCTCTCGGTGGTGCTGGAATTTGCTTCCACCCAGCCACCGACGCAGGCGCGCGAATTCCTGGGTGAGATCGCCCACATCGTGCGCGTGATCTTCAGTGCGCTGCTCGGTCGCAAGAGCCCTTACGCCAGCGTGCTGGCCGCCGTGCTGGAGCTGGCCGGCGAAAAGGCCGAACCGGTGGCTGTGGCACCCGAGCCCGAAATCGACGAGAGCTGGGCCGAGCCTGCGGTGTTCGGTGGCTGCTCCACCGAAGGCCAGGCCAAGCCGAATCAGCCGCAGCCGATCCAGATCGTCAGAAAGTCACCCCAACCCTTGTCAGGAGCGCAGGCATGAACACGCTGCACAACTTCTTCTTCAACGTCTACCCGTACATCTGCCTGTCGGTGTTCCTGATGGGCAGTCTGGCCCGCTTCGACCGCGACCAGTACACCTGGAAAAGCGACTCTTCGCAGCTGCTTCGCAAGGGGCAGCTGCGCTGGGGCAGCAACCTGTTCCACATCGGCATCCTGTTCCTGTTCTTCGGCCACGCCGTGGGCCTGCTCACGCCGCACTTTTTCTACGAAGGCTTCATGGACGCTTCGGTGAAGCAGCGCCTGGCCATTTACGCAGGCGGCACCGCCGGGGTGATCTGCTTTGTCGGCCTGTCGCTGCTGCTGCACCGGCGCATCTTCGACCCGCGCATTCGCCTCACCAGCCACAAAACCGACCTGTTCATTCTGATCATTCTCTGGGTGCAACTGGTGCTGGGCCTGATCACGCTGCCGTACTCGTACTCGCACGCCGACGGCAGCGCCATGCTGGTGCTGGCCGAGTGGGCGCAGCGCATCGTCACCTTCCGCCCCGATGCGGCGGGCCTGGTGACCATGGACTGGCCTTACAAGGTGCACCTGGTGCTGGGCATGACCATCTTCCTGCTGTTCCCGTTTTCACGGCTGGTGCATGTGTGGAGCGGCTTCGGCACGCTGGCCTATTTTTTCCGCCCCTACCAGGTGGTGCGCAGCCGCAAGCTGGGCTTGAAGGGCAACCAGCCCGACCCGAACCGCCGCGTGCCCAACTGAACCCAAGGACAGACACATGAACGCAGCAACCACCGTCGGCTGTGGCAGCGGCAACTGCGCTTGCGCAGGCGCCGCCCAGCCTCAGATCGCCATCATCAATGGCATTGCCCTGCACGAGCCCGGTGAAGTGCTCGACGCCGAAACCCTGCTGGAGCGGGCCCACACGGAACTGCTGCGCCAGCAGGCGGTGAAGGCCGGCCTGCTGCCGCGCCACACCGGCCTGGTGGCGCCCGAGCCAGACGAAGCGCAGCGTGCGGTCATGGAAAGCATGCTGGACGAGGCCGTGGTGTCGCCTGAGCCGGACGAGGCAGAATGCCGCCGCCACTACGAAGCCAACAAGAGCCGCTGGATCGTGGGCCAGGCGCTGCATGTGCGCCACATCCTGTTCGGGGTGACGCCAGGGGTGAACGTGCATGCTTTGTCGCAGCGCGCTGAAACGGCCTTGCTCGAGCTCTCGCGCAAGGACGTGCCGGCAGGGCGCTTCGAGCAACTGGCCACGCAACTGTCGAACTGCCCGTCGAGCCAGGACGGCGGCGACCTGGGCTGGCTCACGCCGGAAGACTGCGCGCCCGAACTGGCCAACGAACTGTTCTTCCAGACCGATTCACGCTGGGGCATGGGGGTGCATCCCCGCCTAGTTCACACCCGCTACGGTCTGCACATCATCGAGGTGCTGGGCCGGCGCAAGGGTACGTTGCCTTCGTTCGAAGAGCTGCAGGACCGCATCCGGGCCCAGCTGGCTTTGCAGTCGCGCAGCACGGCTTTGCGGCAGTACATGAAGTTGCTGGTGGGGCAGGCGGTGGTGGAGGGCATTGATCTTGAAGGGGCGAGCTCGCCGCTGGTGCAGTGAAATGGACACTCTCCCGCTTCGCATGGTGCGACCTCCTCCGGAGAGCGTGCCTTCACTCCCGTCCCCGCTGGGGGAGGGTTGGGGTGGGGGCTTGTGTTTGAAGGTTGGCCTGTGTCCGGAGGTTTGGTTTGGCCGGGTCTCGCCCCGGCGGGCGAGCTACTTTTCTTTGCTTCGCCAAAGAAAAGTAGCCAAAAGAAAGGCGAGCCGAAGTCCGGGCCGCTTCGCGGTTCCTTGCGCTGCTCGGTGCGCTCGGGGTGCGCGCAAACTCGCCTTCGGCTCAGACATGCGCGCCCCTTTTCCCGAGCGCCCCTGCGCTGCTCAGCCCGGCCACACGGCAAAACGGGACCGGGAGCGGACTTCCCTTCTCGTAGGCTGTACCTTTACTCCCTCGCCCCTCTGGGGATTAAGCTGGGGTGTGGGGCCGCGCCAAACCACTGGCCGGCGCATCTGAGGAGCAGTGCATGAAGACGCTGCCAGAGAACGACGAGCTGCTGTTGCGTCTGCGTGACTTCCATTCGGATTACTTTCCCCGCCACCAGCAGCGGTTTCAGGATCTGGTGGCGCAGGGCCAGCATCCGAAAACGCTGTTCATCGGCTGCTCGGATTCGCGGCTGGTGCCCTACCTGTTGACCGGTGCGGGGCCGGGTGAACTGTTTCTGGTGCGCAATGTGGGTGCGCTGGTACCTCCCTACGATCAATCGCATGGGTTGCACGGCACCATGGCCGCGATCGAATTTGCGGTGTTGTCGCTGAAGGTGGAGCGCATCATCGTGTGCGGGCACAGCCACTGTGGCGCCATTCGCACGGCTTATGAAGGTGCGCCTGCAGAAGCTGTGGCGCTGACCGCCTGGCTACGGCTGGTGGACGAAGCCCTGCTGCCGGTCCAGTTGGGGCCCGAGGCGTTTCGGCGTACCGAGCAGCGCGCGGTGGTGCTGCAGCTGGAACGGCTCATGGGTTATCCCATGGTGCGTCGTGAGGTGGAGGCCGGCCATTTGTCGATTCATGGCTGGCATTACGTGATCGAGGACGGTGAAGTCCATGTGTTTGACGCAGAACAAGGCGCGTTCGTGCCCGCTTCGGTAGCCTCCCACAGTGGAACCGGACCCTACCAACCTTATGTGGAACACGATGGACAAATCCTCACAGACGGACCTGCCGATGCCCCAGGCGCCTGATCAAGACACCCTGAACATCCCTCTGCACCGGCTGGCCGCCGCCTCGGGGCTGAAAACCTGGCGCCTGGCCGGACGTGAACTGCTGCCGGTGGTGCAGGGCGGTATGGGGGTGGGCGTGTCGGCCGGTGGCCTGGCTGGGGCGG
>PHCQ01000066.1 GCA_002840835.1 Betaproteobacteria bacterium HGW-Betaproteobacteria-16 | reverse complement strand
CCGAAGGCCGCGCAGCGGACAAGTTTGCGAATTTCCCCCACGACGCGAGCAGCGCAAGGAACCGCGCAGCGGCCCGGACTTCGGCTCGCCTTTCTTTGGCCTACGTTTCTTTGGCGAGACAAAGAAAGGTAGGTCGGCCGCCGGGCCGAGACCCGGCCAAACCAAGCTTCCGGAAAAGAACAGAGCTGGCGCGCAGAGGCCCCTCGCCCCAGCCCTCTCCCCAGAGGGGCGAGGGCGGTCAGGCAGTAGCGTTCAACGTATCCCCCAGCGCACTCACCATGCGATCAATCTCCGCCGGCGTGCTGATGAAGGGCGGCGCGAGCTGTATCGTGTCCCCGCCGTAGCGCACATAAAAGCCCTTCTGGTACATGGCCATGGCGATCTCGTAAGGCCGGCGTGCCGGCTCACCGGGCAATGGCGCAATGGTGATGCCGGCGGCCAGACCAAAGTTGCGCACGTCGGCCACGTGTTTCGCACCCTGCAATCCATGCACGGCGTTTTCAAAGTGCGGTGCAAGCTCGCTCACGCGCTGCAGGGCGTTGTCGCTCTCCAACAGGTCGAGCGAGGCGATGCCGGCGGCACACGCCACCGGATGGGCCGAGTAGGTGTAGCCGTGCGGGAACTCCAGCATGTACTCTGGGCCACCCGCGGCCATGAAGGTGTCGCAGATCTCCTGTTTCGCAATCACGGCGCCCAGCGGCTGCGCGCCGTTGGTGACTTGCTTGGCGATGTTCAGGATGTCGGGCGTGACGCCGAAGGCTTCCGCGCCGGTCCAGCTGCCGGTGCGGCCAAAGCCGGTGATGACTTCATCGAAGATCAGCAGGATGTTGTTGGCCGTGCAGATTTCGCGCAGGCGCTGCAGGTAGCCCACGGGCGGAATCACCACACCGGCCGAGCCCGAGAAGGGTTCGACGATGACGGCGGCGATGTTCGACGCATCGTGCAGCGCGATCAGCCCCAGCAGTTCATCGGCCAGCGCAGCGCCGTGTGGCCCGGCCTCGGGCGGCATGCCGCGGTAGAAGCTGCCATTCGGCGGCTGCGTGTGGGGCAGGTGGTCGGCCTCCACGCCCTGGCCGAAGAGCTTGCGGTTGGCCGGGATGCCGCCGACCGAGATGCCGCCGAAGTTCACGCCGTGGTACCCCTTGACGCGGCCAATCAGCCGGGTTTTGCTGGCCTGACCCTTGGTGCGCCAGTAGGCGCGCGCCATCTTCAGCGCCGTGTCGGCCGACTCCGAACCCGAGCCGGTGAAGAACACGCGGTTGAGACCAGCGGGCATGCGCTCGACGATCCGGTTGGCCAGCTCGAACGCCAGCGGGTGGCCGAACTGGAAGGCGGGTGAGTAGTCAAGCGTGGCCACCTGGCGGCTCACGGCGTCGACGATTTCCTTGCGCGCGTGGCCCAGGCCGCTGCACCACAGGCCTGAGAGGCCGTCAAAGATCTGGCGGCCGTCGTGGCTGGTGTAGTAGGCCCCCTGGGCGCTGGTGATGAGGCGGGGGTTGGCGTGGAATTCGCGATTGCCGGTGTAGGGCATCCAGTGCGCCGCCAGCCAGGCGGCGTCGGTGCGGGGGGCGTTCTGCAGGTGCTGGCTGTCGGTCAGGTCCATGGGGATCTCCTCGGGGTGGGGTATTGCGCATTCTGGGGCGCACGGTTTACTCGTATAAATGACAACCCATCCACATTGACTTTACAAAACATGCAAGTGAAACACCGGGCCGTTCTGGGCCAGTTGGGCGACGTGGACATCCGCCTGCTGCGGGTGTTCAAGGCGGTGGCAGACTGCGGCGGCATGGCATCGGCCGAGCTGGAGCTCAACATCGCCATGTCCACCATCAGCCGCCACATCAAAGACCTGGAAACCCGCGTGGGCCTGGTGCTGTGCCGTCGCGGGCGCGCCGGCTTTGCGCTCACGCCTGAGGGCCAGCAGCTATACGAGGCCACCCAGCGCCTGCTGGCCGCCACCGAAGGCTTTCGCGGCAGCCTGCACGACATCCACCAGCGCCTGGGCGGCGACCTGCATGTGGCGGTGTTCGAAAAAACCGCCAGCAACCCGGCCGCGCACATCCCGAAGGCACTGGCGCTGCTGCGCGAACGCGCGCCACAGGTTCAGCTGCACCTGCATGTGAACGGCATCGCAGTGATCGAACGCGGCGTGATGGACGGCCAGTTCCAGCTCGGCATCGTGCCCGAACACCGGCGCTCGGACAGCCTGGACTACACGCCATTGTTCGACGAAAACATGCTGCTTTACGCCGGTGCCGGCCACCCGTGGTTCGCCATGCCCCCGGTCCGGGCCGACTGGCGCGCGCTGCGCCAGCAGCCGCTGGCCGCGCTGGGCTATCACTCGCAGAACATGGAACTGACCCACCAGCGCCGGTTGCAGCGCGCGGCCACCGCGTCCGACCAGGAAGGCGTGGCGCTGCTCATTCTCTCGGGCCATTACCTGGGTTTTCTGCCCGACCACTACGCGCAGGGCTTTGTGTCCGACGGGCGCCTGCGCGCCATCAACCCGGCGCTGCTGCGCTACACCTGCGGCTACAGCGCCATCGTGCGGCGTTCGCCCGAGGCGCTTCGGGTGACACGCGCCTTCCTGGACTGCCTGCGCGAGTTGCACCCGGTCCCGGCGTGACCGGTTTCAGAAATTTCAAACCCTGCAAACGCGTTTTCACAAGCCTTTTCCAGACCACCTCGCTAACATCGACCGCAGTTCACCCCACAACACCCCCGGAGACAACCCCATGACCGTGATCACCAACATCGAAGACCTGCGCGTGCTGGCACAGAAGCGTGTGCCGCGCATGTTCTACGACTACGCCGATTCCGGCTCATGGACCGAGAGCACCTACCGCGCCAACAACGACGACTTCCAGAAGATCAAATTGCGCCAGCGCGTGGCGGTGAACATGGAGAACCGCAGCACCGCCACCACCATGATCGGCCAGAAGGTGGCCATGCCGGTGGCCATTGCGCCCACTGGCCTGACGGGCATGCAACATGCCGACGGCGAGATCCTGGCGGCGCGGGCTGCCAAGGCCTTCGGCGTGCCGTTCACGCTGTCGACCATGAGCATCTGCTCCATTGAAGACGTGGCCGAGCACGCCGGGCCGGGCTTCTGGTTCCAGCTGTATGTGATGAAAGACCGCGCCTTCATTGAACGCCTGATCGACCGCGCCAAGGCCGCCGGCTGCGGTGCACTGGTGCTCACGCTGGACCTGCAGATCCTGGGCCAGCGGCACAAGGATCTGAAGAACGGCCTGTCTGCACCGCCCAAGCTCACCATCCCCAACATCATCAACATCGCCACCAAGCCGCGCTGGGCACTGGGCATGCTGGCTACCAAGCGGCGCCAGTTCGGCAACATCGTGGGCCATGTGAGCGGCGTGGACAACATGGGCAGCCTGAGCGAATGGACCGCCAAGCAGTTCGACCCGGGACTCAACTGGGGCGACGTGGAATGGATCAAGAAGCGCTGGGGCGGCAAGCTCATCCTCAAAGGCATTCAGGACGTGGAAGACGCGAAGCTGTCGGTGCAGTCCGGCGCCGATGCGATGATCGTGAGCAACCACGGCGGCCGCCAACTGGACGGCGCACAAAGCAGCATCGAAGCGCTGCCAGCCATTGTGGATGCCGTGGGCGGGCAGATCGAGGTGCACATGGACGGCGGCATCCGCAGCGGGCAGGACGTGCTCAAGGCCCGCGCCCTGGGTGCGCAGGGTGTCTACATCGGCCGCCCGTTTCTGTACGGCCTGGGCGCCATGGGTGAAGCCGGTGTGACCAAATGCCTGCAGATCCTGCACAAGGAACTCGACCTGACCATGGCTTTCTGTGGGCATACGCAGGTGGACACGGTGGACAAGTCGATTTTGTTGCCGGGAACGTTTCCGAAGGGCTGACGCCCACCCCCGCGCCGGGCTTCGCCCGTCACCCCCTCGAGGGGGCACACCTTCGGACCGGCGAAGCCGGATCCTGGGTGTTGCTGGACAAGGCATTTCGCACCGGAAAGGTGGCGTGCCTTTGACGTGTCGCAATGTGCACGGCCTGGGTTGTCGGACAATCGCCGCTACTCACTTAGAAGCCGCTCTTCACACGTCATGAACTCACCCTCACCCCGCCCCGGCGTCAGCCCCTGGTGGCGCATCGCTTCCGTGGTGCTGATGATCGCCCTGCTGCTTGCATGGGCCACCAGCGCCAGCATGTTCGAACAACTGAAGTCGCAGATCAGCCATTTGCAAAGCCGGCTGGACCAGACGTCCCAGGTACGCTTCGTCTCTGTGCTGCAGGACAGCCAGGGCCAGCCCGCCATGCTGATCACGCACGACCCGCAGCAAGGTGTGCTGCTGGTGCAGCGCCTGAATGAGGTGCGCGAGGGCCGGGAGGATTCCATGCAGGTCTGGGCCATCGCTGGCGACGCCGCACCGCGTTCGCTGGGCGTGGTGGAGAGCAAGTACCAGACGTTTCAGATGCCGGTGGCTTCTGACGCGCTCGAAGGCGCGACCGAGATCGGCGTGAGTGCCGAGAACAAGGGTGGCGTACCGACAGGCAACGGACCCAGCCTGCCCTGGTTGTTCAAAGGGTGGTGGATCAAGAAATCTGTGTGAGTGATCGGATGTTCCCCTTCCCAAGCGAAGGGAGAGCGTGAAGAAACGCTCACCTGAGGGGGAGTCCGCTCCCGACCCCGATCCCGCCTTCGCCGTCATGCGCTGGCGAGTAGCGCAGGGCTGGGCGGATCAGGGCTGCGCATGTCCGAAGGCCGCACAGCGGACAAGTTTGCGCAGACCCCGACCGGACCGAGCAACGCAGTGTGCCCGTAGCGCAGCGAAGGGACAGCGCATCCGGCTCGCCTTTTCTTTGGGTACTTTCTTTTGGCGAAGCAAAAGAACAGTACCTCGCCCGCCGGGGCGAGACCCGGCCAAGCCAAGCCATCGGAGCAGAATAACCTGGGCAGGCGAAGCCCCCACCCCTACTCTCCCCCAGAGGGGAGGGAACAAAGGCACAACCCAAGACGCCAGCTACCTCAACTCATACTCAAACGTACTCACCACCCGCAGCCGCTTCGTACGAGAACCCCCATCGTCATAGTCATTGCCATCGTCCCCGGTGATGCGGATCACCCCCTGGTTGGCATTCTTCAGCGGCCCCAGGCTGGCGCCGGCCTCGGCAGCAAACTTGTCAGCCTGTTCGCGGGCGTTGCGAGTGGCTTCGGCCAGCAGCGGGGCCTTGATGTCGTTGAAGCCGCGCAGCTGGTAACGCGGGCCACTGCGGCCGCCTTCGTTTTCGCCGCCCAGCTGCACACCGGCCTGAATCAGCGGGTCGATCGCCAGCGCGGCTTTTTCCACATCGGCCACGCGGGCCGACTTGACCAGTACCTGACCGGTGCCGTTGAAGCGAAAAGGCTGGTTGGCCTGCGCGTATTCGCGGGCGTAGAGGTCTTGCACCTGCAGGGGCCGGGCCTCGATTTCTTCGTCGGTGAAACCGCGTGCCTTCAGGAACGCCACCACCTGGTCGCGGTCACCTGAAAGCGCCTGCTGCACCGCGCCAAACTCGGCGCCGGCACGGCGAAATCCCAGTGTCCAGATCGCGAAGTCGCTTTCCACCGCCTGTTCGGCCAGGCCTTTGACCGTGACCGAGCGGTCCGACATGCGAAAGCGTTCCAGCCCTTGACCGACGGCGAAACCGGCCAGGGCAATGCCTGCGCCCACCAGCAAAGCGGTGAGCAGACGCGACAAGGTGTTCATGGACAGGGATTCCTTTTGATGGACAGCAAGGGCGCGATGCACGCCCGACGCTGCGATGGTAATCCCGCTATGCTTGCCCGCGTGACCCCGCACACCCCCTTACATCGCCCCAAGCAAAGGCGCATCGCCCACCTGGACATGGACGCCTTTTTTGCGTCGGTGGAGCTGCTGCGCTACCCGCAGCTCAAGGGCTCGCCGGTGGTGATCGGCGGCGGGCGGCGGCGTGACGACGACATGTTCGAGCGCCTGCGCGCTGCATTCCCCGACCGCGAATGGGGACCGGACACGCTGGACCGCATCCCGGTGGACTTCTTTCCGCGCCTGGCCGACTACACCGGGCGCGGCGTGGCCACCACCGCCACCTACGCCGCGCGACAGTTTGGCGTGGGCTCGGCCATGGGGCTGATGAAGGCCGCCAAACTGTGCCCGCAGGCCATCCTGCTGCCGGTGGACTTCGACGAAGTGCGCCGCATCTCGCGCCTGTTCAAGAGCACCATCGCCGAGATCGCGCCGCTGGTGGAAGACCGGGGCGTGGACGAGGTGTACATCGACTTCACCGATGTGCCCGGCGGCCAGCGCGAGGGCGGGCGGGTGCTGGCGCGTTTGATTCAAAAGAGCATCTTCCAGGCCACGGGGTTGACCTGTTCCATCGGCGTGGCGCCGAATAAGCTGATCGCCAAGATGGCGAGCGAATTCAAGAAGCCCAACGGCATCAGCATCGTTCAACCTGATGACGTGCAAAGCCTGATCTGGCCCCTGCCCTGCCGCAAGATCAACGGCGTGGGCCCCAAGGCCGATGCCAAGCTGCAGGGCCACGGCATCCACACCATTGGCGAACTGGCCGCACGCGAGCGCGCGTGGCTGATCGAACACTTTGGCAAGAGCTATGGCGCCTGGCTGCATGAGGTGAGCTGGGGCCGCGATGAACGCCCGGTGGTGACCGAGAGCGAGCCCGTGAGCATGAGCCGGGAGACCACCTTCGAGCGCGACCTGCACGCAGTGCGCGACCGCGTGGAACTGGGCGCCGTCTTCACCCGCCTGTGCGAACAGGTGGCGGCCGACCTGCAGCGCAAGGGCTACCGGGGCAAGACCATTGGCGTGAAGCTGCGCTACGACAATTTCCAGATCGTCACACGTGACGTGACCGTTGAACAAGTCACCGACGACGCCGCCACCATCCGCCGCCAGGCCGGCCTGTGCCTCAAACGGGTGGACCTTTCGCGCCGCATCCGCCTGCTGGGGGTACGTGTGGGCAAACTGAGCAAACAAGGTGAGGCCGATACCATCGTGAGCAGCCTCGCCCTCTCCGTTCGTGAGCCTGCGCTCCCGCTTTTCCCGGACGGGTTGAGCCCGGAAAACGGCGCGGCCTGAGGCCCGAGCGTGTCTAGCGGCCGGTCTGAAGCGCCTTGGCCTTGCGACGGATCACCGCTGCCTCGGCGCCTGACAGGCCCAGTGCCTTCAGAAATTGGGCATGGGCACTCGGGTTTTCTGCCTCGAAATCAGCGTGCCATTGCTGCATGTCGGCCTCACTGAATCCAGCCTCGCGCAAAAGCTGGACCCAGGCCGTCTTGCTTTGCAAAGTTGCCGGATCGTGCAGACCGGGTTGGGTCAATAGCAGTGCAAGACGCCTTTGCTGCGCGCGCAGGCGTTCGACTTCATCGCTCAAACCCAGCAGGCGCGCCTTCAACAGATCGCAGGCCTCCAGCGACTTTCCCTGCTTCTCAGCCGGCATCGCAAGCAAGCCGCGGATCGCTTGCAGTGACAGACCTGCGGCCCGGTACCGGCAGATGGTGAGTGCACGCTCCTGCTCGTCAGCGCCATAGAGCCGATAGCCTGCAGCACTGCGCGCACGCGGCTTGAGCAAGCCCAGGGACTCGTAATTCAGCAAAGACGCACGGGCCAAACCTGTGGCGCGCAACAGTTGCTTCATCGTAAAAAGTGGGCTTTCGGGATGCGTCTTCATGAAGGCAAGGGTTCGCGATCGGGCTCAAGAAATTCCAGTCTGGCCCGGGGATCTTCCAGACGTTGATTTGAGTAGTGTCGCGCCAACAGCGCTCTGGCGTCGCTCGTCAGTTCGGGGGTGGCATGCAGGAATTCAACCCAGGACAGCGATGCGGCGCCTCGGTGTGCCATCAGGCGCACCAGGGCCTCTGTCACTGTGCGGTGAAACTTGCCCGGCGAACCCAGGTGCGTCGCCAGCCGCTGAATACCGGTGCAGGTCTTTTGTATGGCTTCGTCCAGCGGGCAGCGTTGCAGCCAAAGGCAGGCAATGCGCAAGTGCCCCGTGTGGTCGAATTGGGCGCCGGTCAGCTCACATTGCTCAAATGCAGCCAAAAACTGGGTATCGGTCAACTGCGCATGGGTGGTTGTGTTCATATCGGCGGCTCTGGAAAAAAAAGTGCAAGCCAAAGTCTGAAGGTGCCTACCGCCGTCAAGTCAAGCGGGAGACGCCCCCGACACCAGTCTCCCGGCTACATTGATCCCATCGTTCAACACGGGCCCTCACCATGACCTCACCGACCTGCTTTACCCTGAACCTGACGGCTGACCACGTCGCGCACCTGGTGCTCAACCGGCCCGAGACCATGAACACCATGCACCCCACCTTCTGGCGCGAGCTGGACGAAGTGCTCACGCAGATCCACAACGAAGGCAAGGCCCGTGCGCTGGTCATCAGCAGCACCGGCAAACACTTCAGCGCAGGCATGGCGCTGGAGACCTTCGCCGGCGCCATCCAGATGGACGACCATAGCCCGGAAGGCCGCGCCGCCATCTTCGACCTGCTGACCGACATGCAGGCCACTTTCACCAGAATCGAGAATCTGCGCATACCGGTGATCTGCGCTATCCAGGGCGGTTGCATTGGTGGCGCGGTGGACATGGTCACCACCGCCTGTATCCGCTACGCGAGTGCCGATGCCTTCTTCTGCATACAGGAAATCAACATCGGCATGGTGGCCGACGTGGGCACGCTGCAGCGACTGCCCAAACTCATCCCCTTCGCGGTGGTCAAGGAAATGGCGTACACAGGCCGTCGCCTGCCCGCCACCAAGGCCCTGGCCTACGGTCTGGTGAATGAGGTGTTTGACACACACGAGGCCACGGTGGCCGCTGCACTGCAGTGCGCCAAAGAAATCGCCTGCAAGCCCCCGGTGGCCATCTGGGGCACCAAGCAGGCCGTGACCTACGCGCGCGACCACTCGGTGGAAGACAGCCTGCGCCAGATGGGCTGGCTGCAGGGCGCGATCTGGAGCAACGCGCACGTGCGCGAATCCATTACCGCCATGAAGGACAAGCGCGCCGGCCAATTTGCGCCGCTGTCGCCACTGGTGACTTTCATCGGATCAGAGCGCCGCCCGAACGACTGAGTTCACCCGGTACACAAAAATGGCCGGCACCCCGTGAGGTGCCGGCCAAACCGACCTTGGAGTGGGAAGGTCAGAAACGGTGGCGGATGCCGAACTGGATGCCGTTGGAGCTGCTGCCAGCGGTGGGGCTGTTGAAGCCCAGGCCGGCATCGTCGTCGTTGGACACCGCCGTGAGGTGGGCATACAGCGCGGTGCGTTTGGACAGGTTGTGGCTGGCCTGGAGCGTGAAGATGCGCGCATCGTCGTTCAGTGCAGCGGCCACGCCGGTGACGTCCTTGGCCTGCGCCACACCGACGGACACCGTGGTCTGATCGCCCACCTTGAAGGCAGCAGCCAGCCCCATGACCTTGAGCTTTTCGTCGCCCTTGTCTTCCTGGTCGTAGTAGGCGGAGAGTTTCATCATGCCGAAGTCGTAAGCGCCCACCAGCAACACGGCGTCCTTGCCCTGCTTGGCAGGCGCGGTGCCGTCGGCGTCGGACACGCGCATCAGGCCGATGCCGGCCGTGAGCGGGCCGCTGGCGTGCAACGCGTGCAGGCTGAACTGCTTGCCGAAGTCGGGGCTGGCATCGGCGCTGGAGCGCTCTTCGCCCAGGCTGTACTGCACCTGGAAGCTGGTGTTGCCCACCGTTGGCGACAGGTAGGTGATGGCGTTGTCGACGCGGTTGTAATCACCGTTGCCGATGATGGGCACCACGCTGAGCACGTCGTAGGACTTGGTGCCGACCACGGCGGCGATGTCGTCCATGGGCGAGTACTGGCGCCCCAGGCGCACGCCACCAAAGCCACCGGTCAGGCCCACGAAGGACTGACGACCAAAGGCACGGCCGCCCTGGCCACTGGTGCCGGTGTCCAGGTTCACGCCGGCTTCCAGCTGGAACACAGCCTTCATGCCGCCACCGAGGTCTTCTGCGCCGCGCACGCCCCAGCGCGAACCCTGTTGCTGGCCCGAGCTCAGACGCACCAGCGAGGTGGAGCCCTTGATGCGTTCAATGGCCATGTCGGCCACGCCGTACAGGGTCACGGAAGACTGGGCTTGCGCCAGGCCTCCGCTCAGGCCCAGCACGGCCAAGGCGATCAGATGTTTTTTCATGGTGACTTTCTCATTTCAATAGTGGGAGAAGCAAGACGGCGCGGGCCACTGAAGCGATCCACGCAGCGCCCGGCCAGCGGTGAACGAAGCCGCCGCAACGCGTGCCACGCCGCGCCCTTGCGAGCGCGACTGTGCAGGGGGCGGTCGCGTTCCGCCCCGTCAACGGCCACCGTTCGACAAGGGCGCGCACCCAGCCCTTGTCGGACAGCAGACGGCCACCACCCTGACGGGGGGCACCGTCAGGGCGGGGATGATGGGAGTGGGTCAACTCACCGGATCGGTGAGCTTGGGTGATGGTGTTCCGATCGCCACTGCAATCGAACCATCTACCCGGCGCAGGCGCGCTAGTGAATCTCTCTTGGTGTCATGCGGGTCTCCTCGTGTGTTTTTGGGTGACAGACATCTTCCTGTCGCCACCTGTCACTTCGCTGTCCACCCATTACGGAGAAACCCTAGGGACGCTGTGCCTTGCGTCGCCGAGCAATTGAAAAGCAACAGCCCGCGCAGAAGCGGGCCGTCATGCAAGTCGCCCAATGGCTCTCAGGGCTTGCAGCCTCCGCCCTTGACCATCGAGCCGTCTTTGCATTCGACCCAGATGTCTTCGTCGCGGGTGGGCTGCTGAGGACGAGGTGCGGCCGCACCGGCTGATGCTGTGCCCCGCGCATAGACGATCTTCTTTGTGCCCTGGCCACAGGAGCCCACGGTGTCGCCCACCACCACGGCTTCAGCGTCCACCACGGTGACCGAAAAATCCGTCACACCTTTGGACGCGATGTTGGCCTCGATCTGCGCCCGCAGGGGCTCGCAGTTGTCAGCGTGGGCGGCGGTGCTCACCAGCACACCGGCAGCAATGAGGGAAAAGAACTTCAGCATGACTTTCAAGAGCGTTTCAGTTGGAGAGGTTTCACATGGTTCAGGTCGTGCGTCGATTCGCAACCTGGTCTTGGGAAGCGGCCAGCGGGGAACTGGTTCCCAACCGCGCCGCCTTTCCCGAGGGTTTTGTTACCGGGTGTTCAACACCTTGGCCACGCCGTTGGGGCGCAGCCGGAAAGCGTCCGGCATGCCCGAGCCCAGCAGGGGCCGCAGGTACAGGCGAAAGGCATCGGTCACATCGGTGCCGCTGGCGGTGATGAACTCGTCTTCCATCACCCGCGTCTTGCCCGCCACCGCCTCCAGCGGCAACAGCTCGTAGTCGGCCGAATAGAACCCCGTGCGCTTGATGGCCACCGAACCATCCACATCGCCCCACATGGAAAACTGCACCGCTTTCTCGCCCACTTCGCGCGCCTCGCGCTGGTCCACGTCTGACACGCAGCCGATGAAGCTGCGCTGCAGGTAGCCAAAGGTGTCGCCGCGCACGCGCTTGATGCCCAGTCTGTTCTTGATCTCTTCGCAAAGCAGATCGGCCAGCGCGCCGGTACCCGAGAGCTGCACGTTGCCGTGTGCATCCTTCTCCACGTCCTTGGCCAGCTGGGTGATGATGGGCTGGCCGGATGCATCGTGAATGCCTTCGCTGACGGCGATCACGCAGCGGCCAAAACGCTCGTAGGTGGCCTTCACGTCGGCCAGGAACTTCGGGATCTCGAACACCCGCTCAGGCACGTAGATCAGGTGGGGACCGTCGTCAGGAAACTTCTTGCCCAGCGCGGACGCAGCGGTGAGAAAGCCTGCATGCCGCCCCATGACCACACCCACGTACACACCGGGAAGGGCCGCGTTGTCGAGGTTGGCACCGGCAAACGCCTGCGCCACAAAACGCGCAGCCGAAGGAAAACCGGGTGTGTGGTCGCTGCCCACCAGGTCGTTGTCGATCGTCTTGGGAATGTGGATGCTGCGCAGCGGATAGCCGGCCTTGCGCGCCTCTTCGTTGACGATGCGCACAGTGTCTGAAGAATCGTTGCCGCCGATGTAGAAGAAGTGTTCGATCTCGTGTGCCCGCAGCACCTTGAAGATTTCCTGACAGTATTTGATGTCGGGCTTGTCGCGGGTGGAGCCCAGCGCCGAAGACGGCGTGTTGGCCACCGCCTCCAGGTTGTGGCTGGTTTCCTGGGTGAGGTCGAGAAAGTCTTCGTCCACAATGCCGCGCACCCCATGGCGCGCGCCGTACACCCGCTGCACCTGCTGGAACCGCCGCGCCTCCAGCGCCACCCCCACGAGCGACTGGTTGATCACAGCGGTGGGGCCACCCCCTTGGGCGACGAGGATTTTTCCGGATGACATGGTGGGCTCCTTGAGTGTTTGAAGGGGTTCAGAGGCGGCGCAGCAGACCCTGCATCATGATGCACAGCACGGCGCCGATTTCAAGTGGCACACTTTCTTCCTTGAACAGAGGCAATTGCCAAGCCACCGTACCGCACATGAAAACCTTCCACAACCCCCACCACACCCTGCACCAAGGTCGCGAAGAAATGTTTCGCGGCCGCATGGTGCCCTGTCACGAAGTGCCGGCCCGGCTGGACTTTGTGCTGGCCGAACTGCAGCGTCGGCCACTGGGCGCGCTGGCAAGCCCCACGGTGAGCAACACCGAACTGCTCGCTGCCATCGCTCGCGTGCACAGTGCGCGCTACCTGGACTTTCTGGCCGGCGCCTGGGACGAATGGGTGGCGATGGACCCGGCGAACGCGCAGCGTGACGCCCTGCCCTCCGTCTGGCCGCTGGGCAATCCACATGCCTTCCGGGCCGACGTACTGCCACAGAATTTCGCGGCGCGCCTGGGCCTGTTTTCTTTCGATTCAGGCTCACCGCTCACGGCAGGCACCTGGGCCGCGGCGCGCGGCGGCGCAGCCTGCGCACTGACCGCTGCGCGGGAACTGCTTGCGGGACAGCGCAGCGCGTTCGCGCTATCGCGCCCACCCGGCCACCATGCGGGGCCGGACTTTTTCGGCGGCTACTGCTTCCTGAACAACGCGGCCATTGCCGCACAGGCGCTGCGCGATGGCGGGCTGGGCCGTGTGGCTGTGCTGGACGTGGACTACCACCATGGCAACGGCACGCAGACCATCTTCTACGAGCGAGCCGACGTACTCACGGTCTCGATCCACGGGGACCCGACCACCGAGTACCCGTTCTTCCTCGGACATGCAGACGAGCGCGGTGCCGGAGCAGGCGAAGGCTTCAACCTGAACCTGCCGCTGCCGCGCGGCACCCACTTTGCCACCTGGCGCGCGACACTGGACCGCGCGCTGGACGCCGTGGATGCGTTCAAGGCCGATGCGCTGGTGGTGCCCATGGGACTCGACACCTTTGAAGGCGATCCGATCTCTGGTTTCACGCTGAAGAGCGATGACTACTTTGCTGTAGGCGAGGCACTGGCGAGCGCCGGTCTGCCCACGCTCTTCACCTTCGAAGGTGGGTATGCCGTGGATGCCGTGGGCACCAACGCGGTGAACCTGCTGGAAGGATTCAGCCGCGCGGCGTGAACGCCTGGGCTGTTCATTCGGCCCTGCTGACGAACCAGAACACGTCGGACCCAGGGGCACTGCATGTGCCCCCAGGCCTGAGCGTTCGAGATCAACCCGCCTTGTAGAAGATGTAATCGGCTTGGTAGTTCACGATCTGCTTGGCACCCATATTGGCCGCACCGCAAGGCATGGCTGGCGCCACGCCACCCTTGGTAGCCGAGCGCTGAACGTAGGTCACGCCGGTCATGGCGCCACTGCCCATGGCCGGGTTGGACTTCACCAGCTGGAACGGGATGTTGCCCGTGCCGCCCGGAGCTACGGCCAGTTGGGTCCCGGTGAACTTGGAGCCGTCCATGCTTTCCCAGGTCGCGGGCGGGCCGTAGTATTTGCCGACCTGCTTGCCGCTGCGGTCCATCAGCTTCGCATCGGGACCGGCGAACACCCATTCAAACTGGCCGGCCATGTCTTTCTTGGCGCGGCACTCGTAGGTGATCTGGCCAACACCCACGGTCTCCATGGCTACCTTGTTGCCAGCGGGCACCTGAACGGCGGCGGGCAACGCAGCCTGTGAAAACTTCATGCTTGCCGGCGCGCTCATGTTGGAAGCGCAGGCGGTGAGAGACAGGGCGGCGGCAGCGGCCAGGGTGATCTTGATGATCATGGGTAACTCCTCGAGTTGGTGATTGAAGAAAGCAGTTGATGGCATTTGGGTGAGCACTTCTCAAGATGGATCGGAGCGTTCCCGAAGCGAAATGCCCTATCCAGAAATGCCGTGGAACCGGCTCCGCCGGGCCACAGGCGTTGCCCCCTCGCAGGGGGTCGCGCGCAGCGCGGCGGGGGTGGGCACGTTCAAGCGCCGAAAGACAGTGCGCCCGGAGGCAGCGAGCGGCCCAGCGCACTGGTGAGCACCGTGTAGTGCATGGTTTCGTCGGCAGCAAGTCGCGCGGCGACCTTGGCCAACTCACGGTCACCCAGCGCAGGAATCACGCTCAGGTAGGCATTCGTTGCGCCCAGCTCCAGGCGCGCGGCCAGATCGAGCACATCTCCCTGGCTCTTGAGCGCGCCCGCGTTGAGCGCCTTGGCGTACTCGTCGAGCTTCATCTCGGCCACGGGCTTGCCGCCCAGCTTCTGGATCGTGGCCACCAAGGCGTCGCGGTGGGTCTTGTGGTGACCCTGGAACTGCACCGCCACATCAAGCACGGGCTTTTGCAACAGGCCGCTGCCGGCGCCCAGCTGGTAGGCGTTGATGGCTTCGTGCTCCAGGCCCAGGGCCACGTTGAGGATGTCCACGTCCTTGGATGTGTCGCCCTTCATGCCTTGGGCCATCACGTCTTTGCCTGCGAGCAGCGCCACGGCCACGGCCGACAAGGCGCTGCCGCCGCGAATGAAACCCCGGCGTGAAGCCGGTGAAGTGATCAGGGAGGCTGGATGCTGGTTGTTGTTCATGGTGTTTCCTGTGGTCTTGTTGATGTGGGGTTCGGTGCTTGACGGAGCGCCGTGTGAGACAGCCGTCACGGTCAATACGCAGGGCACACCGGAACTGGATTCAGAAAGACCAAGCAGATTGCTCGGCTTTGCAAGCCCCGCGCGTCGACTTGAATCCATTCGTAACGGTGGCGCGTACTGGAGAGGTCGAACCCTGAAGCCCATGGGCCCAGGCCCGGCACCCACGGACCACCTCATCAACCCAACCCAGAACGACCCATGAACCTTTCTGCCACTCCCCACCGCTGCGCTACCCGCGCAAAAGGCCTGCTGCCGCTGGCCGCCGCCCTGCTGGTCGCCCTCCCATCCGCCCACGCCGACACCGGCAAGCTGCTGCTGACCGGCGGCGTGAGCACGGTGGAAGGCGCTGCGGGCGGCGGCATTTCGCCCTGGGCCGTGATCGGCAGCCAGGCCACCGAAGGCGAACGCGGCGTGTCGGCCTATCTGAGCCGGGCCGAAACACAGGACTACGGCCTCACCGCCACCGGCGTGGCCGTGGGTTTCAACGACCGCGTCGAACTCTCGTTCGGCCATCAGAACTTCGACACCGGCATCACCGGCACGCTGCTGGGTCTGCCAGGCCTGAACCTGAAGCAGAACATTCTGGGCGCCAAGGTGCGCGTGGCAGGCGACGCCATTCTTGACAGCGACACGCTGATGCCGCAGATCGCCGTGGGCGTGCAACACAAGCAGCTGGAGTCCAGCGGTCTGGACGCCACGCTCGATGCGCTGGGCGCCAAGCGCAGCGGCACCGATGTGTATGTCAGCGCCACCAAACTGTTCCTGGCGCAAGGCCTGCTGGTCAACGCCACGCTGCGCGGCACAAAGGCCAACCAGAATGGCCTGCTGGGTCACGGTGCGCGCCTGGGCGGGGCCGACAACGGCTACGAATTCATGCCCGAGATTTCAGTGGCTTACCTGGTCAACAAGAACATCGCCGTGGGCTTCGAATACCGCGACATGCCCAACAAGCTGCAGCGCGCCGGTGCCGCTGCCGGCCTGGGCGATGGCCTGCGGGCCGACGCCTGGAAGGACATCTTCGTTGCCTGGGCACCCAGCAAGAACGTGTCACTGACCGCGGCCTATGTGGACCTGGGCCGCGTGGTGCCCGCCACCACCAGCAACAAGAAACAGACAGGCTTCTATTTGTCGGCCCAGTTCGCTTTCTGAACGCCCTTTCACCCGCGAAGCCCTTCACACCCCATTTTTCAAGACGATCATGAAACACCTCATCACCAGCGCCACCCTCGCCCTGCTGGCCTTCGGCAGCAGCCATGCTTTTGCCCAGTCCGCTCCCATGGTACCTTCGGCCGCATCAGCCTACCCGGTGGCTCCCGCTGCCGGCCTCTACCAGGCCTTCGGTGGACAGGCCGGCATCCGCAGCCTCATGGACGACTTCGTTGTGCGACTCAAGGCCGACCCGCGCATCGGCGAGCAGTTCGCCGACACCAATCTGGAAAACCTCTCGCGCTCACTTACCGATCAGCTTTGCCAGCTTGCCGGTGGCCCATGCGTCTACAAGGGCCCCGACATGAAAACCGCCCACGCCAACATGGACGTGAGCAAAGGCCACTTCAATGCGCTGGTCGAGGTGTTGCAACAGAGCATGGACGCGCGCGGCATTCCGTTCACGCGACAGAACCAGATGCTGGCCCTGCTGGCACCCATGCACCGCGACGTGATCAACACCCGCTGAAGGAGCCCTGGACGTGAACCGCAATCACATGCTGCTGGCTGCTGGTGCCGCCCTTTCGATCGCTGCGCAGGCGGCCACGGTCCAGGTCACCGTGCTCGCCCGCGACGGCCAACCGCTGTCCAATGCGGTGGTGGTGATCGAACCCGCAGGCGGCATCCGGCCCGCTGCGCCGGCACCGGTGCAGGCCACCATTGCGCAGGAAAAGATGCAGTTCGTGCCCATGGTCAGCGTGCTGCCGGTGGGCTCGCGCGTCAGTTTCGTGAACCATGACGCCTGGGAACATCACGTGCGGGGTGTGCCCGCTGGTGTGGCCAGCCTGGGCAGCAGCCCCGCCGGCATCGAGCTGCGCCTGGCGGGCAAGGTCGACGGCAAGGCGCCAGCATCTGCCGACGTGACGCTGGCCACGCCGGGTGCCCTGCAACTGGGCTGCCATCTGCATGGTTCGATGCGCGGCTTTGTGTACGTGACCGACTCGCCGTTTGCGGTGCAGACTGACGCCAACGGCGTGGCCAGCCTGCGCGACGTGCCCGAAGGCGCGGCCAGCGTGCGGGTGTGGCACAGCGACCAGTTGCTGGAGGGCAAGCCCACCGAGGTGAACATCACACCGGTCACCGCCGTGAGCGTGCCTACTCAGGTCACGCCACGGAGACGGCGACTGTGAATCCCCGCGCGTTATGGCCGCTGGCTGGTTACCCGAGCACCCCCACAGGAGCAGGCACCACAGGGTTCGCCCAAAATGCGCCCATGAGTCTCGAACCCGACGCCCTGCTGATGTCCCTGATCGACCGCGTGGCGGCTCGCGATGAAACCGCCCTCAAGGCGCTCTACGAGCTCACATCGCCCAAGCTCTATGGCCTTTCACTGCGCGTGGTGCGCAACAGCGAATGGGCCGAAGATGCGCTGCAGGACACCTTCCTGCAGATCTGGCGCACCGCGCCCGACTACCGCGCCAGCCTGAGCCCGCCCATGGCCTGGCTGGGTCTGATCGTGCGCAGCCGCTCGCTCGATCTGCTGCGCCGCCGCAAAGCCGAGCGCGACCATCTCACCGACAGCATGGACGACGCCATGGCCGAGACCCTGGAAGGCGATTCGCCCAACCCCATGGACACCAGCCTGGCCAGCCAGCAGGCCTGGGCATTGCACCAGTGCCTGGGCAAGCTGGAGAACAAGCAGCGCGAAGTGGTCAGCCTGGCCTACCTGCGCGACCTCAGCCACGGCGAACTGGCGCAGCAGCTCAAGCTGCCCCTGGGCACGGTGAAGACCTGGATCCGGCGCGGGCTGGACCAGTTGCGCCAATGCATGGCGCGCTTTGCGTGAGGGGTGTCACATGAACATCCACCGCCACCCTGAACTGCTCGACCAACTCGCCGCCGCTTACGCGCTGGGCACCTTGCGCGGAGGCGCGCGCCGTCGCTTTGAGGCCCTGGCCCGCGAGCAGGCGCCGGTGCGCGCCGCTGCGCTGATCTGGCAAAGCCGCGTGGCCAGCATGAACGAACTGCAGAACACCCGCACACCCTCTCCCGCCGTGTGGACGCGCATCGACAACCTGGTGCAGGCCGAACGCGATCAGGTGGCCATGGCCGCCGCGCGCACGTCCTCGGCAGCAGCACCTCAACCCGTACCGGTTGGCTGGTGGCGCAACCTCACCGTGTGGCGCAGTGCCTCGGCCGCCGGCGCGCTGGCCACCGTGTTCGCGGTGGTGACCGCCGTGGGACTGCGAGACAACCTGGGTGCCCGCATTGGTGAACTGCAGGCGCAACTTGCGGCCACACCGGCCATCGAATACGTGGCCGTGCTTAACGACGAACAGGCCAGCGCGGCCATGCTTGTCACCTTCGATCCCAAGAACGGTCGCCTGACCTTGCAGCGCGTGGGTGGCTTCCAGGAAGCGGCCGACAAGTCCTTGCAGTTGTGGGCGCTGCCACCCAACGGCGGCCCGCGTTCGCTGGGCGTGCTGAGCGAGGAGCGGTTGCTGCAGTTGACCGCAGCCGAAGCCGAGGTGCGCGAAGTGCCTGCCCTGGCCATCAGCCTGGAGCCCAAGGGTGGCGTCCCGAGCGAAACCGGCCCGACCGGACCGGTGCTGTTCAAGGGCGCCTTGATCCAGAAGATGTTGTGACGGGCTGAGCCGCTGCGTCTCCCGGGCTCTCAGGCCATGGCGCCCGGCGCCTGCGCGCGGGGACGCACCACGCGCCGCTCGATGTCGGCCTTGAGGTCCAGCCGCCAACCCAACGCAAAGGCCAGCTTCACCGCCAGGAACAGCGGACCGATCAGCAGGCCCACGATGTCGTCCACGAAGGCCGGCTTGCGCCCTTCAAAGTGGTGGCCCAGAAACTGGATCGCCCAGCCCACCACGAACAGGCCAATGCCTGCCGTGAGCCACAGCGTCGAAGTTTGCGCCGCCAACCCGTGGGCCAAGGTCACGAAGGCCGCCAGCCAGACGGCCATGACCGCGCCGAATCGCAGGTCAAGCCGCAGATAAAACAGCACACAGGCCAGGCTCACCAGCACCGCAGGCGACACCGGCAGACCGCCCACCAGCCAGACCGGGCGGGCAAGCAAAGTGGCCACTGCCAGCATGATCATGGGCACACCCACCACGTGGGTGGCCACGTTGCGTGCATCCAGATGGTAGGCAGCGTAATGCGAGAGGTGATCGGTCAGGGTTTTCATGGGGCAGATCAGATGTTGACGTGGCATGCATGTTCATTCACGCTCGCTCCATCGTCTGTCGGGCAGCCGACACAAACGCACGCACTGGTGTTTACCCCTACCCATGAATACCGATCCAGCCAAGCACCTCCCCGTCCTGCAGTCGGGTCGCTGGTTCCACCAGTTGCCGCCTGCATTTGCCGATGCGCTGGTGGGCATGGGGCAACTGCGTCATCTGCAGGCGGGCGAGGTGCTGTTTCTGCGGCAGAGTCCGCCCTGTGGCCTGTACGCGGTAATTGCCGGGTCGGTGCGCATATCCGGCCACGACGGTGCGCCTGAAGCCGCACGCGAAACCGTGCTGGTGCTGCTGGGCCCACCGGCGTGGTTTGGGGAAATCTCGGTGTTCGACGACGCGGCGCGCACCCACGACGCCCACGCACACGAACCCACCACCGTGCTGCAGGTGCCGCATCGGGAACTGCAGGCCTGGCTGGATGAGCATCCCCGCCACTGGCGCGACCTGGGTCTGCTCATGGCCGAAAAAATGCGCCTGGCTTTTGTCAGCCTTGAAGAACAGACCGCCTTGACCAGTGCACAGCGGCTGGCCCGACGCCTGCTGCTGATGGCCAGAGGCTACGGCCTGGGCGCCAACGAACAAGCCACGCGACGCGTGCTCGCCATCACGCAGGAAGAACTGGCGCACATGCTGGGCCTGACCCGCCAGACCACCAACCAGTTGCTGCACGACCTGCGTGAGCGGCAGATCGTGCGTGTCTCGCGCGGTGAAATTGAAATTCTCGATCTGGGTGCGCTGCAGGCCGTCGGGCATTGATCCCAACAAGATCAGGCGAAAAAAACCGGCGCGAGGCGCCGGCTTTTTTCAGGACAAGCCTGCTGGATCAGTAACGACCAGCGCCCGAACGGTAACCACCGCCGGTGCTGCCGGCTTCTTTCGGCCGGGACACGTTGACCACGATCGAGCGGCCGTCAACCGATTGACCATTGAGGCCATCGATAGCGGATTGGGCTTCTGCTTCGGAACCCATCTCGACAAAGCCGAAGCCCTTTGAGCGGCCGCTTTCGCGGTCGGTCATGACCTTGGCGGAAGCCACTGCACCGTATTCGGAGAAGTTGCTGCGCAGGCTGTCGTCGGTGACGGAGTAGGGCAGGTTGCCCACGTAAAGTTTGCTGCTCATAGGAGAGCCTTTCGATAGAAGCGTGTTCGGCCAGAAAAATGGCTTCACGACGCGGGGAGATGGCGGTTTCTTTCGATTCCACCTGAAAAGGGTGCCGCACCGGAGGTGCATCCGACCACGGGCACACGCAAGGTGGGCCATTGATCGAGGTTGTGCCAGAAGCCTGGCGAGTGGAGGGAGATCAGCAGTTTGCGGCGCAAGCGGGCAACTGCTGTGTGTGAATGGAGCCGGAGAGGGAGCCCAGCGGTTCGCGGCTTGGCGAAGGGGGCTGGTTCGGCAGGTGCCGAGGGCGGGGCCAGTGCGCACGGTGTGCGGTGTCTGGCAGCCTCTGTGGATCTGCGTGTGGGGCACGCGCATCCAGAAAGGAATCTACTGATGATAAGGGTGAATCATCAATTTGCCTAATGTTATTTTCAGCGAGCCATTTGCCTGCCCTCGGCGCCCTGTCCGCGGGTCGAACCGGTCTGCCTTTCCCTGTGAGGGCTTACTGGCGTGCCGTGCGCACGTTCGGCGGCGGCAATTGCGGATGGCTGCTTCGCCATGGGTTGATGTCGAGCCCGCCGCGGCGGGTGTAGCGGGCGTAGACCATGAGCTTGGCCGGCTTGCAGCGCGCCATGATGTCGCTGTAGATGCGCTCGACGCACTGTTCGTGGAATTCGTTGTGGTTGCGAAAGCTCACGATGTACTGCAGCAGGCCGGCCTGGTCGATTTGCGGGCCGCTGTAGCGGATCTGCACGCTGCCCCAGTCGGGCTGGCCGGTGACCAGGCAGTTGCTCTTGAGCAGGTCGCTCACCAGGGTTTCTTCCACCGGCTTTTCATCGAACGCGGCTGTGAGCAGATCGGGTGCGGGTTCATAGCGGGTGCACTCCACGTCGAGCCTGTCGATCGACAGCCCATCGAGCTCCTGCACAGGTTCGCAGTCGAACAGTTCGGGCAGCAGCAGGCGCACCCCGGGCGACGACTGAACCGCCCCACCGAGCCAGATGGCCGCGCCCACATCGCTGCGGATGCGGTCGCGCACCGCGTCGGCGGATTCGAAGCGGGTGTTGTTGAAGCTGTTCAGATAAAGCTTGAACGACTTGCTCTCGACGATGTGCGTGCTCTCACAAGGAATGGTGATGTGGGCCAGCGCCACCTGCGGCTTGCCGCGCAGGTTGAGCCAGCTCAGCTCGAACGCGGTCCAGAGGTCGGCACCCAGGAACGGCAGGCTGCCTCTGATGCCGATTTCCAGGCGCTTCGGTTCGCGTGGCAGCGGAAACAGCAACGAAGCATCGTACTGGTCGGCATAGGCAGATGCCTTGCCAAGCTGGGAGTGTTCGGGGAGATTGGCGTTCATGATCGGCAAATCAGAAGGTCGGGCCGAAGCGGCCCGCAAGTGAGGAATGGTTTGATGGGCCCGCAGTCAGGCCACCCCGGGCATCGCAAGCGTCGTCGACTGTAAGCGGGGGTCCGTTGCTCTCGGCCCTCATGTGAACACGCGCTCGCGCAGCCACTTGGTGGCCACCCACTTTTCGCCCTCAATGACCGGCGCACCGCCATGCAGGGTACGGGTGGTGGGCAGGGGGCGGTCGTAGCTGAAGAACACGGCGTTGCCGCGTTGCGGCGCCACTTCCAGTCCCACATCGGGAAATGTGGTGCCGCCGCCGCGCGCGGGCTCGCTGAGGTACATCACCAGCGTGGCCAGGCGCTGGCCACCCCGCTTGAGGATGGTCGGCGTGCCTGGTTCGGCGGGGTCGAAATAGTCGTAGTGCGGCTTGTACTCGGCACCGGGGTGGTAATGCAGCACCTGAATGCCTTCGCCATGGTCCACCGGCCAGTTCAGCAGCCGGGCGATGCGCGCTTCAATGCGGGTGATCAGCTCGCTCTCTCCGCGGTTGAAGAACATGCCGCTGCTGGTGCGGTCGGGGTTGAGTTCTTCGCCACCGGTCTGGGTCTGCACGGTGAGCGAGCGCGCCATGCGCGGGCGGGCCGCGGCAATCAGGGCGTCGCACTCCTCATCGCTGAGCACGCCACCCAGCACCACCACCCTGGGCTGCGTCAGGGTGGCCAGCACGTCGACGGTCCGGTCACCTGCGTCGACCTGACGTGGCGACTGGCTCAGGTCCAGGTCTGGCACTTTCACCCCGTTCGCCACACGCGCCCCGCCCTGTTCCACCACCTGCGCGGCTTCAGGCATCACAGGGGCTGGCGGATTCGGTTGCTGCGCTGGCAGGGTGTTCATCAGGGCGTGACTGGCCACGTCGCGAGCCCATCCCGCCGACACCATGGCCGCCAGGATCGAATCGTGGGAGTGCCCCGCGGCGGCCTGTTCAAGAATCCACTGCCGCAATTCGATGGTGATGATCTGGCTCATGTCTGCTCCCGGTGCATCGCGACCAAAGGCCTTCAGGCTTTCTGGTCGCGTCGAAAGACCAGCCGGTCGGCGTCGGAGGCCGCCGGCACGTATCGGTAGCCCTCGGCGTTGAAGGCCTTGAGCTGCTCGGGCGTGGTGACCCGGTTCAGCACCGCGTGCCGCACCATCAGCCCACGCGCGCGCTTGGCCATGAAGCTGATCACCTTGTACCCGTCGGCCTTGCGCTCTTCAAATGCGCAGGTCACCACACGCTGCACCAGGGTCTTGCGGTCCACCACCTTGAAATACTCTTCGCTGGCCAGGTTGATCACCACCGGGCTCAATTCGGCGCGCGCGCGTTCGTTGAGGTACTGAGACACCTGGCTGCCCCAGAACTGGTACAGGTTCTTGCCCTTGGGCGTCGCCAGCCGTGTGCCCATCTCCAGCCGGTAGGGCTGCATCAGGTCCAGCGGTCGCAGCACGCCATACAGGCCACTCAGGATGCACAGATGCTGCTGCAGCCAGTTCAGGCTGGCTTCGTCCAGACGCGCGGCGTCCAGCCCGCCATACACGTCGCCATTGAAGGCCAGCACCGCCTGCTTGGCGTTGCGTGGCGTGAACTTCGGCCGCCAGGCCTGGTAACGGGCCACGTTCAGTCCAGACAAGGTGTCCGACAGACTCATGAGCTCGGCGACCTGCTGGGGTGACTTGTCGCGCAGCACGCCAATCAGTTCGCTCGCCTGCTTCACGAACATGGGCTGGGTGTGGGTGCTGATGTGGGACGGCGTCTCGTAGTCGAGGGCCTTGGCGGGGGAAAGAAGGAACAACATGATGGATGGTCGGCGGAGGTGCGCAACAGAATGAAAAAAGGGCTTCCGCAGAAGCCCTGATTATGACCATGGATGCCCTGAGGCCACACCCAACAGGTCTCTCGTGGCACGCTCACCTAGAGGGGTCCACCTTTATTTCAGGTCGCCGGCCAGACTGGCCAACGTCTCCGGGGGAATCTGCATGTGGGCCGGGTAATGGGTATGGTCACACCCCAGCTTCACCGCAGCGCCTGCCTTCACGGAAGCTCGCATGTGCGGCGTGAGCTCGAAGCGCACGAAATGCACGGCGCTGGTCTTCACATCGTTTTCACGGTCAAGGTCTTCGTCGGCAATCGCATACACGCGGGCGTGGCCTTCCACCTCGATGAACAGGCGGTCTTCCACCCCGATCAGGCGCGCGAGTTCGCGTTTGCGTTCGTTGATGTCGGTGTACTCGATCAGCATGGTGGCCTTCCAGTTGCCGCCATCGGGCACCAGCGGGGCGTAAGCCTCGATCTCGTCGTTGATGCCCTCTTCTTCGAAGATCTTCTCAATCCGCAACATTTCCTGGATCTGATAGCGGATCGTCATCTCGCTTTCAAACTGCAGGTTGATGTGCTCACCCAACTGCACGCTGCGCAATTTGCGGTGAGCGATGACCTCGGGCTTGTGGGCCTTGCGCCACTTGCTGTAGGCCTCCAGGCTCATGAGGCTGTCGGGGGTGATGTGTCCGGTGAGTTGCATGGCGTGGTCCTTCATGGTTTTGCCGCCGGAGGCAAAACGCGCCCCCTTGAGGGGCAGCGACCCGCGCAGCGGTGGAGCGTGGGGGTCATTTCAATCCGTAGGCTTTGGCGACGAGGCTGAGGGGATGCTGCAGGTCTGGTGCGCCCAAGCCATTGACTTCAAAACCTTGCGCAATGTGATGGCCACCCAGCGGGCAGTCCGAGCTGATGTAGTCGGGCTTGCTGCCATCCTTCATGGTGGCCATGGCCTTGAACACCGGCTTGCCAATCTTCATGGCGGTCTGGTGGTGGGCTTTCTTCACGCCAAAGGTGCCGGCATGGCCCGAACATCGCTCGATGCTGTTGATGGTCGTGTCCGGGATCATCCTGAGCATCTCTTCGGTCTTCTTGCCGATGTTCTGCACCCGGCCGTGGCAGGGAATCTGGTAGCTCACATTACCCAGTTTCTGGGGAAACTCGGTCTTGAGCAGGCCGTCGCGCTTGCGGGCCATCAAATACTCGAACGGGTCCCACATGTGCTCCTTCACCAGCTGGGTGTCGGCGTCGTCCGGGAACATCAGCGGGATTTCCTGCTTGAACATCAGTGCACAACTGGGTACGGCGGCAATGATGGCAAAGCCGTCCTTGGCGTATTTGGCCAGGACTGGAATATTGGCTTCCTTGCTGGCCTGCACCGAATCCAGATCGCCCAGTTCCAGCTTGGGCATGCCGCAACATTTTTCCTTCTCCACCAGGGTGTAGGGGATGTCGTTGTGGTCCAGGATCTTGAGCAGATCCATGCCAATGCCCGGCTCGTTGTAGTTGATGTAGCAGGTGGAGAAGATGGCCACCTTGCCTGGTGTCTTGTCGCCATTCACCACCTGGGTGGCCTTGGCATCCGGTGCCGCAGAACGAAACTTTTTTGTGGCCAGCTCGGGCAACCAGGCGTCCTTGTCCACGCCCATCACTTTTTCCATCACGCCACGGGCAAAGCCAGTCCTGTTCACGGCATTGGCCACCTGCACCACCACCGGTATGCCGGCAAAACTGCCATGCGTGTCGGTAGAGGCCAGGAACCGCTCGGCCATGCCGACCTCGCCCTTCTTGAACTTGATGGCCTTGGCACGCAACATGGTGTGCGGAAAATCCAGGTTCCACTCGTGCGGCGGCGTGTAGGGGCACTTGGTCATGTAGCACAGGTCGCACATGTAGCACTGGTCGACCACCTTCCAGTAGTCCTGCCTGGCCACGCCGTCCACTTCCATGGTCGTGCTCTCGTCGACCAGATCGAACAAGGTGGGGAACGACCCACACAGGCTCACGCAACGGCGGCAACCATGGCAGATGTCGAAGATGCGCTCCAGCTCGTGGAAGCACTTTTCTTCGTCATAAAAATCGGGGTTCTTCCAGTCCAGCGCGTGCCGGGTGGGCGCCTGCAGATTGCCTTCTGTTGCCATGGTTGTCGTCCTCGTCTGTGCGGGTTTTGCCGTGGATTTTTCTTCGATCTTGTTGTGGGTTTTTGAAGAGGCTCGCTTGGCAAGCCTCTTCAAAAACGGCGTTCAGAGAGAACTCCCGAAACGCCGCTGAACCTGCATCCGGCGCGCAATGCCCCATCCAGCGACACCCAGGATCCGGCTCTGCCGGTCCAATGGTGTGCCCCCTGGAGGGGGTCGCGCGAAGCGCGGCGGGGGTGACTCGGAATCACTCCACCAGTTCGTTCAATGCCTTCTGGTAGCGGTTGGCATGTGAACGCTCGGCCTTGGCCAGGGTCTCGAACCAGTCGGCGATTTCGTCGAAGCCTTCTTCGCGTGCGGTTTTCGCCATGCCGGGGTACATGTCGGTGTACTCGTGCGTCTCACCGGCCACGGCCGACTCCAGGTTCTGGCGGGTCGAGCCGATGGGCAGACCGGTGGCAGGGTCGCCGGATTGCTCCAGGAATTCCAGGTGACCGTGCGCGTGACCGGTCTCGCCCTCGGCGGTGGAACGGAACAGGGCGGCCACGTCGTTCTGGCCCTCCACGTCGGCCTTGTTCGCGAAATACAGATAGCGTCGGTTGGCTTGCGATTCACCGGCAAATGCTTCTTTCAGGCACTCTTCGGTTTTGCTGCCTTTCAATGCGGGCATGAGCTGTCTCCTTTACGTGGGTTGAAGAATCATTCGCCCAGCGACGGCCAAAGGCCTGAGCCACTGGGACAGCAAACCATAGCGCCGGTAGAGAGGACTGTCTAATTGCTCTGGGCTATGCACCTCATTGTCAGTGGCTATTCAGTTGATATGACTGATAACTATTCTCAACATCATCGACAGCAACACGGGAAACCCTCAAACTGGCGCGGAAAAGCACCCACAATCATTTCGTTTTGAGAAATGCATTGCACAATGGTGAATTACATACAAGCCTTCAGGAGACCTGACATGACCCGCACCCTGCCCCCGCCCGCGCCGATCCAGCAACTTCACCACTACGCCTACCGCGCCAAGGATGCCGAAGAAACGCGCCGCTTCTACGAAGACATCCTGGGCCTGCCGCTCTATCACATCATCCAGAGCGACGTGGTCCCCAGCACCGGCGAGTACTGCCCTTACACCCACTTCTTCTTCCGTCTCCAGGATGGTTCGTTCATCGCGTTTTTTGACCTCGGCGACGACGTGGCCGCCCTGCCCAGCCCCAACACGCCGAAGTGGGTGAACCACATCAGTTTCCGGGTGAACACGATTGAAGAACTGGAAAACACCAAGGCCCGGCTGGAAGCCAGCGGCATTGAGGTGCTTGGCGTGACAGACCACCACATCTTCAAGAGCATCTATTTCTTTGACCCCAACGGCATCCGCCTCGAACTCACTGCGCAGCTGGCCGACGAGTTTGAAATGCTCGAGGAAAGCAAGACCGCCCACGCCCGCCTGGCCGAATGGACGGCGCGCAAGGAGCAGTGGCGCAAGGAGCGGGTCGAAGGCAAGACGGCGGCACCGCTCAAGCCGCAGCAGAACGACCGGCCTGAAGTGGTCGCCCGTGCGCAGCCCTGATCGGGACGTGCCCATGAACCCCACTGCGTACCGCGATACCGCGCCCACCAACAGCTACGAATTCACGAGCGGCTCTGGCTATGTGTTGCCGGAGTACCCGTTTGTGCCGCCACCAGAATTGCAAGGCGGCACCGTGGTGCGTCATCCCATCGTCATCGTGGGCGGCGGCATCACGGGGCTCACTCTGGCCTGTTCGCTGGCCCGCCTGGGGGTCAAGGCGGTGCTGATCGACGAAGACAACACCGTGGGCGTGAAGGGCGCATCATCGCGCGGCATCTGCTACACGCAGAAATCGCTGGAGATCTTCGAGCGGCTGGGCATTTTTGAGCGCATCGCGGCCAAGGGCACGCAGTGGAGCGTGGGGCGCACCTTCGCTGGCGAAGACGAGGTCTACAGCTTCGACCTGCGCCAGCAGGGCAACTTCCACCTCAGCAGCCAGCCGCCGTTCATCAACATCCAGCAGTTCTACATCGAGGCGTTTCTGGTCGACCGCATCCGGGAACTGGGGGCGGTCGAACTGCGCTGGCAGAACCGCCTGACCGCCTTCGAGCAAGACGCGGAGTGCGCCACGCTCACCGTGGAGACGCCCGCAGGCAGCTACCGGTTGGAAGCCGAACACGTGATCGACGCCACCGGCTCGCACAGCCCGCTGCGCCAATGGCTGAACGTGCCGTTCGACTCGCGCCGCGGCGACGACCGCTGGTGCATTGCCGACGTGCGCTTCAGCACCCACCCGCCGGTGGAACGCCACACCTGGATCGAAGCGCCGTTCAACGAAAACCGCGCCGTCTGGCAACACCTGATGGCTGACGACGTCTGGCGCATCGACTACCAGATGGCGCCCAGCGCCGACCTCGAACTCGTGAGCCGCGACGACGTGGTGCGCGAGCGACTGGCCTGCCAGTTCGGCCCCGACGTGGAGGTTGAAATCGTGTGGGTCGGCCCCTATGCGTACCGCAGCGAATGTGTGCACGCCTTGCGCCATGGCCGCGTCTTCCTCATGGGCGACTCGGCCAAGGTGGTCAGCCCGTTTGGGGCACGCGGGGGCAACACCGGCGTGGCCGACGCCGACAACCTCGCATGGAAGCTCGCGGCTGTGCTGCTGGGAAAAGCCGACGTGGCCCTGCTGGAAAGCTATGGCGACGAACGCCTGGAAGCGGCACAGCAAAACGTGTGCGTGACCAACCGAACCGCGCGCTTCCTGCGCCCGGCTGACGGTGCAGAGCGCCTGTTCCGCCAGGCCACCATCGGCCTGGCCAAACAATACCCATTCGCGCGCACCCTGATCAACACCGGCCGCATGGCCGTGGCCAACCCCTACATGCACTCCCGTGCCTGCACCTACGCGCCCGGCAGTGCCGCAGGCCAGTCGGTACAGAACGTGGCCTTTGCCTGGGCCGACGGATCAAAAGGCCGCGTCAACGATCTGCTCGACTGGGCCGCAGGTGACCTGCTGGTGCTGGTGTTTGGCGATCTGTCGCCATCGGCCTTGCAGCGCCTGCGCCGCTTGTGCTTCGACGCCCCGGTGCGCAGCGTGCAGGTGCTCGGCATCGACGCCACGCCCCAGGCCCTGGAACATGTGCTCGACCCGAAGGGCCATCTCCAAGGCGCCTGCCATGTGTTCGGCCACGCCTGGGCGCTGGTGCGGCCTGATGGCTACCTGGCCGCCAGCGGCGAAACCGTTAATGGGCAACTGGTGACGGCGATTGAGCGTTCCCTGGGTTTGCGAGGAGACACCGAATGAAAACGACACCACATTTTCAGGATGCAGACGGGTTTTATGAGCAGTTGATGGATGCACACGCCGGGTTGAGTCGGGAGGCTTCCGAGTTGCTCAATGCTCGTCTGATTTTGTTGTTGGCGAATCAGGTGGGGGATGCGAGGGTGTTGGGGGAGTGCATTGAGGCGGCGCGGAAGATGCCTGTTTCTGCTGCTGATCCCTCTTGAAGGCTGGGTAGCGCTTGGGCTGGTTTTTGTTGCTTTGTCTTTGCGTTTTTGCTTTCGAGGCGTGCCGGGTCTCGGCCCGGCAGCCGAGGTACTGTTCTTTTGCTTCGCCAAAAGAAAGTACCCAAAGAAAAGGCGAGCCGAAGTCCGGGGCCCTTCGGGCTTCCTTGCGCTGCTCGCGTCGTGGGGGAAATTCGCAAACTTGTCCGCTGCGCGGCCTTCGGACATGC
>PHCQ01000065.1 GCA_002840835.1 Betaproteobacteria bacterium HGW-Betaproteobacteria-16 | reverse complement strand
GGATTCCCGGCCCTGTGAATGGGCAAAGCCTGTGAACAACACGCTGTTTGGCTTTACGGAGACGCAAATCGCGCAATTCGGTCTGACCTTCGGGGTGGGCGCCTTCATTCTGTACATGCTGTTCATCGTCCTCAATCTGGCACTGGAATCGAAAGCGGGCAAGTTCGGCACCTTCATCCTTTTCCTGGTCTTGTCCTTTGGCATGCTTGGCTTCCTGGCCAAGAACATCATCCAGTGGGTGCTCGGCCTCTGAGTGATGGCCCGGCAAATGATTGGGCTCGATCTTGCAAAGGGTGGGGTGAAGGCGTTACAATCCTGCCTTCACGACCAAATGGGCGGGTTACTACCGGCCCATTTTTTTTGGCCGAACGCTTTTCTCAACCCACAAACCCTCAGGGCGCGCACCACTTCCAATGGCCTGGCAAGACACCGTAGAGCAAACCGTCACCGGACTGGGTTTTGACCTGGTGGATCTCGAACGATCTGCCGGTGGTTTGCTGCGGGTCACCATCGATTGGCCTTGGGTGCCTACAGAGCCTGGTCAGAGTGCGCCGGAAGAAAGGTTTGTGACGGTAGAAGACTGCGAAAAGATCACCCGCCAGCTTCAGTACCTGCTGGAAGTGGAAAACGTGGACTACCGGCGTCTCGAAGTGGGCTCGCCTGGCATCGATCGTCCGCTCAAGAGGGAGATCGATTACGTCCGGTTTGAGGGGCAGGTGGTGGACATCACCCTGAAGGAGCCCATTGGCGTGACCGGCGCTGATATCGCGGCCAACCGGAAGAAATTTCGCGGCACGCTGGAGCGGGCTGCAGATGGCGTGCAATGGCAAATCGTCTGGAGCGATGCGCCAGAGCCCAAGCCCGGCCAGCGCGTGAGCAAGAAGCGCCCACCTGTGCCGATGCAGGCCATGGCCTTTGCATTGAACGAAGTGCAGCAAGCCCGGCTTGCGCCGATTGTGAATTTCAAGGGGCGAAGAGCCCCTGCTGTGGATATGGGAGACGACGGCCATGCCGCGTCAAATGAATGAAAAAAACCATTGTGACTCTGGGCACGATATTCGGAAAGGCGGGCGAGTGAAATGAATCGCGAAATGTTGATGCTGATCGATGCGATCTCACGCGAGAAGAACGTTGAGCGCGATCTGGTGCTGGGTGCGGTGGAGCTGGCGCTGGCTTCGGCCACCAAGAAGCTCTACAAGGGTGAGGTCGACATCCGTGTTGCCATGGACCCCGACAACGGCTCCTACGAAACATTCCGCCGCTGGCTGGTGGTGCCTGACGAAGCAGGGTTGCAGAACCCGGATGCTGAAGAACTGCTCTCTGATGCCCGGGACGAGATCCCGGACATCGAAGAAGGCGACTACATCGAGAAGCCGGTGGAGAGCGTGCCGATTGGCCGCATCGGTGCGATGGCTGCCAAGCAGGTGATTCTGCAAAAAATCCGCGACGCCGAGCGCGAGATGCTGCTCAACGACTTCATGTCCCGTGGTGACAAGGTGTTCGTGGGTACCGTCAAGCGCATGGACAAGGGCGACCTGATCGTCGAGAGCGGCCGGGTCGAAGGCCGCCTCAAGCGCAGCGAGATGATTCCGAAGGAGAACTTCCGCACGGGCGACCGTGTTCGCGCCATGATCATGGAAGTGGACCTGAGCCTGCGCGGCGCCCCGATCCTGCTGTCGCGTTCCGCGCCGGAGTTCATGATCGAGCTGTTTCGCCAGGAAGTGCCCGAGATTGAACAGGGCCTGCTCGAGATCAAGACCTGCGCCCGTGATGCAGGTTCGCGCGCCAAGATCGCCGTGCAGTCGCACGACAAGCGCATCGACCCGATCGGCACGTGTGTGGGCGTGCGGGGTTCGCGCGTCAATGGCGTGACCAATGAGCTGGCCGGTGAGCGCGTCGACATCGTGCTGTGGTCCGAAGATCCGGCGCAGTTCGTGATTGGTGCTCTGGCGCCTGCCAACGTGGTCTCCATCGTGGTGGACGAAGAGCGCCATGCGATGGACGTGGTCGTTGACGAGGAAAACCTCGCGATCGCAATTGGTCGCGGTGGTCAGAACGTGCGTCTGGCGTCTGAACTGACAGGCTGGCGCATCAACATCATGACCGCCGACGAATCGGCGCAGAAGCAGGCCGAGGAGGCCGATGGCATCCGCGCCGTGTTCATGGCCAAGCTGGACGTGGACCAGGAGATCGCCGACATCCTCATCGAAGAAGGCTTCACCAGCCTGGAAGAAGTGGCCTACGTGCCCATCCAGGAAATGCTGGAGATCGAGTCCTTTGATGAGGACACGGTCAACGAATTGCGTTCGCGTGCCAAAGATGCCCTGCTGACGATGGAAATCGCGCGCGAAGAGAGCGTGGAAGAAGTCTCGCAGGACCTCCGTGACCTCGAAGGCATGACCACCGAACTGATTGGCAAGCTGGCCGATGCCGGCGTGCACACGAGAGATGAACTGGCCGACCTGGCCACCGACGAATTGACCGATATCACCGGACAGTCGCCCGAAGAGGCCACCTCGCTGATCATGTTGGCCCGCGCTCACTGGTTCGCCGGTGAGCAGGCACCATCGTCCAACTGACCAGCGGAGGCCCCAGCGGAGAAAAGAACCTATGACCAGTACCACCGTCGCCGAATTGGCTGCCGAGCTGAACAAGCCCACTTCCCTTTTGCTGGAGCAACTCTCCGCATCAGGGGTGCCCAAGACATCCGGGTCCGATCCCGTCAACGAATCTGACAAGCAGAAGCTGCTGGGTCACCTGAAGGCCAGTCATGGCACAGCGGGTGGCGAGCGCAAGAAGATCACGCTGGTCAAGAAGTCGACAACCGAGATCAAGCAGGCGGATGCCACCGGGCGTGCGCGCACCATTCAGGTGGAAGTGCGCAAGAAGCGCACGTTCATCAAGCGTGAAGACGAGGTGGTGGTGCCCGAGGCCCAGGCCGAGGCCGTGGCGCCCGCGCCTGTGGTCGACACGGAAGAGCTCGCGCGCAGGGAAGAAGATGCCCGCCGCCAGGCCGAACTGCTGCGTCGCCAGGAGGAAGAACTGGCGCAAAAACGCCGGGATCGGGAAGCCGAAGAGGCGCGTGAGGCTGCCAAGGCTGAGCAAGCCGAGCAAGCTCGCGAGGCCGCCGAAGCAGCAAGCAAAGCCAAGACCAAGGCCAAGTCCGAGAAGGTCGTGACCGAACAGGTCGGCGCCTCGCCGGACGACGCCGAAGCGGCTGCGCGCGCTGAACAGCAGGAGGCCGAGAACAAGGCCAACGAAGCACGCGCCGCAGCGGCCAAGACCCTGGCCACCAAGAATGCCGAGGCCAAGAAAGTCGAAGACGCGCGCGCCCAGGATCTGGTGGACCGGCGCCGCAAGGCAGAAGCCGAGGCCGCCAATATTCGGGCCATGATGGCCGCACCTGCCAAGACACTGGTCGCCAAGAAGCCCGAACCCGATCCCAAAGCCGCCAACGCCATCAAAGGCACGCTGCACAAGCCAGCTGGTACGCCGGGCAAGCCCGCGACCACCGCAGCCACGGCCACGACGCCGGGTGCAGGTGGCAAGAAGGAAGTGAAGTCGGAGAACCTGTCTTCCACCTGGAAGGACGACGCGGCCAAGAAGAAGGAAATCAAGACCCGCGGCGACACCAGCGCCGGTCGATCGAACTGGCGCGGTGGTCCGCGTGGTGGCCGACGCGACTCACGCGACTCACGCGACAGCGGCCAGAGCAGTTTTGTGGCGCCTACCGAGTTCAAGGTGATCGAGGTGCATGTGCCCGAGACCATCACCGTGGCCGAGCTGGCCCACAAGATGAGCCTGAAGTCGTCCGAGGTCATCAAGCAGTTGATGAAGCTGGGCCAGATGGTCACCATCAACCAGCCGCTGGACCAGGACACCGCGATGATCGTGGTGGAGGAACTGGGGCACAAGGCCGTTGTGGCTGCGCTCGACGATCCTGAAGCGTTTACCGACGACGACACCACGCAGCAGGAAGCTGAGCTGTTGCCCCGTGCGCCTGTGGTCACCGTCATGGGTCACGTCGATCACGGCAAGACCTCGTTGCTGGACTACATCCGCCGCGCCAAGGTCGCAGCAGGTGAAGCCGGCGGCATCACCCAGCACATTGGTGCCTACCATGTGGAAACCCCGCGTGGCATGGTGTCGTTCCTCGATACCCCGGGCCACGAGGCGTTCACGGCCATGCGTGCCCGTGGCGCACAGGCGACCGACATCGTCATTCTGGTATGTGCCGCCGACGACGGCGTCATGCCTCAGACCAAGGAAGCCATCAAGCACGCCAAAGCGGCTGGTGTGCCCATGGTCGTGGCCATCACCAAGATCGACAAGCCCGGCATCAACATGGAGAAGGTGCGTTCCGAGCTGGTGGCCGAAGAAGTCGTTCCCGAAGAGTTTGGCGGCGACGTGCCATTTGTAGGCGTATCTGCCAAGACAGGCGAGGGCGTTGATGCCCTGCTGGAACAGGTGCTGCTGCAGGCCGAAGTGCTGGAACTGAAGGCGCCTGTGGAATCCATGGCCAAGGGCCTCGTGATCGAAGCCCGGCTCGACAAGGGCCGCGGCTCCGTGGCCACGGTGCTGGTTCAGAGCGGTACGCTCAAGACCGGCGACGTGGTGCTGGTGGGCCAGACCTCTGGCCGCGTGCGGGCCATGCTCGACGAAAACGGCAAGCCGATCAAATCGGCTGGCCCATCCATTCCCGTGGAAATCCAGGGTCTGGCCGAAGTGCCTCAAGCCGGCGACGACTTCATGGTCATGCTCGACGAGCGCCGCGCTCGCGAAATTGCCACCTACCGTGCCGGCAAGTTCCGCAACACCAAGCTGGCCAAGCAACAGGCCGCCAAGCTGGAAAACATGTTCACCGACATGACCGCTGGAGAAGTGAAGGTGCTGCCCATCATCGTGAAGGCCGACGTGCAGGGTTCGCAGGAAGCCCTTGCTTCTTCGCTGCTCAAGCTCTCGACCGATGAGGTCAAGGTGCAGCTCGTGTTTGCCGGGGTCGGTGGCATCAGTGAATCCGACGTGAACCTCGCCATTGCCTCCAAGGCGGTGGTCATCGGCTTCAACGTCCGTGCCGATGTGGGTGCCCGCAAGTTGGCCGAAGGCAACGATGTCGACCTGCGTTACTACAACATCATCTACGACGCTGTGGACGAGCTGAAAGCCGCCATGTCGGGCATGCTGGCGCCAGAGAAGCGCGAAGAGATCATCGGCTCTGCCGAGATCCGCACCGTGTTCGTGGCGTCGAAGATTGGCACCGTGGCGGGCTGTATGGTCACTTCGGGCCAGGTCACACGCAACGCTCACTTCCGTCTGCTGCGCGACAACGTGGTGATCTACACCGGCGAGATCGATACGCTCAAACGCCTCAAGGACGATGTGCGCGAGGTCAAGGAAGGTTTCGAGTGCGGTATCAAGCTCAAGAACTACAACGACATCAAGGAAGGTGATCAGCTGGAGTTCTTCGAGGTGAAAGAAGTGGCCAGGACCCTGTGAGATGCTCAAGCGTCGAGTGCTTTCCCATAGACCCGGAAATCACTCGATGCGACGCACCGTGACATGCCAAAAAAATCTTCCACACCCAATCGCAGCTTCAAAGTGGCCGACCAGATCCAGCGCGATCTGGCGGAGTTGATCGCGCGCGAGCTGAAGGACCCGAGGGTGGGCATGGTCACGATCAATGCGATCGAGGTCACACCCGACTATGCGCATGCCAAGGTGTTTTTCAGCCTGCTCACTGGCAATCCGGAAGAGACCTTGCAGGGGTTGAATGCTGCTGCGGGCTTCCTTCGCTCCGGCCTGTTCAAGCGCCTGCACATTCATACCGTGCCTACGCTGCACTTCGTCTTTGACCGCACCACAGAGCGTGCGGCCGATATGAACGCCTTGATTTCCAAGGCTGTTGCATCGCGTTCCAAGAACGAGGAATGACCATGCACGGGCCGCGCACCAGGGTGCAACGGCGCCCTGTGCATGGGGTGTTGTTGCTGGACAAACCGCTGGGACTCTCCAGCAATCAGGCCTTGCAGAAGGCCAAGTGGTTGTTGCGCGCCGAAAAGGCGGGGCACACCGGCACGCTGGACCCACTGGCCACGGGCGTGTTGCCGCTTTGTTTCGGAGCTGCCACCAAGTTCAGCCAGCTGCATCTGGATGCTGACAAAACCTACCAAACCACGGTTCGCCTGGGTGTGAAGACCAGCACAGGCGACGTCGAAGGTGATGTGGTGCAGGAGCGAGACGTGACCTGCACCGCCGGCCAGGTGGTGGAAGTGCTGGATCGGTTCACAGGCCCCATCGGGCAGGTACCGCCCATGCACAGTGCCTTGAAAAAAGACGGCAAGGCTCTTTATGAATATGCGCGACAGGGCGAAGTGGTGGATCGACCTGTGAGGCAGGTGGTCATCCATGAACTTGAACTGCTCGACATGCAGCTCGATGGTGAATCGTCGCATCTGACACTCCGGGTGCGTTGCAGCAAGGGCACCTACATCCGCACCCTGGGCGAAGACATTGGCGAAGCACTGGGTTGCGGGGGCCACCTGAGCATGCTGCGACGGATCGCGACCGGCCCTTTTACTGAAACCCAATGCATGACGCTGGTCGAACTGGAGTCCATGACCGAAGCAGAACGCACGTCAAGGCTGCTGCCGGTACAGAACCTGCTTGAAGGACACACCCCGGTCACGCTGGACGCGGAAAATGCCGGACGCTTCCTCAGCGGCGTGCGCCGCCGCGGCAGCTGGGCCGACAGCGACCGCATTGTGGTTTATGGCCCTCAAGATCAAGGCGAAACGCCTTCCGAATCCGTCGTGCTTCTGGGCAGTGCCCATGTGCAGGCGGGTGAACTTATCCCGGGGCGGCTGCTGAGCCCCATTGAAATACAGCAAATTCTGGAAACCGCATCATGAGCAAACAAATCCGCAACATCGCCATCATCGCCCACGTTGACCATGGAAAGACCACCATGGTTGATCAGTTGCTCCGGCAGTCCGGGACCTTTGCCGACCACGAAAAGGTGGTCGACACCGTGATGGACAACAACGCCATCGAACGCGAGCGCGGCATCACAATCCTGGCCAAGAACTGCGCCGTGAGCTGGGAAGGCACACACATCAACATCGTCGATACCCCCGGCCACGCGGACTTCGGTGGTGAGGTGGAACGTGCCCTGTCCATGGTGGACGGTGTGGTCTTGCTGATCGATGCGCAGGAAGGCCCCATGCCACAGACCCGCTTTGTGACCAAGAAGGCGCTGGCCCTGGGTCTCAAGCCCATTGTTGTGGTGAACAAGGTTGACAAGCCGGGAGCCCGCCCCGATGCAGTCATCAACGCCGCCTTCGACCTGTTCGACAAGCTCGGTGCGAACGACGAGCAGCTGGACTTCCCGGTGGTGTACGCCTCCGGCATCAACGGCTGGACCTCGCTGGAAGAGGGCGCGCCGGGTGAGCAGTGGGGCCCCGACATGTCGGCATTGTTCAATACCGTGCTCAAGCATGTGCCCGCACAGAGCGGCGACCCGGCCGCTCCCCTGCAGTTGCAGATCTCCGCGCTCGACTTTTCCACCTTCGTGGGTCGCATCGGCGTCGGTCGCATCAGCCAGGGCACCATCAAGCCCGCCATGGATGTGCTGGTGATGGAAGGCCCGGACGGCAAAGCCATCAAAGGCCGCGTCAACAACGTGCTGACTTTCCACGGTCTGGACCGGGTGCAGGTGACGGAAGCCGGTCCTGGTGACATCGTGCTCATCAACGGCATTGCAGACATCGGCATTGGCGTGACGGTGACCGATCCGGTCAATCCCGCTCCGCTGCCCATGCTCAAGGTGGATGAGCCTACGCTGACCATGAACTTCTGCGTCAACACCAGCCCGCTGGCTGGCCGCGAGGGCAAGTTCGTGACCAGCCGCCAGCTCTGGGACCGTCTGCAGAAAGAGCTGCAGCACAACGTGGCGCTGCGCGTCAACGAAACTGACGAAGAGGGTGTGTTCGAGGTGATGGGTCGTGGCGAACTGCACCTGACCATCCTGCTGGAGAACATGCGCCGTGAAGGCTACGAGATGGCCGTTTCCAAGCCACGCGTGGTGTTCAAGGAAATCGACGGTGTGAAGTGCGAACCTATCGAGCTGGTGACGGCTGACATCGAAGAGACCCACCAAGGCGGCGTGATGCAGGCACTGGGTGAGCGCAAGGGCGAACTCGTGAACATGGAGCCGGACGGCCGCGGCCGTGTGCGCCTGGAGTACCGCATTCCGGCTCGTGGCCTGATCGGTTTCACCAACGAATTCCTGAACCTGACCCGCGGATCGGGCCTGATTTCCAACATCTTCGACAGCTATGAACCGCACAAGGGCGACATCGGCAGCCGCAAGAACGGCGTGCTGATCTCCATGGACGACGGTGAAATCTTCACCTACGCCCTGGGCAAGTTGGACGACCGCGGCCGCATGTTCGTTCGTGCGAACGACCCGGTGTACGAAGGCATGATCGTCGGCATTCACAGCCGTGACAATGACCTTGTGGTCAACGCCACGCGGACCAAGCAGCTGACCAACTTCCGCGTCAGCGGCAAGGAAGACGCGATCAAAATCACGCCACCGATCGACCTGACACTGGAGTACGGTGTCGAATTCATCGAGGACGACGAACTGGTCGAAATCACACCCAAGAGCGTGCGCCTGCGCAAGCGTTATCTGAAGGAACACGAGCGCAAGCGCGCCAGCCGCGAATCGTGATCCCCGCGCTCCGCCGACGTGCGGAGCAGGGTGGCCCGAGGGAATGAGTCTTGCCTGGGCGTGTTCCGGTGCGTCGGCTCCTTTGTCAATCATTCAGTCATGCCATTCCGTGCCCTCAGCCGTCTGACGCATTCGCAGGCGGTCATCCTCATGCTGGCGGTCACACTCATGTGGTCGATCGCTGGCGTGGTGACCCGTCAACTGGAGTCGGCGGCCCGCTTTGAGATCACGTTCTGGCGCAGCGCGTTCACCGCGCTCTCGTTGCTGGTGATCCTGCCGGTATGGCGGCATGTCGACCGCAGCCAGGGGTTGCTTGCCGAGGCACCCGCCGGGTCAGGCTGGCTGGAACGACATTGGGGCGTGCCCAAGGGCTCGAAGGCCTTCTGGATATCGGGCGTCTGTTGGAGTGTGATGTTCACGGCCTTCATGCTCGCGCTGACGTTCACCAGCGTGGCCAATGTGCTGGTGATCATGTCGGTGGGGCCCTTGTTCACGGCATTGGTGGCTCGCGTGTTCATCGGTCAGCGCCTGGCTGTGCGCACCTGGCTGGCGATCGTGGTGGCAGGACTTGGCATCGTCTATATGTACGGAAGCCAGTTCCTGGAGGCCGTTGCCAAGCCCGGCATCGACACGTCCGCTCTGGTGATGGGGTCCCTGATTGCACTTTGTGTGCCCATGGCCGCAGCGGTGAACTGGACCGTGGTGCAACGCGGACAGACTCACGGCGAAAAGATCGACCTCGTGCCTTCGGTGTTGTTAGGTGCCGTGATCTCGTCGCTGGTCACGCTTCCGCTGGCCTTGCCCATTGCAGCCACCGGCACGGACATCGCCTGGCTGGCTTTGCTCGGCTTGGTTCAACTGGCCATACCCTGTGCGCTGTGCGTGGTATGCGCACGGGTGCTCAAGGCCCCCGAGGTGTCGCTGCTGGCCTTGCTGGAAGTGATATTCGGTATTCTTCTTGCTTGGCTGTGGGCTCACGAAGCGCCAGGCACGGAGGTGCTGCTGGGTGGCAGTGCGGTGATTGCTGCACTTGTCGTGAACGAATTGCTCGGATGGCGGTCCCGTGCCGGGACGCCACGTATCCAGACCGTCGACAAACTCCCACAATGACGGGTTGTACCGGGAACAAAGGCCATGACCAATATTTCTGCCGAATCGAACGTTGTTGTTGAAGTCCAGGGCCGCGTGGGTTGCATCACGCTCAACCGGCCAAGGGCACTCAATGCCTTGTCGCTGGACATGATTCGAGCCATCACCCAGGCACTGATGAACTGGCGTGAGGACGACCACGTGCTTGCGGTCGCCGTTCGCGGTGTCAACAAGGAAGGGCCCTTTGGCGCCTTCTGCGCGGGTGGCGACATTCGCTTTTTCCATGAAGCGGCGCTGACCGGAAATCCCGAGCTCGAAGACTTCTTCACGGAAGAGTATTCACTCAACCACCTGATTCACACCTACCCGAAACCCTACATTGCCTTCATGGATGGCATCGTGATGGGTGGCGGCATGGGCATCAGTCAAGGCGCCAGCCTGCGAATCGTCACCGAACGCAGCAAGCTTGCCATGCCTGAGACGCTGATCGGACTCTTTCCTGACGTGGGAGGCGGCTATTTCCTGAGCCGCTGCGCGGGCCGGCTGGGCGAATACCTCGCGCTCACCGGGCTGGCGCTCGGCGGTCGGGAGGCCATGTCGGCAGGCCTGGCCGATGGTTACATCGATGCTGGCCGCCTTCCTGGCCTGTGGGCCTCGCTGGCCCAAACGCCTTTCGAGAACGGTGCCTCCGTCGAACGCTGGTGTACCAGTCATCTCAGCATGACGGCGACGGCACCTTCCTGGCCAATCAAAGAAGTCGACCGGGTGTTCGGTCTGGAGACCGTTGCCGACATGGCCGCCGCACTGGCCGAAACAGACAGCGACTGGGGGCGCAGCACGCTGGTGGCTCTGCGCCAAAGGTCGCCGCTGATGCTGGCTGTTGCGCTGGAACAGGTTCGCCGGGCACGGGGCATGGGTCTGGCCGACGATTTGCGCATGGAGCGAGGCCTGGTGCGGCGGTGCTTTCACCTGCGCCCAGGCGCGGGAAGCGAAACGGCAGAGGGCATCCGGGCGCTGGCCATCGACAAGGATCACAGCCCGCGCTGGCACCCCGCCACCATCGAAGAGGTGTCACCCGAACAGGTGGGCGCCTTCTTTGCGCAGCCTTGGCCAGCCCATGCCCATCCGTTGAAGGGGCTGGGCTGATCGTTGAACCTCAGCGGTGGCGTGATTTCATGACACGCTCCACCTCGCGTTTGCCTTCGCGATCCTTGATGGTGTCGCGTTTGTCGTGCTCAGCCTTGCCTTTGCCCAATGCGATCTCGCATTTGACCTTGCCACTCTTCCAGTGAAGGTTCAGCGGCACGAGCGTGTAGCCCTTCTGTTCGACCTTGCCTACCAGTCTGCGGATCTGCTCCTTGTGAAGCAGCAGCTTTTTGGTCCGCACGCTGTCCGGGCTTACATGGGTGGACGCCGTGTTGAGCGGGTTGATCTGGCACCCGATCAGAAAAAGTTCACCCGAACGAACCACCACGTAACCGTCGGTCAATTGCACCTTGCCTTCCCGCAATGCCTTGACCTCCCAGCCTTCAAGCACCATGCCCGCCTCAAAACGTTCTTCAATGGCGTAGTTGAAGAGGGCCTTGCGGTTTTCGGCGATGCGGCTGTCAACACCTTTGGTGGTGGATTTGTTCGAAGAGGAGGCCATGTGAAAGCAAATGGGGCCGCGCATGGGGATATGCAAGGCCAATACAATGAAGGGGCGCAGACGGACACGAGAGGAAGCCCAGACCTTGCGGCTTCCGTTTTGGTCAGCATCGTCGGAAGCCCAACCGGCCCAGCCAACACATGTGCTTGCGCGAAGCCTGCATTGTATGAAAACCATTCACAAGTCCGTGCTGCTATGGCACAGCGCTCACGAAATGTTTGCGCTGGTGACAGATGTCGAACACTACCCCCAGTTCCTTCCCTGGTGCGATCACGGCGAGGTGCTTGAGCAGCTTGACGACAGCATGGTGGCGCGCGTGGGCATCGCGATCAGTGGCTTGCGCCACAGCTTCACGACGCGCAATTCACACGAGCAGGATCACAAGGTCATCATGGAACTGGTGGACGGACCGTTTTCCCACCTGGACGGTTGCTGGGTGTTCACTGCACTGGGAGAGCCCTCACAGCGTGCCTGCAAGGTGGAGTTCACCCTGACCTACGGCTTCTCCAGTCAGACCCTGGCAAAGCTGGTGGGGCCGGTCTTTGACAAGATTGCAGGCAGTCTGGTCGACGCGTTCGTCAAGCGCGCTGATCAGGTCTATGGCGTGAAATCATGAAATGTCTGGAGGCCCGGTGAAGGTTCGGCTGCTGTATTCGCCCTCGCCGAGAGCAGTGCTGGAAACCGCACTGGAACTGCCGCTAGGTGCAACGTTGGGGGACGCGCTGCAACATTCGGGCTGGCTGGAGCTGCATCCCGAACTGCGATCCACCACGCTATCGACCGGGATATGGGGACGTCGGGCAGACCTGAACGCAAAACTGCGGGAGGGTGACCGGGTGGAGGTCTACCGACCTTTGCGGGTGGATCCCAAAGTGGCCCGCCGTGAGCGGTTCGTCGGGCAGGGTGCCAGATCCGCTGGCCTGTTCGCCAAGCGGCGGCCCGGGTCGAAGGCAGGTTACTGAGCCTGTCGGGCGGGCGCTGGGCCGCAATCATTGCGCATGATGTCATTCAACCTGCGCGTCTCGGCCGCGCGGGCCGTGTCGTCCATGATCTCCCGCTCACCTTTCGCATTGGTCGTCGCGATACGCACACCGGAATCCAGGGTGGCCTTGGCCCGCTGGGCACGTTGACAGTTGTCTGCACGCAGTTGGGCGATGCGCGCCTCTTCGGCTTTCCTCTTGGCTTCTTCAGCTGCTTCTGCCTGACGTTTTTTGGCTTCGAGCTGCTCGTCCTTGGCAGGTGGCTTGGGCGCTGCCGGTGCCTCAGCGATGGGGGCTGCTTCGTCGGACTCGGCGCTTGGCGCAGCGGGCGCACGGGCGCCGGGTCGCTTGAGAACGTTTTTGTCGGGGATGCCTGCAGGCGGTGGCGTGTCGCTGAAAACCTTGCGTCCGGTGTTATCCACCCATTGCCATTGCGCAAACGCGAGCTGACTGAACGCAAGCAGAACGATGGCTGCCAAGGGCTGGCGCCACGGTTGGCGAGAGGAAGGAGTTTGTGCCATGCGCGCAGTTTAGCGCCGGCTCCCGATGCCGTGGAAGGGCGGGCCTCGCCTGTGGTGCGCAAGATGCAGTTTCCGTGCGGTTTTGAGCCCAAAAACGGGCGATTTCACCCGTGAAAATGAACGCCCATCCCCGCTTTGCTGCCGTTGGTCGCCGGATACAATGGCGCTTTTGGAGCTTTTTCCCATGCGCCTCCTCGGCAAAGCGCTCACCTTCGACGACGTGTTGCTGGTGCCAGCGTACTCGCAGATCCTTCCCAAGGACGCCTCGCTCGCGACCCAGTTCTCCCGCAACATCCACCTCAATCTGCCGCTGGTGTCCGCAGCCATGGATACCGTGACCGAAGCCCGATTGGCGATTGCCATTGCGCAAGAGGGCGGCATCGGGATCATTCACAAGAACCTCACCGCCCAGGAGCAAGCTGCGCAGGTGGCCAAAGTCAAGCGATACGAGTCGGGTGTGCTGCGGGACCCGGTGGTCATTGCATCGAGCACCACGATCCGCGAGGTCATGAAGCTGTCCGACGATCTGGGCATTTCCGGCTTTCCCGTGGTGGACGGTGGCAAGGTGGTCGGTATCGTCACCGGGCGCGACCTTCGGTTCGAAACGCGCTACGACCTGCCGGTGAGCGAAATCATGACGCCGCGTGAGCGCCTGATCACGATGCCCGACGGCACCACGCCAGCAGAAGCCAAGACCCTGCTCAACAAACACAAGCTCGAACGCCTGCTGCTGGTCAATGACGCTTTTGAGCTCAAGGGGCTGATCACCGTCAAGGACATCACCAAACAGCTCAACTTCCCCAATGCAGCACGCGATGCTGCGGGGCGCCTGCGTGTAGGGGCCGCTGTGGGTGTGGGTGAGGGAACAGAGGAGCGTGTGGAAGCCCTGGTCAAGGCTGGGGTTGACGCCATTGTGGTGGACACCGCACATGGACACAGCAAAGGCGTGCTGGACCGGGTGCGCTGGGTCAAGCAGAACTACCCGCAGGTCGACGTGATCGGTGGCAACATTGCCACAGGTGGCGCGGCCACCGCTTTGGTGGAAGCGGGCGCCGACGGGGTGAAGGTAGGCATCGGCCCAGGATCGATCTGCACCACCCGCATCGTAGCCGGCGTTGGTGTGCCGCAGATCATGGCCATCGACAGCGTGGCCACCGCGCTGCAGGGTACGGGTGTGCCAATGATTGCCGACGGCGGCATTCGCTACAGCGGGGACATTGCCAAAGCCATCGCCGCCGGTGCCAACACCGTGATGATGGGTGGCATGTTCGCCGGCACCGAAGAGGCGCCGGGCGAGATCGTGCTGTTCCAGGGGCGTAGCTACAAGAGCTACCGCGGCATGGGCTCCATCGGCGCCATGCAGCAGGGCAGCGCCGACCGCTACTTCCAGGAATCGAGCACTGGCAATCCCAACGCCGACAAGCTGGTGCCCGAAGGCATTGAAGGCCGTGTGCCGTACAAGGGGTCCGTGGTTTCCATCATCTACCAGATGGCGGGTGGTTTGCGGGCCTCCATGGGCTACTGCGGTTGCCCATCCATTGAGCACATGCGCCACAAGGCCGAGTTCGTGGAGATCACCTCGGCCGGCATCCGTGAGAGCCATGTGCACGATGTGCAGATCACGAAAGAGGCCCCCAACTACAGGGCGGACTGATCGTTCCAGCTCCGCAGGCCGTCCAGTGAGACGGCCTTTTCTTTTTTCCGACGCGACACGAATCTTCCATGCAGCACCAGAAAATCCTCATCCTCGATTTCGGCTCCCAGGTCACCCAGCTGATCGCCCGGCGCGTGCGCGAAGCCCATGTCTACTGCGAAGTGCACCCCTGCGACGTGAGCAGCGACTGGGTACGCGAGTTTGCGGCCGATGGTCAACTCAAGGGGGTGATCCTCTCCGGCAGCCATGCCAGTGTCTATGAGGTGGACGACAAGGCGCCGGACGCGGTCTACGAACTGGGTCTGCCCGTGCTGGGCATTTGCTACGGCATGCAGACCATGGCCCAGCAACTGGGCGGCAAGGTCGAAGCTGGCCATGCCCGTGAGTTCGGCTACGCAGAAGTCCGTGCCCGTGGCCATACGGCATTGCTTAAGGACATCGCCGACTTCACCACCCCCGAAGGCCACGGGATGCTCAAGGTCTGGATGAGCCACGGCGACAAGGTCACCGAGCTGCCACCCGGATTCAAGCTGATGGCCAGCACCGACAGTTGCCCCATCGCCGGCATGGCCGACGAGGCGCGGGGTTATTACGCGGTGCAGTTTCACCCCGAAGTGACCCACACGGTACAGGGCAGGGCGCTGCTGGAGCGCTTCGTGCTCGACATCTGCAAGACCACGCCCGACTGGGTGATGCGCGACCACATTGAAGAAGCGGTGCAGAAGATCCGCGAACAGGTGGGCGACGAGGAGGTGATCCTCGGCCTTTCCGGTGGTGTGGATTCGTCAGTGGCGGCGGCCCTGATCCATCGGGCCATTGGCGACCAGCTGACTTGCGTGTTCGTTGATCACGGACTTCTGCGCCTGCACGAAGGCGACATGGTGATGGACATGTTCGTCGGCAAGTTGCACGCCAAGGTCATCCGGGTGGACGCAGCCGACCAGTTCCTTGGCCACCTTGCCGGCGTGAGCGATCCGGAGGCCAAACGCAAGATCATCGGGCGGGAATTTGTCGAGGTTTTCAAGGCTGAAGCGGCCAAACTCATTTCAAGTGGTGCATCAACAATAGGCGCCAAGTGGTTGGCACAAGGCACTATTTACCCGGATGTGATCGAATCTGGCGGGGCCAAGAGCAAGAAGGCCGTGACCATCAAGAGCCACCACAACGTGGGCGGCCTGCCCGAGCAACTGGGCCTGAAACTGCTTGAGCCCTTGCGTGATCTGTTCAAGGACGAGGTGCGTGAACTGGGCGTGGCGCTCGGCCTGCCACACGACATGGTCTACCGCCATCCCTTCCCTGGGCCCGGTCTCGGTGTGCGCATTCTGGGCGAAGTGAAGAAGGAATACGCCGACCTGCTGCGCCGGGCCGATGCGATCTTCATCGAGGAACTGCGATCCACCATCGACCACCCCAGCGGCAAAAGCTGGTACGACCTGACCAGCCAGGCCTTCACCGTGTTCCTGCCGGTCAAGAGCGTGGGGGTGATGGGCGACGGCCGGACCTACGACTACGTGGTGGCGCTGCGTGCCGTGCAGACCAGTGACTTCATGACCGCCGACTGGGCAGAACTTCCGTATGCCCTGTTGAAAAAAGTGTCCAGCCGGATCATCAACGAGGTGCGTGGCATCAACCGGGTCACTTACGACGTGAGCAGCAAGCCGCCTGCGACCATCGAGTGGGAGTGAATTCTGGCGGCTCGGGGACGTTCGCACAATGCGCTCTTCACACCTGAGGTGATTGCCGCCGTGGGGCTGTCTTGCATTGTCACGATGCCGGCTGCCGCTGCCAGCCTTCGGCAAACGCAAAATACAACAAGGGTCGAGGGATTGATCGGGTATGGGCACTGATCGCGGTACGCAGGCCCACCCCGGGTATCGCCCAGACATTGATGGCATGAGAGCGGTGGCCGTGATGGCCGTCGTGATCTACCACGCCTTCCCCGGCATGCTGCACGGCGGGTTCATCGGGGTGGACATCTTTTTCGTGATATCCGGCTACCTCATCTCGCTGGTCATTCTCGAAAATCTGGAAAGAGGTCGCTTCAGCTTTACCGACTTCTACAGCCGCCGGATCAGAAGGATATTTCCCGCCCTGCTGGTGGTGCTGTCCTCCAGCTATGCGTTTGGCTGGTTCTGGCTGCTTGCGGATGAATTCAAGCAACTGGGAGGGCACGTGGCAGCAGGCGCTGCGTTTGTCTCCAACCTCCTGCTCTGGAGTGAGTCTGGTTATTTCGACCCTGTGGCCGAGTCCAAGCCGCTGCTGCACCTCTGGAGTCTGGGGATCGAGGAGCAGTTCTACATTGTCTGGCCGCTGCTGCTCTGGGTTGGCTGGAAGGCGAAGCTCAACCTGGTGTGGGTCAGCGCAGCCCTCGGAATGGGCTCGTTTGCCTGGAACCTTGTGGAGGTCACGGCCGACAGCACAGCCACCTTCTATTCGCCTCTGACCCGGATTTGGGAATTGCTGTGCGGGAGTGCGCTGGCCTGGTGGACGCTGCGCCATCAGAAGACCGGGCCCAGCTCAAGTGCCTCATCAGGGAATGTCATGGGGGCCAATGCCTTGTCGGTATCGGGACTGCTTTTCCTGCTGGCCGGATTCTGGTTCATTCGTGAGTCGCTGGCATTCCCTGGCTATTGGGCTGTTCTGCCGGTGGTGGGTGCGGTGTGCCTGATTGCCGCTGGGCCGGGGGCCTGGTTCAACCGGGTGGTGTTGGCGCACCCCGTGATGGTCTGGATCGGGTTGATCAGCTTCCCTCTGTACCTCTGGCATTGGCCCATGCTCTCATTTGCCAGGATTCTGGCGGTGAAGGGTCTGGAGACGAATGTGGTGCTGGCGCTGATGGCGCTTGCCGTCCTGCTTGCCTGGATGACCTACTTTCTGGTGGAAAGGCCGATCCGGTTCAAGCTGCGCGGCTCCTGGATCACACTCTCTCTTGCCGCATCCATGCTGCTGGCGGGTGGACTTGGCTACGCGACCATGACATCGCAAGGCTTTCCCAACCGTCTCACCAGCAATGGCTCCCAGCTGTCGAAACTCACCGACGTGTTGAAGATCAACCATGGACTCGGCAGGGCGTGCGCGCCAGACAAGCTGTTTGATTCTCCCGCCTGTGCGCATGGCGCCCGGCCGGATCTGTATCTTTGGGGCGACTCGTACGCCATGCATCTGGCCGATGCGCTCAAGAGCAGTGAGCCAGCGACGGCATTCCGGCAACAAACCTTCAGCAACTGCCCACCCATTGTGGGTCTTGCGCCCTTTGCTCCGCCCCGTTACTCAGAAAAATGGGGGGCCGGTTGCGTGGCTCACAACCAGAAGGTCCTGCAGTGGCTGGCCACACAAGAGGGGTATGAGTTCGTCGTATTGGCTTCCCCATTTCGCATGGGCAAGCAGCTTCAGTTCCTTGAAGGCGTGCTGCCGGCCGAAAGGGAACGCTATCTGCATCAGATGAAAGAGACCGTGATGGCGCTGCGTCGCATGGGCAAGAAGCCCGTCTTCGTGTCGCCGCCACCTGCTGCGGGCTATGACATGGGCCGTTGCTGGGCCAGGATGTCACTGGCCAACCGGGTCGACTACTGTGACTTCAACTATGCCGACGCCAGCAGCCAAACCATCGAAGCCGACCAGCTGATGCAGGCGGTCAGTCGCTTTGCGCCAGTGTTTTTTCTGAAGGACCTGGTTTGCAGCGATGGCGTCTGTAAGACGGAAATCAACGGTGTACCGCTCTATCGGGATGTGGGCCACTTTTCAATGGCAGGTTCGGCTGCACTGGGAGCCAGGTTCAACATGGCTCATAAGATCAGGGAGATGGCCGGCGAACACTGGGATCATTTGCCATGAACGAAACCACAGGATGGCGTGGCCTGGCTGAGCGCCGCTGGGGCCTCTTGCGTTCGCTGCTGGTGTACCACGGCATTCCCTGGCGCGGCTACCAACTGCGGCGCTTCTATGGCCGCTTCCTGCCACAAGGTGGGCTTGCCTTTGACATTGGCGCGCACACGGGAAACCGCGTAGGCGCATTTCGCAGACTCTCTGCGCGGGTGGTGGCGCTCGAGCCGCAGCCGGATTTTGTGCGCTGGTTGCAGCGCAGCTTTTCAAAGGACGAAGGCGTGGTGCTGCGCGCGCAGGCGGTGGGCCGCGTGAAAGGTCAGGCACAGCTGTTGGCCAGCCCGCGCACGCCGACGGTCTCCACGCTCTCTCGTGACTTCGTGCAACGGGCCGGTGCAAGCCCTGCCTTCAGTGGCGTGCGTTGGGAAGAAGGGCCCGTGGTGCCAGTGGTCACAATGGACGATCTCATCGCCGCCCATGGGGTGCCCGATTTCGTGAAAATCGACGTCGAGGGGTTTGAGTTGGAGGTGCTGATGGGATTGGGCCTTGCCCTGCCATCACTTTCGTTTGAGTTCCTGCCCTCCGTGCGGGATGTGGCCCTTGGATGCATCGACAGGCTGGAGACGCTGGCAGGGTCTGGTCGCTACCGCTATGCGGTTTCGCTGGGTGAGCGGCTCCGTTTGCTGACACCGCAAGGTCTCACGGCAACGGACATGCGTGAATGGCTGCTCGCATTGCCTGCAGATGCACCCTCGGGCGATGTGCACGCCTGGCTGCCTGAATCGCATGCAGCCTCAGGTACCAGAGGGTAGTGGCCCGACGGAGCGGTCGGCAGGAGATCCCGCCGCCACGTTGGGCACAGGCTCAACGTGTTCAGGTGGTGCGCCGTCAAACAACTTGAGCAACACCGGCGTGAGGGCCTCCATTGGACCGAGCGCGGCGGCTGGCAGGTCCAGTCCCGGGATGAACCCGTCTGCCAGCAGACGCTGCACCAGTGCAGGATCGTCGGCGATCACATGCACCGGCACGTCCCAGGTGGCGCCTTTGCCGGTGACGAGCGCAGGTGGCTGGTGGTCGCCAACAATCACCCAGACAAGCGGCCGCGGCGCCATGTCCTTGAGGTACGAAGCCATCCACCCATACTGGTAGCGCATGCTGGCCAGGTAGTTGGGGGCCGGACGTTGCGAGGCCAGCGAGGTGGCCAGGGCGATCCGTACGTCCTCGTTTTGATAGCCGCCGTCGGCCGCAGTCAGCTTGCTCCAGTCCATCAAAGGGGCGATGGGGTGGAACGGGGCATGGGTGGTGGTGGTGGGAAAGACCACCAGCCGGGGTTGGTGCTCGGATGCCTCGGCATCGAAGCGAAGTTCCTGTTCGTGCAGCAGCACCATGGCGGCCTGATCCGGGATGCGCCAGTAGCCGAAGTCCGGCCCCCGGTAGCCCATGCCGGCATCATCGGCCAGGCGATCGAAGCCATAAAAAGCCCCTTCAGGCCAGGGCCGCTTGAGTCCGGGCATCCATCCCACGGTGCGGTAGCCGTGACGGGCAAAGTGGCTCACCAGCGTCGGGCGCTGGCTGGCCAGCAGCAGGTGGTGGTCGGCGTGATCGGCCGAATTCACGCCAGACAACAGCGTGGCATGCGAAAGCCATGACGACCCGCCGAAGGTGGGTGCCGAAACACGCGCCGACACCACATGCCGGCCGCTGAAGGCAATGGCCTGCGCCAGCTCGGTCCTGGCTGGAGCCAGCGCAGCAGACAGGTCCGGTTGGTCAAACGCGATGGCGCCATACGATTCGGCAAAGATCAACACCACGTCTGCCTGGCCCAGCGGGCCTTTCAGGCCCGACAGGTCGCCGTCGAAGGCCGGGCTGGGACCAAGGGCGGCCTCGACGCGCTCAGGCAGCCAGACCTGGGTCAGCAAGCGGCTCTGGTTCACGATGGTGGGCGTCAGTGGTAGCGAAAAGAACCAGCGCGTGTCGCGCACATCGGGCACGTAGGCAACAAAGCTGGTGGACAGGGCAGCCACGCTGCCCAACACCCAAGGACGGCCAGGTGGCCAGGTCAGGCTCACGGCCAGTGTGCGGATGGCGGAGCGCACGATCCATCCGAGAAGGCAGACGCCAACAACGGTCGCCCCCAGTCCCGCCGCGAGTTGCCCGGTGGACATGGACTCGGATGCAACACGCAGCAGTTCGCCGGCATGCCGCCCGTCCCAGTACACATTCACGGGCCGGCCCAGCACGGCGGGCACCGTCACAAAGGCGTAGCGCACCGCCACCAGCACCATGAAGCCGGCGGACAACCATGTGGTGGCCGCCGCAGACAGTCGCCCACGCCAGCTGACCCAGGTCATCAACATCGCGGCACCGATGCACAGCTCGAACGAGAGGCGCGGCATGTACAGCACGCCAAAGCCCGGCCATCGGTTCTCGAAGGTCAGCAGGGTGTTGAGCACACCAAAGGCCAGACCGAAGCGAAGCAACCACGGCAGGGCCGAAAAGCGCCCGGGCGAAGCCGAAGGCTCAGCGGGTGGATGCGCGTGACTCACGTGGGCGTGGCGGACAGAAAGAACATCACTTCCGAACGGCCTCGAATTCGATGATCAGCTCTACTTCGTCGCCCACCCAACCGTTGGCCACGGCGTAGTTCATGCCGTAGGCGCTGCGCTTGAAACTGCCTCTGGCGGAGACGCCCATCACGTACGGTTTGCTGCCGATGCCACCAAGCGGCGACTCGGCGCTTTTGTTCCAGGTGGCTTTGAGGGTCAGCGGTTGGGTCTTGCCCAGCACCTCCAGTTGCCCTGCGATTTCAAAGTCGCGGTCGCCACTGCGTTTCGCGCTGCTGGCCGTGAACACCATGCGGGGAAACTCACCACTGTTCAGGAAGTCAGGTCCCTTGAGATGCTCATCGCGCTTGCGCTGGTTGCTGAAGACACTGGCGGTTTCCACTTCAATGCGCACATCCGACAGGGCACCAGTGGCCTCGTCGAACCGGTAGCTGCCTCTCGCTGAGCGGAACAGACCCAGCACCTTGGCGTAGCCGATGTGGTCCACCAGGAAAGCCACGGTCAGGTGGTCGGGGTCGATCTCGTAGCGCGCCGCCTGGGCCTGCGCGGGCGCAGCCGTCAACGAAGACAGGGCGATGGCAAGCGCGGCCATCGAGGTACCGAAAAAAGTGGCGGCTTTGCGGCGTGTGATGCCGCATGAGAAGACGAAGGGCTGGTTCATGGTTCAGGTCTCCTGGGGGGTGATTCGACGCGACAGGGTGCGCACATCGATGGCGAACGAGGCGGTCAGCAGGGCCAGGCTCAATGCGGCGAGGCCGGCAGCAAGGGCAGGCGGAATGACCGGACCCAGACACACGATCAGTGTAGTGATCTGCACCACACATACCGTCTGGCGGCGTTTGCTGGGCTGCAAGGGTGCAGACAACCAGGGCCACAAGCGCGCGGCGCCGACGAAGGCATAGCGCATCAGCCCGGAAGCCAGTATCCATGGCCCGGCCTGGCCCACCTGCACCACCAGGGCGCACAGAACCAGAATGAAAAAGGCGTCGGTTTCCATGTCGAACCGCGCACCAAATGCGCTGGCCAGACCACTGCGGCGGGCCAGGTGGCCGTCCACGGCATCCAGCAATGCCGTCAGCGTGGCCACGATCACGATGGCCCAGGCCAAAGCTGGTGCGGAAGCCAGCGGTGCCGCGGGAATGGGTTCGCCGATCATTGCAGCGATCAGCACCACCAGGGCAAGCCGGATCAGGGTGACACGGTTCGCTGGTCCGAAACGGGCATAGGGGTGCGCAACCCCGTTGCCTGAGCCGGTAGCCATCGCGCGCCAGATCAACCACGCGCCTGCCCCGAAGAACACCATCGCCTTGATCGTGTGGCCGAGATCGAAGAAGCCTTGGCCAACCAGCATGCTCGTGGCAACCAGCACCCCCAAGGCACCGGCGAGCAGGTGCCTCAGGGCATCCTGCTGCAAGGCGGTCAGCGCGGTGGCTGTTGCCTTCGGAGGGGAAAGAGGGCGGTGGCCCTTGGGTTTCATGGTCGGCACCGTAACATTGTCGGAGTTTCGCTTGCGCCTGCCTTGTTGGGTGGGTATTGCACAGCCGGGTTCACGAACGGATCACATGACAGAAAACGCCCCTGTACACAGCCTGGCTTGCTGGATCAATGCACCGCTGAAAGCCGAGCTGCGCACCACCACTTTGTCCGCATTGGCACCTGGCGAGGTGCGCGTCAGAACCTTGCACAGTGGTGTGAGCCGGGGCACCGAGACACTGGTTTTTCGCGGCGAGGTGCCCGCCAGTGAGACACAGCGCATGCGCGCACCGTTCCAGGAAGGCGAATTTTCTTTTCCGCTGAAGTACGGCTATGTGAACGTTGGCCGGGTGGAAGAAGGTCCGCCGGAGCTGGTCGGGCGCCTGGTTTTCTGCCTCTACCCACATCAGACCGTGTTTCAGGTGCCGGCAACGGCGGTGCTGCCATTGCCGCCTGATGTGCCACCTGCCAGGGCCGTGCTGGCGGCCAACCTGGAGACGGCGATCAATGCCCTCTGGGACGCCCCGCCACGCATGGGCGAACGCATCGCCGTGGTCGGTGGCGGTACCCTGGGTCTGCTGGTGGCCTGGCTGGCGGCGCAGGTGCCAGGGTGCAGCGTGCAGGTGATTGACACCCAGGCTTCGCGCGCGCCCATTGCCGGGCTGCTCGGCGCCAGCTTCAGCTTGCCGGAGGATGCCAAGGACGAAGCAGATCTGGTGATCCACACCAGCGGAAGTGTTGCAGGACTGGCCACTGCCCTTGGGCTGGCTGCCTTTGAGGCCACGTTGCTCGAGCTGAGCTGGTACGGGAACCGCGCAGTGCCAGTGCCACTGGGGCAGGCGTTTCACTCGCGCCGACTGGTGCTCAAAAGCTCACAGGTCGGCTCGGTCGCCACATCCATGCGAGGGCGATGGAGCCACCGTCAGCGTCTTGAACTGGCTTTGAAGATGCTCAACGACTCGCGGCTCGATGCCTTGATCACGCACAGCGCGCCGTTTGACGAATTGCCGCAGGTGCTTCAGCGATTGGCTGGGACCGAGGCGCCAGATGTGTTGTGCCACCGGATCGACTACCCCGAACCCTGAGCTTGCGTGCCAGCACCTGCTTTGCACCACTTTTTTCATCCCCCTTCCAGAACCCACCACAGGACCCCTGCCCATGTACGCCGTCAACGTCAGAGACCATTTCATGATCGCCCACAGCTTCCAGGGAGAAGTGTTCGGCCCCGCCCAGCGCATGCACGGCGCCACCTATGTGGTTGATCTGGAACTGCGGCGCGTGGCACTGGACTCGGATGGCATCGTGGTTGACATCGGTTTGGCCACTCAGGTGCTGCGTGAGGTCCTCGCAGAACTCAATTTCCGCAATCTCGACGAGCAGCCCGAGTTCGCTGGCAAAAACACCACCACAGAATTCCTGGCCCGCGTGATCTTCGACCGGATCGCGGCGCGCATCGCCGCGGGGGCGCTCGGTGCCCAGGCCTTGCCAGGCGCGCACGGGGCAGGGCTCAAGCAGATGCGGGTGACGCTGAATGAATCTCACGTCGCGTGGGCATCGTTTGAGGCCGATCTGCCAGCGCAGCCTTGACCGTGGCAAACCCATGAGCGAGCGCAGCCTTTGTTTTCTGGTGCCCGGCGACTGGGACACGCCCACTGGCGGATATGCCTACGACCGGCGCATGGTGCAGGCGCTGCGCGCGGCAGGGTGGTCGGTCGACGTTCGCCATCTGCCGGGTGCCTGGCCGCAGCCAGACGCAGAAGCTTTGCAAGAAACAGCTGCCACGGTGGCGGGACTGCCCGATGGCACGCTGGTGATCGCCGATGGGCTTGCGTTTGGTGCCATGGCAGCCGTGGCGCAGGCCCACGCGCGGCGCCTCCGTTGGGTGGCGCTGGTGCACCACCCGCTGCACATGGAAACCGGTCTGGACGAACGTGCCCGCGAGCAGTTGCTGGCCAGCGAGACAGGCGCGTTGCAATGGGCTGCCCAGGTGGTGGTGCCCAGCAGCGCCACAGTGCTGGACGTGGCGGCCATGGGTGTGCCGCTGTCGAAATTGGTGGTGGTGGAGCCCGGCACGGATCGGCAACCCATTCCAGCAGTTCGCGCCGTTGGTCCATCCCAAAGGGTACGGCTCCTGTGTGTGGCCACGGTGACGCCGCGCAAGGGCCATGCGGTGTTGTTGCAGGCACTGGCCGGCCTGGGGCACCTCGCCTGGGAACTGCACAACGTGGGTAGCCTGGACCGCGACCCCGAACTCGCCAGCCGTGTACAAGCCATGAGTACCGAAGGCGCACTGGCGGGGCGGGTGTTCTGGCACGGTGCGGTGGATGGCGACACGCTGCAGGCGCACTACGCACAGGCCGATGTGTTCGTGTTGCCGTCCTTGCACGAGGGTTACGGCATGGTTGTCTCCGAAGCCGTCTCGCACGGGATTCCCGTCCTGACCACCACCGCCGGGGCGCTGGCTCACACATTGCCGGCAGGCGCCGGGCTGCAGGTGCCGCCCGGGGATGCCGCCGCGCTGCGTGAGGCGCTGGCTCGGTTGATCGCTGCCCCTGAATTGCGAAGCCAGTTGGCCGCCGGCGCGCAAGCCGCAGCAAAGCAACTGCCCGACTGGGACCGTCAAGCGGCCGTGCTGGCCCGGTTTCTGGAAAGTCTGGCATGAAGCAACCATCAGCCAAAACAGCCCCTGATGGCTTCAGTGCCGACTGGTTGAGCCTGCGCGAATCCTTTGACTCTGACGCCCGCGATGTCGCTGCCCGGCGCATGCGATTGGTGGAGCGATTGCAGCGCTGGCGCTCGGGCGCCGCCCGTCCGTGGCGGGTCATCGATCTGGGCTGCGGCACCGGGTCGAACCTGCGCTGGCTAGCGCCCCGGCTGGGAGGTGCGCAGCAATGGCTGGCCGTGGACCACGACGCGGCCTTGCTGAATGCATGGCCTTCGATATTTGAAACCACCGACACACCTCTGGTAGATGCTGCGCACGACCCGGCACAGGTGGCCCGCTGGCCATTGCCTTTCGCTGCCGTTGAGATCGTTCGCCGCCAGCTGGATCTGGCGCAGCATCTGGAGGCACTGCCCTGGTCGGCAGCCGATCTGGTCACGGCTTCCGCGCTGATCGATCTGGTGGGGCAGGCCTGGCTGAAACGGCTCGTGGCATGCTGCAGCGCAGCCCGGGCCGGCTTGCTCCTGACCCTGAGTGTCGATGGTCGGCACCAGTGGCACCCCGCAGACCGGGACGACATCTGGGTATCGCACACGTTCGCGGCACATCAGCAGCGCGACAAAGGCTTCGGACCCGCGCTGGGCGCCAGGGCCGTGCCAGCGCTGGTGCAATTGCTGCGCCAAGCAGGCTACCGGGTCATGCAGGCGCGCAGCGACTGGCAGGTGGATGGCCGAGCCCATCCGCGCGGACAGGCGTTGATGGGTGCGATGGTGGATGGCCTGGCCGAAGCCGCTCGGGAACAACTGCCCGCATCGACGGAGCGGGTCGGTTCATGGCATGCCCGGCGAATGTCCAGCGCGCCGCAGGCGCGGCTCACAGTGGGGCACATCGATGTGCTTGCCCTTCCACCTGCGTTGCCCGGATAAGACGCCGGGCAGGGCGAAAGAGGCGCAGGCCGATGGGGTTCAGGCTCGCAGATCGAGGTCCCAGAGCAGATCGTCGCCCAGGATCAGCATGCGGGCCGGTGGCCGCGGGCAGTCCGCCATCACCCCGTGTGCTGTGGCTTGCAGACCGCGCCGGCCCTGACCGATCAGCACCGGCGCCACCACCAGGTGCAGGCGGTTCAAGGCGTTTGAACGGAAAAACCGCGAGACCGTGACCCCGCCGCCTTCCACGAACAACAGACGCAACCCGCGTTCGGCGAGTGCAGCAACGGCACGTCTGGGAAGGTACTGACAAGGCAAGCCCTCGTTTTCCAGCAGATCTTCCACGGCCACCACTTCGGTGCTGGCGTGGTTTGCTGTGGCGTCCGTTGGCATCAGAGCCGCGAGTCGCTCGCGCGCGGTCGCTGCATGGCGTGCGTCACACAGCCAGAGGGTGGGGGATTGTCGATCGGTGAAAAGCCGCGAGCGCCCGTCCAGCCGGGCGTCGGGGTCCAGCACCACGCGCACCGCGTTCTGTCCAGGCACCCGACGGGTCGTGAGTTGGGGGTTGTCGATTGCCACCGTGCCGGCGCCGACCAAGACCGCGTCGCACAGCGCGCGCAGGCGGTGCAGGTGGACCAGGCTGTGGGGCCCGGTCACATAGTAGGAATCGCCCGTTTCGGTGGCAACAAAACCATCCAGACTCTGACCCAGTTGCGCCACCACCCAGGGGGGGGCATCGGGCAGGTCCCGGTGAGCCTGGCGCGCGTCCAGCATGGGCTTGTAAAGAGCGAACAGGGCCGCGCTGCGTTCGCTGCAAGGCCCGTTCAGGGTCCATCCCAGCTGGTGGCTGTGCGTCAGGCGTCTGTGGCGTTGCGGTGCAGAAGCGTCTCCCTGGCGCACTTTGAGGATTTGCATCCACAGGTCTGGCCAGTCTGCAGGAAGATCGCCGGGGGCGAGGGCTGCGGGATCGGCCGGGATTTTCACTTGCAAGGGTTTGACCATGCGCGGCATCTTCGCATCCCGACCAAAAAACCCAGAGACCCAAACGAATCGAGGGACTTTGCGGCGGCGGCCAGTGGAGCCTGTACCCGGCCGCCGGTGAACGCGTTCGGTGGCCGCAGGTTCATTCCCAGGTCGGCTTGTAGTAGGGGTCGTCTTCGTTGGCGTCGCCCAATGAGCCATCGGCACCGGAGGGTGCGGCATCGCCCAACAACAGCCAGGCCAGTGCCACCACCACAGGAAGCGCAGCCAGCAGGGCGGTCAGCAGCGGTGCCCATCGGGGATGACGCGCCGCCCAGGCTGAGCGCTTCAGCAGGGCAGGCGCAGCAAAGGCCAGTGTGATGACCAGTACTCGCCCTGCTGCCGATGGGCCAGGCACCGCCAGCGAATACGCAATGACCAGCCACGCCAGACCCAGGGGAAAAAGGGCTGCTGGAGAAATCGCCAGGCCGGCGGCAGGCCGCAGCCACGCCCACAAACCGGGAACGGCCGTGACCACGCCGAGCATCATGGCCAGTTGTGCCAGCAGCAGCGATCCGCCACCTGCCGCGAGCGCGGCCAGTCCAAGGGCAGCCACCGTGAGTGCAGCGGCATCGGCCACATCGATGGTGGCAACGTCGTCAGGAGCGGCGGTTCGTTCGTGCGCACTTTGTGTCGCCCCTGAAAGGGGCCGCTTGATCAGCAAGAACGCCAGCACGGCAGCTCCCGCCAACGCGCCGAGCAATGAATGCGCCCATTGCTCGGGGTTGGCCGTCAACCAGACACAAGCGATCGCCCACAGCGCCGAGCCCATGGCCCAGTGCATCCACCGGTTGGGTCGTGTGGCGCCGGACAGCACCCAGACGAACGCCAGACCCGTGCCGCCCAGCACGATCCACGGCAGCTTTTGTGCCCTTGCTGTGGCTGGCCAGTCAAAACCTGGCAACAGGAAAAAGCTCAGCAACAAGGCAATGGCCGAGCCCATGGCCCACCACCGCAGCCCCGCCGATGTCTGGCGCATGCCGAGTGACAAGGTGAGCACGAGGCTCAGCAAAAGGGGCAACCCCAGACTCTGGAATGCCGGATGGTGGATGAATGACATGGGCTATGTGGCGTGGGCAATCGATACACGGGGCGCTCATCATCGCATCGGAGGCCTTGAATGAGGAAGTCCTCGCTGGCGCATTTGTGTTGGTCAAGTGCAAGGACCTTGGACTGCTCGAAAGTCGCGCCGTGCTTATGAGTCCACTGGCGCCGCATCCGTATATATAATGAGATCCATTCGTATTCGCGTTAATTGACTCAAGGCGGCGCACCCGGCCGGTGGCCCCGAAAGGGGGCGTCCCTGGGATTCGCCTGCGTTCCAGCCGCTCAACCAATCCTGTTCGCCGTGAATAAACCCCTCCACAAGCGTCTCTTCGTCTCAGGAGTTTGCCCATGACCGCTGCCATCAGCCAGAACCCGGAACAGCTCCCATCAGATGAGCGCTTCGATACCGACAGTGTGCCCGCCGACGATTCGCGCAGCGGTGAGGCAGCTTCTCAAGGCAAGAAAAAAGTCTCGCGCACCAAGCTGTGGTTTCTGGTTCACAGCTGGGCTGCCTTGCCAATCTGGATCTTTCTGTTTTTTGTCTGCCTGACCGGTTCCATCGCGACGGTGAGCCAGGAAATCGTGTGGCTCGCCGATCCGGCCGTGCGTGCGCGGCCACCTTTATCTGATGCACAGGTACTGGGCTACGACGAGATCCTGGCGGCGGTGAACAAGGCGCGACCCGATGCCATCGTTCGCAACATCGCCAGACCGGTCAAATCCCAGTTCGCACTGGCCGTGCGCGTGTCGTATGCGGACGGGACCAGCGGCATCATGCATGTCAATCCGTACACGGGCGACATCCAGGGCACGCAGACGGGTTTTGACTTCCGACAGTTCATTCGCGCTCTGCATGGGTGGTTGCTCATGCCGTTCAACAACGGCTTCAACTTTGGCTGGTACGCCGTCTCGCTGCTGGGATTGCCAATGCTGGTGTCACTGGTGACCGGCCTGGTGGTCTACAAGAATTTCTGGCGAGGATTCTTCAAGCCCCGGCTGCGGGTGCGCCAGGGCGCGCGGGTGTTCTGGGGCGACTTTCACCGACTGGCCGGCATCTGGTCGATTCCATTCGTGCTGATCATGGCTGTCACGGGTCTGTGGTTTTTGACCCGGGCGCTGTTGTCCGACTTCTCCATCTCGATCACCACCGAGGGCGTGCCGCCTGTCATCGCGCGTGCGGACGTGCCCACGACCAGTGACGGCCTCAAGCCGCCACTCATCACGCTGGAACAGGCGGCCCAGCGGGCACGCGACGTCATGCCCGAGTTGCAGCCCCTGAGTGTGCGTCTGCCAGGCAACGCCTACGACCACATCGTGGTGCAGGGCAGAGGCGACTACCCGCTGCTGTTCGAGCGCCTTCACATCAACCCCTACAACGGGGCGGTGGAGGCGGTGCGGCGGGTTTCCGACCGTTCCGCGCTGGAACTGGTGACCGAGTCCATGCGCCCCCTGCACACCGGCGATTTCGCGGGCTTGTGGCTGAAGCTGGTGTATTTCTTCTTCGGCGTGTTGCTGACCATGATGGTTTTCAGCGGCATGCTGATCTGGACCAAGCGCACCGTGCAAGCCACTGCTTCGGCACTCAAACGCGAACGTCGAGACACCCGGGAACCCACCGAAGCGCCACACGCAGCGGCATCAACTGTCACTTCCATGGAAGGCTCCCAATGAACCCGTCATCAACGCAGAAGCTTTCTAACAATGCGTTCAGCACGTGGTGGTACCGGTGGCGCTACCGATTGAGTGCGCTGCTGCTGGTCATTCCAGTTGTCACACTGACCACGTATTTCGACCGACTGGCGCTGTTTGATGGAGCCAAGGGGCTCGGCGAGCGGGAAGTAGGCGAGGTGGTGGTGGGTCCCTGGTCGGTGCGGCTGGCCGAGTGGCAGGTACAAGAGCCCTTCCGCGATGGCGATGCGGGATACATCAAGGTCTTCAGCATGGCGCTTTGTGAACAGTGTCTATCGCAAGTCAAGGCGGCCTATGTCCGGGTCGGCAAGCCGCGCAGCCTGCGTGCGGCGGGCGGATTGTTTTTTGGCACCCCGTACCTGCAGCAGGCAAGCGTGCGGATTCCGGACAAGGCGGACGCAGACACCGACCTGTGGCTCACGCTGGAAGGCTGGGACGGCACGGTGCATCAGACGGTCATCCCACTTTCACAGGCATCACCCGTCACGCTGGCATGGATGAAAAAGCGAGGAACCGAATCATGATGAAACCCCATTCCGTTCAAACCATGGCCTCAGGCAGTCCCACCATCCGCATGCCATTGAAGCTGATCCTCATGGCGGG
>PHCQ01000064.1 GCA_002840835.1 Betaproteobacteria bacterium HGW-Betaproteobacteria-16 | reverse complement strand
AGCCCGCCACGGCAGTGACATGCCGATCGCTGCGCTGGCCACGCTGTACTGCGTGTGGCTGCTGTATGCCGCGGGCTTCAAATATTTGCTGCTGAGTGCCTTGCTGTACGCGCCGGGTGTGCTGCTGTACGCCTGGGCCAAGCGCCAGCGCAAGGAGCGCGTGTTCACGGTCTGGGAGTGGGCGATCCTGGCCGGCCTGGTGGCGCTGGCGGCGGTGGCGGCCACGATGCTGGCCACCGGAAAGCTGGGCCTGTGAGCGACCGCTTCATTCCATTCCATAGAAAGCCCCCACCATGACCTCAGGCCTGAATTCCGAAGTCGGCCGACTGCGCCGCGTGCTGGTGTGCCGGCCTGGCCTGGCACAACGGCGTCTGACGCCAGCCAACTGCCACGAACTGCTGTTCGACGATGTGCTGTGGGTGTCGCAGGCGCGCAATGACCACGATGCTTTCACCAACGCGATGCTGAACCGCGATGTGGAGGTGCTGGAACTGCACGACCTGCTGGCCACGATCCTGGCCGACCCTGTGGCGCGCACCTGGCTGCTCGACCGCAAACTCGGTCCAGGCACCGTGGACACCGAGCTGGCGCTGCAGCTGCGTCCCTGGTTGGAAGGGTTGCCGCCCATGCGCCTGGCCGAGCACCTGATCGGCGGCCTTGCACGCGCCGAGCTGCCGTTCGAGCCCGAAGGCCTGCTGGCACGTTTTGCCACGGCCACCGACTTCCTGCTGCCGCCCTTGCCCAACACGCTGTTCAGTCGCGACAGCAGTTGCTGGATCGGTGAGGGCGTGGTGCTGTGCCCGATGTACTGGCCCGCGCGACGGCAGGAGACGCTACTGACGGCAGCCGTCTACCGCTTTCACCCGCTGTTTGCCGGGAAGGCGACGACCTGGTGGGGGGACCCCGACCAGGACCACGGCGGCGCCACGCTGGAAGGTGGCGATGTGATGCCGCTGGGCCAGGGCGTGGTGATGGTCGGCATGGGTGAACGCACGTCGCCCCAGGCGGTAAGCCAGCTGGCCCGTGCGCTGTTCGCGCAGGGTGCTGCCACCCGCGTGTTGGCCGCGCAGATACCGAAGTCGCGCGGCGCCATGCACCTGGACACCGTGTTCACCTTCTGCGACGTCGATCTGGTGACGACCTTCCCGGAAATGGTGAATGCGATCCGCGTGCACAGCCTGCGCCCCGGCGAGCAGGAGGGCAGCCTGGACGTGCGCACCGAGACAGCGCCCTTTCTCGAAGTTGTAGCCGGTGCGTTGGGCCTGCCCAAGCTGCGCTCGGTCGACACCGGCGGCGACGCCTGGCAGTCCGAACGGGAGCAGTGGGACGACGGCAACAACCTGCTGGCCCTCGCACCGGGCGTGGTGATGGGCTACGCCCGCAACACGCACACCAACACACTGCTGCGCAAGGCCGGCGTCGAGGTGATCACCGTCTCGGGCTCCGAACTGGGGCGCGGCCGCGGTGGCAGCCACTGCATGTCGTGCCCGATCGAGCGCGACGCGCTCTGACCTTCCATCCCCCTGACGAAAGTGCCCCATGAGTTTCAACCTGCGCAACCGCAGCCTGCTGGCGCTGAAGGACTTCGCGCCCGATGCCATTCGCTTCCTGCTCGACCTGGCCTCCGAGCTCAAGCGCTCGAAGGCGGTGGGCAATGAACTGCCGCGCCTGAAGGGCAAGAACATCGCGCTGATTTTCGAGAAGCCCTCGACGCGCACCCGCTGCGCCTTCGAAGTGGCCGTGCACGACCAGGGTGGACACGTCACCTACCTGGATGCGGGCGGCTCCCAGCTTGGGCACAAAGAGTCGCTGAAGGACACGGCCCGTGTGCTTGGGCGCTACTACGACGGCATCGAATACCGCGGCTTCCACCAGAGCGTGGTCGAGGAACTGGCGCGCTTTGCCAAGGTGCCGGTCTGGAACGGCCTGACCGACGAAGCGCACCCGACGCAGATCCTGGCCGACCTGATGACGATGCAGGAGTTTGGCGAGAAGCCGTTGCACGATTTGAGTTTCTGCTACCTGGGCGACGCCAGCTTCAACATGGGCAGCTCACTGCTGGTGGGCGGCACGCAAATGGGCATGGACGTTCGCATCTGCTCGCCCGCCGCGCTGCAGCCGCCGCCCGAGCTGGTGGCGGAGATGCGCGAGCTGGCCCGCACCACCGGCGCTCGCATCACGCTGGAGACCGATCCGCTCAAAGCCGTGGCCGGTGCGGACTTCCTCTACACCGACGTCTGGGTGTCGATGGGCGAAGACGACAGTGTGTGGAAGCAGCGCATCGAGCAGTTGATGCCCTACCAGGTGACCGCCGCCCTGATGCAGGCCACCGGCAAACCGCGCACGAAATTCATGCACTGCCTGCCGGCCTTTCACAGCCTGGACACCGAGGTTGGTCGCGAGGTGCATGAGAAGTACGGTCTGAGCGAAATCGAGGTCACCGACGAGGTGTTCGAGTCCGACGCCTCGATCGTCTTCACGCAAGCTGAAAACCGCATGCACACCATCAAGGCCGTGCTGGTGGCCACACTCGGATGACTTTTTCTGGAGCACGGTCATGAAGGTGGTGGTCGCTCTGGGCGGCAATGCGTTGCTGCGCCGCGACCAGCCGCCCACGGCGGACAACCAGCTGGAGAATATCCGCCGCGCTGCAGGCCAGCTGGCCCGGGTGGCCGCGCAGCACGACCTGGTGCTGACGCATGGCAACGGCCCGCAAGTGGGCCTGCTGGCGCTGCAGGCCGCCGCCTACGTGAAGGTGGAGGCTTATCCGCTGGACGTGCTGGGGGCGCAGACCGACGGCATGATCGGCTACCTGCTGGAGCAGGAACTGGCCAACCGGCTGCCGGACACACGCACGGTGACGACGCTGATCACGCGCGTGGAAGTGGATCTGCAGGATCCCGCTTTCCAGCACCCCACCAAACCAATCGGGCCGGTGTACACGAAAGCCGATGCCGAACGGGTGGCGGCGGACAAAGACTGGGTCATGGCGGCAGACGGCGATGCCTTTCGCCGCGTCGTCGCATCGCCGCTGCCGGTGCGCTTGCTTGGGCTGCAGGCGATACGCTGGTTGCTGGAACACGGAGCGCTTGTCATCGCTGCTGGGGGAGGCGGCATACCGGTTGCGCGCACCGGCGAGAGTGGTGACCAAGGTCTGCAAGGGGTTTCGGCCGTGATCGACAAGGACCTGTGTACCAGCCTGCTCGCGCGTGAACTGCAGGCAGACGTTTTGGTCATCGCCACCGATGTGCCAGCCGTCTTCCTCGACTGGGGCCAACCCACGCAGCGTGCCATTGGAAAGGTGACGCCACACGCCTTGGCCGGACACGACTTCGCCGCAGGCTCGATGGGCCCGAAGGTCGAAGCGGCGCGGGCTTTCGTGCTCGCCACCGGTCAGCGCGCAGTGATCGTTTCGCTCGACCGCATCGAGGAAATGCTGGCTGGTAACGCGGGCACACAGATCTGCCTGGCTTCTGCCGGTGGTGTTGATGCTCTTTGACAAAGGGGAGGCGGACAACAGGGGGAGAGGTGCCGATATGCAAATCAAAGTCTCGACCTCCTTGTGCAAGAGGTACAACACCAATCTCATCGCTTGCGCGTGTTGCAGATGAAAACTCCGAGTTGAAGGAGCTTTGGGAAGAGTCGGGTTCCGACGAATGGGCTGCGTCCATCAACGCGCTGCAGACGGCGATCCGTGCATAACCAGCCAGTCATCTGGACGCTGGAACGCAGCGCATTCTGGTTCCCTCCGCTGCGTTCCAGCGCTCGTTGCGCCGAGCATTGATCCGCAGAACTGCGCCTACTTCAGTGCGAACCTCCGTTGAAGACAGTGGACGTGTCGATTTTTCTGGCGCTCGTTCGTCGTAGCCTTACCGGGGCCAACCCACATCTGGAGAACAGGCCATGCGATTCTTGATCACGGCACAGTCAAGCACGGAGAATGAGGCGACGGACAGCAGTCAGATTTCGACGTGGAACTCTTCAAGGCCTACATGCGCTTCAATGAAGAGATGCATCAGGCCGGTGTGCTTGTAGCCTCCGATGGCCTCAACCCCACAGCACCGGGTGCGCGCATTGCGGTAGCCAACCGCAAGCGCTACGTTGTGGACGGCCCGTTTGCCGAGTCGAAGGAATTGGTCGGAGGCTTCTACCTCGTTGAGGTGAGCACGCTTGAGGAGGCGATTCAATGGGCTCTTCGCGCTCCGTCTGGCTTCGGGAAGGATGACATTCTGGAGATTCGACAACTGACAGGTTCGGGAGACCTGCCGCCTGAAATACTCAAACTCATCAATGAGGCAGCGCCAAATCGGAGCGCTTCAGCCTGGCAGTCACGTAACATGAAATAGTCGAGTGCAATGGGTGCATGCTGAGGCATATCCCTTCGCTCGAGCGAACGCGCAGCGGCAAAGCACCTTGGCCGTGCAACGCCTTTGTCCGTGAAGCGACGCACGGCCTGGTTGCTTCGTCTTTGCGCGCCGCTCGGTTCAAACGTTAGCCCTCTATGGTATTTATCGCGAGGCTCCATGTCAGAAAAGAAGACGCCAACCGCCGTGCTCGCGGCCGACGTACCCCCTAGAAGCAAGCCGTCTGTATATCCCGAGCCGTTCGCCGCACGAATGTCGGGTCGTACGAAGAGCCAGCTCGGCGAGATCTTCGGTCTCGCAAACTTCGGCGTGAACCTCACGCGCCTGGCCCCGAATTCAGTTTCGGCATTGCGTCATGCCCACACCAGGCAGGACGAGTTTGTCTACATACTTCAAGGGCACCCTACGCTTCACACCGACGAAGGCCACAGCAAGCTCAGCCCCGGAATGTGCGCCGGCTTCAAGGCAGGTACAGGCAATGGACATCGCCTGATCAATGAAACTGCCGAAGAAGTCGTGTACCTCGAAGTCGGCGACAGATCGCCGGGGGATGAAGCCAACTATCCGGACGACGATCTCGAGGCTGTGCTTGTAGAGGGAAAATGGAAGTTCACCCGAAGAGATGGCACCCCCTATGAGTAGCTCAGTGGTCATCCGGTTGAGGGCTTGCCCTTCAATCGAGCGGGCCTGCCCCGGCAAGCCGGGTCTCGTTTCTCGTGTCATTCGTTAACCATCAGAGGAACCGTTGCCGTGTTCACCTATGTCTGCCTCGGCACCTGCGATATTGAACGCGCTACCGGCTTCTACGATGCAGCGCTTGGGGCGTTGGGGTTGTCGCGTTGCGACGTTGCAGACGAATCGGAATGGGCGGGATGGGTTGGCTGGGGCACGTATGAGGAACAGGGTCAGAAAGAAGTGGCCCTGTGGCTGTGTGAGCCATTCAACGGACAACCAGCGTCGGTTGGAAATGGAACGATGGTCGCGCTGCGTGCTACGTCCTGGCAGCAAGTCAACGCGTTCCATGCGGCCGCCTTGGCCCACGGTGGTCAGTCCGAAGGAGAACCCGGCCTTCGTCCGCAGTACAACGCTGACTTCTATGCAGCCTATGTCCGTGATCCCGACGGAAATATAGTGGCAGCCGTATGCCGTGGCTTCACCGAGCCTCAATCGCCGTTATGAACCTTGAAGGTCATCAGGTTGCTCGGCGCGTACTGCCGGTAAATTCCTCTGTCGCAGGGACGGTCACATGTGGGCTTCGCCGTTTGTGGACGCCCTTTGCATCGAACGGTCGGAAGCGCACCCACGCACCGTGTTCGCCGTGAGCATGAAACCCGATCTCGCTGCCACCCTGCGGTCGTTGCTGCTAGAGCAGCAGACGGCCGCACTGGCCACGCTACACAAGGGCGAACCAGCACTCTCCATGGTTCCCTACGCCCTGTTGCCAGAGGGAAGCGGTTTCGTCATTCACGTCAGTCGCCTCGCCGTGCACACAGCGGACATGCTGGCCCAGCCTGCCGTCAGCCTCCTCGTGGTTGCGCCCGCCGGCTCAGCGCCATCACCACAGGAGCTGGCACGCGCCAGCGTCCAGGGCTGGGCCAAGCCACTACCGCCCAATTCTGCCGAGTACGTGAACGCCAAAGAACGCTACGTAGCACGGTTTCCATCAAGCGAGCAGACCTTCTCGTTCTCCGACTTCAAGCTCTTCGTCATCGAACCACGCTCCGTTCGGTTTGTCGGCGGCTTCGCGCGCGCCACCTCCATCCTGGCCCGGGAGTTCGTCTCCATCATGCGGGGCGCAGAGTGACGAGATCGCCGCTGGCGCCTTCAATTGGCAGATCGCTACCAGCAAGGGCGCGAAACTTGCGCGAGACAGGCAGCCAGGGCTCGAACATCCACACATCTCAGTAGCGCAACACAAGCAGGAGCCAGCAAACTTGCCGAAATCAGGTCACACCAATGTCTTGTTCATCTGTAGCCGCAATCAGTGGCGAAGTCCCACTGCAGAGCAGGTCTGGCGGAAGCATCCCGACCTGTCCGTGCGCTCAGCGGGAACCAGCCCGAATGCAAGACACCCGGTTTCCGCGAGCGATCTCCTTTGGGCTCAGGTGATCTTCGTGATGGAAGAGAAGCACAAGTCTCGCCTGCTCGCTGAGTACAGGCGAGTGCTCGAGAACAAGCCAATTCACGTCCTTGATATTCCAGACGAATACAAGTTCATGGAACCCGAGTTGGTTGAGCTGCTTCGCGAGTCGGTAGGCGCAATTCTCGGACTTGAATAGCAGTCATGACAAATACCTCTGACGCCTGATGCATCCCGACGGCACCTCATGACGATGAACGCCGCAATCGCTGGCGCATATGACCTAGCCCCACACCAGTCAATGCATGAGCAGATGGGTTCTCCGCAGGTCTCGTTTATCCGTCGACGCGCCGGAGTTTTTCGCGCAGCGCAGCGATTTCGTCTTCGAGATCGGCCACCAGCGAAGCCAGTTCCGGCACGGCATCGAAGTCGCGTTCCAGGCTGGCCATGCGCCTCACCCGTCGAAGATCATGGGCGCTGAAACGCGGCGTTGCGGTCGGCTCCGGTGCAGCGGGCGTCAGCAGGCCATCTTCCATCCGTTGGCATACCCAGGGCTCAGACACCTCGGCCATGCGACACAGCTGGTCCATCTCCAGCCAGGTTTCGTCCAGAACCACCTGCACGTGAAAGATCTCCTGTTTCATCATGACGCTCCTTCGGCTTGTCGCTCTTGCTCAGCCGCGTGCACTTTGCGCGCGTCAAAGTCGGGCAGCGTGCTGGCCATCTTTTCGTAGAGTTCCCTGGCGCGCGGTTCGAGCGCGCTGGGCAAGACCACCCGCACCTGCAGGTCCAGATCGCCAGGTGTTTTGGCGGGCAGCCCCTTGCCACGCACCGTGATTGTCTGCCCACCCTGCGTCCCGGCGGGCACGCGCACCTTGAGCGAGCTGCCATCGGGCAAGCTCACCGGGACCACCGCACCCAGTGCAGCCTCCCAGGGTGCCAACGGAAGCGCCATGACAAGGTCGGTGCCCTCGACATGAAAGCGTGGATGCGGCCGGAAACTCACTTCAAGGAACAGATCACCGGCAGGTGCCCCGGCTTGACCCGGCGAACCCTGACCTGCCAGTCGGATCAGCTGTCCTGCTTTCACCCCGGGCGGTATGGCAACCTCCAGCGTTCGTTCCACCAGTTCCACACGGCCCTGTGCATTGATCTGCGGCGACTTGAGCGTCAGCAGGCGCCGGGCGCCACGCCATGCGTCTTCGATATCGAGCAGGATTCTGGCGTGGTGATCCTCGCCGCGGGCACTGTGGCCGGCCGACCGGTGAGCACCCTGGGTTTGCTGGCGGGATTGCCGTCCCATGCGGCCGAACAGCTCCTCAAAAAAATCGCTGTAGTCAGCGCCGTCAGGACCTTGTGGGTTGCGCCCCGAGAATTCGAAGCCGGCGTCCCAGTCGGGCGGTGGTGTGAAGTTTTCACCAGCGTGGTGGCCGGTGCCCATCGCGTCGTAGGCGGCCCGCTTCTCGACATCGGACAACACGGCATTGGCCTCGTTGACCTCGCTCATGCGCTCGGAAGCGTCGGGCTCCTTGCTCACGTCCGGGTGGTACTTGCGTGCCAGCTTTCGATACGCCTTCTTGATGTCGTCGGCGCTCGCGTCGCGCGCCACGCCAAGAATCGCGTAGTAGTCCTTGAACTTCAATGGGTGCCCCCTTTGCTGCCAGGTCAGATCGTTTGCGTGTCAGGGATATGCCATGACCTCCGCCGATGCACAGTGTGATCATGCGCTGCTCATGCGGCCGCAATGCATCGCGTGCAACCGCAGCGTGTCCACGACTGCCATTCTGGCGCCAATCGGGTGAACCTTGGCGCCAGAGCTTCCCGATTGCTCCGGGATCTGGTTGACGCAGATCAAGCTGATTGGATTCTCGGCGCGAGCATCCGTGCCATCACTGCGCCGTCCACCCCCCGTCAATGGGAATGGCAGCGCCGGTGAGGTTGTGGGCCGCCGGGTCGCAGAGCCAGGCCAGGGTGCGGGCGAATTCTTCTGGCAGCGAGGTGCGGCCGGTGTGCTGTTTTTCCTGAGGCCACCCGGGCCGGAGGGCAGCGCCACAACAGCAGGCGCGACAATGCGGCATGCGTGACCTCTTGAAGGAAGGAGGCAGGCCACACGTCAGGCATGACGAAGTTCGGGTTCAGCCTGGACGGTCAGTCCCTCGTCTTCTGGCCGCCCTCGTTCGAGCGTAATCGTTCAGCTGGGCTCCCGATCTCAGGCGTTCTGCTCTGCAGCGGTGTGCCACATTTTCACGAGGTCTTCTGGCGACGGACCAGAGCGGCGTGCAGCTCTCCCACGATGCCTTTGCGAAACGCCAGCACACAGACGACGAAGATCACGCCAATGATCACGGTGACCCATGAGCCCACCTTGTCGGCCAGCAAGTTTTGCAGGGCGATGACGACGCCGGCGCCGAGCACCGGACCGAACAGCGTGCCCACCCCACCCAGCAGCGACATGAGGATGACCTCTCCCGACATGCTCCAATGCGCGTCGGACAGCGTGGCAAAGCCCATCGCCACTGTCTTCAGTGAACCCGCCAGGCCCGCCAACGCGGCAGACAGCACGAACGCCAGCAGTTTGTACCGATCGGTCTGGTAACCGAGGGAAATCGCACGCGGCTCGTTCTCCCGGATCATCTTGAGCACCTGACCAAAAGGCGAATGGACGATGCGGGAAATGCCCAGGAAACAGGCGACGAAGACCACCAGCACCAGGTAGTACATCGTGGTGTCTGAAGCCAGCGAAATGAAGCCGAACAGTTCGCCCCGGGGCACGCCCTGCAGCCCGTCCTCGCCACCGGTCTGGGGCAACTGAAGGCAGAGAAAGTAGACCATTTGCGCGATCGCCAGTGTGATCATCGCAAAGTAGATGCCCTGGCGGCGGATCGCTACCAGGCCCACCACAAGACCGATCAAGCCGGCGCCAAGCGTGCCGGCGAGCAGGCCCCACTCCGGCGTCAAGGAATACGTCTTGATCACGTGGCCGGAAACATAGGCCGCAGATCCGAAGAAGGCCGCGTGTCCGAAGGACAGCAGACCGGTGAAGCCGAGCAGCAGGTTGAAGGCGCAGGCGAACAGGGCGAAGCACAGCAGCTTCATCAGAAACAGGGGATAAAGGCCCATCAAGGGGGCGGCCAGAGCCAGCACCAGAAGGATGGCGTAGGTCGGGCGAGTGAATCGGGACAGATTTTTCATAGGGGTGCCGGGCGAGTAGCGCTGATACGTTGCATGTAACTTCAGGCCTCTTTGCCGAACAGGCCGGCAGGGCGCACCATGAGAACCAGGACCATGATGACGAACACCACGATGTTCGACGCCTCTGGATAGAACACGCGGGTCAGTCCTTCGACCACTCCCAGCGCAAGGCCTGTGATGATCGAACCCATGATGGAACCCATGCCCCCGATCACGACGACCGCAAACACCACGATGATCAGGTTCGATCCCATCATCGGACTGACCAGAACAATGGGTGCCGCCAGCACACCTGCCAATGCCGCCAGCCCAGCCCCTGCGCCGTAGGTCAGCATGACCATGAGAGGGACGTTGACACCAAAGGTCTGGACCAGTGCAGCGTTTTCGGTGCCGGCCCTCAGGTAGGCGCCGAGGCGTGTGCGTTCGATGAGATACCAGGTGCCAAAACAAACCAGTAGCGACGCAAACACCACCCATGCGCGGTAGTTGGGCATGAACATGAACCCGAGATCGGTTCCGCCCTGCAGCAATTCGGGCACCGGGTAGCTCTGCCCGGAGGCCCCGTACATTTCGCGGAATACGCCTTCGAGGATCAGGGTGAGACCAAAGGTCAGCAGCAGGCCGTAGAGGTGATCGAGCCCATATAGGTGCCTGAGCAGCAGACGCTCGATCACGATACCCAGAGCTCCCACGATGAGCGGTGCCAGCAGCAACGACGCCCAGTAGTTGACGCCCAGCTTGTCCAGCAGGATCCAAGCGGCAAATGCGCCCAGCATGTAGAGTGTCCCGTGCGCAAAGTTGACCACGCCGAGAAGTCCAAAAATCACCGCAAGGCCGAGGCTGAGCATGGCGTAGAAGGCGCCATTGACGAGCCCGAGCAGGATCTGGCCCATGAAGGCCTGATGGGGTATGCCGAAAATTTCCATGGAATCGCGTCCGGTCAGGCCAGACGGAAAAAAGCAACCAGACAGCAGAAGAGGCGCGCTCCCGGTGGAGCGCGCCGAGCTTCAAACTTTTACTTCTTGATCAGCGAGCACTTGGAGTCGGCCACCGTTGTGAACGCCTGCTCGCCAGGGACCGTGGCCACCAGCTTGTAGTAATCCCACGGCTTGGTGGATTCGCTGGCGGCCTTCACCTGGTACAGGTACATGTCGTGGATCATCCGGCCATCGGCGCGGATCTGGCCTTTGCTGTAGAAGTCATTGACCTTCGTGCTCTTCAGGGTGGCCATGACCTTGTCGGCATCGGTGGTGCCGGCTGCCTGCACGGCCTTCAGGTAGGTGGTGGTCGCCGAATAGTCAGCAGCCTGGATGGAAGAAGGCATGCGCTTGTATTTGTCAAAGAAGCGCTGGGCAAACTTGCGCGATGCATCGTCCTGGTTCCAGTACCAGCTGTCTGCCAGTTGCAGTCCTTCGGTATTGGCCAGGCCCAGGCTGTGCACGTCGTTGATGAACACCAGCAAGCCGGCGATCTTCATGGTCTTGTTGATGCCGAATTCCCTGGAGGCCTTCATCGCGTTGGTGAAGTCGCCCCCTGCGTTGGCCAGTGCCAGCACCTGTGCCTTGGAGGTCTGTGCCTGCAGCAGGAAAGAAGAGAAGTCAGACGCATTCAGTGGATGGCGCACCGCTCCGGCGACCGAGCCGCCATTGGCCTTCACCACGGTCGTCGCATCGGCTTCCAGGGAATGTCCGAAAGCGTAGTCGGCGGTCAGGAAGAACCAGTTCTTTGAACCGCCTTTGACCAGGGCGTTGCCAGCCACTTTGGCCAGGGCCACGGTGTCGTAGGCGTAGTGCACGGTGTAGGGCGTGCAAGCCTCGTTGGTCAGGCGAGCCGACCCGGCACCGATGGACATGAAGGGAATCTTCTTCTCCTGAGCCACGGTGGCCATGGCGAGAGACGTTCCGGAGTTGGTGCCCCCCACCAGCATCGACAGGCCGTCCTTGTCGATCCATTCGCGTGCCTTGGAGCTGGCCACGTCGGCCTTGTTCTGGTGGTCTGCAGACAGCACCTCGATCGGGCGGCCCAGCACCTTGCCACCAAAGTCTTCGGCGGCCCACTTGACCATTTCGGCGCCGGCGGGACCATCGATGTCTGCATACAGGCTGGACATGTCGGTGATGAAACCGATCTTGACGGGGCCGGTGCCCTGGGCAGATGCAGCGGATGCCAGCGCGATGGACGCGGCAATGACGACGGGTTTGAGTTTCATGTTGTCTCCTTGGGGTTGAAAAAATTCCGGGGTGCCAGACCCGTTGCTGCGGCTACACGCCCAGGTATTCCTGCAACATGGCCGTGTTCTGACGCAGTTCGCGCTTCTCGAACTGCTTGACGATGACGCCGTGTTCCATCACGTAGAAGCGATCGGCCAGTGGCGCTGCAAACCGGAAGTTCTGCTCGACCAGCACGATCGTGTAGCCCTTCTGCTTGAGGGCCAGGATCATTTCCGCCAGTTTCTGCACGATGACTGGCGCCAGCCCCTCGGAGATCTCGTCCAGCAGCAGCAGGCGCGCGCCGGTGCGCAAGATGCGGGCAACCGCCAGCATCTGTTGTTCACCACCAGACAAACGCGTGCCCGGACTGTTGGCTCGCTCTTTCAGGTTGGGGAACATGTCATAGATCTCGTGCAGCGACATGCCGTCCGGTCCGAGCACGGGCGGCAGCATGAGGTTTTCCTCAGCGCTCAGGCTGGCGAAGATGCCGCGCTCTTCCGGGCAGTAACCGATGCCCAGATGGGCCACCCGGTGCGGTGCCATCCCGATCGATTCCTTCCCCATGATGCGGATCGATCCCGTCCGTTTTCCGGTGAGGCCGACAATGGCGCGCATGGTGGTGGAACGGCCCGCACCGTTGCGGCCCAGCAGTGTGACGACCTCGCCTTCGTGGACGGTGAGATTCACCCCATGCAGGATGTGTGACTCGCCGTACCAGGCGTGCAGGTCTTCGATATGGAGCATTTCCCTGGCCATGGTCAGTGCGCTCCTTCCAGGCCAGTGTCGACCGAACCCATGTAGGCCTCGATCACCTGTGGATTGCTGGACACTTCCGCATACGGACCATCGGCAATGATGGCGCCTCGCTGAAGCACCGTGATGCGGTCAGCGATCGAAGCCACCACGTTCATGTTGTGCTCCACCATGAGGATGGTGCGACCCGCAGACACTTTCTTGATCAGCTGTGTGACGCGGTCCACGTCTTCGTGTCCCATGCCTTGGGTAGGCTCGTCCAGCAGCATGAGCTCTGGCTCCAGCGCCAGCGTGGTGGCAAGTTCCAGCGCACGCTTGCGGCCATAGGGAAGATTCACGGTCAACTCCTCCGCAAAGTCCTGCAGGTCCACCGCAGCCAGCAGTTCGCGCGCCCGCTCGTGCAGCGGGTGCAATGTGCGCTCGGCCTTCCAGAAATGAAAAGAGGTGCCGAGGTTGCGCTGCAAGGCGGCGCGCACGTTCTCCAGCACCGTCATGTGCGGGAAGACCGCAGAGATCTGGAACGAACGGACGATTCCCCGCCGTGCAGTCTGCGCTGGTTTCTCGTGGGTGATGTCCACACCGTTGAAGCGGATGCTGCCACTGCTGGGTGGGAGGAACTTGGTGAGCAGATTGAAGAATGTGGTTTTGCCGGCACCATTGGGTCCGATGATCGCGTGTATGTGACCGCGTTGAACCTTCATGTCTACTTGGTTGACTGCCACGAACCCCTTGAATTCCTTGCTCAAACTCTGTGTTTCGAGGATGCACTCTGCTGACAAATTGCTCTCCGGCGACGGGTTATCGATAGGCACGACGGCTTGCGCCAAACAGCGATCGATGTTGATCGAATGGCGGTGACTGCGCGAGCGGGTTGGTACTAGCGTAGTTCTACGTGTCTGCAGGTTGGGTCAGAGGCATTTCAGCCCCGACACAGCCGGCGCGTGCGGCGCGTTGCAACCTCTGGAGTCATTTCGCAGCGTGCCGAGTGGACACGAACTCACTGCGCTGTCCAGCCACCGTCAATGGGGATGGCCGCACCAGTGAGGTTGTGCGCGGCCGGGTCGCACAGCCACACCAGGGTGCGTGCGATCTCTTCTGGCAGTGAAGTACGGCCAGTGGGTTGTTTCTCTTTCAGCAGGTCCCGGATGCCCGCGTCGCGGTCGCCACCGAACTGGTCAGCACGGGCCAGGATCTGGGGTTCGATGATGGCGGTCTCGGTCCAGCCAGGGCAGATGCAGTTGGCGGTCACGCCGCCGCTGGCACGGCTCCCGGCCTGCGCGGCTTCCAGCGCCGCTACGCGCGTGAGGCCCACGAGGCCGAACTTCGCGGCCACGTACGGCGCCTTGTTCACTGACGCGACCAGCCCGTGCACGGATGCAATGTTGATGATGCGGCCGTAGCCTCGCTCCACCATACCTGGCATGGCCAGGCGCATGGTGTCGAACGCGGCCGAGAGGTTGATGGCGAGGATGGCGTCCCAGCGGGCGCGGGGCATGTCCTGCAGGGCCGCCGTGTGCTGGATGCCGGCGTTGTTGACAAGGATGTCGAGTGGACCAGCGTCCAGCACTTCCTTCATCATGCTTGCCACCTGCAAAGGATCAGACAGGTCGTGCGAGAGCGACACCACTGGCTGTGCGGTGATGGCGCTGAGTGCCTCGCGGGCGGCGGCGTGTACAGCTTCATTGGCAAGGCCATGCAGCACGACCTGGGCTCCCGCGCGAGCCAGCTCCTGGGCCATGGCCAGACCAATGCCTTGCACCGAACCGGTGACCAGCGCGCGACGATTTTGCAAGGGCGAAGATGTCATTTTGTATGCTCCTGTGGGTGATGAATGGGTGTGGGAAGAGGGTTCGGGTAGAAACCCGCCTGTCAATAGAGTCTTTACGCACACTGGCTACAGGCCTTGGCGCCACAATGCGGGCCCATGCCCCAAACCGTGAACGAAACAGAATCTCTGAAAACCATAGAAATGGCCTTCGACCTCGCACCGGTCGGCCTGTGCGTGTCCCGCCATCGTGTGGTGGTGTTCTGCAACGACGTGTTTGCAAGGCAGTTCGGATACCAGGTGCCGGAGTTGCTGAATGCGCCGTTTGCCATCCTGTACCCCTCCATGGACGAGTTCGCCAGCATTGGCGAGCAAGGCGAGGCCGTGATGCGGCAGACAGGTCTGTACAGCGACGAACGCATCATGCGGCGACGAGACGGGACCCTGTTCTGGTGCCACGCGTCCGGTCGGGCCAGCGACCGCGCCGACCCGTTTGCCTGCGCGGTGTGGATGTTCGAAGACATTTCCCAGCGCCGTCCGGTGACCACGCCACTGACCCCGCGCGAGCGCGAAGTGGCCAAGCACCTGGTGGCGGGGCTCACCAGCAAGCAGATCGCACGGATACTGGACCTCAGCCCGCGCACGGTCGAAGCACACCGCGCACGCCTCATGACCAAGCACAAGGCGGCCACGCAGGGTGAGCTGGTGGCGAAGCTGCTGGGGCACGTCTGATGCCCTGTTCACCGGATGGTCGAAGCAGCGAGCGTCACTTCAGAAGTTTTCCGCTGCTGCCGATGACCGTGACCTCCACGTAGCGTGAGCCGATGCGGTTGTCCGGTGCGTAGCGCACGACGGTGCCGCCCAGGTCAAAGTTGCCCATGCTCTCAAGCGCCTTGATCACCGCGGCCCGCGTGGGCTTGGGGCCGGCACGGCGCAGGCCTTCAACCAGCACCTTGGCACCCAGGAACTGCTCGAAACTGGTGTAGTTCACCAGTTCGTTCGGCGCGTATTTCTTCAGCAGTTGCTGGTACTCACGCACCACGGGCATGGCAGGCATGAAGGGGTAGGGCACCACCTGGCTCACGCCCAGTCCGTGCGCGTGCTTGAGCCCGGCCAGCTTGACGATCTCTGCCGGATCGACCACCGAAATGTTGTAGAGCTGTGCGCCACCACCGGCTTCGCGGTAACGCTGGATGAAGGCCGAGGTGGGCTTGTTCACCGAGATCATGATGACCGCCTGCGCGTCGGAGGCTCGGATGGTTTTCACGGCGTCGTCCACCTTGTCGGTGTTGCGCTCATAGGGTGCAGCCGCGGAAAGCGTCAACCCGCGCTTGGCCAGTGCGCGTTCCACGCCCTGCAGGCCGGCCTTGCCAAAACCGTCGTCCTGGTACATCACTGCCACACGCTTCATGCCCAGCGTCGTGACCTGCTGCACCATGTGTTCGGTCTCGTCGCCATACCCGGCGCGCACGTGAAAGATCCAGGGGTTGAACGGTGTGCGCAAGGGTTCGCCACCGGTGTAGGGTGCCACCAATGCAGCGCCGCCCTGGCCCAGCACGCCATCAGTGAGCAACTGGCCCACATTGGCCGTGCCGGCGAAGCCGAACAGCGCCACCACGGCCGGGTTGGCCAGAACCTCTTTGGTGAGCCGAACCGTCTCGTCGACCTTGTAGCCGTCGTCGGCCACCTCCAGGCGAATCTTCTGGCCGTTGACGCCGCCCGTGGCGTTGATGTGGTCGAAGTAGATCTGCCCACCCACCACCATCTGTTTGCCGGTGCTGGCCAGCACGCCGGTCAGGGGTGCGACCTGGCTGATGACGATGTCGCTCGCCGAGGCCATGCCATGCAGGCAGAGCAGGGTCAGCGTGCAAAGGGATTGTCTGAGGGTCTTCATGCGGATCTCCATTGTTTTGGGTAGCTCGTGGGAGCCGCAATGGTGGGATCGACTGGCGAGACTGGCAGCCGGGCAATCCATGAAGTATTTCTACGCTACTGCCTGCAGGTGGTGGCCCTTTCCGGAGGCGAAGGCTGACCGCACGGCGCATCCCTGTGGGCCGTGTTGTGCATTCATGGAAACACCACAGAACGCTGTCTGCAGGCCGCTGGAGATCCATTGCGCTGCTACTGCCACTACGGATCATGTTCCTGAATTGGAAGCACATTCGCCAGAGCCGCAGTGGCCTGGAGCAGGGTGGCTTCGCCACGGAGCGGACATGGAGGTGTACTTAAAAAATGGTTGGAGCGCGTGGCGCGTGCGATCGGGAAGACCATGCCACTCGAACGTCTGAGACGCAAAGAATGGCTCCGCTGGCATGCAGACTCGCTGCCCCGGTGGGCGGCTCTATGGGATGCTGAACTGGCGCTGGCCGTGACGGACCGCACAGTGAGATGTCAGCGTTCCGACAGCTTTCGGCAGCTGCCCCGTTCGCGCATCAGGTGACTGGCGGCGACGTGGTGCCGGCGAGTTGTTCACGCAGCACGGTCTTGAGCACCTTGCCGTAATTGTTCTTGGGCAGTTCGGTCACCAGTTCGTAGCGCTTGGGCCGCTTGAACCGGGCCATCTGGGCCAGGCAGTGCTGGTCCAGCGCATCGATGGAAACGCCCGCGCCCGGTTGCAGCACCACGAAGGCCACCACCGACTCGCCCCACTCCGGATCGGGCGTGCCCACCACCGCCACCTCGCTCACGCCGGGCACGGTCAGCAACACTTCTTCCACCTCGCGCGGGTAGATGTTGGAGCCCCCGCTGATGATCAGGTCCTTGCTGCGGTCCTTCAGGGTCAGAAAGCCGTCGGCGTCCAGGCAGCCCGTGTCGCCGGTGAATAGCCAGCCGTCGCGCACCGCAGCGGCTGTGGCCGACGGGTTGTTCCAGTAGCCGGCCATCACGCTGTCGCCCTTGACCAGCACCTCGCCCACTTCGCCGGTGGGCAGTGGCTTGCCCTCGGCGTCGGCCACGCGCAGCTGCACCGGCGTTTGTGTCACGCCCACCGAGGCGATGCGCTCCAGCCAGCGCGGGTGCGTGGTGTCGCTCAACTGAGCGCGCGACAGGGCGGTTGCCACCATGGGGGTTTCACCCTGCCCGTAGATCTGCACGAATCGCGGGCCCATCACCTGCAGAGCACGCCGGATGTCGGCGGCGTACATGGGCGCACCGCCGTAAACGATGGTCTTGAATGCCTCTGCCGAACGGGATGTGTCGATGCCGTGTTGATCGGCATGGTCCACCAGGCGCTTGACGATGGTGGGTGCGGCAAAGGTGGACAACGGGCCGACCTGCCACCCCAACTCAAACAACTCAGCCGGTTCCACACCACCGGAGGCGGGCACCACATGCCGCGCGCCCGCCATCACATGGGGAATGGCGTACAGGCCGGCCCCGTGCGACATGGGCGCGGCGTAGACGATGGCGTCAACTGCGGACACCGGGTCCACATCGATGAAGTAGGTCAGGCCCATGGTCATGAGGTTGCGGTGCGTGAGCATCACTCCCTTGGGCCGGCCGGTGGTGCCGCTGGTATAGAACAGCCAGGCCAGGTCATTCGATTTGCGCTCCATCACCGGCACGGCCAGGCCACCGCTTACCGGCGCCAGCAGGTCGTCGCAGGCGTCCGATTCCACGTCGATCTGGCGCTCCAGCCCGGCCAGCGGCTCGGCCGCCACGTCGTGCGTCACAAAGGCCCAGCGGGCTTGCGCGTCGGCCGCAATCCACTCGACCTCGCGCGGATGCAGCTTGGCGTTGACCGGCACCACCACCAGACCCGCCCACCAGGCCGCCCAGAGAATCTCCAGGTAGCGGGGCTGGTTGCGCATGAAGATCAGCACGCGGTCGCCCGGCACCAGGCCGGCGGCCAGCATGCGTTGCGCCAGGCCGGCACTGCGCGCGGCCCACTGCCCGTAGCTGGCCCAGTGTTCAGTGCCGTACAGGATGGCGGGTCGTTCGGGGTGGAGGGTGGCGTGTCTCAGCAGCAGGTGGACCAGACTCATGACGGGAGGGATGCTTTCGTGGAATGGAATGGGAAGCGCAGGCGGGACCGCCTCGTCGGTTGGCGAGGAACGCTTTCGCAGCCGAAAGATAGTGGGTGCATTGACCTTTGCCTATACGGTAGAAACACCCATGGGAATACCCTTGAGGCGCCTGCGCCCGAATGGCACGGGCGATTACAGTTGGCAGCTTCTTTTCATGGGAGTGCCCGGTGATTCTGAACAAGTCTGGATGGATGGCGGGTTGGCTGATGCTTTTGTTCATGGGCACGTCCTTGCTGCTGGGTGCCTGCAGCAAGGACGATCCGCAGGCCAGGCTGGAAGCCACCGTGCGCCAGCTTCAGGAAAGTATCGAAGCCAAAGACGCAGGGGCCGTGATGGATCTGGTGGACACGCGGTTTCGCATGCAGGGCGATCTGGACGCCGAGCAGGCGCGAAAGACGATGATGGCCATCTTCTACCGGTACGCCAACATCAAGGTGTTTGCCGTGGGTCACCAGACCCGCATCGACCCGGCATCGAAGCTGACCGGCTTCACCGAGGCACAGGTGCTGGTGACCGGTGCCCAGGGCCTGATCCCCGAACGCGCTTCGCCGTACACGGTGCGCATCGAATGGCGGCTGGTGGACGATGACTGGAAGCTCTACGACCTGAAATGGGAATGAGAGAGCAGGGCCCGGAAATCGGAACGGAATTCAGAACGGAATCTTGCCCATCCAGATGTCCCGGTACATGGCCCAGTCGCCCAGAAAGCTGTAGAGCGGGCGCTTGAAGGAGGCCGGGCGGTTGTGCTCGAAACCGAAGTGCCCGAGCCAGGCAAAGCCATAGCCGCACAGCAGTCCGGCCAACAGCCACCACGCGTTGGCGGTGAACAGGGCGGTGCCCAGGCAGAGCAGCGCCAGGCTGCTGCCCAGGAAGTGCAGGCGCCGGCAGGTGCGGTTGCTGTGTTCCTTCAGATAGAACGGGTAGAACGCGGCGAAGCTGGTGAACGACCGGGGGTCGACAGCTTCGGCAGCGGGGTGGGCGGTGGCGGTCATGGGGCGTTCCTTGGGTGCAGGGCTTCCGCTTGCCATGGTGCGCCGGTCCGGGCCTGATCGGATCAGGGTTTGTCCGGATGGGTTGTCGCGTTTGCGGCTGCGAGGGGCAGCGTTTCAGCCACCAGTGAAGATGCTGGTGGCCAGGCGCATCAGCGCGATCACCGGCGTGTCCAGCATGGGCAGGGTGAAGGCGATGCCGAGCAGGCCGGCCGAGAGGGTGAGCGGGAAGCCGATGGCAAAAGCGTTCATCTGGGGGGCGACGCGCGAGACGATGCCCAGCACGATGTTGATGAACAGCAGCATGCCGATCATGGGCAGCGCGATCCACAGCCCGTAGCGGAACATCACCGCGCCGAGTTCATGCAGGCGCAGGCGGTTGATCGACTCGAAAGCGTTGCCACCCACAGGGAAGGTCTCGAAGCTGGCCACCACCACCTGTAGCAGCATGAGGTGCCCGCCCAGCACCACGAACAGCAGCATGGTGATGTTGCCGAAGAAGCGGCCCACCGTGCTGGTCTGCGAGTTGGTCGTCGGGTCAAAGAAGCCCGCGAAGTTCAGGCCCATCTGCAGCCCGATGAGTTCACCCGCCAGTTCCACCGAAGCAAAGACGATGCGCACCGCCAGACCAATGGAAATCCCCAGCACCACCTGTTGCAGCACCACCTGAAAAGCCATGGGATCGGTCAAACCGACCAGTGGCTGAGGCGGCAAACCCGCTTGCGCGCACACCGCCACAATGAACGCCAGCCCCACCCGTGTGCGCACCGGCACCGAACGCGAAGAAAAGATCGGCGCACTCGAAAACACCGCCAGGATGCGCAGAAACGGCCAGAACACCGGCATGACCCAGGCCATGATGTCGGCTTCGGTGAAGGTGGGCATGATCTGCCGTCTCAGTAGCCGAGCGGCCGAGGCGCGTGGAACCCAGGCAAAGGTGCGAGTAGAGAAGCCTTTGCCAACGAGGGGAAGTCAGATCCAGGGGCAACGAGGGTCCGGCTCCGCCGGCCCAAGATGCCGTCCCCCTTCCAAGCGCCGCAGGCGCGCCAGAGATGGGGGAAGCCGCAAAGCGGCGCAGGGGGGTGTCCCATCTAGACCGCGAAGTTGGGGATGGACAAGATGGTGTTTCGGATGAACTCCACCATCGTCGTCATCATCCACGGACCGGCAATGGCGAACACCGCAATGGCCGCGATCAGCTTGGGCACAAACGAGAGCGTGGCCTCGTGGATCTGGGTGATGGCCTGGAATAGGCTCACCACCAGGCCCACGCCCAGCACCGTGGCCAGCACGGGCGCGGCGACCATGAGCAGCAGGAAGAGGGCGTTCTGCCCCATCGTGAGGGCGGCTTGGGGATCCATTCAGAGAGCCTTTCGAGTGCGAAAACGGACCGCCGCCGGGCCGCTCCCAAGGCGGGCCAGCCCCCTCGGGGGGCAGCGACCCGCGCAGCGGTGGAGCGTGGGGGCGGTAGTTGGTCGGGCCGCCGCCGGGCCGCTCCCAAGGCGGACCAGCCCCCTCGGGGGGCAGCGACCCGCGCAGCGGTGGAGCGTGGGGGCAGTCATCACTTACTGGGCGAATGATGCAGCGAGGGAGCCAATGAGCAGATTCCACCCATCAGCCAGCACGAACAGCATCAGCTTGAAAGGCAGCGCCACCAGCACCGGCGACAGCATCATCATGCCCAGCGACATCAGCACGCTGGCCACCACCATGTCGATCACCAGGAACGGTATGAAGATCATGAACCCGATCTGGAAGGCAGTCTTGAGCTCGCTGGTCACGAACGCCGGTACCAGCACGCGAAATGGCGCGGTCTCGGCGGTCACATCGTTGGGCAGGCGGGCCAGGTTGGCGAAGAGTTCGAAGTCGGACTGGCGCGTCTGCTTGAGCATGAAGGCACGCATGGGCGCCTGGCCACGCTCCAGCGCCACCTCGAAGCTGATGGCATTTTGCGAATAGGGGGCGTAGGCGTCCTGGTAGACCTTGTCGAGCGTGGGGCCCATCACGAAGAAGGTGAGGAACAGCGACAGGCCCACCACCACCTGGTTGGGTGGAGCCGACTGTGTACCCAGTGCCTGGCGCATCAGCGACAACACAATGACGATGCGGGTGAAGCCGGTCATGAGCAGCAGCATCGCCGGCAGGAACGACAGCGCGGTGAAGAACAGCAGCGTCTGGATCGGCACCGAGTACGAGTTGCCGTTCGGCCCCTGGCCCACCATCAGGGGCAGTGAGGGGCCGGTGGCACCGGGTGCTGCTGCGGCCTGGGCCCAGACGTCCGTGGCCAGCAGCAACACACTGGCGGCCAGCACCAGCCGGACGAAGCTGCCCGCGCCATGGGTGGTCAACAGAAGCCACAAGCGGTGTGCCACTGATCTGGCTGCACCAGCTTGAGGGGCGACGCGCGTGGTGCGGCGCGGGCGGGCCAGAAGCTCCTCATCGCTCACGAAGGGCGGATTGTTCCAGGTGCGACGCGAAAACGTCATGGCCGGGCCGCTGCCGCCGACCCCTTGAAGGGGAACGCGCGCAGCGCGGCGGGGGTGGGCCATGTCATTCATTTGGTGACCTTGTGCGGTTGTGCCAGCTGGGCCAGTCGGGCAGCAAAGCCGGTGGGCGCAGCGGTCTCGGTCGGGTTCAGCGCTTCCGGCGGCAGCGGCATCTGGTGCAGCGCCTGCACAGCGCCGGCGGCCACACCCAGCACCAGACACACCGCGTCGTCCCCCTGACCCACCTGCACCGTGACCACCCGCTGCTGCGGACCCAGCGACAGCGAAGAGAGCACCTGCAATTTCGGCCCACCATGCAAGGCCGCACCTGGAATGTGACGCCGGAAACGCTGCAACACCAGCGCCATCACGACCATGATGACCAGCAGCGCAATGGCAGGGGCGGCGTTTTGAAGCATGAGGGGTCAGCCGAAGCGGTAGGGAAGTGAGAACGAAAAAGTGAAGCGGAAAAAGAACAGATGCAACGAACGAGGGGAAGTCAGTCCAGAGATACCGAGGAACCGGCTTTGCCGGGCCTCTGGTATCGCCCCCCTTCAGGGGGGTGACGCCGAAGGCGGCGCGGGGGGTGTTCCAGGTCCAGCAGAACTTGACCTTTGGTCAAGTTCTGCTGACCCGCCGCATGCGTTCAGAAGGCGTCACGATGTCTGTCAGGCGAATACCGAACTTGTCGTTCACCACCACCACCTCGCCCTGGGCAATCAGGTAGCCATTGATCAGCACGTCCATGGGTTCGCCGGCGAGCGCGTCGAGTTCGACGATGGAGCCCTGTGCCAGCTGCAGGATGTACTTGATGGGCACACGGGTGCGGCCCAGCTCCACCGAGAGCTGCACCGGGATGTCCAGCACCATCTGGATGTCCTGCACCGGTGCGCCTGAGGCGCCACCACCTGGCGGCGTCGTCAGAGGTGAGGCGTTGCCGTCAAAAGCAGGCGCGCTGTCGGCCTGCTCGGTGGAGGCCTGTTCTTCCAGGGCCTGTGCCCAGTCGTCGCTCACGGAATCGTCGTTCATGGTGTCGGTGCTCTCAGTGGACATAAGAATCTCCAAGCCAGGTCGTATCGGGCCCGCGCAGGTTGCGGTCCACGCGCAGGGCGTACTTGCCTTTGTGTGTGCCGTATTGGCACTCGACGATGGGCACTCCGTCCACATGGGCCTGGATCGCCGGGTTGCGGTCGAGCTCGATGAAGTCGCCGACCTGCATGGCCAGCAACTGCTCCACCGTGGCATCGGTCTTGGCCAGTTCGGCCACGAGCGTGACCTCGGCCGCCTGAATTTCGTGGCTCAGCAGCTTGATCCAGCGGCGGTCCACCTCGATGGCGTCGCCCTGCACGCTGGAATACAGCACGTCGCGAATCGGCTCCAGCGTGGCGTAGGGAATGCACAGGTGCAGTGAGCCGGTGATGTCGCCGATCTCCAGCGTGAAGCTGGTCGACACGACGATCTCGCTGGGTGTGGCGATGGTGGCGAACTGGGGTTGCATCTCCGAGCGCTGGTACGACAGCTCGATCGGGTACACGCCGCGCCAGGCCTTCTTGTATTCCTCGGCCACCACATCGACCAGGCGGTTGATCACGCGCTGCTCGGTGGGTGAAAAATCACGGCCTTCGATGCGGGTGTGGAACTTGCCGTTGCCACCGAACAGGCTGTCGATCACGCCAAACAGCAGCGTGGGCTCGCACACCACCAGGCCGTTGCCGCGCAATGGGCGGATGGCCATGATGTTGAAGTTGGTGGGCACCACCAGTTCACGCAGGAAGGCGCTGTACTTCTGCACCTGCACCGCGCCCACTGAAATTTCCGGGCTGCGGCGGATGAAGTTGAACAGGCCCAGACGCAGGTTGCGCGAAAACCGTTCGTTGACGATTTCCATGGTGGGCATGCGCCCGCGCACGATGCGCTCCTGGCTGGACAGGTTGTAGTCGCGCACCGCGCCGGTGGGCGTGTCTTCCTTGTCGAGCTTCTGGCTTTCGCCGGTGACGCCTTCGAGCAGCGCGTCGATTTCTTCCTGGGAGAGAAACGAATCGGACATGGTGTGGGCCTGACTGCGGAGGGTGGTCGTTCAGTGCGCAGCGGTCACTGCACGATGAAACTGGAGAACAGCACCGCCTGCACCGGGTTGGGCGGCAGTTTGGATTTGCGCTTGGGCTTCTCGCCATTGGCCGGTGCGGCTTCGGGCAGGCGGTAGCCCATGATCCGGGAGATGTCGGCCACGATGTCGTTGGCGAGCTTCTCCTTGCCCGGCAACTGCAGCAGCTCTTCAGATGTGCGCTGCGAGATCAGCAGCAGCACGCTGCTGCGGATGCTCGGCATGTAGGCCTTCATTTCTTCGCCTGTCTTGGCGTCCTCGATCTGCAGCGAGATGCCGATCTGAACAAAACGGTTGCCACCGGCATCGGCCAGGTTGACCACCATGTTTTCCAGTGGCAGGAACACGGGCGGGGTCTCAGGGCGCGCCGGCGCGGACTCCACCATCTCTTCGTCGTCGTAGAACTCGTCTTCGGCCGTGTTCTTTTTCAGCAGGTAAAGCGCGCCGCCTGCACCCAGCAGGCCAACGACGATCACCCCGAGCAGGATGTACAGCAACTTGCGGCTCTTGGGCTTCGCAGGCGCGGCGGCTTCGGTGGCGGTGGCGGCGGCAGCTGACATGGAATTCCTCTGTGGGTCCGCCCCGGGATTGGGGCGCTGGACACGCCCCAAAAGCGTGTCGGTTCGGAGGAATTATTGAGCGCCCCCCCTGCCGCCGTTCGGCAGAAAAGCACTGGAAAAGGCGCTTATTCGCAGGACTCAGGCCGGCACAAAGCGGCGCAGGAGGAAGTACCAAGCACTTTCCGGAACGAAGTGTCCGATTCCAGGGCACCCGTGGAACCGGCTTCGCCGGGCCACAGGGTGCGTCCCAAAGACCCTCCGGCGCGAGATGCCCCTATCCAGTGCACCCGTGGAACCGGCTTCGCCGGGCCACAGGGTGCGTCCCCCCTCGAAGCGCTGAAGGCGCGCCACGGAGGGGGGAAGCCGCGCAGCGGCGCAGGGGGGTGTGCCTCATCACACGAAGAGGTCGAGCGGGCGGCTGCCGTCGGCCCGCAGGGGCGCGGCGCGTGGCGCTTCGGCGGCTGCGGGCGTGCCCGCCAGGCGGTTGGGGGCGCGGTCGGCGCGTGCTGCACCGCTCTCGCCGGGCGTGCCGTTGCGGTCGGCACCCTGGCCCTGTGCGCCCACCGACACCCCGGCGAGCTGGATGCCGCTGCGTTGCAGCATTTCGGCAAGCGATTCGTCAGCGCTGTTCTTCAATGAGGCCTGTGCATCGGCGTTGTCGGTGCGGAAATCCACCTGCACTTCCTGGCCCTTGACCGACAGCTGGATGTCGATGGCATCTTCCCCACCCTGGCCCACGCGCAGGCTGGCGTGGCGCAGGTTCTGGGTGCCCCAGTGGCTGATCTGCTGGCCTTCGGCTTCGGTGAAGGCCTCATGGGCATCGGGGTTCTGGTCGTCCTGCCCGGCGTTGTGTGAGTCGTCGGCATGGTCACCGCCACCGGTGCTGTCTGCACCGCTGGCGCTGCCTGCGGCCAGGCTGGCGTCTGCGCCACCCACCGCGCCTGAAACCGAGGCCGCGCCGGTGGTGCCATTCGTGCCATTGCTGGCCTGTACCGACGCGAAGCCGGTGGCGGCCGCGTCACGGGCCACCACGGGGCCCGGTCCCGGGCCCGCCAGGTGGTGGCCAAAGCGGTCGTTCAGCGTCACGGTGCTGCGCACACTGGCCAGTTGCGCGGAGCCTGAGAAGGACGCGCCTTCGGCCACACCACCGCCCGTGCGCCGCCACACCATGCCGTTGCTGTCCGGCTGCTGCACGGCGGCATTGGCTGCGTGGGCTGCGGCGCCGGTCTTGATGGACTGTGCCTGGGCCAGGGCCGTGGCGGAGAGACCCTTTTGTGAGGCCTGCGGGCGCTGGGTTGTGCCGGCCAGGCCCTGCGGCGATTCGTGGGCTGCGCGGTCGGCGGCCATGTCGATTTCGGGGACGGGCTCGTCGACGGCCTGCATCGATGGGTCGACGTCGGCTGCCGTGTCGACCGGGGCGTCGACCCGCTGTGCGTCCGCAGAGGCTGCGTGGCCTGTCTCGGCCGGTACCGGTGAACCTGGCCAGCCGGCCAGGGCGGCCAGCGGATTGTCTTCGGGTGCCTCCTCGGTGCCCGGCAGTGTTTCGCCCTCGCCAGCCGTGAGCGCGGCACCGAGGTCGGGCTGGGCTTGTTCGTGCGTGTCGGCCAACAGGGAAAGCAGGTTGGCGAACAGGCTGTTGTCTGCACCGGGTTCGGTCGCCCGGCGGGCACCTTGCTGACCAGCGCGGTTCGCCTGCGCGGTCTGGCTGGTGGATGACGACGCCGTCTGGGAGGCTGGTGCGGAAGTGGAGCTCATGGGTGGCGTGTCCTGGGGTCGCGTTCGGAAGAGGGTGCGGAGGCGGAGTAGACAGGGGTGGCGGCTCAGGCGCCAGAGCGTGCGTGCGCCTGCGCCATGGCCAGTCGCTGGCGCAAGTGGATGGTCAAGGCCATTTCGTCGGTGTTCTTCTGTTCCCGGCGTTCCATCACCTGGGCCTGCGCCTGGATTTTTTTCTCGGTGAACTTGCGCAGGCCGGCCACGTCGCGTTCGGCCACGCGCACCTGTTCCTGGTGCTGGGCAATCATGTCTTCGCGGCTGCTCAGCACGCCGCGCTGGAACTCGATGGCGTGTTCGATCTTCTGCAGGAAGTGGCGGTGATGATGCAGCAGGGCGGCGTCGATGCCGGCGCTGCTGCGCGCGCTCCAGCGTTGCTGCGCTTCCAGTGCATACGCTTCGAGCTGGTCCATCTGGTCCTGGGCGATCTGCATTTCACGCTGCAGCTGTGCCAGGGCCGCCAGCGCCACGTCGCGTCGGCGCTCGGCGATCTCCACCACTTTGTTCAAGGTCTGAATGGTGGTCATGTGTGGGCCTCTTTGGGTTGGGATTCACTGGCGAAAGGATGGACGATCGTCATGCTGAGCGTTCAGACATTGCGGTTCGGTGCGCGCTGCGGGCGACCTGGCGCAGCCTGTGCGGGCTTGCCTTCGTCCTGCAGGGCGGCTTCGAGCTCGTTCAGGCTGGCTTCCATGGTGGAGGCGTCGAACATGCCTTGCATCAGGAAGCGCTGCAGCGCCGGGTACAGCGCTATGGCGCGGTCGGTCTCCGGGTCGCTGCCGGCCATGTAGGCGCCCAGCTGGATCAGGTCGCGGCTTTTCATGTAGCGCGAATACAGTGCGCGGAAGCGTCGTGCGAGTTCCAGGTGGGCCGGTCTGGCCACGTTCTGCATCACGCGCGAGGCCGATGCCTCCACGTCGATGGCCGGGAAGTGGCCCGATTCGGCCAATGCCCGCGACAGCACGATGTGGCCGTCCAGAATGGCGCGCGCGGCGTCAGCGATCGGGTCCTGCTGATCGTCACCTTCAGAGAGCACGGTGTAGAAGGCGGTGATCGATCCCACGCCGTTCAGGCCGTTGCCGCTGCGCTCCACCAGCTGTGGCAGCTTGGCAAAACACGACGGTGGGTAGCCCTTGGTGGCCGGTGGCTCGCCAATGGCCAGGGCGATCTCGCGCTGAGCCATGGCGTAGCGGGTCAGCGAGTCCATGAGCAGCAGCACGTCCAGGCCGTCATCGCGAAAACGTTCGGCAATCGCCGTGGCGTAGCTGGCGCCCTGCATGCGCACCAGTGGCGGTGCATCGGCCGGAGCGGCCACCACCACGGAGCGCTGGCGCCCTTCGGGGCCCAGGATGTCCTCGATGAATTCCTTCACCTCGCGACCGCGCTCGCCAATCAGGCCCACCACGATCACATCGGCCCGGGTGTAGCGGGCCATCATGCCCAACAGCACGCTCTTGCCCACGCCGGAGCCGGCGAACAGTCCGATGCGCTGGCCGCGCCCCACCGTCAGCAAGGCGTTGATGGCACGCACGCCGGTGTCCAGCGGTTCACGAACCGGGTCGCGGTCCATGGCGTTGATGGGCTGGCGGTCCATGGGCGCCATGTCCACATTGATGATGGGCCCCTGGTGGTCCAGCGGGTGACCATGCGAATCCACCACACGGCCCAGCAGCCCGGCACCCAGCGGCAAGCGCAGCGCGCCCCGGTCGTCAGGTGAAGGCGGCTTGTTGGCCTGGCCCATGCGCGGCACTGGCCGGTAAGGCGCCAAGGGCGTGACACTGGCACCACTGGACAGCCCGTGTGTGTCCCCCGCCGGCATCAGGTAGGCCCGGTCACCTGAGAAGCCCACCACCTCCGCCAGCACAGGGTCCTTGGGACCATTGCCAATCAGGCACTGCGACCCCACCGGTACCTTCAGCCCTACAGCCTCCAGCACCAGACCCGCCAGCCGCGTCAGCGTGCCCCGAACCTCCAGCGGCGTATGCACAGCAGCGTTCTCACGCAGGTCTTCCATGAAATGCCCCCAGCGGCTAGCGCCCTCGAAGGTGCTGTCGTTCATGGCGCACTCCAAAAAGAAAAACCAAAACAGTTTCCGGCGCGAAATGCCTTAATCCAGAGCTGCCGCCGGGCCGGCTTCGCCGGACGGCCAGCAGCGCCCCCCTTCAGGGGGCTGACGCGAAGCGGCGCACGGGATATAGCCAAGCCGCTTCCGGAGCGAGATGCCTCAATCCAGAGATACCGAGGAACCGGCTTCGCCGGGCCTCTGGTATCGCCCCCCTTGAGGGGGGTGACGCGAAGCGGCGCGGGGGGTGCTTCAAAGTCACACATCGGCGTTCCCCGGATTCCATTCGACTTCCATGCCCAGGTTGCCCACGGCGCGGGCCCAGCGCTTCTCGATCGTGGCGTCCACCGACGTGCTGGGCGATTCGATCATGCAACCGCCCGGGGTGATGTTGGGATCGGCCACGAAGGCCGGCGGCGACTTGCCGATGTTCTCGTTCAGCGCGCCCTGCATCAGCGCCAGGTCAGAAGGGTTCATGCGCACGGTGGCGGGCAGGCCGTCTTCGACCAGCTGGGCCAGTGCCTCAGCGATCACAGGCTTGAGGTGCCCAGGGTCGCTGTGCAGCTCCTGGCGCACCACCTGGCGCGCCAGATCGCAGGCCAGTTCCAGAATGTGGCGCGAAATCTGGTCTTCGCTTTTCTGCAGGTGGTCGCGCGTGTTGTGCAGCAACTGCGCCATGCGAACCGCTGTCTCCTCGGCCGCCTTGCGCACCGTGGCCTCCAGCGCATCACGCACTTCGCGGCCACCCGCCTCGTGACCATGGGCGTAGCCCTCGGCATACGCCTCATCGGCAGCCTGCTTCAGCGCGGCTTCATCGATAGGCGGCGGCGCATCACTGTCACTGCCCAGCGCCACATGGTCTTCACTGCCGTCCACCGCAGAAAAGTGCCAGGCAGACACACCGTCAATCTCCTCGCGCGGGACAAAGCGGGAATGGGGGTTGTTCTTATTGACCATGAGCCGCACCCACCAAAGACTCGAGCACGCTCACACGGCTCCAGAGCGCGTGACCCCATCCAGAGACACCGCCGGGCCGGCTTTGCCGGACGGCAGGTGTCGCCCCCCTCCCAGGGGGGTGGCGCCGAAGGCGACGCGGGGGGTAGTCATGTCTAGACAAAGCTTTCATCCTCCGCCCCCCCGATCACGATCTGACCCTCGTCAGACAGACGACGCACGATCTTGAGAATCTCTTTCTGCTGGTTCTCGACCTCGGACAGGCGGATCGGGCCGCGCGACTCCAGGTCTTCGCGCAGGGCCTCGGCGGCACGGGTGGACATGTTGGCCAGCACCAGTTCGCGCAGGTCGTTGGTGGAGCCCTTGAGCGCAACCACCAGGGAGTCGGAAGAGACTTCCTTGAGCACCATCTGCACCGACTTCGGGTCCAGCTTGAGCAGGTCCTCGAAAACAAACATCTTGTCCATGATCTTCTGCGCCAGTTCGGCATCGAACTCGCGGATCGACTCGATCACCGTGTTCTCGATCTGGGTGCCCATCATGTTGATGATCTCGGCGGCTGTTTTCACACCACCCATGGAGGTCTTGCGGATCTTGTCGCCACCGGCGAGCACCTTGAACAGCACCTCGTTGAGGTCCTTCAGGGCAGTCGGCTGAATGCCCTCCAGGGTGGCGATGCGCAACATGACTTCGTTGCGTGTGCGTTCGGTGAAGTTCTTCAGCACAGCAGCGGTCTGGTCTGCCTCCAGGTGCACCAGAATGGCCGCCACGATCTGGGGGTGCTCGTTGCGCAGCAGTTCGGCGATGGAGAACGGGTCCATCCACTTCAGGCTCTCGATGCCGGACACATCGCCACCCTGCAGGATGCGGTCGATCAGAAGCGCGGCCTTGTCGTCACCCAGCGCGCGCTTGAGCACCGCGCGCACATAGTTGTCGGTGTCGGAGACCAGCAGGCTTTGTGACGCGGCGGCGCTGGTGAACTTCTGCATCACCTGATCCACCCGCTCGTGCGAGACCGAGCGCGTCTTGGCGATGGTCTCGCCCAGCTTCTGCACTTCCTTCGGGCTGAGATGCTTGAACACCTCGGCCGCTTCTTCTTCACCCAGCGACATCAAAAAAATCGCCGCGTCGTGTATGCCCTGGTCTTCCATGTTCTTCTTCCTTGACTATCTCTATGCGAAACAAAAGGCACGCACCGGAGCGCGATGCCTCAGTCCAGGGGCACCGAGGAACCGGCTTTGCCGGGCCTCAGAGGCTGAGAGTTTTTCGGTCGTGTCCGAGCAACGCGACCAAACGTGCCCAATCAAGGCGCAAAGCACAGCCATAGCTCGGGCTATGGCGCGCATTTGCAACGCAGAGTGGGTGCGTTTGGGCGTGGTGAGCGGGCA
>PHCQ01000063.1 GCA_002840835.1 Betaproteobacteria bacterium HGW-Betaproteobacteria-16 | reverse complement strand
GCGCCCCCATCCACGGGTGAGGGGGACTTGTGGGGGGATCTTTCAGCGGTGGGCCAGGTGACTGGCTCACTGCTTCGGCTGCGTGGTTTCCCCATCCCCAACCCCTTCCCCCGGGAAGGGGCCTTGCCCACCCCCCGCCCGCCCGTGGGCGGGAGCGAGGGAGTCCGAGCGAGAGGATCAGTTTTGAGGAACCCGAATCGGGGTCCGGCTGATTCGCTCGCGCAAGGAGTTCCATCATGGCCAACGTTCAAGTCATCCAGCGCCACGCGCACCTGGCCGGTGCGGTCAAGCTCGAATTCGTCAAAGGGAGAGAAGGCAAGGTCGCCAAGGCGGTGCTGCTCGCCATCAGCAACCAACACAGGGGCAGCGGTGAAGACCGCGAGGAAATGGCCACCGCGATCCTTTGGACGCTGTGGGCCAAGCAGGCCGAACACGCCGCCACCTACCTGGGCAAAGGCTCGCACGTGAACATCGTCGGACGGGTGCGAAACAACCAGTACCAGGGCAACGACGGGGCCGAGGTCTTTGCCTTGGACTTTGTTGTCGACGAGATCGACTACCTCGACAGCCGAGCGGAGGGGGAAGCCCGCAGAGCACACGATGGCGCAGCCCAGCCGAGCGCCGCGCAGAACCCACCCGTCAGCGGCCTGCGCAAGGTCCGCAGCGAACGCCTACCCACCAATGTCTGAGGCGTCACATCGTGCGGAGCCCATCCGCCCTGCGTGTCTGGTCATCCCTTCTTTCATTCATTTTTTTGGAGCCTTCACCATGAACACCGTTCAAGCTTCCCGCCCCCTGGCCGCCCGCTTCGGTCACACCACTTTCGTCGTCCGCAGCGAAACCCCGCTGGCCGAAGACCAGATGCGCCGGGCCGCGCCGTCCATCTTTGCCGAAGGCAAACACGGCAGCCGTTCCGAGCGCTACACCTACATCCCCACCATCGACGTGTTGCGCGGTCTGCGGCATGAGGGCTTCGAGCCCTTCATGGTGGCTCAGAGCAAGAGCCGCATCGAAGGCAAGACCGAGTTCACCAAACACATGATCCGCATGCGTCACGCCGGCCAAGTGAACACCCGGCCCGAAGCGAACGAGATCATCCTGATCAACAGCCACGACGGCGCCAGCAGCTACCAGATGCTCGCTGGGATGTTCAGATTCGTCTGTTGCAACGGGTTGGTGGTGGGCGACATCACCAATGACATCCGCATCCCGCACAAGGGCAACATCCGGGATGACGTGATCGAGGGAGCGTTCCGGGTGCTGGAGGACTTCGAGGCGGTGGACGCCTCCACCGACAGCATGAAGGCACTGACCTTGCAGCCTGAGGAGCAGCAGGCCTTTGCCACCGCCGCCCTGGCGCTGCGCTACGGTGAACGAGGGGAGGGCGAACCACCGGCGCCAGTGACGGCCGAGCAATTGATCGAGGCCCGTCGGCCGGAAGACTTCGGCAACACCCTGTGGACCACGTTTCAGCGGGTGCAGGAGAACGCGTTGCGCGGTGGCCAGCCCGGGCGCGGTGCGAAGGGCCGGAGACTGCACACCCGCCCGGTGGCCAGCATCGACCGCAGCGTGAGCCTGAACCGCGCACTGTGGGTGCTGGCCGAAGAGATGCGCAAGCTCAAGGCCTGATGAGGTCCGGCGCTGGATTCAACCCCGAATCCAGCGCCGCCAATGCGCCGCATCGCTTCCATCATCGGGCGGTGCGTGCGCGTGAACTTCTGAATCGCGCTCGCCGGCCGGCGCCGGCTCGCGCGATCCCGGCCGCTGGCCCATCGAGCGCGGCGCCCGGGAACCGTCCTCCGCCTCGACCTCCTTTGTCGATCGCCAGAGGACTACCCCATGAAAACCCTTGTTCTTGCAAACCAGAAGGGTGGCGTCGGCAAATCCGCCGTCGCCACCCTGCTGGCCCACTACTTCCGCAAACTCGGCCACCGCGTGCTGGCCATTGACCTGGATCACCAAGGCAATTTTTCTGACCCGTTGCGCAAGTCCCAACGCGTGGCTGTGGCGGAGGTCCCGGCCAGCGCCTTGCTGACGCAGGCGAGCCCGTTGATTACGGGCGGGGACTTTGTCCTCGTGGCCGCCAACCAGGCCCTGTCCGGGCTGGAGCGGCAGCCCACGTTGCACAACGACTTCGCCAACCACCTGCGGGCCTTCTTGAAAGCCATGGACAGCCGGTTCGACGTCTGCCTCATTGACACCAACCCCAACCCGGACATCCGCATGATCGCGGCGCTGGTCTCGGCCGACTGCGTGCTCTCGCCGATCCAGCTCAACCAGGAAGCCCTGGACGGCGTGCATGCCTTGCTCAACCACCCGAGGGTGGGGGTGCGCAAGATCAAGGCCATGCTCAACCAGAAGCTGCACCTTATAGGGCTGTTGCTCGTGATGGTGGAGGCCACGCCGTTCCAGCGGGAGAACTTTTCGCAGTTGGTACAGAAGTTCAACCCCATCTTGATCCCGTGCGGGCCCAAGCCGGGGCAGTACGCGTCCATGCCGCGCCGCTCAGCCGTGGCAGAAGCCCAGGCAGAAGGCCTGGTGCTGTGGGAGATGAAGAAGACCGCCGCGCGGGACGCTTGGCGCGAAATCGAACTGGCCATGGCTGTGATCGCCGCGGCCGTCCTGGCGGAGTCACCATCGCAGACGACCCCAATCACCCCCATCAACGGAGCGGATCATGACCCTGTCGCTGGATGACCTCGACCTGTTGCCACCGACCGGGGAAGAGGGTGGCGCACCCTTGCGAATTCCGCTGGACGCCATCGACGAAGACCCGGACCAACCCCGGCAGGAGTTCGACGAACAAAGCCTGAACGAGCTGGCCGAGACCATTCGGGAGCGGGGTGTGCGTCAGCCTGTGTCCGTGCGCACACATCCCACCAAACCCGGACGCTGGATGCTCAATTTTGGAGCCCGGCGCCTGCGCGCTTGCAGGCGGGTAGGGCTGTCCGAGGTTCCCGCCTTTGTGGACCAGACCGCCAACAGCGTGGACCAGTTCATCGAGAACGAACAGCGCAAGGGTCTGAGCCCGCTGGAGATCGCGCTTTTCGTGCAAAGGTCGCTGAACAAGGGCCAAACGCAGGCCGACATCGCGCGGGCCATCGGCAAGAGCCGGCAGTATGTGACGCTGGCGACGGCGTTGATCGATCCGCCGGACTGGTTGATGGCCGCGTACCGCGAAGGCCGCTGCAGAGGCCTGAACGAGCTGCATGAGCTTCGCAAACTGGCTGCAGAGCATCCGCAGTACGTTGAGGCCTGGACGTCAGACCGAAGCCCCATCACCCGGGATGGGGTAATGGCACTGCGAACCGAGCTGGCGGCGGGTTCTGGCAGCGTGCGGCGCGGCACATCGGCTCTGCTCGAATCCATGGAGGCCAATCTCAGGATGGGTGATACCCACTCCGCGCCAGAGAAGAAAAGGGCCCCTTCCAGCATGCGATCTGGCTCCACCTCGCAGCGGTGCTTACAGGCACCGATGAGGCTGCTTGCTCTCTTGAACGGCACCGAGGTCGTGGTGAACACCTTGCAGGCGCCGCCCAAGGTAGGGCAGGTCTATGTGATTCCAGTGAAGGGCGGTCAAAAGAAAGCGGTGGACGCCAGTCAGTTGACCCTTATTGGCTTGGAGCGGGATTTGAGTTGTCAATCTGATTGACACGCTGTGTGGCAGCCGCGCCAGCCGCATCGTCGTCTCCAATGTGCAGCGTGTACCGATCGTTGATCCGGTAGATCGTGCGACTGGCTCCGTTAGGCAGCGGTTCATCTTCTACATCGAAATACTCTGCGGCCAGCAAGATGCCTTTGAGGTTCTGGTATCCATGGCGAACTTGCAGGTTGTCCAGCTCGTCGGGCGCCCTGTGGCGAATCAAGTTCAGCGCCGTCGTGAGGTAGGCCCAACCATCAGGTCGTGCGGTCTTCAGGGCAACTTCGCCGAGCATCGCCACCAGGCGACTGCTCTGAAGGAATCCCAGATCCATCTGCCGCACACCCTCGGGCGATGCCAAGAAGGCTGCCACCTGCTTGCGACCTTCATCCATCGTCTTGACCCAGCCTCTGAGCCTGTCGAGCATGCGAAAGGTTTCGTCCCGCTGGGCATCCAGGTAAGCCAGGGCAGCCTCCGCATCGCCGTCCACGGCCGAATACCAGCGTGGCAGAAAGTGATGAATCAGATCGTTGCGCGCTTCCACCAATGCGCGCATCTCCTGATCGTGCTGGTCAATGAACTGCACATCGGTCGCAAGCGTGAAGCGGAAGCCGATCCATAGCTCGGTGATTTCATCTGGCGTCTGGTGCTCTGGTTGTGCTTGCAACACATGGGTCACCATCCTGCCCGCGAGTTCGCCCATGGTCTTGTGGTGTACGGCTGTTCTCTGCGCTTCCAGTCGATTTGCCAACTGGCTGGCCGGCCCGTGCACTGAAGCGGTGGCGTTCAGGTGCTTGAGCATGGCCTCGACCATTTGGAAGTTCACCACATTGCGCCCGATGCGGCGCAGCACTTCGTCTCTTTCTGGTGTGCGTTCCAGTCTGCGAGTCTGTGACGTGTCGTTCAAAAGGCTTCCTCTCGTGTGGCTCAAAGATGTCCGCATGCGGCCTCGGCCTGGCCGGTTGTCAATCTGATTGACAACCAGGCCGCCATCGGCGCGGCATGGGACTGGCTGGATTTTCGTTCGAATCCAGCGCCTCGGTTCTGTCGATCTTCGGTGAACATGGATGCATTGGTTAGTGCAGGATAGGCGGCCCGCCGCCGATTTCACAAACGATTCGCTTCGCTCACGTTTGCACCCTTTGGTTGGCACATGAACACCCACAACCCTGACTTCGTCACGGTCGATATGCGCGGCCTCAAGGCTGCGCTGGTGGACCGAGCCCAGGCCCAGCGGGCGAGTGTGTCTGTGCTGGTCCGTCGTGCGGTGGCCCGCGATCTTGGGCTGGGCGAGCCAGATCTACATCAAAAAGCGGATGCCGAGAGATGTGTCGCAACGCGTTCGTCTCTGATCAAGTTGTCAATCAGATTGACAACCGCCGAGGCCGAGCGACTGGCCGACGGCTCGCGTTTGGCGGGACTGTCGCGTGGCGCCTACCTGGCAGGCCTCATCGCGGGCATCCCGGTGTTGACCTCAGGCACCAGCCGCACCGAACAACTCGCCGTGCTCACGGCGTCCAACGCCCAACTCTCCAGCCTCAGCCGCAACATCCACTCCCTCTCACGCCTGCTGACCCAGAGCAACGTGCCCAAGGCGCTGGTCTACCGGGACATGCTCGACCGGCTGGACGGAGACATCCGGAGCCACCTCACCCAGGCTGCGGCCTTGCTGGCCGATCTGCGCCCGCGAGGGCAATCTGCTGACACCTACCACCGGTTCAGCCGGTGACTTCAAGGAGGACACCATGGTCCAAACGCCAAACATCGATGGGGTGCTCATCCAATGGGGGGATCGACTGTTCTACCCGGACAACCGGGTGGTCAAGGTCAAACCGCAGCCCAAGCTGGGTGATGGAGGAATGCGTCAGCGCGCAGACGCCATCCGCAAGCGCATTGAAGCCACCGTGGTGAAGAGAGCACCCCAGGTCATGGTCAAGGTCACCGGGGGAGGGCGGGGCATGCTGGCCATTGCCGCTCATTTTCGCTACATCAGCAAGAACGGCCGGCTTGACATCGAGACCGAACAAGGGGACACAGTGCGAGGCAAATCGGCCGTACACGAGTTGAGCGACGATTGGCGCTACGGCGGCAGTCTGATCAGGGACGAAGGGCACTGGCGCGAGGCATTCAACATCATGCTGTCCATGCCTCGGGGTACAGATCCGCTGATCGTCCAGCGCGCAGCACGCGAATTCGCACAGACCGAGCTGGTGGACCACAAGTACGTGATGGTGCTGCACGACCATCAAGCCAATCCGCATGTGCACATCAGCGTGCGCGCAGAGTCGATGAGCGGCAGACGACTCAACCCTCGTAAGGCCGACCTGCAGCAATGGCGCGAGACCTTTGCCGAGAAGCTGCGAGGCTATGGGGTTGAGGCAGAAGCCACGCGGCAGGCCACCCGTGGCCGGAACATGAGCCACCCGGAGCTTTGGCGGTTGAAAGCCAAGGAGGATGGTCGATTGAGAAAAGCTCGCCCGACCAACAGTTCGGGGGACAAGACGCGCACCAGCAGGGCAGAAGCCTTGAAGGGATGGCTACACATCGGGCAAGCCCTTGCGCGATCATCTGATGTCAGGGATGTGAGGCTGGCCGGATCGATTGCCGTGTTCATGCAGGAGGCGACTTCGTCTTGGAATCCGCAGAAAGGTATGGACGAAATTGGCAAGGATATTCAGCGTCCCATGCCAGTGGTGAGTCCGCAGGTTCGCCGCTAGCGTCGGCAGGCGGCTGCCCCAGATTGCTTCATCCTGGTCGCGTGCTCGCTCAAGGTTTCTACAATTGTCCTGCGCGCTATGCGCATTTTCATCAATCGAAAGTAGATACACCAATGGCAACTGCAAAGAAAACCATCGCTGCGAAGAAGGCAGCACCCGTTGCGAAAAAGGCTGCTCCAGCCCCCAAGGCCGCTGCGACCACCAAGAAGCCAGCTGCAAACGTGGCACCCCTGAAGCCGATCAAGACGGCTTTCAACAAGACCACGCTCCAGGTTCACCTTGCTGAGATCGCCGGTGTTGAGCCCAAGGCCGCCAAAGCTGTGTTGGCAGCGCTGGAAGCCACGATCGTGGCTTCCATGAGCAAAAGGGGTCTGGGCGAGTTCACGCTGCCAGGGTTGCTCAAGATCACCGCGCAAGCGATCCCCGCGAAGAAGAAGCGCCGTGGTATCGACCCCTTCACCAAGGTAGAGCGCGAGTTCGCAGCCAAACCCGCCACCGTGCGTGTGAAGGTTCGCCCCCTGAAGAAGATCAAGGACGCCTCCCTTTAAGGTCTCTCGGGTGCTCGACCGTAAGTTGAGCGCCCGAATCGGCGGCGCTGTACCTGGATAACAGCCATGAAGAGCCCCGCTAAGCCAATTGGGCGAGATCCATGAAGCTCGTCCAAGCACTCATTGAAGACCCGCAGCAGGCTGGTTGCGGCCGGTCCGGTTTAGCTACCGGATGGCAGCTGCCGCCGGCACCTGCCATTCGTCATCCTGAGATGCGGCTGACCGCCGCACCTCCAGCTGTGGACACTCACCAGCTATGGGCGGCACGAGGCGCAGAGCGACTTCTATCCGCCAGGGCGACTCCAAGCCACCGCTTCAGCTGCTTCGCCTCACATCAAAGCGGTTTTGGTTGGTGAAACTCTTTGCGTTAGGGTAGTTCCCTTTTACATAAATGTAATAGTGGCCCAGGGCCTTCTGTTGAGTTGGTAGTTGATAGCTTGCCCATGCCATGCCGTTCTCGTCAGTGCTGCTTTTTGCTCTCCAACGCACTCCATTCGGCCCCTCAATGGTGAGTTCCACAGTGGCGCCCCGTTGAGGCCGTCCATTGCGCTTGACGGCGGCACCGATTTTCACAATATCGCCGATCCGATAATTCACCTTGTCAGTGACGACCCCGCCGCTGAGTACACCGCCAGATGTGTCAGGAAGGCGAACTTGGATAACGCCGACAGCTTCTGTTTCGTGGACGCTTCCATGACTACTGGCACTGCGAACCGGTACGCTGTAAACGCCGGACGCGTTTGTTGCACTTTTCAGGCTCAACTGTGCCGAGGCTTGCGTACCTGGCGCCAGAGTCAAGGCGCTTACATCGAACTCACCAAGCCAGTTCACGGGTGATGTGTGTGCAAGCTGGAAGTTGGATGGGCCGCACACTGTGTTGTCATTATTCTTAAGTGTTAGCGACAGAGTGACAGAGGCTCCCGCAGGGAGTGCCGAAGGGGGTTGCAGCACGCTGAGGGTCGGTTGGGATCTAATACATTTCGTCGTATCGGTATCCGGTTGAGTTTCGACGGCCCCGATGTCCGCTGCGGCGCCATAAGGTCGTTTGCCACCAAAAAAGTCGGTGGTGATAGTGGGGATTGGGGCCACTTTGTCATGAGCAGGGCTCCCCTGCTGAAGACGCGGGTCAAAGTCTTGCATCGCTGCGACTGTTAGCATAGGGTTAGAGCAGATGGTTCCAGACGGACACTGATTGTTCTTGACGTTGAAGAAGACATTGCCTTCATAGACCGTTGTGGCCTTCGTTTTTTCCCAGTAATGCGCAGCTACCAGCTCTCCATGAACCCCTGTAAAATCTTGTTGACCAATTAGTATGTTGTTGCGAATCAGCAGATTGGCTCCCGTATCATCCATCGGGTTGCCTTCACGGCTTGTTTTTGCTCCGTGGAAGATCAATATGTCTCCCTCGCCGGTGATGGTGTTATGGGTGACGTCAACCTTGCTATTGGTCTGCACTGCTAGAGATAGAGCTGTGCCACCGGCTCGGCAGTGATCTCCGCTGCCCATGTAGGGATACTTCTGAGATTGTCGATAGAAGTAACCACACTCGCCGACGATCACTGAATTCTGCACAACCGCATTCCCATTGACCTTGATCTGATTACCAGCATTGGAATATGCATGAACTCGGTTGAGGGTGACGCTGGTATCTGGCCTGCCATTCAAATACAGCATATCTAAGCCGTCTGAGGTATTGTGGTGAACAGAAACGTCTTCAAACAGCCAGTTGCCACCGGTTATCGCTGTTCCAAGGCCATCACCGTATCCACCGTTCTTTTGTCCATAGCAACCGGTAGCTTCTCCACTCGACGGATCTTCCGCACAACCGTTCCAGGCAATTTCGACGTTGCGAAAGATCAGCGAACCACTGTTTGAACTGGAATCAACCTTGGGGATACCAGACAGGTCACCGTCCCAACCCGCATAGCCGTTTCGCAGCAAACGAACCCGCTCAAGCGTCCAATTAGAAACTGCGCCAGCCTGGATGCCGTTATAAGCCAGGCCGTGAATATTGAGATCACGGAGTTTAACGTTGTTTGAACGGTAGGCTCGGATACCCGAGTCCGCATAAGCTCCGAATTCTGGCTCATTACCCCTGACACAGCGTAAGTTTGAATTAGTATGATTACCCACGCAGATGCTTTTGTCGGTGATATCCAGACACGCAATCTCCACATTGGAGCTATCTGCTAAATTGAGCACGGTCGGCACACGTTCGTTACCCCAAAGTTTTGGAGGGGCACTGCAAGTGCCGTCATGACCTTTGCCGAGAATGCGAGTGGGTTGCTGTGGGCTTGGCCCGCTTGGTACTGCAGAAAGATGACAGTCATACTTCCAGCTGGAGTCGCAGCGACCTCCATCTGCACCTGGTGCACCCCAGCCGACTTGGTATTCACCCGCGTCAATGATCAGTGTGTCTCCGCCTGAAATTCTCGGTGTATCTGTGGTAGGGAGTGCGTCGTGTGGCGACTGCCATGCGCAGTTTTGCAATACCCCGCTTCCTGGATATGGCGCGTCGACCTTTCCATTGCATTCGGTGGCACTTCCCCCGTCTGTACGGACATAGTAGGTGATACCCAACGAAGCCACATGATTTTTGCCCTGAATGGGCGACAACTGGTTGGAAGTCGTCTGTACCGGAACCGTTTCAAACGGCACTGATTGAGGCAGTGCTGACTTTTGTGTTGATTCGGAAGATGATTGGTAACCCCCGCCACAGGCAGACAACAGCACGACAGCGGCCAAGGCCAAGGCCAATAGATTTTTCATAGTTCATATCCCTCTAATCCTATTGAAATATTCCCAATTTCATTTGGCCTCCAGCTCGTCACCAAAGAATGGGCATGCGACTGAATGAGGAATTGAGAGCTGTCCGACCAATAGAGACTTTGAGGCATTACAACTGAGTAGTTGGGTCGCCTACGTCTGTACAACTGTCGCTATATGGAACCAACAATTTTTCCTCAGGCGGGACTCTATGGTCTACCTAGGCACCATACACAGTCTGTATGCTGGAGGTTGTTGTGAGTCGGTTGCGGCGATCTTCCTCGGTCCGCGCAGGATAGGGAGAATGTGTGGGGCCCTTGTTCAAGGTGTTCCACTCTGAACCCTGTGGCTGAGCGTGAGAAATCAACTGCCCTCTCGCCGTGGGATCTAGCGCTGCCCTGAAGTCTGTCTCCCACCAGCGGCACAAGCTTGAACGTGGTGAAGTCCGTCGACCAGCAGGAGCTCGACGGACATGAAGACGAGCAGCCTCACAGTGGAACAGTCATCGGCTTCCTCAATCAGGCCGAGGCCGCATGCCGATCAAGGAGCAGTGCCGCAACGGCGGTTTCAGAGACGCCACTTTCTTCAGGTGGCGCGCCAGGTTCGGCGGCATGCATGTCTCTGAAGCTCAGCGCCTGCGCGAGCTCGAATCCGAGAAGGCCAAGCTCAAGCGCTTGCTGGCCAAGGCTCACCCGGAAATGTACTCGCTCAAGGGTTGTGGGGGAAAGCGCTCGCTCCACAGGCCAGACGCGAACGCCAAGCAAGTGTGTTGCAGTTCAGATTCGATTCGCCGCTGTATCGACTCTGCCCCTGGGCCCCGGTAGGGCCATTCCTCAGCGATCTTGAGGATAGACGCCCGTGGCACCCAACACGTCTTGAACGAGCTGAATAAACTGCTCGCTGCCGTGAGGGCCAGTTTGTTGGAAGCCAACGAACGCCATGTAGACGACTCGTGCAAACCTACTTATCTCGTCATCACTTGAAAGTGGCAATAATTCGCGACCGAGTTCTTGGACAAATCTGATTCGGCTGGCATCTACCTTCTTCAAGACCTCATTGACGCGAAGATCTTTAGCCGCCCAAGCTCTGATTGCAACTTCGCGTCCGGGTTGAAGTCGCGTCGTGACCTCAAGATATCTTTCCAGTCGTTCCTTTGCTCCCCTTCCCCCACGAGCATGCGCGATCACAGCGTCTGTGTAGTCGTTGCACCAGCGCTGCAATAGTGCATCCTCGAAGTCCGCGCGGCTGTCAAAGTGGTGATAGAAGGACCCGCGAGTAACCCGCAATCCTCTTGCGATTTTCTCGGCAGATAGGCCCGTATAACCGGACTTGTCCAGCGCCTTGAAGCCAGCTTCGATCCAAGAATTCCGCGATAGCTTTTGCATGCACGCTCCAACATACAGGCTGTGTATGGTAGCCCGAGAAAACCTAAAGTCCGACGTATGCAAAAACAGGACGCGAACTTACCCGCACAGCAACCGAGCGTACTCGTTGTGGGCGCCGGCATGGCAGGACTCGCAGCCGCCGAGTCACTTTACTCTTCAGGATTCAAGGTAGAAATTGTTGAACAAGCAGCAGTGGTTGGCGGACGGGTAAAAAGCGTGGCTTTTCATGGGCGAACAATAGAGTGTGGCGCACAGTTCCCTTCTACAGGCTACCGCCATATTCCTCAGCTGTTTGAACGAATGGGTTTGGCTGGCAGCATCGAGAAAGCCTCCCCCTGGGCGGCGTATGAACGAAAGGGCCAGCTGCATAAGATTAATCCCAGGCGGCCAATCACCTTCATGACCAGCGGCTTGCTGCGATGGAACGAATTGTTCGACTTGGCCAGGGGATCAATTTCGAACGGTGGCGCACCACGTGACAGGTCCTGCTACGCTGCGTATGCACCAGACGATGTTGAAGAAGCATTACCCTGGTGCACAAGAAAAATGGGCCGCGGCGCATCGGAGCACCTACTTGACGCAACGATACATGGCTTCTATTTCTATTCTCTTGCAAGTACCTCACGTGCACTTGTGTCAGCTTTAATGTCGTTCAGGGGATCGGAGGCGCTGGCAATAAGAGGGGGCTGGGATTCACTCCCTCGGGCAATGGCCAAAACACTGAACGTTCGGACAGGATTGTGTGTCCACCGACTAATAGAGCAAGCCGGTCGTGTCAAAGCGTTCGTAGACAAAGATACTATTGAATATGACTGGGTGATTCTTGCCGTTCCGGCTCCCGCCGCAAACAGAATTCTAGTTGCACCCAACGCTCTAGAGAGTTGTGTTCTTCAAACACGGTATGCATCAACCGTGCACGTTGCATTAGGTATGCATCCAGACTGGAGCCTGCCTAAAAGCCTTAATGGAATTCACGGCATTTTGCTGAGTGCTAATGAACATGCCTGGGGTGAGGGTCTCGTGGCTTCGATGGTAGTGGAATCTGCCCGTTTATCGGTAGTAAATGCTCCAGAAACCTTGACGCTAATGTTAACCGACAGTGCAGCGCGTCGGTTTGCTGAAAACACTGATGACTATGTAATTGAAGAAGTAGTGAAATGGCTAGAAGCTCGCTGGGCGGGCATAGGCAGCAGCGTGGTCAGTCACCGGGTACAGCGATGGAATCTCGCAGAGCCCCTGACTCCGGTCGGCAGGGCCAGGAACGTTCAGCAGTATCGCATCTACCTTCCCACCCAGAGAAAGGTCCTCCTTTGCGGAGACTACATGGGAATGCCTTGGACAGACGGTGCGGTGGAAACTGGCCTCTGGGCGGCTGATCGCATCCGTATGCTCGCGCGAAAAGGTCCGTGAGTTGATCCTAAGACACTTCATTTCTTGACCCTCAGTCGGTTAGGCGGAGTCACTATCATGAGCAGTTCTAGCTACTATCTTACGAGCGCAATCTTAATGGTCGCGATTGGAGCCATTCATTCGCTCCTTGGGGAAAAACTGATTTTTAGTCGCATGAGAACCACTGGCTGGGTGCCCAAACTCGGTGGTGCAGTTCTACACGAAAGACACGTCCGCATCCTTTGGGCAACGTGGCATCTTGTCACTGTACTTGGGCTTTTTGTAGCAATCGCCATACTTGAGATACGACACGCAACCTCATTAGATCAGAGTCGTCATCTTATGACGATGGCGGTAATTGGTGCTACATCAACCAGTTCGGCTTTCGTGTTGATTGGAACACGAGGCCGGCATCCGGGTTGGATCGGTCTTCTCGGCGTAGCATTGCTCGTAGGAGCGGGGGCATATGCATAGAAACCCCCCAACACCCATCCTTCAAGACAACGGCACCACCAACTTCTTTGTTCGTCAATATGGTGGCCCTCGCACAGTGTATTGGCTTGGCGCCCTGATGCGCGCAGTCTACTGCGTCGCGCCAGCTGTCAGTATAAACATTGCATTAAGACTTTTCACCAAACCGCGGCTCAGAGTGCCCCAACCAATGTGCGTTCGTTCTTCCAGCGGTTGGCAGCCTATAGAAATTCCGTTCGAGGGGCATACCATTGAAGTCTTGCGCCACGAAGGTACAGACGAGCGCCCGAAGGTACTCCTTGCTCATGGGTGGGGTGGCAGCGCAGAGCAAATGCTCCTCATCGCCGAATTACTCATAGCAGCTGGCTTCCGCCCCTACGTGATCAGCTTCCCTGCGCACGGGAGAAGCGGAGGCAGTCGCACCAATATTGCACAATTCTCCCGAGCCCTCTTTGCTCTTCAAGCATGGCACGGTCGTTTCTGCGGAATGATTGCGCACTCTGCAGGTGCATTGGCAGCTGCTCACGCAATCACTCGTGGCTTTGCTGCGGACAGGTTAGTGTTAATCGCACCACCTGTTTCGCCGCCGAAAGTAGTGGATATCGTAGGCGCTGCTTTCAAATTGCCCGAGATATGGAATCGTCTACTGATTGACCGAATGAATCGAAAAGGAGGGACAGATCTTTCAGAGTTTGAAATCGAGCACATGGCCCCAAGACTGTTCCAGCCCACTCTCATAATTCATGATGAAGGGGATCGAGTGGCCCCGGCGTCCAATAGCCGATCAATGGCTTCTCTGCTACCAAATGGCAGGCTGCATACTACTGAAGGACTCGGACATCAACGTATTCTTCAAGACAAGGAAGTCGGCAGCTTAATTGTGGAACATATCTCAATGCCAATTTCTGCATGCATCTCGCCTATAAGCGAGATGATCATATGAAAACCAATCGACTTTACGTGCTCTAAGGCCACATTAGTTCTTGGAATCATGCAGAATAGTTGCGCTTAAAGCTCGAAAGAAGCTCGAAATCTTGGTCTTTTCAGATAGGTACTTAAACAATAGGTGGCAATCAATGAAATTTGCGATTCTGACACTTCTTCTAATATACAGCACCATTACCCATAGCACCGAGGTTCAAATTAAAGGCACGGATATTAAGTTCACAGCTCCCACGGAATTTTCTGCCCTTAGTCAGGATGTCCTGGATAGAAAGTGGCCTAAAATCAATCGACCCGCCTGGGCAGTTGGAAACAAGAACGCCAAAACAACAATAGCCTATGATGTCAAAGAGAATGATATTTCTCAACACTCACTGAATGATCTAATTCCAGTATCTGAGCAGGCACTTGACCGGTCAATCCCACGAATTGAATGGGTAAATAGAAAGGTCATTTCACTGGCTGGTAGAAAGTGGATCTTCTTGGAAATGAAATCTGCCGCGATCGATGCAGACATCCATAACATTCTTCTGCTCAGCAGCTACAAAAACAAAATGATCATGTTCAATTTCAATTCCACAATAGATGAGATGCCAAAATACAAACAGATCTTATTGGATAGCATACAATCTATCGCGGAGAAGTAGCATCACATTTTATTGCCTATTAAAAACACCATGAGCTCAACGAGTGGTAGGGCTATTACCGGAAATAGCGTAGTTTTGAGATTCTCGCGTCTTTGCCATCGTCTGTCAGCCTGCATATTAGGGGCATTTATATTTTTACACCTTGGCAATCATATCGCCGGATTAGCGGGCCAAGAAGTGCATTGGGCAGTCCAAATCAAGCTTAGAGGGATCTACCAAGGCTGGCTTGAGCCTTTGCTACTGCTGGCTTGCTTATTTCAAATAGCTACGGGCCTGAAATTAGCATGGGCCCGCCGGCATTTGAAAGGGCGCGCCCTACTGCAGCCTTTATCAGGACTATATATGGGATTGTTTCTGTCGATCCATGTCTCTGCAGTTCTTATGGCACGTGCAAGCGGCATCAATACTGATCTCGCTTTTGCAGCAGCCGGTTTACACGCCGGCCTTTGGATCTTCTTTTTCGCACCGTACTATGGGCTCGCGGTTTTGGCCTTGGGACTGCATCTGTCTGTCCCGGTAAGCAAGCACTCCCAGGTTGGAGGTCTCCTACTGATAGGGGGTAGCGTCACTCTTGCTTTTCTTTTGGTGCTACTTTTGTCCGGCTCGATAGCTCCCTTGTTTATTCCTCCCCAGTTGATTCAGGTCTTTTGCGATCTTGGATGCTAGGCGTCAGGAAATCACCCCACTTCTGCACCCCCGCGGAACTCAACCAGACTAACGATCTCATGAGTTCAGAATTCTTCGTGGTTATAGGTAAGCAAGATTCTCCTTCTTTATAGGCCCCCAAGATGCATGTTGGAAATCAAACAGCTCTGCACGATCTGGTTCCGAAGTATTCTTTCAGGCATGTGTACAGCACCGTAGTTAGAAGTGGTGACTTGGAGCGGGTTTATTCCATAACTCGGGATGCACCTCTTTCGAATTCAAAGGCTATATGCGCTCTCTTTTCGTTAAGAGGGCTCCCTTCTGCATCTCAGGGCGGAAAAGCGTTCATAGAGAGTATGGGTTGGACTGAGCTTCTGAGCAATGTTCCAACGGAGTTCGTCATTGGCTACATTGAAGATGGAGATGTCGGGAGCTGGGCGCAGTTCTCGGAAGCATACGCATCTCGGAAAGTCGCTTTCTCCTTTCGGTTTACCAAACTATGCCCAGAAGCGGTACAGATTGTTTCAGAGACGCGGGTTGAATGCCGTAACCGAGTAGAAGCTATTAAGTTTTGGTTCTACTGGATTCTCATTCGACCGTTCAGCGGTCTGATCAGGAAGGAGATATTGCGAGTTGTCCGAGTTCAAGCGGAGGCTGAGTGGGCTAACTTGCGTGCCTACCTAAAGGATTGAAGTTCTGGTTTGTGTCCCAGCCGCCATTACATCCCCTCGCAGCATGACGCTCCGAAGTGACCAGCGCATAGCAAATTGGCCCACCATCCCCGGTGTGACCGCCGTCGTACTTCCTGAGCTCGTCGCCCGGTGCACGACCGCGAAAAGAATGGCTGGGGAGCACGGGGAGGCACGGAAGCCGCAGCCCGGAAAGATCAGTGAAGGGACCAGATGAGTACCTGGCGGAGCAGGTCCTTGCAAACGCGGAGCGCTGACCCCTGACACGCCCGAAGCAAAGTCACCGGAGAGGGCGACAGCTCAGGCAGCTCTTGGAGACACGGGAAACCCGCCACGCCCACAAGTGGCCCGCATCAATTCCGTATTCAGAAGAGTCCTGGTTTCATGAGCGGGTGTACGACATCTACCTTTGGCACGTAGGACAGGAGCGAATCAAAGCCGTCGCCGCTGATAAGCAAGGCCGGGCGGCCAGGAACCGCTACTGCCGCGTTGCCGGATGTTCCGATGACAGCTTCATGCCAGGTACCGTGAACCCAACTCCCGGCCGCGACCGACGGCAATCGCTGCATTAAAGCCACTCAGGCAATGGTTTCTCCTGACGTAGTGGGCTATCTTCGGGCTGGTCCTTTGGTCGCTGTAAACCCGATGGGTTCCAAAGTTGAGCCTGTTCGCATCAGTGCGATGTCACTGGACGTGTCTGGCTCCACAGATCCAGTTCGCTGCGGCGCCAGGCCACTGCGCGCACGCCGAGGCGAACCGGGCAGGGGAACTTTTGTTGAGCCATGAGCCTGTAGATCGTGGATCGACCCAAGCCCGTCATCTGCATGACGGACGGCATGCGCAGAAACAAGGTCGCTACTTGATCGTGAGTGTCGATTGGTGAGGCGGAGGGCTGTTGCACGGCAATCTCCCGGTGTAGGCATGTTGGCAACTGTAGGGAGCGGCGGGCACCTTGGTCATGCTGGATTCGCCATTAAATCTTGTTCGCGACGCTCTCGCAGCAAGCAGACGGTATTTGGGAAACGAACATTGGGCATGAGCTTGCCTTGTGATGGCCCATGGTGACTCATTGATGCGGCGCTCGCGCAACAGATCGGCGTGACTCTCTGGACTACGGTCATCAGACCAGAAACTGGCACCAGACTGGCACCAGGTAACCACAGAAATCAAAAATCAGCGGGCGCTAACCTGCTGACTCTAGTGAGTCTTTGCTCCCGAACTTGACTCGAACCAGGGTCCTGCGGAGTAACAGTCGTAGGCCGACATTAGGTCGATGGTTCGGATTCCGTCCATTCGCCATCCGACTACAAGGTGGTCCGAAAGCTATGCCCGCTTTTCCGTCAGGGGCACCACGTTGCCAGACACGCAGGCGTCCAAGTAGTTGCTCCAGGCCTGCATCATCTTTGCCCGCGGTTGCAGGTAGAGCGCATGGTTATATGAGGCGCTGACTTGGTTGCGCTCCTGGTGTGCCAACTGCAGTTCGATGTGTTCGTGCGGCCAGCCCTGCTCGTGCAGCAGGGTGGAGGCAATTCCGCGAAAACCATGACCTGTCATACGCCCCGCATACCCCATGCGGTCCAAGGCACCCAGGATCGTGTTGTTGCTCATCGACTTTTCATGGTCTCGCTCACCAGGAAAAAGCAGGGCGCTGTGACCGGTCAAAGTGTGCAAACTTCTCAGCAGCGTGACGGCCTGAGCGGAGAGTGGAACGATGTGTGGCGTCTTCATCTTCATGCGCGAAGCGGGGATGTCCCAGCGCGCACGATCAAGATCGAACTCTTCCCAGCGTGCCCCTATCAACTCGCTAGTGCGCACAAAAGTCATAGCCATGAGCTTGATGGCAACCCGCGTCACGGTGCTGCCGTTGTAGACCTCGATCTTGCGCAGCAGCTCGGGCAAATCTTTATTGTCTACCCGCGCGTAGTTCTGCTTTTTTCGTGAGGCCAACACATCACTTGGACGAATTTCGATGGCCGGATTACGCTTGGCGACCCCGTGGGCGATGGCGTAGCGAAAAATCTGCGAGCAGGTCTGAAGGGCGCGTTTGGCGATGTCGAGGGCCCCACGTTTTTCGATGGCCTTCATCATGGCGACCAGTTCGGGCGCCTCGATTTCCGCGATAGGTCGTAAGCCGATGGCCGGAAAAACGTCGGCCTCCAACCGTCGCCAGACATAGACCGTATGACTATCGCTGCGCGCGGCCTTCCAACTTTCCCACCATTTCTTCGCCACGGCGGCGAACGTGTCTTCGACGGCCAAGCGACGTGCGATCTTCTCTGACTTGCGGGCGGCCATTGGATCCGTACCAGCCGCATGTTGTTTGCGGGCCTCGTCCACCTTGTCCCTGGCCTGGGCGAGCGACACATCTGGGTATGCGCCAACCGCCATCAGCTTCTCTTTCCCCAGAAATCGGTATTTCCAGCGCCAGAGCTTGGAGCCCGCAGGTGTGATCAGCAGGTACAAGCCACGCCCATCGGCCATCTTCACTGGGGATGGACCGGGCTTTGCCTTCAAAACTTCGGTGTTGGTCAGTGCCATTTCGTGCTCCCAACCGTACCCAGAAGTGAAATACCCCCAAGTGGTGGGGTACGGACCCCCAAAGATACCCCTAATAATCCAAGGATGGCAAGAACCGCTATGGGACGTCCAAAAACAAAAAAGCCCCGGAACATGTGGTAAACCGGGGCTTTCAGGGTGTCTTGTGAGACGTCTAGGGACGCTCTGGGACTCAATTTTGGCGGAGAGGGCGGGATTCGAACCCGCGGTGGGGATTAGCCCACACACGCTTTCCAGGCGTGCGACTTAAACCACTCATCCACCTCTCCGCGAAGCCTCGCATTGTAGCAGGCCAGTTGGCCCGATCCGGGAAGAATCCAGGTGAGCCTTGCGCTTGCCAATCAAAGAAGCTCTTTATTTTTATCTTTGCTCGCCGGTGCCCATGGCGTTGGGCCATGCGTGCAACTGCAGGATCTCCAGCGGCACCAGCGTCAAGGCTTCTTCATGCGTGCTCTGCAGCACGACGGGAGGAGCCACCCCGGCCTCCAGCGCGTCCAGCCAGCGAAGCGCACACAGGCACCATCGGTCGCCGGGCTTGAGGCCTGCGAAGCGCCACTCGGGTCTTGGCGTGCTCAGGTCATTGCCTGACGCGAACGAGTAGGCCAGAAACTCACCCGTCACGCGGGCGCAGATCCAGTGTGCGCCGCGATCCTCGGGCCCTACCTGGCAGCACCCGTCCCTCAGGTAACCCGTCAGGGGGTCATAGGAGCAGGCCTGCAGCTCACCACCCAGAACATTGAGCGCCATCAGATCCTCGCGGTTTTGAATAAGGAAGCGATCAGGCCGCTCTTCCTGCGCCGACCATTTTCATGGCAGACGTGATCAGTGCGGAAACCTCCGTCATGTTGCTGGGAACAACCAGGGTGGTGGTGGCGTCGGCCGCGACCTTGCCGTAGGCTTCGACCGCCTTTTCGGCCACTTTCAGCTGTACCGCCTCGGCGCCCCCGGGCGCCTGAATGGCCACGGCGACCCGCTCAATGGCCTGCGCGGTGGCGTCTGCCACCGCCATGATGGCAGCAGCCTCACCTTGCGCGTTGTTGATGGCGGCCTGCTTTTCACCTTCGGAGCGGGCAATGAAGGCCTCGCGTTCGCCGGTGGCGATGTTGATCTGCTCCTGGCGGCGACCTTCCGAGGCCGCGATCAGCGCACGCTTCTCGCGTTCGGCCGTGATCTGGGCCTGCATGGCCAGCAGGATTTCCTTAGGCGGAGTCAGGTCCTTGATCTCGTAGCGCAGCACCTTCACGCCCCAGTTCAGCGCGGCCTCGTCGATGGCATGCACCACCTGGGCATTGATGATGTCGCGCTCTTCGAAGGTTTTGTCCAGCTCCAGCTTGCCGATGACCGACCGCAGCGAAGTCTGGGCCAGTTGGGTCACGGCCATGATGTAGTTCGATGAACCATAACTGGCGCGCATCGGGTCGGTGACCTGGAAGTACAGGATGCCGTCAACCTGCAGTTGCGTGTTATCGCGCGTGATGCAAACCTGGCTTGGAACATCCAGCGGAATTTCCTTGAGGCTGTGCTTGTAGGCCACCTTGTCGATGAAGGGAACCAGGAAGTTCAGACCTGGGGGCAGTGAGGCGTGGTATTTGCCCAGACGCTCCACCACCCAGGAGTTTTGCTGGGGCACCACCTTGATGGAACGGGTGATGAATATCGCGGCTATGACGAAAAGCAGAATGGCAATTTCCATGGCGTGTTTCTTCTTTCTTGTTGGCTGGTTGATTGATAAGAGGAGGTGGTTGATCGCCTGGCAGTGTGTCAGACCTTGTCGACCATCAGCCGGTTGCCCACCAGTTCGGCCACGCGGTAGGCACCAGGCGTGGGCGCGTTGCCAGGGCGCTGAATCACTGTCCATTGTGCACCGCGGTATTGCACGCTGGCCGTCCCGTCGCTTCGCCACTCATCTATCTGCAGCACCTCACCGACGTCCAGATTCACGCTTCTCATGGAGCGCACCGATGGGTCGGCCGGGCTGCGTCGCTTGATCAGGTACCACCCGATCACCGATGCCGAGCCGACCAGGGCCGACACGACCAGTTGCATGGCTGTGCCTGCGCCCGCATGTGCGGCAAGCGCCCCGGCCACGAGCCCGATGGCCAGCATCAGCAGGTAAAAGGTTCCCGTGAAAAGTTCAAGGGCCACCGCAGAACCCGCCAGCAACCACCACAATGTTGAGTCCGCCATACTTGCTCCTCCAATTGAATGAATCGTGCCTCGCAGAAGCCTCCGCCGACCCGTCACGCGAAGGCATTGTCTGGCCAGCGCCACATTCTGCGGCAAAAGGCCCGCCTGTACGCTGGCTTGCCATGTGATTTCCGTACACTTCGCGCCTGCCTGACTGCCAATTGGCGGCCGTGCTGGTTCCGTTTCTCATTTTTGAGCTGGTCACGCAGCTGGAGATCACCATGAAATTCCGTTTTCCCATCGTCATCATCGACGAGGACTTCCGCTCCGAGAACACCTCTGGCCTGGGCATACGCGCGCTTGCGCAGGCCATCGAGGTCGAGGGTTTCGAGGTGGTGGGCGTGACGAGCTATGGCGACATGAGCCAGTTCGCGCAGCAGCAGAGCCGCGCGAGCGCCTTCATTCTGTCGATCGACGACGAGGAGTTCAGCCATGGTTCTGATGTGGACCCGGTGGTGCTGAACCTGCGCACCTTCATCGAGGAAGTCCGGCGCAAGAATGCCGATGTGCCGATCTATATCTACGGTGAAACCAAGACCAGCCGCCACCTGCCCAATGACATCCTGCGCGAGCTGCACGGCTTCATCCACATGTTCGAAGACACCCCGGAGTTTGTGGCGCGCCACATCATCCGTGAGGCCAAGAGCTACCTCGAAGGCATTCAGCCACCGTTCTTCAAGGCGCTCCTGGACTACGCGGAAGACGGTTCTTATTCGTGGCACTGCCCGGGGCACTCGGGTGGCGTGGCGTTCCTGAAGAGCCCGGTGGGCCAGATGTTCCACCAGTTTTTTGGCGAGAACATGTTGCGCGCCGACGTGTGCAATGCCGTGGAGGAACTGGGGCAACTGTTGGACCACAACGGTGCCATCGGCGCGTCCGAGCGCAACGCTGCCCGCATCTTCAATGCGGACCACTGTTTTTTCGTCACCAACGGCACCAGCACCAGCAACAAGATGGTGTGGCACCACACTGTGGCGCCGGGAGATGTGGTGGTAGTGGACCGCAATTGCCACAAGTCCATTTTGCACAGCATCATCATGACTGGCGCCATCCCGGTCTTCCTCAAGCCCACGCGCAACCATTACGGCATCATCGGCCCGATTCCGCAAAGCGAGTTCGAGATCGATGCGATCCAGGCCAAGATCCGTGCCAACCCCTTGCTGGCAGGGGTGGATGCCGCCAAGGTGAAGCCTCGCGTGCTCACCTTGACCCAATCCACCTACGACGGTGTGCTTTACAACACCGAAGCCATCAAGGGGATGCTCGACGGTTACGTGGCCAACCTGCACTTTGACGAAGCCTGGCTGCCCCACGCGGCCTTCCACCCGTTCTACGGCAACTTCCATGCGATGGGCAAGAAGCGCGCACGGCCCATGGAATCGGTGGTCTATGCCACGCAGTCCATCCACAAGCTGCTGGCCGGTATCAGCCAGGCGAGCCATGTGCTGGTGCAGGACTCGCAGAACGTCAAGCTGGACCGGCACCTGTTCAACGAGGCCTACCTGATGCACACCAGCACCAGCCCGCAGTACGCGATCATCGCCAGCTGCGACGTGGCTGCGGCCATGATGGAGCCCCCCGGCGGGCGGGCGCTGGTCGAAGAGAGCATCTTCGAGGCACTGGATTTCCGCCGTGCCATGCGCAAGATCGAAGCCGAGTTCGGCGGCGATGACTGGTGGTTCAAGGTCTGGGGACCGGACGACCTGGCGGAAGAGGGCATGGGCGAAGCCAGCGACTGGGTGCTCAACCCGTATCCCGCCGTGAGCGAAGGCGAGTCACCCACCGCCAAGGACTGGCACGGGTTTGGCGACATGGCTCCCGGGTTCAACATGCTTGACCCGATCAAGGCGACCATCGTCACGCCCGGCCTCAACCTGGACGGCCGCTTCGAGGCGACAGGCATTCCCGCTTCCATCGTGACCAAGTTTCTGGCCGAACACGGCGTCGTGGTTGAGAAAACCGGCCTGTACAGCTTCTTCATCATGTTCACCATCGGCATCACCAAAGGCCGCTGGAACACCTTGTTGACCGCGCTGCAGCAGTTCAAGGACGACTACGCCCGCAACCAGCCGATGTGGCGGATCCTGCCCGAGTTCTGCCAGAAGCACCCGCGCTACGAACAGATGGGCTTGCGCGATCTCTGCCAGCACGTGCATGCCTTGTACGCGCGCTACGACATTGCCCGACTCACCACCGAGATGTACCTGAGCGACCTCACGCCGGCCATGAAGCCCAGTGACGCGTTCGCCCATATTGCTCACCGCACCACCGAACGGGTGCCGATCGACGAACTGGAAGGGCGCATCACCACCAGTCTGGTCACACCGTATCCGCCGGGCATTCCGCTGCTGATCCCAGGCGAAGTGTTCAACAAGAAGATCGTGGACTATCTCAAGTTCGCTCGCGAGTTCAATGCTCAGTGCCCTGGTTTTGAGACCGATATCCACGGGCTCGTGGAGATGACAGATGCCGACGGAAAGAAGGCCTATTTCGCAGATTGCGTGAGATCGGGTTAACCTTCACCGTCCACTGGCGCTGTTTTGAAAGGACCCAGGATGTTTCCTGAATACCGCGATCTCATCTCCCGGCTCAAAGGACACGATGTCCACTTCACCCGCCTCTTCGACAAACACAACGATCTGGATCAGCGCATCGCCAACATGGAAGCGCAGATCCAGCCCAGCACCCACACCGAGATCGAAAACCTGAAAAAAGAGAAGCTGCTGCTCAAGGATCAGCTGTACGCGATGCTGAAGAAGGCCGCAGACTGATCCAACCACGCCGAGCTTCGCGCGCCCCCTTGAGCGGGCACACCCTCAGACCGGCATGGCCGGTTCCTGGATATTGCCGGATGAGCGAACTTCACTATGAAAGTGAAGTTCGCTCCGTCAAGCGGCCTGTTCGCTGTCCATACTCATGCCGCCGGTCTGACTGAAGCCGCCATCCACATAGGTGATTTCGGCGGTCATGCCCGACGCAAGGTCCGACAGCAGAAAGGCGGCCACGTTGCCCACGTCTTCAATCGTCACGTTGCGGCGCAACGGTGAGGCGTTGGCGACGATGCGCAGCAACTTGCCAAAATCCTTGATGCCGCTCGCAGCAAGGGTCTTGATGGGGCCAGCGCTGATGCCATTGACGCGCATGCCGCGCGGGCCCAGTGCCTCTGCCAGGTAGCGCACCGACGATTCCAGGCTGGCCTTGGCCAGGCCCATGGTGTTGTAGTTGGGAATGGTGCGCAGCGCGCCCAGGTACGACAGCGTCAGCAGCGACGCCTTGTCGCTCAGCATCGGCAGCGCTGCCTTGGCCATGGCCGGGAAGCTGTAGGCACTGATGTCGTGGGCGATCCGGAAGTTCTCGCGCGTCAGGCCTTCAAGGAAGTCACCTGCGATCGCCTCTCGCGGTGCGAAGCCGATGCTGTGAACGAATCCGTCAAACTTGGGCCAAACGGTACCCAGATCCTGGAAAAGTTTTTCAATCTGCGCGTCGTCGCCCACATCGCAGTCGTATATCAGTGTCGAATTGAAGTCCGCAGCGAATTCCGTGATGCGATCCTTGAACCGCTCCCCAACGTAGCTGAAGGCCAGTTCCGCACCTTGTTCGTGGCAAGCCTTGGCGATGCCGTACGCGATGGATCGGTTGGACAGAACGCCCGTGATCAGCAATTTCTTGCCGGCTAGAAAACCCATTGTTCAATCTCCAAAGAAAATTCCAGCAGAATTGTCGCATGCGCATTTCCGTTCGCCGGTATCTCTCCCTGGGCGTGGCCGTGTTTTTCATGGCGCCCTTGATGCTTCTTCAGGGATCGCCCGCCTGGGCTGCACATGGCTATGCACTCTGGGGTGACCTCAAATACCCGGACGGATTCACCCACTTTGACTATGTCAACCCGCAGGCGCCGAAAGGGGGCGAGTTGCGGTTGGTCAGCAACCTGCGGACCAGCACCTTCGACAAATACAACCCGTTCACCTTGCGAGGCAATGGCCCGGCATACCTTTCGAACCTGATGTTCGATTCCCTGCTGACGGGATCCCTGGATGAATCGGGAGCAGGCTACGGGCTGCTTGCCGAGGACGTTCAAGCGGCGTCTGACGGGCTCTCGGTCGTGTTCCGGTTGCGTGACACAGCCCGGTTCCACAATGGCGATCCGGTCCTGGCGGCTGATGTGAAGCACAGCTTCGATGTCCTGATGGGTCCCTACACGTCGCCGGCCTACAAGACCATCCTCGCCGATGTGGACGGGCTGGACGTGATCGACGAGCGAACGGTGAGATTCCGCTTCAAGGTGCCGAACCGGGAGTTACCGCTGACCGTGGGGGGCCTGCCCGTGTTCAGCCGTGCCTGGGGCAACGAACCGGATCCGCAGACCGGCCAGCGCAAGACCTTCGACAAGGTGATCACCGACATTCCCATCGGTAGCGGCCCCTACAAGATTGGCCCGGTCAACTTCGGCAAGGACATCACCTACGTGCGAGACCCCGCCTACTGGGCTCGCAATCTGCCTGTGCGCAGGGGCACTGCCAACTTTGATCGGATCACCGTCAAGATCTACAAGGACAATACCGCGCGACTGGAGGCACTGAAGGCTGGTGAATTCGATCTGATGCGGTTTTTCTCGGCCGGCGACTGGGCGCGCCGGGTCACCGGTCGCAAGTTTGATACGGGCGAGCTGGTCAAGGGCGAATTCACGCACAGCATGCCCACCGGCTTTCAGAGCTATGTGCTCAATACCCGCCGCAAACCGCTGGACGACATTCGGGTGCGTGAGGCCCTGGGCCTGGCCTTCGACTACGAATGGATGAACCGGCAGATGTTCTACAACGCGTACCAGCGCGTGCACGGCCTGTTCGGCAACACCGAATGTTCGGCCAGCGGGTTGCCGAGTGCCGAAGAGCTGGCCTTGATGGAGCCGTTGCGATCACAGCTGCCGGCGGACGTGTTTGGGCCGGCCTACATGCCGCCGCGCACCGACGGTGACAATTCTCTGCGCCAGAACCTGCGTCGCGCGCAGGCGTTGCTGCGTGAGGCCGGCTGGAGCGTACAGGACGGCGTGCTCAAAAATGCCCAGGGCTCACCGCTTGTGCTGGAGTACCTGGACAGCAACGAGGTCGGCGCCCGCGTGGTCGCTCCCTGGATCCGCAATCTGGAAAAACTCGGCATCACGCTGCGGTTTCGGCCGGTGGACTTTGCGCTCTACCAGCAACGCTTGCGAAACTTCGACTTCGATATTCTCACACTGGCCTTTGGTGGCACCCACAACCCCGGCTCGGAATACGCCGACATGTTTGGCTCAGAGGCCGCTAAAACACCTGATTCGGGCAACTTCACCGGTATTGCCAATCCGGCCGTGGACACACTCATCACTCGAATGATCGGTGCGAAGACCCGGCCAGATTTCCTGACCGCATGCCGAGCACTGGACCGTGCCATCAGCCACAGCCATGTGCTGATTCCGCAGTGGTCGGCCACCACCCACCGCATGGCCTACAACGCCTGGCGCCTGGAGCGGCCGGCCGAGATGCCACCCTACGCGCCTGGCGAGGTGTGGGCCATCGATACCTGGTGGGCCAAACCATGAACACCCCCGCGCCGCGCTCCGTGCGCCATCCCCTTGAAGGGGCAACAGCGGCCCGGCAGAGCCACTTCTGCGGTGTTTCCGGATTCAAGCCCGCGTGGCTGCGCTTTCAATCTGTTTTGAATCTGGGAGCAAGCTGATCATGTGGGTCTACATTCTCAAGCGGCTGTTGCTCATGATCCCCACCTTGCTCGGGGTGCTGATCATCACGTTCGTCGTGGTTCAGTTTGTGCCGGGCGGGCCGGTGGAGCAATACCTGGCCGAAGCACGAAGTGCCGAAGGTGGGGCGGCAGAAGGGGGATCTGTGTACCGGGGCGCGCAAGGCGTCGATGCTGAGCGCATTGAGCAGATCAAGGCACTCTACGGCTTCGACAAACCGGCGCACGAGCGATTCTTCGAAATGTTGGGACGCTTTGCGCGCTTTGACCTCGGCACCAGCTTTTTCCAGAACAAGGCTGTTTCAGAGCTCATTGTGGAGAAGCTGCCTGTTTCCGTGAGTCTGGGGCTCTGGACTTTTTTGATCAGCTACGGCGTGGCTGTGCCGCTCGGCATTGCCAAGGCGGTCAGGGCCGGCTCCAGGTTTGACCTGGTCACCACCCTGCTGGTGCTGGTGGGCTATGCCATTCCGGGCTTCGTGCTGGGCCTGGCCTTGCTGGTGATCTTCGGGGGTCAGTTGCAGTGGTTTCCGTTGCGCGGGCTCACTTCTTCCAACTGGGAAGAACTCAGCTGGGGCGCGCGTATCGTGGACTACCTTTGGCACATCACCTTGCCTGTGACGGCCATGGTGCTGGGCAGCTTTGCGGTGACGGCCATGCTCACCAAGAACGCCTTTCTTGAAGAGATTCGCAAGCAATACGTGATGACCGCCCGCGCCAAGGGTCTGGGCGAGCGGCAGGTGCTGTGGAAGCACGTGTTCCGCAATGCGCTCATCCCCATCGTCACTGGTTTTCCGGCTGCCTTCATCGGTGCCTTTTTCACCGGCGCACTCCTGATCGAGACCCTGTTTTCGCTGGATGGCCTGGGCTTGTTGAGCTATGAAAGCGTGATCAGGCGCGACTACCCGGTGGTGATGGGCACGCTGTTCCTGTTCACTCTGATCGGTCTGCTCACCAAGCTGGTTTCCGACCTTTGTTACGTGTGGGTCGATCCCCGCGTGAAGTTCGACTGATGGCTGCGGTATCGATCAGCCCAAGCCGGCGGGCTTGGCAACGTTTCAAGCGCAACCGCCTGGGCTACTGGAGCCTGGTGATCTTCTGTGTCTTGGTGGTGGCGAGCCTGTTCGCGGAGGTGCTTTCGAACGACCGACCCCTGGTGGTGCGGTACGAGGGGCAGACCTATTTCCCCATCTTTCAGGAACACGCTGAAACCGTTTTTGGCGGTGACTTCGACACCGCCACCGACTACCTTGATCCATTCATTCAGGAGCAACTCTCCAAGGGCGACAACTGGGCACTGTTCGCGCCCAACCCCTATGGCGCCAACACCATCAACTACTTCGCTGAATCGCCCAACCCGGCGGGCCCCACCACAGCCAACTGGCTGGGTACCGACGACCGGGGGCGGGACCTGCTGGCTCAGCTGATCTATGGCTTTCGCGTGAGCGTGCTGTTTGCACTGGCGCTCACGGCCATCGGCATCGTGCTGGGCATCGTCTCCGGCGCGGTCCAGGGCTTCTTCGGCGGCAAGATCGATCTGGCCTTCCAGCGCTTCATCGAAATCTGGGGCTCCATGCCCGAGCTGTACCTGCTCATCATCTTCTCGGCCGTGTTCGCGCCCAGCATCAGCCTGTTGCTGATCCTGCTGAGCCTGTTCGGCTGGATGGGTCTGTCTGACTACGTACGCGCTGAATTCCTTCGCAACCGCCAGCTCGACTATGTGCGGTCGGCCCGGGCCATGGGGCTGTCCAACTGGCAAATCATCTGGCGCCACGTGTTGCCCAACAGCCTCACGCCGGTGGTGACCTTTCTGCCGTTTCGCATGAGCGCGGCCATTCTGGCCCTGACCTCACTGGACTTCCTGGGGCTGGGCGTGCCCCCTGGCACGCCTTCGCTGGGCGAGTTGCTGAGCCAGGGCAAGAACAATATCGACGCCTGGTGGATTTCCATGTCCACATTCGCCGTGCTCGTGATCACCCTGCTGCTGCTGACTTTCATGGGCGATGCATTGCGAGACGCACTGGACCCCAGAAAGGCGGACCAATGAGTGCCCCCACGCTCCCCGCTGCGCGTGGTTCGCTGCCCCCCGAGGGGGCTGCCCCGCCTTGGGACGGCCCGGCGGCAGGGCGCGCTTCCCCGCTGCTGGAGGTCAAAGAACTGCAGGTTTCCTTTGGCGGCCAGCCGGTGGTGCATGGCATCGATTTCACCATCCAGGCAGGCGAAAAGCTCGCACTGGTGGGCGAGTCGGGCTCGGGCAAGACGGTGTCGGCGCTGTCCTTGTTGCGCCTGGTTCAGAACGCCGAAGTGTCCGGCTCCGCAATTTTGCAAGGCCGCGATCTGTTGCAGATGAGCGAGCATCAGTTGCGTGGTGTTCGCGGCGACGAGGTGGCGGTCATCTTTCAGGAGCCGATGAGCGCGCTCAACCCGCTCTACACGGTGGGTGATCAGATTGCAGAAGTGCTGCAGCTCAAAAAAGGCATGACGCCGCGTCAGGCGCTGGCGGCCACGGTGGAGTTGCTGGCTTCCACAGGCATTCCGGAGCCTGCGCGCCGGGCCGGGGCATTTCCGCACCAACTCAGCGGGGGCCAGCGCCAGCGCGCCATGATTGCCATGGCGCTGGCCAGCCAACCCAAGCTGCTGTTGGCCGATGAGCCGACCACCGCGCTGGATGGCAGCTTGCGCGGGCAGATTCTGGACCTGCTCAGTGACCTGCAGCGGCAGCACGGCATGGCGGTGCTGCTGATCACGCACGATCTGAATCTGGTGCGCCGCTTCGCCGATCGCGTAGCAGTGATGGAGCGCGGCCATCTGGTGGAGCAGGGCCCGGTGGAAGCGGTGTTCTCGGCGCCCGCGCACCCGTACACCCAGATGCTGCTGGCCAGCAAGCCGGAGCGCAACGTGGTGGAAGTCGCTGCGAACGCCGAACCGACGGTGCCAGTGCTGGAAACCCATGATCTGCGCGTGAGCTACCCCGTGCCTTTACCGGGTCTGAGCGGATGGTTCAAGAAGGGCGAGTTCGTCGCGGTGCAATCTGCAGATCTGCGGATCGGGACGGGCCAGACCCTGGGTGTCATCGGGGAATCTGGTTCCGGCAAGTCCACCCTGGCCCTGGCGGTGCTGGGGCTGATGCCTTACCGCGGGTCACTGGACCTGCGTGGATCAGACTGGGTGCGGGCCCGCAAGGCAGGTGAGAGCCGTGCGCTTCGGCAACGCGTTCAGGTGGTGTTTCAGGACCCGTTTTCTTCGCTTTCTCCGCGCATGACCATTGAGCAGATCGTGGGCGAGGGACTTCTGGTGCATCAGCCGGACCTGTCCGTTGCAGAGCGGCGAGAGCGGGTGGTGGCAGCCCTGGCAGACGTTGGGCTGGTGGACGACCCGCAGCGGGGCGGCGACTGGCTGCAACGTTATCCCCATGAGTTTTCAGGTGGCCAGAGGCAGCGGCTCGCCATTGCCAGGGCGCTGATCATCGATCCAGAACTGCTGGTGCTCGACGAACCCACGAGCGCTCTGGATGTCACCGTTCAGAAGCAGGTGCTGGCCTTGTTGCAGCGGCTGCAGCAGGAGCGGGGCCTGAGCTATCTGTTGATCACGCACGACGTGGATGTGATTCAGGCCATGGCCCACGACGTGTTGGTCATGAAGGACGGTGCGGTGGTCGAATTCGGTCCGGTCACGCAGGTGCTTCAATCACCGGCGCATCCCTACACCCGGGCTCTGGTTCAAGCGGCCGCCTGAGCCCTTGGCCTTGGGGGTCTGCGGCTTTGACATCGGTCAATGGTCACTGAGGGAGCGCCCGGGCAGAATACAGGCGACTCTCGGCGCTCACGGCTCTCGGCTCTCACTATTGGCAAGAGGGCACCTGTTGCGCTCAAAATGCCTGCATGACCGACACCATTTCTCCTGGACCCACTTTTCCCCCCTCGCACGATGTCGACCTGCGCTCGCCATGGCGGTGGATCGCGCTGGGATGGCACGATCTTCGCCGCAACCCCTTGCCAGGGCTGGCCCACGGCCTGATGCTGGCCGTATTTGGTTGGCTGCTCCTGTGGGCGGCGCGCGACCGGTTCTGGCTGCTGGCCGGGGCTTTTTCCGGCTTCCTGATCGTGGCGCCCATTCTGGCCACTGGCCTCTACAGCATCAGCAAAGCAGGCCAGGAGGGCAGGCGTGCCGGCCTTGGCACGGTTTTGGCGCTCTGGCGATCCGGCGATGGCCGTCTGGTGCGGTTTGGTTTGCTGCTGGGTCTGGCGGGCACAGGCTGGGTGCTGACGTCGGCCGGGCTGATCACCCTGTGGTCACCTGTGCCGATCGAAAAGCCCGTGGACTTCCTGCGGCATGTGGTGCTGGTACCCGAGTTGGGCCTGTTTGAGATCTGGGTGCTGCTGGGGGCACTGCTTGCGGCACCTGTTTATGCATCCAGCGTGGTCGCACTGCCCATGCTGGTGGACACATCCGTTCCGGTGAGCATGGCCGTGGCGCAGAGCTGGCGCACAGTGGCCAGCTATCCGGGACCCATGGTGTTGTGGGCACTGATGATCGGGGTGTTGATGGCGCTCGGCATGTTCACAGCGCTTGTCGGGTTGGTGGTGATGGTTCCATTGGTCGGTCATGCCAGCTGGCACGCCTACCGCGATCTCTGCCCCGAA
>PHCQ01000062.1 GCA_002840835.1 Betaproteobacteria bacterium HGW-Betaproteobacteria-16 | reverse complement strand
CACCGTGCTCGCGCATGGCGTCAAAAATGGCCTGGGCCTCCACCCGCCGCAGACACACGTTCACCCCTGCACGGGCCGCCACCGTCCAAGGGAAGCACCAGCCGTTGCAGTGGAACATGGGCAGCGTCCACAGGTACACCGCATGCTTGGGCATGTCCCACTCCAGCACGTTGGAAATGGCGTTCAGGGCCGCACCCCGGTGGTGGTAGACCACGCCTTTGGGATTACCGGTGGTGCCGCTGGTGTAATTCAGCGCTATGGCATCCCACTCGTCGCCCGGCAAATCCCATTTGAATTCGGCGTCACCGCCAGCCAGCAGGTTTTCATAGGTGACGCTGCCAATGCGTTCGCTGGCGCCAGTGAACAGGGCGTCTTCCACGTCAATCACCAGCAGTGGTGTCGTGGCCTTGCGCAATGCCAGTGCCTTTTTCACGCTCTGAGAAAACTCCGGGTCCACGATCACGGCCTTGGCCTCGCCGTGGTCGAGCATGAAGGCGATGGTTTCAGCGTCCAGTCGGGTGTTGATGGCGTTGAGCACCGCACCCGCCATGGGCACGCCGAAGTGGGCTTCCACCATGGGCGGCGTGTTGGGCAGCACCACGGCCACCGTGTCGTTCTTGCCGATGCCCGCTCGCTGCAAGGCGCTGGCCAGGCGCCGGCAGCGCTTGTAGGTCTCGCTCCAGGTCTGGCGCAACGAACCGTGCACCACCGCCAGCCGGTCGGGGTAGACCTCGGCCGTGCGCTCGATGAATGTCAAGGGCGAGATGGGGGCGAAATTGGCCTCAACGCGCGGCAGATCCTGGTCAAAGATGCTGGTCATGGGGCTTGTCTCCTTGTAATTGGGGCCGTTCGGTGCGTTCTGAGCCCGTGCGAGAGAATACCCCCGTGGCGATCCCTCAGACCTTCATCCAGGAACTTCTCAATCGCGTCGACGTGGTCGACGTGGTGGGCCGTTACGTGCAGCTCAAGAAAGGCGGCGCCAATCTGATGGGCCTGTGCCCGTTCCACGGCGAAAAGTCACCCTCGTTCAGCGTCAGCCCTACCAAACAGTTCTATCACTGCTTCGGCTGTGGCGCCAACGGCAACGCCATCGGTTTTTTGATGGAACACGCCGGCATGAGCTTCATTGAGGCGGTGAAAGACCTGGCGCAGCAAACCGGCCTGCAGGTGCCGGAAGACGAAGCCTCCCCGCAAGACCGCGAACGCGCCGCCCAACAACGGCAGAAACAGGTCACGCTGACCGGTGTGCTGGAAAAAGCCGCGCAGACCTACGCCAAGGAACTCAAGGTCACGCCGCGTGCCGTGGCCTACCTGAAAGGCCGGGGCCTGTCCGGCCAGATCGCCAAGACCTTCGGTCTGGGCTACGCCCCTGAAGGCTGGCGCGCCCTGGCCGGCGTGTTCCCCGACTACGCCGAACCGCTGCTGGTGGAATCCGGGCTGGTGATCGAGCATGAAGACGAAAAAGGCGCCGACGGTCAGGCCAAGCGCTACGACCGCTTCCGCGACCGCATCATGTTCCCGATCCGCAACGTCAAGGGCGAGTGCATCGGCTTTGGCGGTCGGGTGCTCGACAAGGGCGAACCCAAGTACCTGAATTCGCCCGAAACGCCGGTGTTCAGCAAAGGGCGCGAGCTCTACGGCCTGTTCGAAGGCCGAACGCCTATCCGTGTTGCAGGCTACGCCCTGGTCACGGAAGGCTACATGGACGTGGTGGCCCTGGCTCAACTGGGTTTTGCCAACGCTGTGGCCACGCTGGGTACCGCCTGCACACCTGACCATGTGCAGAAACTGTTCCGGTTCACCGACAGCGTGGTGTTCAGCTTCGACGGCGACGGCGCGGGCCGGCGGGCCGCGCGCAAGGCTCTCGACGCTGCCCTGCCCCTGGCGACCGACACCCGCAGCGTCAAGTTCCTGTTTCTGCCCCCTGAGCACGACCCAGACAGCTTCATCCGCGCCAACGGCGAGGCGGCTTTTGCCCAGTGCGTGAAGGAAGCCGTGCCACTCTCACGCTTCCTGATCGAATCTGCCAGCGCCGATTGCGACCTCACCAGCGCCGAAGGCCGCGCCCGCATGGCCAGCCAGGCACGGCCACTGTGGAGCGCCTTGCCCGATGGGGCGCTCAAGCGACAGCTGATTGGCGATCTGGCAGAAGGCATTGGCCTGGGCGCCGCAGACCTGCTGCAGCTGTGGCAGCAGGCGGGTGCGGGTGGACGGCCCCGCCGCCAAACCGCCAATAGCCCCGCTGCCCAGCCGGGCGAGCCGGCACAGCACGGTGGTGGCAACACGGACCCCTATCCGCCCTATGAAGACGTGGGCCACACACGCAAGGCCTATGGCGCACAGGGAGGCGCCTACGGCGGCGGAGAATACGGCGGTGGCTACGACAACGCCTACGGCAGTGGCTCAGGCGGGGGCGATTTCAAGAAAAAGCGCTTCGGCAAATACCGCCGCGAAGCCCCACCCCCGCGCATGCTCGGCTCCCGCACCGCCGTGGCCAGCCGGGCCGACCGCGCTGTGGGCCTGCTGCTGGCCAATGCCCAGGCCTGGGACAGCCTCACCAGTGACGATCACAGTCTGCTGGCCCACTTGAACGCCCCCCACGGCCCGGTGGTGGCTTGGCTGGAAGCCCAGTTTCACGAACACGGGCCGCAAGCCTGGGCGGCGCTGCGCGAGGCGCTGCGCGGTCACGAGAACGAAGTCTGGGCCTGCGCCCAGGTGGAGCAGGTGTTGCTGGGCAACGACGCCGACGCCGAACTCACCGAGCTGGCCGGCATCATGCAGCTGCTGCGCGAAGACGCCCTGAAAGCCCAGGCCGACCAGCTTGCCCGGCGCGTGCAAGAGGGCGACACCTCTGCTTATGAGGAATACAAGCTGGTGAATGCGCGCATCAAGGCCCTGAAAACCAGTCCGCTGGTATAATCCAAGGTTTTGCACGCAAGCGCGACAGCAGCACCTCCGGCACCGGCCCGGCCCCACAGACAGGGGCTACATGGAACCTCTTCCTGGCCACCTCAGCGACCTCAGCGGTCCTGAGACACCCCGCAAGGACTGCACACCAAATGTTCGCCCCCACAGCTTGCAGCCCGCCCTTTCCGGCAAATGGCGGGACCATGTGCTTCACAAAATCACCGGGGTGACCGCGACGCGCGGCTAATCTGGCGTTTTTTGTCTGTTCTGCCGGTTCCAGTTCGACATTTTTTTGAGGTCCTCATGCCCGCGAAGAAGTCCAGTACGCCCGTCGTGTCCAGTGCCAAGAAAACCGCCAGCAAGGCCAGCGCAGCCAAAGCCACCCCGGAAGCCCGTACCAAGAAAGCTCCCGTTGTGACCACCAAACCCGCCACCAAAGCCGCCGCCAAGTCTCCTGCGCGCAGCAAAGCCGCTCCGGAAGAGCTCGACACCGAACTGACCGCAGAGGCCGGCACCACCGCCAAGAAAAAGCCCGGCCGCCCTGCCAAGGCCGCTGCTGGTGACAAGCCCGCTGCCAAGCGCGGGCGCAAGCCCAAGGCCGGCGCCAGCAAGGATGCCGACATGGACGATGCCGACCTGAGCGACATCGAAGACGATCTCACCGGCGAACCCGAAGCTGAAGCGGCAGACGCCACCGCGCAGCCGACCGAAAAGGTCAAGCCGCTGCGCATGAAGATCAGCAAGGCCAAGGAGCGCGCGCTGATGAAGGAATTCGGCCTGGACGAGACCGTCCTGTCCGAAGAAGAAGCCAAGACCCGCCGCGAACGCCTGAAAACCCTGATCAAGCTGGGCAAGACGCGCGGCTACCTGACCCACGGCGAAATCAACGACCACCTGCCCGACAAGCTGGTCGAGGCCGAGACGCTGGAAGTGGTGGTCTCGCTGCTCAACGACATGGGTGTGGCCGTTTACGAACAGACGCCGGACGCCGAAACCCTGCTGCTGAACAACACCGGCCCCACCGCCGCCACCGAAGAAGAAGCCGAAGAAGAGGCCGAAGCTGCCCTGTCCACCGTGGACAGCGAATTCGGCCGCACCACCGATCCGGTGCGCATGTACATGCGTGAAATGGGCACGGTGGAGCTGCTCACGCGTGAAGGCGAGATCGAGATCGCCAAGCGCATCGAAGGCGGCCTGAACGACATGATGGCCGCCATCAGCGAGAGCCCGGCCACCATCGCCGAGATCCTCGTCATGGCCGATGACATCCGCGACGGCAAGGTCGTCATCTCCACGGTGGTGGACGGTTTCGCCGACGCCGACGAAGCCGATGACTACGTGGCCGAAGAAGACTTCGACGACTACGACGAAGCCGACGACGACGACGGCAAGGGCGGCTCCAAGGCCCTCACCCGCAAACTCGAAGAACTCAAGCGCGAAGCACTCACCCGCTTCGACACCATGCGCACGCTGTTCGAGAAGCTGCACAAGACGTACGACAAGGAAGGTTACGGCTCACCGACCTACCACAAGACGCAGAAGGCCATCACCGAAACACTGATGTCCATCCGTTTCACCGCCAAGGCGATCGAGAAGCTGTGCAGCACCATGCGCAGCCAGGTCGACGACGTGCGCAAGAAAGAACGCGAGCTGCGCCGCATCATCGTGGACAAGTGCGGCATGCCACAGGAAAAGTTCATTGCCGACTTCCCCGCCAACCTGCTCAACCTGAAGTGGGTGGAGAAGCAGGCTGCCGCAGGCAAGCCCTGGAGCGTGGTGATGGAGCGCAACATCCCGCCGGTGCAGGAACTGCAAACCGGTCTGATGGAAATCCAGAACAGCGTGGTCGTGCCGCTGGCGCACCTGAAGGACATCCACAAGCGCATGAACTCGGGCGAGTCCACCTCGCGCGATGCCAAGAAGGAAATGATCGAGGCCAACCTGCGCCTGGTGATCTCCATTGCCAAGAAGTACACCAACCGCGGCCTGCAGTTCCTGGACCTGATCCAGGAAGGCAACATCGGCCTGATGAAGGCGGTGGACAAGTTCGAATACCGTCGCGGCTACAAATTCTCGACCTACGCCACGTGGTGGATCCGCCAGGCCATCACCCGCTCGATCGCCGACCAGGCACGCACCATCCGCATTCCGGTGCACATGATCGAGACCATCAACAAGATGAACCGCATCAGCCGCCAGCACCTGCAGGAGTTTGGCTTCGAGCCCGATGCGTCCATCCTGGCCGAGAAGATGGAGATGCCCGAGGACAAGATCCGCAAGATCATGAAGATCGCGAAGGAGCCGATCTCGATGGAAACCCCCATCGGCGACGACGACGATTCGCACCTGGGCGACTTCATCGAAGACCAGGCCAACACCGCGCCCATTGAGGCTGCGATGCAGGCCGGCCTGCGCGAGGTGGTCAAGGACATCCTCGACAGCCTCACGCCCCGCGAAGCCAAGGTGCTTCGCATGCGTTTCGGCATCGAAATGTCCACCGACCACACGCTGGAAGAAGTGGGCAAGCAGTTCGACGTGACCCGCGAGCGCATCCGCCAGATCGAGAGCAAGGCGGTGCGCAAGCTCAAGCACCCCAGCCGCTCGGACAAGCTGCGCAGCTTCATCGATTCGATCTGATTTTTTCAGATCTTTGATTGGGAAACGGGAGCCTTCGGGCTCCCGTTTTTTTGTTAACCGGTTTGTACATGCCTGCAGTGCCTGCGGCAGCGGGAGCACCCGGCACCCGCCTCCGCGAATGTCCCCCGGCGGCGGGAGGCCGCCTCCTCCTTTATTTCGCTGCGGCAGGCACCGAATGCTCCCACTGCAGCGACTGACTGGCTCTCTACTGATGGCGAGCGAACACACTTGTCAGTGCCGTGAGTGTCGGGTGTCCGACGCAGCGAAATAAAGGAAGAGGAACGGCCGCAGGTCGTTCCGGGGGACCGAGAGGCTGAAAGTCTTTCGCTCATGCCCGCTCACCACGCCAAAACACACCCGCTCTGCGTTGCAAATGCTCGCCATAGCCCGAGCTATGGCTGTGCTTTGCGCCTTGATCAGTCGCGTTTTGGCGCGTTGCTCGGACACGCCCGAAAGACTCTCAGCCTCTGGCGGAGTCGGATACCCGGCGATCACGGCACCCGCCAACACGCAGGCAAACCAACAAAAAGGGGCTCCCACACGGAGCCCCCATCAATCACAAAATCAAGACCTCAAACGGTCTCCAACGCCAACACCCCGGTCGCCGTGTTCGAAATCGGAATGTGGTAGTTGCTGTGCACCTTGCGCACGCTCGAACCACCGGCCGTGAGCGCCGCACGCATGGCCAGCCACATCAGCAGTTCCACGCCCTGCGTACCCGCCTTCTCCACCAGTTCCAGGTCGCTGAACTGTGTGGCCCATTCGGGATTGGTTTCCATGCTGTCGAGGAACTGGAGATCAAACGCCTTGTTGATGAAGCCGGCGCGCTCACCTTCAAGCTGATGGGACAAACCACCCGTGGCCATCACTGCCACGCGCTTGTCGCTGTCCCAGCTCCGGATCGCCTCACCCACCGCCTTGCCGAGCTTGTACACGCGCCTGGCCGTGGGCAGCGGGAACTGCACCGTGTTGATGTCGATTGGCACGATCTGCACCGGCGCCACCTCATCGTTCGGCCAGAACAGTTTCAGCGGCAAGGTGCAGGCATGGTCGACCAGCATTTCCTGGCAGGTCACGATGTCGAATTCCCTGGCAATCAGCTGGTTGATGATGTGCCACGACAGTTCCGGGCAGCCTTCCACTGGCGCGCTCGTGGGAATGCCCCAACCTTCGTCGGCATTGCTGTAGCTGGCCGCTGCGCCCACGGCAAACGTCGGCATCTTGTCCAGAAAGAAGTTCAGGCCGTGGTCGTTGTAGAACACCACCACCACGTCGGGCTTGACCTTGCCCAGCCACTGGTGAATAGGCGGGAAGCCGTCAAAGAAAGGCTTCCAGTAGGGTTCGTTCTGCTTGCCTTTGTGAATGGCGCCGCCAATGGCGGGGATGTGCGATGTGGCCAGGCCACCGATGAGTTGTGCCACTGGGTCTCTCCGGTTATCTCAACACTGCTCGTTCGCGGCCACCAATTTGGCCTTGAACTGTTCTTTCGTCATGCCGGTCTGTTGGGCGCCGATGTCCTGCATGTCCAGGCCGAAGATGCCGGCGAATTTGGCCAGGTAGTAGGCATTGCCGCCCGCGTCCAGCAAGGCCAGCACCTGCTTGGAGCGGATCGCGTCGGCCTGCTGCTGGTTGAGGCCGTACTTCGTCATGTAGGCCTCCGGGTCAGCCACAAAGGCCTCGCGATTGGCCTGCTCGTTGAACGAGAAGCACATCTTGTTCAATGCGTAGCCCTTCTGGGCCATGCCACCGTCAAAGGGCGTGGTGCCGGGAATCGTCTTGCTCACATGGGTCTCCTGCGTGGGGTGGTTTGACCTGCGTCAAGCGCGAGTATCCCCAGGCCATTGCCAAAGATAAACAGATGAAAGATCATCAAACGCATGAGTCATTTCGATTGGTCAGACCTTGATGCCCGCCTGCTGCAACTGCTGGTGGCGGTGGTCGAGGCTGGCAGCGTCACGGGTGCGGCGCAAGCGCTGGGGGTCACACAATCGGCGGTGAGCCACCAGCTCGACAAGCTACGCGCCATCACCGACGACCCGCTGTTCGTCAAGAGCGGGCGCGGCATCGTGGCCACGGCGCGAGCCCAGGCGCTGGCCAGGGAAGCCCGCGAACTGCTCGGGCAGCTGGAGCGTTTCGCGCGATCCGGCGATTTTGATCCGGCGCGCTGGCACACCACCTTCACCATCGCTGCCAACGACCTGCAGCGCGACACCTTGCTGCCAGCGCTGGCGCGCAGGCTGGATGAGCAGGCTCCGGGCGTGGTCCTGCGGGTGATCCCGTCCAACGTGCCCACACTGGACATGCTGCGGCAAGACCAGTGCCAGCTGGTCATCAGCCCGCGACCGCCCGAAGGCAGCGACATTTTTCAGAAGCGCCTGTTCGAAGACCGCTATCGCGTGTTCTACGACGCCCATGTGCGAGCAGCCCCTCGCACCAAGGCCGAGTATCTGGCCGCCGACCACGTTACCGTGGTGTACGAACCCCAACGCTCGCTGGACCTGGACAATGAACTGGCCAGGCGCGGCGTACCGCGCCGCTTCACCGTGCTGGTGCCGGGCTTTGCGGGCCTCCCCCCTTTCATCCGCGGCTCCCGGCGCCTGGCCACCGCACCGGGGCTGCTGCAGATGCACCTGATGCAGGGGCTGGCCAGCGCCAAGGTGCCGGTGCCCTGCCCCAGCTTGCCCATGTACATCATCTGGCACCGCCGCCACCAGGACGACGCTGCGCACCGTTGGCTGCGCGAGCAACTGGTCGCGCTGTCGCCGCTCGCAACCGCTGCCACGCAGCACACCGCAGGTTGACGCTCAGCCGGGTGGCGTGCGCTGCGCCTCACGCCAGCGCTGCGGGCTCAGACCCGTGCGGCGTTTGAAGAATCGAGAGAAGTAGGCCGGGTCCTCAAACCCCAGTTCCAGCGCCAGGCTGGCCGCAGGTGCTGCGATGTACACCAGCCGCCGACACGCTTCGCGCGTGAGCCGTTCGTGCACCAGCTCCAGCGCACTGCGCCCGCTGCCCGCGCGGGCCAGGCGGTTGAGCCGCTGGGTGGAAAGCCCCAGGTGCGACGCATACCGCTCCAACGGCCAGTGCTCCAGAAAGTGCTGCTCCACCAGCAACAGGAAGCGCGTGAACAGCGCCTGATGCGGGTGGGTGTCGCTGCCCTCGCGTTGGCCCTGCGCGCTGGCGCGGGCCAGCCGCCAGACCACGGCACGCGCCAGCCACTGCACCACTGGCGCATCGGCCGAGCCAGGCAATCTGAACTCGGCCGCCAGTTCGCCGAGCTGCACGCTCAGGCGCTGAGCTTCGCCGTCTTCTGACGAAAAATGCAAGACGCCTGGCGCCGAGAAGAGCGAACGGAACGCATCGCCCACGGCCTGGAACTCCCCTTCCACCAGAAAACGCGCGCTGAGCGTGAGCACAAGACCGTCGGTCTCCGGCGCGAACACAAAGCCATGCACCACGCCCGGCGGCACCACGATGGCGGCCGGCCCGCTCACCGATGCGCGCCATTCGTCCAGCACCACCTCTGCCGATCCCCCTTGCAGCCAGAGGATCTGGTACAGGCCCTGGTGCACATGAGGTTCGATCTCCCAGTGATAAAGCCGACTGCGCGACTGCACGTCTTCGATGTGCAGCATGTCCTGGCCGGGCGTGGCGGCCTCGCCGTAAAGCGCAAAGCGCGGTATGGCCATGGGCTGCCTCCGCGCGGGCCGGGAACGAGGCTGGGAAGGATTCGCTTTCAGCATGTCGGCCTACCTTGATCGAAAAGTACAAGAATTATCCCTTCTTATTGCAGTGCCAATAAGACGCCGAAAGCCTACAGTTCGGTTCGCCATCCACCCCACAGGAGACAAAAGATGCCGCTGGACCGCTTCCATTTCGACCCGTATTCCCCGGCCATCGACGCCGACCCCTTCCCCTACTACAAGCACCTGCGCGACGAAGCGCCCTGCTTCTGGAGCGAAGAGGCCCAGATGTGGATCCTCTCGCGCTATGCCGACATCGTCTCCGCTGGGCAGGACTGGCAAACCTACTCAAGCGCCAGTGGCAACCTGATGACTGAGCTGCCTGGCCGCGCCGGCGCCACGCTCGGCAGCTCCGACCCACCCAAGCACGACCGCCTGCGCGGCCTGATCCAGCACGCGTTCATGAAGCGCAACCTGCTCGCGCTTGAAGAACCCATCCGCGATGTGGCCAGACAGGTGTTCGGCCAGCTCAAGGGCACCAAGCAGTTCGACTTCAAGGAAGTCTCGTCACAGTTCACGGTGAAGGTGTTGATGGCCGCGCTGGGCCTGCCCATGGGTGAAGACGCGCTGGTGCCCGAACACGAAGTGCGTGAAAACGCTGTGCTCATGGTGCAAAGCGATGCCCGCACCCGCGCCAAGGGCCCGGAGCACATCGCCGCCTACAACTGGATGCAGGACTACGCCAGCAAGGTGATCGCGATCCGCCGTGCCGAACCTTGCAACGACCTGATCAGCAACTTCGCACTGGCCGAGATCGACGGCGACCGACTGGACGACCGAGAGGTATTGCTGACCACCACCACGCTGATCATGGCCGGCGTGGAATCGCTGGGCGGCTTCATGATGATGATGGCCTACAACCTCGCCACCTTCGACGAGGCCCGCCGTGCCGTGGTGGCCAAGCCTGAGCTGCTGCCCGACGCTGTTGAGGAAAGCCTGCGCTTCAACACCTCGGCCCAACGCTTCCGCCGCCGTCTGATGAAAGATGTGACCCTGCATGGCCAGACCATGAGGGAAGGCGACTTCGTCTGCCTGGCCTACGGCAGCGGCAACCGCGACGAGCGCCAGTACCCCAACCCCGATGTGTACGACATCACCCGCAAACCGCGTGGCCACCTGGGCTTTGGTGGCGGTGTGCACGCCTGCCTGGGCACGGCCATCGCGCGCCTGGCGGTGAAGATCGCCTTCGACGAGTTCCACAAGGTGGTGCCCGACTACCGGCGCGTGGCCGACCAGTTGCCGTGGATGCCATCCAGCACCTTCCGCAGCCCGTTGGTGCTCGAACTCAAAGTCATCTGATCGCCTGACCTGACCATCGCGCTGCCTGCCAACGGGCAGCGCCTTTTTGTATTCCGGAGACACCATGGTAAACATCACCTTCATCGAGGCCAACGGCCAGTCCACCACCCTCAACCTCGCCGACGGCTGGAGCCTGATGCAGGGCGCCACCGCCAACGGTGTGGAAGGCATCGTTGGTGAATGCGGCGGTTCCTGCGCCTGCGCCACTTGCCACTGCTATGTGGATGATCTGCTGGCCAGCGTGCTGCCAGCGCCCTCTCAGGGTGAGCTGGACATGCTGGAGAACGTGGTGGCCGAGCGCCGCCCCAACAGCCGCCTGGCCTGCCAGATCAAGGCCAGCCCCGCGCTGGAAGGCGGCGTGGTGCACCTGCCGGAATGCCAGGAATGAGCGCAGAAGCGGCCACCGCCGGCATCGTCATCGTCGGCGCAGGCCAGGCCGGTGTGATGACCGCCGAAGCCCTGCGCGGCGGTGGTTTTGAAGGCCCCATCACCCTGCTGGGCGACGAACCCCACGGCCCCTACCACCGCCCGCCCCTCTCTAAAGCCTGGATGGCCGGCGAGATCGAGGCGGCCCAGTTGGTGATGCGCGCGCCCGAGATGCTGGCCCGCAAGAACATCGAGTTGCGCACGGGCGTCAACGTCAAGGCGATCGACCGCAGTGCACAAACCGTGATCCTCGGCGACGGCAGCACACTATCCTACGCGGGCCTCGTGCTCGCCACCGGCAGCACACCGCGCAGCCTGCCCCTGCCCGGCGGCAACGCGCCCGGCGTGCTGGCCCTGCGCACACGCGACGACGCCAGCGCCATCGCCGACCGCCTGGCCGCGTGCATCGAACAACAGCGCCCGGTGGTGGTCATCGGCGGCGGTTTCATTGGCCTGGAAGTGGCGGCCACCGCGCGCAAGAAAGGGCTGGCTGTGACCGTGCTCGAAGCCGCGCCGCGCCTGCTCGGCCGCGTGCTCGCGCCGGTGCTGAGCGACTGGTACGCCGACTTGCACCGCAGCCACGGCGTGCAACTGGTATTGGGTGCGCAGGTCGCCGCCATCGAAGCCGACGCGAACGGTGTGACCGGCGTGAGGCTCGCCGACGGCAGCGTCGTGCCCGCAGGCCTGGTGGTGGTGGGCATCGGCGTCAACGCCAACGACCAGCTCGCCCAGGCCGCCGGACTCGCGTGCGACCGCGGCATCGTGGTCGACGCCTGCGGCCGCACCAGCGACCCGCTCATTGTGGCCGCCGGCGACTGCACCGCGCGCCGCCTGGCTGATGGCAGCCTGCTGCGGCTCGAATCCGTGCAGAACGCCACCGAACAGGGCAAGAGCGCCGCCGCCGCGCTGCTCGGCCAGAATCGCCCCTTCACCGCCACGCCCTGGTTCTGGAGCGACCAGTACGACAAGAAGCTGCAGATGGCCGGACTGTCCATGGGCGCGGACGCCTGGGCCGTGCGTGGCGACATGGAAGCCGGCAGCTTCACCGTCTGCCACTTCAAGGGCAACCAACTCATCGCCGCCGACAGCGTCAACGCCAGCAAAGACCACCTGCTGGTGCGCAAGCTGCTCGACGCCGGTGTTTCGCCCACGCGCGAGCAGGCGGGCGATGTGGCGTTTGATCTGGCGAGCCTGCTGGTGAAGTGAGCGGCTGCGCGAGGTTCAACACTCTCGCGCCTTCACCACCAACTCCGCGTAGCCAGTGGCCGCGTCTGGCTCGCGCGTGAACGCCCATTCGGGCAACAGCGCCAGCAGCACCTCAGCCGTGGTGCGCACCCGGCAACCCGGCGCCACATGACCACCAAACACTTCGCCCTTGGCGTTTGACACCGCCATGTGCAGGTGCGAATGCCCCTGCCCGGCATCACCTTGAGCCCCCACGCCCACCGTGCCTGACAGGCTCAGGATTTCCGAGTCCCCGCGAATGAGCAAGGGCTCGTCGGCCCCGGCGAAGCGGATGCGCGCATCGACCAGGCTGCCGATGCCTGAGAGCACGAACGCGGCCTGACAGCCTTGTTCGCGCACGGCGGCTTCGAGTGCTTCGCGCAGGTCTTGGCCGCGCTTGAGGCGAATGGGCAAGGTTTTCATCGGTCAGTCCTGTGCAATCCGCTCAGACTTCCTCAATCACGTCAGCGCCCAAGTCGCCTTCGCGATCCACCTGAACTGCTTCAGCACGGCAGCAGTCGTTCCTGAGACTCTGGGCAATAGGGTTGGAGTTCATGTTGAAGCAAAAAGTGAAATCTGGCTCAGGCGCGCGAAGGCTGCATCTTCGCGCTCCGGGTCGCTCAGAAAACCGGGCAAGGCATTGTTGAAGGCTGGCAAGGCCAGCAAACTGGTCACTGACTGTGCGATATGCGTCCGCACATTTTCGGGCGCGGCGCTGACTTCCTCCACAAGGGCTGCGCGCCCCTCCACCACGGTCAGGATGTCTTCCAGGTCATGGCTCACAAACACATCGTTGTGGCCTCGATCCTTGAACGCTTCGAATTTGGTGGCCAGGAAGAAAGGCGCCGAAAGGTGTCGCAGGACCAATCCATCCTCCAATGTGGCCTGCTGGGCCGACTCAAAACCCCCGCGGTACCACCGATTGGCGAAACCCAGCACCTTTTCGTCCAGTGGAACCAGATCCAGCTGCAGGCGGTTCCAGAACCATCGAAATGGTGGTGTGTTGTCGGCCATGGTCTGCTTGAAGCCGCGTTGCGCCAGTTGGTCGGCCAGCTGGTGGTAGCCGGCAAGCGACGCCACTTCCACGATGGCGTCCACATCTTCGGTCGGCCGCACATCCATCAGGCCCGGGTTGTCGATGAGCAACCCCGTGGCGCACCCGCCCACGAAAACTACCTGATCGCACAACTGCCCCATCGCGCGCGCCATGCCCATCAACAGCGCCAGGTTCGGGTCAGCCACGAGGCGCCTTCTTTTGTGGCGCGAGCGCGCTCGGGTCGATCAAGGCCAGCAGCCGCTCCATGGCCATGTTCCGTTCGCGCGCCTTACCCACGCGCAGCGCATCGAACAGCGCCAGCATTTCGTACAGCTTCGGATCTTGCGTGGCGGCATAGGGCACGGAGGGGTGCAGCGGCTCCACACCAATGCCACGCACCGATCCGTTCGGGTGAGGCCAGACGAAGTCTGTGCTGCCGGGTGCGAACACGCCGGCAAACGCGGGGGCACTATGGCTCGTGGGCACCCCAACCGCCAGCGGCAGACGCACGCCGGGAAACGCGTACTTGGCCCCGTGGAGGGCGAACTCCGCCAGCGCTTGGGCATGCACCCGCACCGGGTTGTCGAGCGGACCAACATCTTCCGTGGGCTTCACACCACGGCGCACCCGTTTGCGCGTAACCCGATAGATGCCCTGCGGCTCATGGAGGGCCTGGGTTTCCGCACCGGCTGCGCCCGAAACCAATGACGCTGACGCGCGGTTCTGCAACAGCAACCCAGACGTCAAACCCCGCTTCACCGAAGCATGAGCCTCGGAGGCGCTCAGCCCAAGCTCCTGCGCCAGACGCGAATACGTCCAGCGCTGATCCGCCCAAGCGACTAGCTTGAGGGCCACCAGGAAATCTTGGGGTTTAAGCTGCATTTTGTTCTTTATTCGCAAATCGCGAATAAAGAATATAAGACACATGCCAGATGTTGGCAAGCACCTTCTTCCGATCCATTCGGAACTGCTCATCACGAGCTCCGAAAGACCCGGGGGCCGAATTGATCCGTGTTGAGCAGATTGAGGGGAGCACTCCGTTTTCCGTGTGAAACCGGGTCTTCTCTATTGCTACGGAAAAGTGAATGAAATCAACGGAATTCGACAGCCTTATCTGGCGTCACCAATGCCCCCAACGCCTCCACCCCCACCGGCGACGCCGGCAACCAAGGCAGCACAAACGTGCGCTTCGCTAACCCACCCGCGATCCGCTCGGTCTGCCGGATTTCGCCTTGCAGCCGCGCCTGCAACAGCGGGTCTGTGGTGCCGGTGGCGGCGATGCTTTTGTTGATGACCCAGGCCCAGGGTTCGATCTTGGCGCGGCGCAGGTCGTCTTGCAGCGCGGCGGCCTGCGTGACGGGGGTGGTCTCGGGCAGGGTGACGATGATGACGCGGGTCATGGTGGCGTCTTGCAGGCGCATGAGCGGGGTGATGATGTGGAGGCCCTTGCTTTCCGGGTTGGTCTCTGTCTTGCCTTCGTACTGCTGCACCATCTGCCGGTGGTAGGCGCCGGTGGCGTCCATGAGCAGCAGGCTGTGGCCGGTGGGCGCGGTGTCCAGCACCACGAAAGAACTGCGTGCTTCATTGACCACGCGGCTGAAGGCGTGGAACACGGCCACTTCTTCGGTGCAGGGTGATTGCAGGTCTTCGAGCAGCAAGGCCTTGCCTTGTTCGTCCAGATCCTTGCCCTTGCTGGCCATGATCTTGTTGATGTAGGCGGTGGTCTCTGCCTTGGGATCGATGCGGCCGACTTTCAGGCCTTCAAGGCTGCCGTTCAGGGTGTCGGCCACATGGGCGGCCGGGTCGGTGGTGGTGAGGTGCACGCTGTGGCCGCGCTGCACCAGGCCCACGGCGAGTGCAGCGGCGATGGTGGTTTTTCCCACACCGCCTTTGCCCATGACCATGATGAGGCCGTGGCCGATGGCGGCGAGTTCGTCAGCCAGGCGGCTCAGGGGTTCGGCGGGCAAGGTTTCGTTTGTGGCCGAGCGCTGGGTAAGCCCGTCGACAGGCTGCTTGCCAGCCGATGATGGTGCGCCGCCGCCGAGCAATGCGCGCAGCGCAGGCAGGCCCACGGTGTCAAAGGCGCGCAGGGGCACTTCGTCGCGCGGCAGCTTGGCAAGGGCCTCTGGCATGGTGGCCAGGGCTTCGCGACCCAGGGCTTCGATGGCGTTGGCGACCGGGTCGCCGGGGTTGGTGGCATGGAACACGCCATTGATAGCGAGTCGCTGATTGGCCAGGCCCAGGGTGCTGAGTTCTTCGGCGGTGCGCGCGGCTTCCTGCATGGGGCGGGGGTCTGGCCGGGTGACGAGCACCACAGTGGTCAGTGCGGGGTCGCTCAGCGCCTGCAAGGCGGCGTTGAAGCGCGCTTCCTGCATCTTCAGCCCGGAATGCGGCCCCAGGCATGATGCACCACGGTCGTTGCCTGCGAGGAAGCCGGTCCATGCCTTGGGCAGGCTGAGAAGGCGCAGGGTGTGGCCGGTGGGCGCGGTGTCGAAGACCACGTGTTCGTAGCCACCGTCGATGCCCTCGCCCGCCAGCAGCGCGGCAAACTCATCGAACGCGGCGATTTCGGTGGTGCACGCACCCGATAGCTGTTCGCGCACGGTCTGGCGTTCCTCGTCGGTGGCGCCGGCTTCAAGCTGCGCGAGCACGCGCTGGCGGTAGGCCTCGGCGGCGGCATCGGGGTCGATGTTGATGACCGACAAACCCGCCACGCCGGGCACATCCACTGGCTGGTTGGACAGGGTGATGCCGAGCATGTCGTCGAGGTTGGACGCGGCGTCGGTACTCACCAGCAGCACGCGCTTGCCCGCGTCGGCAAGCGCAATGGCGGTCGCGGTGGACAGCGAGGTTTTGCCCACGCCACCCTTGCCGGTGAAGAACAGGAAACGGGTGGGTGCTGCAGCAAAACCGGGCAATGTGATCGTGTTCATGCATGCAGCATGGCACGATCTGCGTTGGCGCAGGCTGACCCGCATCAAGCCGGCGACGAATGGGGTCCCTCAGCCCGGCGGCAGCGTGACCGTCACCGCCAGCCCGGGCTTCGCATTGCGAACCGCGAACGTGCCCCCGTGCGCCTGCGCCACCAGACGGCAAAGGTAAAGCCCCAGCCCCACGCCGCCGGCAGCGCGGGTGCGAGCCGTGTCGGGGCGGAAGAAGGCTTGTGCCAGTTGGGGCAGGTGGTCGTCGGGCACGCCGGGACCGTGGTCGCGCACTTCCAGTTCAACGCCCTGCCCGTTCACACCGTGGGGGCGCAGGTGCAGCTCCACCGGTTGTGGGGCGCCGGCGCTGTGGCGCAGTGCGTTGTCGAGCAGGTTGCGCAGCAACAGGCGCACGCGGGTGCGGTCCAGTGTCATGGTGGGCACGCCTGGCGCAGCATGCACGGCGATGCTGCGGGCGACGGGCTGGGTGGTGGCGAGTTCTTCAATCAGTTCGTGGGCCAGCTCCACGGGGTCGGTGATTTCGCGGTGCAGCGCCTGGTGGCGTCCGGCCAGGCGCTCGCTTTCCAGCAGGTCGCTGATGAGCCGGGCCATCTCGGCCAGATCACGCAGCAATGCCTCGCGCTGGGCCATTACGTCGGGCGTCTCGGGCAGCAGCTCGGTGTTCAGCCGGGCACGGGTGAGCGGGCTGCGTAGTTCGTGACTGATGGCCAGCAGCAGCGCGCGCTGGGCTTCGAGCATCTGGTGGATGTCCTGGCCCATGGTGTTGATGGTGGCGGCGAGTTCGCCCAGTTCGTCGGGCCGCTGCGGGTGCTTCACGGGAATGGGCACGCCGAACTCGCCGGAGCCAAATCGCAGGGCGCCCTGGCGGATGTCGTCCAGCGGGCGCAGCAGGCGGCGCAGGTACAGAAAGGCCAGCAGGGTGAGCACCAGCAGTGCGGTGAGGGTGTAGCCGATGACCTTGGGGCGCTTGGTGAATCTCGCCTCGTCCATGCCGAAGGTGATGCGGTGGCCGTCGGCCGTCTGGCGCACCAGCAGCGGCTCCCAGTCGGGCTCGTCGTCCCAGCCTTTTCGCTCCCGGTCACTGCGTCGTTCCTTGCGCCAGTAGGGCTCGGACTGTTCGGGATGCGACCGCCAGTTCACGGCTGGCCCGGCAATGTCAATGGTGATGGGCAGGCGCTCAATCACCGCCTGCGCCCGGTCGATCTGCGGCAGGTCATCGCTGGGCGCCACGTCCGCCGCCAGGCGGTCCACGTAGTCCACGAGCAAGGGGCGTGCGGCTTCGCGCCAGCCCACCGAAAACGCTTTCTGCGCACCGCTGATGAAGGTAAAAGCCACGCCCATGGCCAGCAGCAGAAACACCATCATCAGGCGCAGCTTGAGCGAGCAGCGCAGCGCATTCAGGGCGCGGCGGTACCAGGGCAACTTCGGTGTGTGCATCACTGGGGCAGCCGGCGCAGCGCCAGTGAGTAGCCTGCGTTGCGCAGCGTCTTGATGCAGTCCAGCGGTTCCAGCTTCTTGCGCAGGCGGCTTACAACGATGTCGACCGCGCGGGTGTAGAGCTCGGCCTCGTGGCCGCGCAGCTGGTTGAGGATGTCGTCGCGGCTGAACACACGGCCAGCCTCGCGTGCCAGCAGGTGCAGCAGATCGAATTCGGTGCTGGTCAGGTCCAGCGCCTGGCCCTGGCGCATCACGCTGCGCTGGGTAGGGTCAATGGTGAGACCTTCAAAGGTCAACACCCCTGGTGCCTGCGCGGTTGCCGGCCCGTTGTGGCCATTGCGACGGCGCAGCACGGTCTGGATGTGGGCCACGAGTTCACGTGGCTCGAAGGGCTTGGGCAGGTAGGCATCGGCGCCGAGTTCCAGACCCACCACGCGGTCCATCACGTCGCCGCGCGCGGTGAGCATGACGATGGGGATGTCACTTTCCTTGCGGATGGTGCGGCAGAGTTCGAAGCCGTCCATCTCGGGTAGCATCACGTCCAGGATGGCGGCGTCGAACCCGCCGCTGCGCAGGCGGGCCAGGCCCTCGCTGGGGCGCAGCGCGTGGCTCAGCTCCAGCTCAAAGCGCTGGAAGTAGGTGGCCAGCGGAGGCCCCAGTTGTTCGTCGTCGTCAATCAGCAGAACGCGGTGCATGCGGCATTCTCACATCACCCGGGTTGCAGCCCCGCCACTGATCGCACGGTGACGCAGGATCAGTCGGCGCACACGGCGCTGGGCGACCAGGTCCATGGCGTCGTAGCGGTCTGCGGTGGCCAGCAGCTCGGGCAGCACCGGCACCGCAGCGCCCGGGGCCTGGCGCGACAGGCGCGACCACAGCCACAAGGCATGTTCACGGTCGAAGCGCGGACCCCACACCATGGCCAGCACTTCTTCGTGCGGGTTGGGTATCTGCGCAAGCAAGGCCGGGTCGTGCTCGCGCAGGGGGCGCGCTATGGGCAACAGAGCGGGCGACATGGCGCGCTGCCTCAGCCGCGTTTCCACCAGCCGCGGCGCTTCTCCATCTTCTCGCGCACCTGAGCCTGCTGCGCCGGGGTCAGGCTGTCGTAGAAATCGGCCATGGCGGCGATCACGCGCGGGCCACCGGCCTGCACGGCCTGCGTTTTCTGCTCCAGCAGCGTCTGCGCGCGGCTGCGGTCGAACTTGTCGCCAGCGATGAGGGCCTGCATTTCGGCACGTGGGTTGGCGGTATCGCCGCGCAGGGCCTTGCGTTGCGCCAGCATTTCGTCGGCCAGCACGCCCAGCTTCTGCTTCTGGGCTTCGTTGAGTTCCAGCTTTTCGCTGACCTTTTCGATGGCTTTGCCACGCATTTCGGTGATGCGCTCTTCACTCCAGCCACCACCATGGCGGTGTTCGCCACGCGAGCCGCAGGCGGAGAGTCCACCAACGATCAGGGTGGCGCCGAGGGCGCCATAAAGGGTGCGTTTGATCCAGGTTTTCATGACGGTGGTCCTTTCAGAACCTTGTTGAACATGACCGTCATGGTGCCGGGCGGCGCTGCGCGCGTCGTCTCGCCGCCGTTTCGCTTTGTATCGTTTTTTTTCAGTGCCGGACCGACCGCACCCTGGCCAGGTACGCCTGCACATGAGCGCCCAGCCGCTCGGCCACCACGCGCCCGATGCGCGAGAGCGGCCGATTGGCACTGATCACCACGGCCACCGTCTGGGCCTGCGCGCTCTTGTCACGCAGCGGAATAAAGCGCAGGCTACCGTCCAGGATTTCCGGGCCGGCATCGAGTTCGGACGTCAGCGCCACGTGGCTGCCACTGCGCACCAGCGACTTCACCAGCTGCAGCGAATTCGTCACCAAAGGTGGACGGGCCTCTTCCAGCAACCAGTTGTGGCGGCGCTCCAGGTAGCGCCGGATCGCCAGTGCACGGCTTTGCGCGGCCAGCGGCCAGGCGGCCACGTCCTTGAACGTGGCGTGCTTCTGCACCGCCAGCGGATGGCCGGGCGCCACCACGCAGCCCAGCGGCAGATCGGCGGTGCTGACGATGTGCAGGTCGCGGCTGGGCTTGACGTTGAAGGCCACGGTCAGGTCCACGTCGCCATCCTGCAGGTGGCGCAGCGCGTCGTCGGTATTGACCACTTCCACATCGAGCACCACGCCCGGGTATTCGGTGGCCACGGTGTGCACGAACTCCGGCATGAGGCCGTTGGCGTGGCTGTCCATCACGGCCAGCCGCAGTTGCCCGTGACTCACCCCTTGCAGGTGCTGGATGTCGGACAGCGTGCGGTTCAGGTCGGCCCGCCAGCGCAGCGACAGCCCCAGCAGCAACTCACCCGCAGCGGTGAGTCGCATCCCGCGCGGCTGTCGCTCGAACAGGGGCACACCAAGACTCTCTTCCAGCAACAGGATCTGCCGGTCGATGGCCGAGGCAGAAATCGACACCTCGCGCGCAGCGGCCTGCACCGAGCCGAGCTGGGCCACGGCCGTGAGGTAGCGCAAGGCCTTTGGGTGCAGCGGGCTCTGGGCAGACATGCGGTTTCCTTGGCTGCGTTCTAAATATTAGGGATATGGGATGCAAATTATGCGCTGGACAGCAACACAGTCGAAGCCACAAACTGCACCCCGGAATGACCTCGAAACACCTGCCCCCCATTCATCTGGCCACGCTCAACACGCTGGACCAGGAAGCCTTCTGCGACCTGCTCGGTGGCGTGGTGGAACACTCGCCCTGGGTGGCCCGCAAGGCCTGGGGCGATCGCCCCTTTGCCTCCCTGGAAGCGCTGTACAACGCGCTGGCCCGCACCATCCGGCAGGCACCGCGGTCGCAGCAACTGGCCCTGCTTCGGGTGCACCCGGAACTGGCCGGCAGCGAGGCCACGGCAGGCACCATGACGGCCGACTCCAGCAGCGAGCAGGGCCGCCTGGGCCTGCTCAACCTGCACCCCGACGACCTTGCCCGCCTGACCGATCTGAACCGGCGCTACCGCGAACGCTTCGGCTTTCCCTATGTGGCGGCCATGCGGCTGCACGGCTCACTGGCCGACGTCTTCCGCTGCTTTGAACAACGCCTGCACAACGATCCGGAGACCGAACTCGCGGTATCGCTGCTGCAGGTGTGTGAAGTGATGCGCGGGCGTCTGGCACGCACCGTGCTGCTTGAGACCACCGCCCCCACCCTTTCCCTCGTTTCCACCCCCCACAGGAGCCTTTCATGAAAACCAGCAAGCGCCAATTCATGCTGACCGCCGCCGCGATCAGCCTGCTGTCTGTGGCCGCCACCAGCGTGCAGGCCCAGACCTGGCCGCAACGGCCCATCCGCGTGGTGGTGACCTTCGCGCCAGGAGGCTCGTCAGACATCGTGGCGCGCCTGATCCAGCCAGGCCTGCAGGAGAAACTGGGCCAGCCCGTGATCGTGGAGAACAAACCCGGTGGCGGCAGCACCATCGGCGGCTATGAGGTGGCCAAGGCCGCGCCAGATGGCTACACACTGCTGCTCTCAAACACGGCGCCCATCAGCATCTCGCCCTTCATGCTCGACAAACCCACCTACGACCCCATCAAGAGCTTCACGCACATCGCCTACATCGGTTCGGTGCCCAATGTGTTCGTGGTGCACCCCTCGGTGCCGGCGCGCACCCTGCCCGAGCTGGTGCAGTGGATCAAGGGGCAAAGCAAGCCGGTGAACTATGGTTCGGGCGGCGTGGGTTCCATCGGCCACATCGTGGGCGAGATGTTCAAGCAGCAGCAAGGGCTGAACATGGAACATGTGCCCTACCGGGGATCAGGTCCCATGCACAGCGACCTGCTGGGCGGCACGCTGCAGTTCGCGGTGGACACACTGACGCAGAATGTGCCTTACATGAAAGACAAGCGACTCAATGGATTGGCGGTGACATCGCGCGCGCGCATGCCGCTGGCGCCCGACGTGCCCACGGTGGGCGATGCCGGCTTTCCCACGCTGCTGGCAGAGAACTTCCTGGGCGTCTCTGCCCCGGCCGGTGTGCCGCAAGAAGTGATCGACAAGGTGCACAAGGCAGTGAGCGAGGTCATCATGCAGCCCACCATCCTCAAGCGTTTTGAAGAAATGGGCATTGCCGTGGACAAGATGAGCCAACCGGAATTCGCGGCATTCGTGGGCAAACAGGTGGCCGACTGGGGGCCGGCGGTGAAGGCCACCGGCGCCAGGCTGAACTGATGGCCGGCGGTATTTCCATTCACTGCGTGGACGTGGCCAACGGCCAGTTGGCGGTGGGCATGCGCGTGGAGCTTCGACGGCTCTCGGCCCAAGGTGAACCCTTGTCGCCCCCGCTGGCCGAAGGACGCATTGCCGACAACGGCCTGCTGCAGCACCCGGTGCTGATGAGCGAGGACATCACCGCAGGCGGTTACGAGGTGATCTTCGACGTGGGCGGCTACTACCGGGCGCGCGGTGACGCCGTACCGTCACCGGCCTTCCTGGAACGCGTGCCCTACCGCTTTCACATTGCCGACACGGCGCAGCACTTCCACCTGCCGTTCAAGTTCACCGCCTGGGGCTTCTCGCTGTTTCGCGGCGGGGCCTGAGCCTGGGCACAATGGGCGCTTTCGCACCCTTCGGTGCTTGGAGCCTTTGCATGAGATCTGGTGTTTTCTTGTCTTCGCGTGCCTGGGTGCTGGGTCTGGGCACATTTTTCAGTCTTGCACTGGCCACCGCACAAACGCCTGCCAACGAAGTGGTGGACTGCTCGGCAGCGGCGACGACACAGATGCAGCTCAACGCCTGTGCCCAGCAGGAATTCGAAGCCGCCAGCGCGGCCTACAGCGCCAGCTACCGGCAACTCTCACAAAGCGTGGGCAACAAGCAGCGGCAGTTGCTGCGACAGGTGCAGACCGAGTGGATGCAGTTCCGCACCAAGGCCTGCGAGTTCGAGCAGAACGCGGTGGCGGGTGGCAGTGCCGCGCCCATGGTGCTCTGGCAGTGCCAGGCACGCATGACACGCGAACGCACGGCCGAACTGCAGCGTCACCTCACCTGCGAAGAAGGTGACATCAGCTGCGTGAGACCCGCGAAGTAGCCTGGCCTTCGCAGCACCTCACACGGGGGATCAAGCAAACACTTCCGTGTCCACTTCCCGGTTCGACTGTTCGTTGTAGCGGTTGCCGCTCACGGTCTGTTGATTGATCAGTGCGTCCAGCTTCGCCAGTGTGGCGGCATCCAGCTTCACATCGCTTGCGCCCAGGTTGTCCTTCAGGTGGTCTTCGCGGGCAGTGCCGGGAATGGGCAGGATGTGCTCGCCCTGGTGGAGCAGCCAGGCAATGGCCAACTGGGCCGGAGTGCAACCCACCTCATTGGCGATGGCCATGTAGGGCGGCAGCAGCTTCAGGTTGGCCGCATGGTTTTCGGGCGAAAAGCGCGGCATGCCGCGGCGGATGTCTTTGGGATCGAGCGTGCTCACATCGAGAGGGCCACAAAGAAAGCCGCGCGCCACCGGGCTGAAGGCCACGAAGGCCACTCCCAGTTCGCGGCAGGCGTCGAGCACCGCGATTTCGGCATTGCGGGTCCACAGCGAGTATTCGGTCTGCACCGCAGTGATGGGGTGCACGGCATGCGCCTTGCGCAAGGTGGCGGATGAGACCTCGCTCAAGCCGATGGTCTGGATCTTGCCCGCGCGCACCAGGTCAGAAAGCGCGCCTACGCTGTCTTCGATAGGCACCTGTTTGTCCCAGCGGTGCAGGTAGTAGAGGTCGATCACGTCGGTGCGCAGGCGCTTCAGCGCGGCTTCGCAGGTGGCCCGCAACGTGGCCGGGCGGCCATCGATCACACGCACCAGCTTGCCGTCGCCAGCCACGTCCACCCCCTGCATGCCGCATTTGCTGGCGAGCGTGAACTGCGAGCGATGCTTTGACAGCGCTTTGCCCACCAGCGTTTCGCTGGCGCCAAAGCCGTAAAGCGCTGCAGTGTCGAAGTGGGTCACCCCCTGATCCAGCGCGGCCAGCAACAGGCGCTCGGCCTGGGGTTCAGACACGGGGGCGCCGTAGGCGTGGCAGATGTTCATGCAGCCCAGACCGATGGCGCTGATGGTGAAGGGGCCGAGTTGACGTTGTTGCATGAGGGGATATTCCGGTAAGCAGGCCTGAGGGTTCAGAGGACCTGGAGGTTTTTGACAAAAATGAGTTCACAGGCCCCAGCGCCGGTGTCGTCGCGGGTGAGCGAGCTGCGCCAGAAGAATCCGTCCGGGCTTCTGGCTTCCACCAGCCAACCTTCGATGCGCACCACCTGCCCCTCGCGCACCGATTTGAGTCGGCGTTCGATGGCTTTGTCGGCAGGGATCATGTGCATGTTGGCGCTGGAACGTTCGATGTCACGCTGGGGAACCGGCAGGTCTTTGCCGCGCCAGAAATAGAAGCGGCCACTTTGTGAAATGTCGATGTGCTGAAGCACCTCGCTGTCGGACATGGGGCCCCAGCCCAGCGCCAGATCCACGGGGGAGAGGCTGGCTTCGCGGTCGAACCGGTAGGCTTCAACGCCCAGCACGCGCGCCTGGATCGAAAAGTCGTGCAGGGGCGTGACGCGAAAGCCATTGAAATCAAACGCGGCTTGCCTGGTGCCGACTTGCCTGGGCACCTCGGCGGCCAGCACGCCGGCGGGCGGTTTCACCGGCCGCGAGGTCTGGTGCTGGTAGGCGCCAAAGGCGACCGCAGCGATGAAAAAAACGGATTTCCAGTTCATGAGGTGGTCCACATACGGCGCTCATTGTCGCCGCGCATGGCCCACCACCGCCGTGACGCTCAGGCTGCGTTGAGCTGCTGTTCCAGCTGGTGCAGCACCTGGTAGCAGTTGAACACCTGCGCCACGCTGGAATTCGGTTCGCGGCCTTCCTTGATCGCGGCAAAAAATTCGCGGTCCTGCAGTTCGATGCCGTTCATGCTCACCGCGACCTTGGACACGTCAATCTTTTCTTCCTTGCCATTGAAGAGGTCGTCGTAGCGCGCGATGTAGGTGGCCGTGTCGCCGATGTAGCGGAAGAAGGTGCCCAGCGGGCCGTCGTTGTTGAAGCTCAGGCTGAGCGTGCAGATGGCGCCACTGGCGGCCTTGAGCTGGATGCTCATGTCCATGGCGATGCCCAGCGTGGGGTGGATCGGGCCCTGGATGGCGTTGGCTTGAACAATGGGGCTGCCGCACTGGTAGGCGAACAGGTCCACCGTGTGTGCGGCGTGGTGCCACAGCAGGTGGTCGGTCCAGCTGCGGGGCTGGCCCAGCGCGTTGGTGTTGGTGCGGCGGAAGAAGTAGGTCTGCACATCCATTTGCTGGATGTTGAACTTGCCGGCCGTGATCTGATTGTGCACGTACTGGTGGCTGGGATTGAAGCGGCGAGTGTGACCACACATGGCCACCAGGCCGGTCTGCTTCTGCAGGGCCACTACGCCTTCAGCGCCCTTGAGGCTGTCGGCCAGCGGGATTTCCACCTGCACGTGCTTGCCGGCCTTCAGGCAGGCAAGGGTCTGCTCGGCGTGCATCTGTGTGGGGGTGCAGAGGATCACGGCGTCCAGCTCTTTCAGCGCCAGGCTCTCAGCCAGGTCAGTGGTGACATGGCCGATGCCGTACTTGTCAGCAACCTCTTTGGTCTTCTCGAGGTCACGGCTGATAAGCGAGATCACCTCAACGCCGTCGATGTTCTTGATGCCGTCCAGGTGCTTGATGCCGAAGGCGCCAGCGCCGGCAAGGGCGACTTTGATGGTCATGGTTCAGTTCTCCTGTAGAGGGTGATTGACGCTCCCTCCTTTTGGGAGGGAACGTAAGAGATATCAGCTGTTCTCGAGGATCAGGTGCCCGACCGCCGTGTTGCTCGCAGGCACATGGTAGAAGCGCTGCACCACCTTGGGCTTGGCACCGCCGGCCACGTCGGCCATGGCGCCGCGGGCGATCAGCCACATCACCAGCTCGATGCCCTCGCTGCCGGCTTCGCGCACGTAGTCGATGTGGGGAATGCTGGCGGCGGCTTCGGGGTCGTTGATGAGTTTGTCGAGGAAGGCGTTGTCGAAGTCCTTGTTGATGAGACCGGCACGCGGCCCCTGCAACTGGTGACTCATGCCGCCTGTGCCCCAGATGTGCACATTGAGGTCTTCGTCAAAACTCTCCACCGCCTTGCGGATGGCCTGGCCCAGGTTGTAGCAGCGCCGGCCGCTGGGCACCGGGTACTGCACCACGTTCACAGCGAACGGGATCACCGGGCAGGGCCAGGCTTCCGGCTGGCCGCACATCAGGCTCAGCGGCACGGTCAGGCCGTGGTCCACGTCCATCTTGTTGACGATGGTGAGGTCGAAGTCCTGCTGGATCACGCTCTGCGCGATGTGCGAGGCCAGGTCGGGATGGCCGATGACTTTGGGCACCGGTCGCGGCCCCCAGCCTTCGTCGGCTGGCTGGAACTCGGCCGCGGTGCCGATGGCGAAGGTGGGAATCATCTCCAGGCTGAAGGCGGTGGCGTGGTCGTTGTAGACCAGAAAGATGACGTCGGGCTTGTTGTCCTTCATCCACTGCTTGCCGAATTCGTAGCCCTGGAACACGGGTTGCCAGTAAGGCTCCTGCGTTTTGCCCAGGTCGAGCGCGGCGCCAATGGCCGGGACGTGCGAGGTGTAGACGGATGCGGTGATGCGTGCCATGTCAGTTGCCCTTGTTCGATGATGCATTGCCTGCGGCACCTTGCGGCTGGCGGTGCGCCTGCGCGTCGCCGTCTTCGCCGATCACACGGTTGCCCTCGGCCGAACGGCCACCGGCGATCATCATGTTGCGGTATTCCTCTTCGCTCATGCCCGTCATGGAGCCGGCCATCTGCTGGAAACTCTTGCCGTCGGTGGCGCCGATCTTGGCCAGGAAGTAGATGTTGCCGCCCAGGCGGATGCACCAGTTCAGATCGCGCGCGAGCACCGCCTGCTTCTGCTCCTCGGTCATGGCCCACTGATCCAGGTAGGCGCGCTCGTCGGCCTTGAATTTTTCGCGGTTCTCGGCCTTCATGAGGCTCATGCAGAACTGGTTGAGCCAGTAGCCTTTGCGGGACTGCTCGGCATCGAAGATGGTCGTGCCGGGAACGTCCTTGTAGGGTTTGTCGAGTGCCATGGTTTCAAACCTCCTCAGGCCAGTAGAGCTTCATGGGGTTGGTGACGAGCAGCTTCTTCTGCAGCTCGGCGGTGGGCGCGATGTGTGGAATGAAATCGACCAACAGGCCGTCATCGGGCATGTGGTCTTTCAAGTTGGGATGTGGCCAGTCGGTGCCCCAGAGCACGCGGTCGGGAAATTCTTCGACGACCTTGCGCGCAAAGGGCACCACGTCCCGGTAGGCCGCCTGTTCGCCGTTCAGGGCCTTCGGGCCATTCACCGAGAGCCGCTCCGGGCAGCTCACCTTGCTCCACACGTTGGGGTGCTGGCGCATGAATTTCAGGAACAGCTCGAACTCGGGGCCGTCCACCGGCTTGCTCACGTCGGGCCGGCCCATGTGGTCGACCACCACGGTGGTGGGCAGCGCCGTGAAGAAGTCCCACAGCTCGGGCAGGTCCACCGCTTCGAAGTAGATCACCACATGCCAGCCAAGCTTCTGGATGCGCGCGGCAATTTCCATCAGTTCGTCTTTGGGCGTGAAATCCACCAGCCGCTTGACGAAGTTGAAGCGCACACCGCGCACACCGGCGTCGTGCAGCGACTGAAGGTCTTCGTCGGTGATGCTGCGCCGTACCGTGGCCACGCCCCGCGCCTTGCCCTTGCTGTGCACCAGCGCATCGACCATGGCCCGGTTGTCGGCGCCATGGCACGTGGCCTGCACCACCACGTTGCGCGCAAAGCCCAGGTGGTCGCGCAATGCGTACAACTGCTGCTTGCTCGCGTCACAAGGTGTGTACTTGCGCTCGGGCGCGAAGGGAAATTCGGCGCCAGGACCGAACACATGGCAGTGGGCGTCCACGCTGCCGGCCGGTACATGGAAGCGGGGCTTGCTCGGGCCCTCGAACCAGTCAAGCCAGCCTGGGGTTTTGGTGAAGTCACCCGATGTCGGTTTGGTCATTTGCTGATCCCTGTGAGTGAGGTGAATTTTTCAAGAAACACCGCGGAACCGGCTTTGCCGGGCCGCTGGTGTTGCCCCCTGGGATGGGGTCGCGCGCAGCGCGGCGGGGGTCAGTCTATGTATTTCAGGCCGGCCGCAGCCAGCGGCTCGCGCATCTTGTACATGTCCAGTCCCAGCACGCCGCTGGCCAGCTTGGCGCGCTTCTCGCCTTCAAAGCTCTCGCGCTTCTGCGCAGCCTCCAGCGTGGCAGCCGCACGTGCGGCGGGCACACACACCACACCATCATCGTCGGCCACGATCACATCTCCCGGTGTGACCAGCATGCCTGCACACACGATGGGGATGTTCACCGAACCCAGCGTGGCCTTGATCGTGCCTTTGCTGCTGATGGCCTTGCTCCAGACGGGGAAACCCATCTTCTGCAGTTCTTTCACATCGCGCACGCCGGCGTCGATGATCAGGGCACGCGCGCCGCGCGCCTGGAAACTGGTGGCCAGCAGGTCGCCGAAGTAGCCGTCGGTGCATTCGGCGGTGACGGTCGCCACCACGATGTCGCCGGGCTGAATCTGCTCTGCGGCCACGTGCATCATCCAGTTGTCGCCGGGTTGCAGCAGCACGGTCACGGCCGTGCCGCTGACTTGCTGGCCCGGGTAGATGGGGCGCATGTAGGGTTTGAGCAGGCCGACGCGGCCCATGGCTTCGTGCACGGTGGCAGAGCCCAGGGCGGCGAGGCCGTCGGTAGCTGCGCGGTCTGCGCGGGTGATGTTGCGGTACACAACGCCGAGTTCGTACATGGTGAGTCTCCTGTTGTCGATCTCCCTCTCCCCAAGGGGAGAAGGAGTTAAGTCCGTTCGTTCAATGACCTTTGGCCTTTAGGCGAGCATCAAGGCGCGAGAACACACGCCGCACGTTGCCTTCATAGATCTGATGCTTGTCTTCCGCGCTCAGGATCGTGGAGGCCTCGATGTAGCGCTTGGTGTCGTCGTAGTAGTTACCGGTGGTGGGGTCGATGCCGCGCACGGCGCCGATCATCTCGGAGGCGAACAGCACGTTCTTCACCGGAATCACGGTGTTGAGCAGGTCGATGCCGGGCTGGTGGTACACGCAGGTGTCGAAGTACACGTTGTTCATGAGGTGTTCGCTGAGCAGCGGCTTCTTCATTTCCTGGGCCAGGCCACGGAAGCGGCCCCAGTGGTAGGGCACGGCGCCGCCGCCATGGGGGATCAGGAACTTCAGTGTGGGAAAGTCCTTGAACAGATCGCCCTGGATCAGCTGCATGAAGGCAGTGGTGTCAGCGTTCAAGTAATGCGCGCCGGTGGTGTGGAAGCAGGCGTTGCAGCTCGTGCTCACGTGGATCATGGCCGGCAGGTCGTGCTCCACCATCTTCTCGTAGATGGGGTACCAGTGTTTGTCGGTCAGTGGCGGGCTGGTCCAGTGGCCGCCGGACGGATCGGGGTTCAGGTTGATGCCCACGGCACCGTATTCCTTCACGCACTTTTCCAGTTCGGGAATGCAGGTGGCAGGGTCCACGCCGGGGCTTTGCGGCAGCATGGCCACGGGCACGAAGTGGTCGGGGAACAGCTCGCTCACGCGGAAGCACAGCTCGTTGCAGATGGCTGCCCAGGTGCTGGAGACATTGAAGTCGCCGATGTGGTGTGCCATGAAGCTGGCGCGCGGGCTGAACAGCGTGATGTCGCTGCCGCGCTCCTTCATCAGGCGCAGCTGGTTGGTCTCGATGGACTCGCGCAGTTCGTCGTCGCTGATCTTCAGGTCGGCCACCTTCGGCATGGCGGCTGGGTCCTTGATACCGGCGATCTGCGCGTTGCGCCAGTTCTCCAGCGCCTTGGGCGCGGTGGTGTAGTGACCGTGACAGTCGATGATGAGGCTCATGTTGTCTCCAGGATGAATGGTGTGAGTGTTCAGGCCGCGTCCATGCCCTGGCGTCTTTTGGCCTCAAGCGCATCAGGCGAGGCCATGAAGGCGATAAAGGCACGGGCCGCGTCGGGCTGGCTGGCTGTGGTGCAGACGGCCGCCGAAAAAGTGGTGGTGATCTGAATGGCGTCGGGCAATGGTCCCAGCAGGGTGATGCCGTCGACATGCAGCAGTTCACTGAGCTGCTGGAAACCCAGTTCCACGTCTCCGCGCGCCACCAAAGTGCCCACGGGCACGCCGGGCGGTGCCTGCACGATGCGCTCACGCAGCACATCGGCCAACCCCCAGCGCTCAAACAGTCTGGCCAGCGCGACGCCGCTGGGGCCAGTGGAATAGCTCAGATTGCGCGCCGCCAACACAGCCTGGCGCACGGCGGCCTCGGAGTCGATGCGCGGTGCCGGAGCCCCTTCACGCACGGCCAGCGCCACGCCGGAGCGCACCAGATCCACCCGGCTGCCCGGCAATACCTTGCCGGCGGCTTCCAGTTTGTCGATCGCGTCTGACGCCAGCACCACCAGATCAAAGGGCTCGTCAGCCGCCACGCGCCGCGCTGCATCCACACCGCCCACCGATTCGATGGAGATGGCAGGTGCAGAAGGCTGCTGTTGGGCGTAGGCAGCGATCAGGTCGGCCAGGACCAGTCGCGTGGCCATGGAAGAAATGCCGCGCAGGGCGGACACAGCGGTGTCGGACATGCGTTGCATTGTGCTCACCCCAGGGAATCCTACAAGCGGAATACCGTACTATTAGCCATTCCTGTTTGATATAGCTCCCCCTCTCCTCGTCCATGGACCTTAAGCAACTGGCGTACTTCGTCCGCGTGGCCGAACTGGGCAGCTTCACCAAGGCGTCTCAGGCGCTGGATGTGGCGCAGCCGGCGCTCTCGCGTCAGGTGCGCCTGCTGGAGGTGGAGTTGCGGCAGAACCTGCTGGTGCGCAATGGCCGCGGGGCCACACCCACCGAAGCGGGGCGGCTGTTGCTGGAGCACGGGCGCGGCATTCTGCATCAGGTGGAGCGCGCACGCGAAGAGCTCGGCCGCGTGCGCGGCTCGCTGGCCGGGCGCGTGGCCATCGGCCTGCCGCCCAGCCTGGCACGGGTGCTCACGGTACCGCTCACACGAGCCTTTCGGCAGCAACTGCCTGAAGCCAGCCTGTCCATCAGCGAAGGCCTGTCGGCCACCATGCAGGAATGGCTGGCCACCGGCCGGCTGGACATCGCTGTGCTCTACAACGCACTGCCCGCGCCGGAAATCGAGATCACACCGCTGCGCGACGAAGACCTTTTCCTGGTGCAGAAACGCCCGGCCGGTCTGGCCGAAGAACCACCCGCGCCACCGATTCCGCTGGCCGAGGTGGCCCTGCTGCCCCTGGTGATTCCCAGCCGGCCCAACGCCATCCGCATGCACGTGGAAGCCGAAATGGCCAACATCGGCTGCCGGCCGCAGGTGGCGCTTGAAATCGACGGCGTGTCGGCCATCCTGGATCTGGTGGCCGACGGTGCCGGCGCTGCTCAGCAACCCGCCACTGCGCACCCGGGTGTGCCTGGCCACCAGCTCCATGCGCCCGGCCACGCTGACCCAGCAGGCCACGCTGAACCTCATCAAAACAATTCTGGGCTGACGCTGCGCCTTGCAGCAGGTCAGCCCTTCACCATCCAGAGGATGGCACTGAGTGTGAAGAACGATGCGGCGGTGGTGGCCAGCAGCGCTGCCGCCGTGAAGCCTTCCAGGCCATGGCGCTGGGCCAGGATGGGGTAGATGCCCAGCATGGGCATTGCCGCAGAAAGAACCGCCGCGGCGCGCAGGTCGCCCGTGACGGCCGGCAGGCCCAGCAACGGCAACAACGCCACAGCGCCAAACACCGCCAATGGATGCAACACCAGCTTGCCCACGGTGATCATCGCCACTTGTCTGCGCAGGCCCTTGACCTTCAGGCCCACCAAGGTGCCGCCGATGATGAACAGGGCCAGCTCGCGGCCGAAAACAGGTTGATGGTGCGAGTGAGCACGTCGGGCAGACGCAAGCCCACCAGGGCCACCAGAAAGCCGGCACAGATGGCCACGATCATCGGGTTGCGGATCTGACGTGCGGCGGTCTGCTTCAGCACCTGGGGCACCGATGGTCGTTGCCCCTGATGGCTGCCCGCATCCGCCAGCGCAAACAGCAAAGGCAGCTTGACCAGGTTTTCCACGAGCAGGTTGAGCGCAAGAATGACACCTGCCAGTGGACCGAAGGCCAGCAGCATGACCGGATAGCCCACGTAGCCGCTGTTCGAACAGGTCATGCCCATCGCCACATAAGCGCTCTCACTGAGCGGCTTGCCTTGCACGCCCCGGGCATACGCCAGTGCCCCCAGCAGAAGCGCCAGTGAGCCGACCGTATATGCCATGAGGTACCCCGGGTGAATGACCTCGGTCAGCGGGCGCGAAGCGAGGGCATTGAACAGCAGTGCCGGCAGAGCGATCTGGATCACGAAACGGCCAAGCACCCGCATGTCGGCGGCGCTGAACAGGCCCAGGCGAACACTCGCAAACCCGGCCGCGATACACAGGTAGATCGGGCCGGTGATGGTGAAGATGTCAAGCATGCGGCGGGAGGCTCAATTCGAGGCGTCGCCGGGCGGACGGTTCAGCAGGCGATCGGCGTAGGCCTGCCAGGGAGAGAGCGAATCGGCCTTGTGGCTCAGGCCGGCGAACAAGCCGTCGCGCGCCTTGCCGGCCATCCAGTCGTGTTTGTCGGCAATGGCCGACGCCATGAAGGGATCAAAGCCCGCTTCGCGCACGGTCTGCGCCACCTCACGCATTTCTTCTGCCCGGCGCTTGCCGTGCTGCGCCACCCGGCTGAAAAAGTAGCTGCCCTGGCGCTGCCAGTCGATGCCGGGGAAGGTTTCCTGCAGCGTGGCGATCATGGCGTCTTCGACGCCGTGGTGGCGGGCGGTGGCATAGCTCTCCAGCACCAGGGCTTCCAGTCCCTTGATCATCACGCTGCGGCACATTTTGGTGGCCGAGGCCACGCCGAGCTTTTCGCTGGCGATCTTGGCATCCATGCCCAGGGCCTGCAGGGCGGGCAACAGAGCCGCTGCATGCGCGCCGCCCAGCAGCATGGGCACACGAATGCCATAGGGCGGCACCGAGGTCATCACGCCAGCTTCCACGTAGCGCGCACCGGCCGCATCAATCAGCGTCGCGGCCTGCTGCTTGGTGCCTGGGGACGCGGAATTCAGATCCAGGAAAAAAGCACCAGGCTGGATGTGGGCCGACACCGCCTGCGCCACCGCCAGCGTGTTCGACGCGGTCACTGCCGAGACCACCAGCGTGGCCTCAGCACACAGGGTGGCAAGCCCGTCACAGACCACCACATTGTTGGCCGTTGCCGGCGCCACCATGTCGTCGCGCAATGCGGGCTCGTCGAATTTCAGATCCCAGGTGCCCACCCAGGGCACACCGGCGGCCTTGAGTCCGGCGGTGAAGATGCGTCCCACCTCTCCGAACCCGACAAAGCCCACACGCATGTTGTCCATCGCCGGTCCTCACTTGGAAGTTCATTGTTTCGGAATGCCGACGCGCTCGATCACGGCACTCCATCGCAGGATGTCTGCCGCCAGCAACTCGGCCGCCTGCTCGGGCGTGGAGGCCTTGGCCTCGACATTGAGTGTGCGCAGGCGCTGTTGCACTTCGGCGTCACCCAATGCAGCCACGATATCGCGGTGCAGGCGATTGATCACGGCAGGTGGCGTGCCCGCAGGCGCAGCCAGGGCATTCCAGGACGAGGCCACCAGGCCTGGCACACCGGCCTCCTTGGCCGTAGGCACACGAGGCTGCACCACGGAGCGGTTCTCCCCGGTCACGGCCAGCGGCCTCAGCGCGCCGGCATGGATCTGCGGCAACACCGGCCCAAGCATCTCCACGGCGACGTCCACCTGGCGCCCGCGCAGGGCGGCCACCAGGGCGGGCGTGCCATTGAACGGCACCACTTGCACATCGATACCGGCCGCGCTCTTGAACAGCTCGGCGGTGAGGTTCTGCGTGCTGCCCACGTTGATGCTGCCCACGTTCAGCTTGCCGGGATTCGCCTTGGCATACGCAATCACCTCGGCCAGCGTGGTGTACGGCGCTTCCGTGCCCGACACAACGGCAATGTCAAAGTAGCCCAGTGTGGAGATGGGCTTGAAGTCTTTCACCGTGTTGAATGGCAGCGTCTTGAACAAGCCCGCAGTGACGGCGGTACCGTTGGACATCAGGAACAGGGTGTGGCCATCTGGCTCGGCACGGGCCACGGCCTCTGCGGCCGCCACGCCACCGGCACCCGGCCGGTTTTCAATCACCACTGGCTGGCCCAGCCGCTCTGCCAGCTTCTGTCCCACGGCGCGCGCCGTGAGGTCGCCCACGCCGCCTGGCCCGAAAGGCACGACGATGCGCACGCTCTTGCTGGGGAACGTGGCCTGCGCAGTGGCCAGGGTGGGCGCCAGCCCTGTCATGCCGAGACCCAGTGCTGCAACGGTCAGAAGATGGCGTCGGCGAATGGACGGTACGGGCATGAAGGTCTCCTTTGGCTCAGGGATCGAAAGCATCAAGTGTCAACAAAAAGGGCCTGCTTGTGCAGGCCCCTCGTTCGCGCATGTCAGCGCCTGACACCCGGCCATCAAAGCCGCAACACAAACACGGTGATCGAGGGAAATGCCACCAGGATGGCGGTGCGGATCACGTCGCTCAGCACGAACGGCATCACACCCCGGTAGGTGGCCATGATGGGCACGTCTTTGGCCATCGAGTTGATCACGAACAGGTTCATGCCCACCGGCGGCGTGATCAGCCCCACCTCCACCACGATCAGCACCAGAATGCCGAACCAGATGGCGAACTCCTCAGGCGAGAGCCCGAAGTCCAGCGCGGTGACGATGGGAAAGAACACCGGGATGGTCAGCAGAATCATGGACAGCGAGTCCATGAAGCAACCCAGGATCACATAGATCAGCAAAATGGCCACCAGCACCACCCAGGGATTCAAGCCGGAGCCTCCCACCATCTGCGCGGCTTCCTGCGGCAGTTGCGACAGCGCCAGAAAGGTGTTGTAGACGCCAGCACCCAGCACGATCATGAAGATCATGCCGGTGGCAATGGCCGTACCGAGGATGGCGCCCAGCAGGGTCTTGCGGTTGAGCCCTCCAGCGAACCAGGCGGCCAAGCCGGTGCCGAAAGCGCCCACGGCCGCACCTTCGGTGGGCGTGAACAGACCGGTGTAGATACCACCCACCACGGCCACGAAGATCACCATCACTGGCCAGACCTTGGCGGTGGCGACCCAGCGGTCTTTCATGGGCATGGGCGGCATGGTGCCCATTTCCTTGGGGCGCACACGCGCGTAGATCGCGATCACGATCATGTAGCCGATGGCCGCCAGAATGCCGGGCACGAAAGCGGCCAGGAACAGCTTGGCGATGTTCTGTTCGGTCAGGATGGCGTAGATCACCAACACCACGGAAGGTGGAATCAGGATGCCCAGCGTGCCGCCCGCTGCCAGCGCCGCAGTGGAAATGCCACCGGCATAGCCAGCGCGCTTGAGTTCCGGCAGGGCCACCTGGCCCATGGTGGCGGCGGTGGCCAGCGAAGAGCCACAGATGGCGCCGAAGCCGGCGCACGCGCCCACGGCCGCCATGGCCACCCCGCCCTTGCGGTGTCCGATCCAGGCCTCCGCCGCCTTGAACAGCGCCTGTGACAGCCCGCCCAGCGCAGCAAACTGGCCCATAAGAAGAAAGAGCGGGATGACCGAAAGCGAGTAGTTCGAGAAGGTGCTGTAGGTGACCTGCTTGAGCTGGTTGAGGATGGGCGTGGCGCTGCCGTACACAATGCCGGCACCCACCAGACCACAGACAAGCATGGACAGGCCGATCGGGATGCGGATGAAGATCATCAGCAGCAGGATCGGGAAGGACCAGGCGGCGAGTTCGATACCGGACATTTCAGACTTTCAGGCAGACCGGCACGAATGCGGTCAAGGCACCCATGCTGGGCAGGAAAACAGGGAACAGGGAGCAGATGTCGCGCATGCTCAGTGGCTTCCACCGCCGTCGGTGGTGAACCCGGCTGGCACCGAACCGATGCCGAACTGGGTCAATGTCTTGGCGATGTAGCACAGGCAGCCGATCGCCGCGCCCACCATGCACACCGCATAGGCCCACCAGATGGGCATTTGCAGGATGAACGTGGTTTCCTGGTACTCGCGCTTTTCCAGCATGCCTTCCCACAGCATCCAGGAGAGCATCAGCCAGACCACCAGCATCAGCACGTCGCTGATGGTATCGATCACCCGGCGTGCAACATTCGGCAGATGCATGTAGAGCAGGTCCACCGTGGCGTGGCCGCCCTTGAGGTAGCACCAGGGCAGGAAAAAGAACACCGCCAGCGCCGTGCCCACTTCCACCAGTTCAAAGTCACCCGGCACCGGCCCCAGGCCCAGCCCTATCAAGGCGCGCCCGGAAACGCTGACCACAATCATGATCGTCAGAGCACACAGCATCAGACCACCGATCAGGGCGGTCCAGTTCGCGATCCGGTATATCCAGGCAGTCATCATCAAGTCCTTGAGGGAGAAGTCCAGTTCAGCGCGAGCAGGAAAGCGCGCTCCAGGTGGGTGCCCGGCAATTTCCGGTCATTGTCACCCATGGCACCAACGCCGCTGGATTCCAGCGGACGGCAGAGGCGCAGAGAATATACCGCAGTGTTTCGCATCATTTAATGAATTTACCTATCCGTAACCATCAACCCATCCAGCATCTTCTGCAGGCTTGCAGCCGGGGCTAAGCCGCATGCCATCCCGCCTTGCCGCACCCGAAAAAATGGCCGTCCATCAACATGGACGGCCATGGGGCATGGCAGGTTCAGCGGGTATGTTTCGCGATCAGCGCGCGCGCTTCGGCAGCGAGCTTGGCGCCATCGATGTTCTTGCCCTTCATTTCCGCCACCCAGTCGGTTTCCACCGTGGCGGCCGTGCGGCGCCACCGCTGCGTCTCGGCCACGTCAAGCGCCACGATGTTGTTGCCAGCCTTGACCGCGATGGCGCGGCCCGCCTTGTCGCCTTCGTCCATGGCCCGGCCAAACATGGCGGCGGTCTCAACGCCGGAATTGTCGTCAATGACCTTCTTCAGATCTGCCGGCAGGCGGTCATAGGCATTGCGGTTCATCGAGAAGGCAAAGGTCTGCGTGTACAGCCCGGTAGCGCCCGCGAAGGTGGTGTGGTTCTTGACCAGTTCGGACACCTTGAGGGCCGGCGTCACTTCCCAGGGAATGGTGGTGCCGTCGATCACGCCCTTGGACAGGGCTTCCGTCACGGCCGGCACAGGCATACCCACCGGCGTGGCGCCCAGCTTGGTCAACATGTTGTTGATGATGCGCGAGCCACCGCGAATCTTCATGCCGCGAAGGCTCTCCAGACCGGTGACCGGGTTCTTGGTGTGAAACAGCCCGGGGCCGTGCGTGTGCACCGCGATCAGCTTGACGCTGCGGAATTCGTCTGCTGCAAACTGCTCCACATATTCCTGAAAAGCCCTTGATGAGGCTTCTGCCGAACCGCTCATGAAAGGCAGCTCGAACACCTCTGCCTTGTTGAAGCGACCCGGCGTGTAGCCCAGCACGGTCCAGGTCAGGTCGACCACACCGTCGCGTGCCTGGTCGAACAACTGCGGTGGTGCGCCACCAAGTTGCATGGCGTGAAACAGCTGCACCTTGATGCGCCCGCCTGACTCGGCTTCCACCTTCTGGGCCCAGGGCGTCAGCGCGCGCGCCGGGATCGTGGCCTGGGGCGGCAGCATCTGGTGCAGACGAAGGGTCACCGGCTGCTGCGCAAGCGCCGGACCCGCCATCGAGCCAGCGGCAGCTGCCGCCAGCGCCAACATGGCTGTGCGCCGCTTGATTGAAGGGGATGTCATGGGTTTGTCTCCTGTCGAGGGAAGAGCGTTCGACCCTGGGGCGTGTGGGCCAACCCCGGATCGAACTTATCTGGAAATGACGGAGCCCACACTTTGCAAGGATGGCGCCGTATGCGCCAGAGGTCATTGGGACTTTCAGCTATGCCACATTGGTATGGGGAAAACCCGAAAGCGCTTGGACGATGTCGAGATTCTTCAAGCCCTTGCACGTGGTCACCGGCGGCGAATGAGCTTGAAGGAAGGCAGCGAGGCAGGTGCCTGGCCAATGGCGTGCGCAGCCAGTGCCTCTCGCAGGTTGCGTTGCGCCAGTCGGGCGTGTTCACGCAGGATGAACTCGGCGCGCGCACCTTCCCGGCGTTCGATGGCGTCAAGTACCTGCCGGTGCTGGTCCTGCGCCACCATGAGCATGTCGCGCGCCTGGGATGAGTGCGCCTTCGTCAGCACAAAGCCGGAAGGCGAAGCAAACGGCAGGCTGAACACCTTCTCCAGCTGCCGGGCGATGGTGGGGCTTTGGGCCATGTCCCGGATCAGGGCGTGGAAGCGGCTGTTGAGAGCGACGTAACGGGAAAACGCTTCGTCATCGAGCACAGGTGCGGCCAGCACTTCATCAATCGCTCCCAGGCACTCATGCGCCTCTGCCACCACCGCTCCCGGCACACCGCGTTCGGCCGCCAGCCGAGCCAACAGACCCTCGAGCGTGCCGCGCAGTTCAATGGCGTCGGCCACATCGCCTTCAGAAAAGGTCTGCACCACATAGCCGCCATTGGGCAATGCCGCCAGCAGGCCTTCCTGCTCCAGCCGCATCAGCGCGGCGCGCACCGGTGTGCGCGACACGCCCAGACGCTCGACGATGGCCATTTCGGCGATGCGTGAGCCCCCCGGCAGCTCGCCGGAAAGTACCAGTTCGCGCAACTGCAGCAGCGCGCGCACCTGCACGCTTTCCGCCCCTTCGCCCGCCGGGGTGCGGCGCTCAGCGGGGATGTCTGCAGAGGTCGACACGGCAACGGAAATCACTTGATCCATGGCCTTCAATGTATACAGAAACCCAGGGTTCAAGGCAGCAAATGGGGCTGTATTGGGGTTTTCCTGATGTTTCTGTATCCAGCAAACGCTGGCACAGTGCAACACCTAATCCGTCACACCACACCTGAGGAACCTCATGACCCTGCGTACCCAACCCCCATTCCGGGCCGACCATGTGGGCAGCTTCCTGCGACCGGCCTACCTGCTGGAAGCCCGTGACCAGTTCTTCAACAAGAAGACGCTGAGTGCCGAGCAGCTGCGCGCGGTGGAAGACAAGGCCATCGCCGAGATCGTGAAGTTCCAGGCCGATGTGGGCCTGGAATCCATCACCGACGGCGAGTTCCGTCGCACCTATTTCCACATCGACTTTCTGGAACAGCTGGGCGGCGTCAAGACCGACATCCCGGTCACCATCGTTCGGCCCGACGGTACCGAGGAACTGGCGCCGCCAGTGATTCGCGTGATCGACAAGGTCCGCCACGCCAAGAACATCCAGCTTGCCGACTTCCAGTACCTGAAGGGCCAAGTGGACGCGCTGGGCCTGCCCGGTGTGGTGCCCAAGGTGACCATTCCCTCGCCCACCATGTTGCACTTCCGGGGCGGGCGCGCCGGCATCAGCAAGGATGCCTACCCCGAGCTTGACCCCGTTTTCTACGACGACGTGGCCAAGGCCTATGGCGAAGAGCTGCAAAGCCTGGCCGACGCAGGCTGCACCTATGTGCAGATGGACGACACCAACATGGCCTACCTGTGCGACGAACGCATGCGCGAGGCCGCCCGTAGCCGGGGCGACGACCCCAATGAACTGCCGCACCGTTACGCTGGGTTCATCAACAAGGTGGTGGCGCACAAGCCCGCTGGCATGACGCTGGCCATGCACCTGTGCCGGGGCAATTTCAAGAGCACCCATGCGGCCGCCGGCAACTACGAACCGGTGGCCGAGGCGCTGTTATCCGAAATGAACCTGGACGCCTACTTCATGGAGTACGACGACGACCGCAGCGGTGATTTCCGCCCGCTGCGCTTCCTCAAACCCGGCAAGATCGTGGTCCTGGGCCTGGTGACCACCAAGTTCGGCCAACTCGAAAGCAAGGACGACCTCAAGCGGCGGATTGAAGAAGCGTCGAAGTACGCCCCCCTGGACCAGCTGTGCCTGTCACCCCAGTGCGGTTTCTCCAGCACAGTGCACGGCAACAACATCGCCGTGGAAGATCAGCGCCGGAAACTGGCGCTGGTGGTGGAGACGGCGCAGGAGGTTTGGGGGTAGGCGAGCAACTCGCTCCGGATAGGCGAGCCCCTCACCCCTGCCCTCTCCCCAGAGGGGCGAGGGAGTAAGGCACGGCCTCCGAAAAAATGCATAGGCCAGCACAGACTTTCTTGTACCAGTCCAGATCGAGGCGGAGGGGGAGTTGATCAAGGGACACCGAGGGTCCGGCTCCGCCGGCCCAAGGTGTCGTCCCCCCTCCAAGCCGAAGGCGCAAGAGAGGGGGGAAGCCGCGTCAGCGGCGCAGGGGGGAGCACCGAACCCTCCGGAGCGAAGTGTCTCCATCCAGGGCACCCGTGGAACCGGCTCTGCCGGGCCACAGGGTGCGTCCCCCCTCCAAGCCGAAGGCGCAAGAGAGGGGGGAAGCCGCGTCAGCGGCGCAGGGGGGAGTTCCCTACTTCGTGTGCTTGGCGATCAACGCCCGGGCCTCGGCAGCGAGCTTGGCGCCGTCGATGTTCTTGCCCTTCATTTCATTGACCCAGTCGGTTTCCACCGCACCGGCCGTCCGGCGCCAGCGTTGCGTCTCGGCCACGTCGAGGGCCACGATGTTGTTCTTGGCTTTCTGTGCGATGCCCAGACCCACCTTGTCGCCTTCGTCCATGGCGCGACCAAACATGGCGGCGAGTTGCACGCCGGAGTTGTCGTCGATGACCTTCTTCAGATCGGCAGGCAGCCGGTCGTAGGCGTTGCGGTTCATGGACAACGCGAAGGTCTGGGTGTACAGGCCGGTGGTGCCTGCGAAGGTGGTGTGGTTCTTGACCAGCTCGGTCACTTTCAGCGCCGGCGTCACTTCCCAGGGAATGGTGGTGCCGTCGATCACACCCTTGGACAGGGCTTCGGTCACCGCAGGCACGGGCATACCCACTGGCGTGGCGCCCAGCTTGGTCAGCATGTTGTTGATGATGCGCGAGCCGCCGCGAATCTTCATGCCGCGAAGGCTCTCCAGGCCCGTGACCGGGTTCTTGGTGTGGAACAGGCCAGGTCCGTGCGTGTGTGCCGCCAGCAGCTTCACGCTGCGGAATTCATCGGCCGCGAACTGCTCCACATATTCGTGAAAGGCCTTGGACGATGCCTCAGCCGAACCGCTCATGAACGGCAGTTCAAACACTTCGGCCTTGTTGAAACGGCCCGGGGTGTAGCCCAGCACGGTCCAGGTGATGTCGGCCACGCCATCGCGGGCCTGGTCAAACAGCTGAGGAGGCGAACCACCCATTTGCATGGCGTGGAACATCTGGACCTTGATGCGACCACCGGAATCGGCTTCGATCTTCTGTGCCCATGGAATGATGGCGCGAGCAGGAATGGTGGCCTGCGGGGGCAGGAACTGGTGCAGGCGCAGCGTCACGGTTTGCTGAGCGGCGGCCTGGCCGGCAAAAAGCCCGGCGGCTGCAATGCCGAGGGCTGCCACGGCGGTGCGTCGTTGAATCAGTTTCATGGAAATCTCCTGTCAGTGGGAATGCAATCTCTCAGTTGGCGCAGGTGTGCACCAGCAGAGCGTCGCGATGGGGACAACATGCCACTTTGCAGCGACCGGCGGTGATGCGCCAGCGCCTTTGCGGTCAATCAGCTATGCCGTTACGGCATGAAACATCTGCGGCACCACATTTCGAATGCATGGGTGCGCAGACCACGATCAGTTGGAAGCGCCGAGCGAGGCCTTCAAGCCACCCCAGTGCTCACTGAAGATGCCCGGGTCCATGGTCTTCAGATCCTTGATGATCGGCTTGAAGGCCATGTGGGCCAGCACGTCGCGCTCCAGGTCCACGCCGGGCGCGATCTCGGTCAGTTCCAGGCCGTCTTCGCGCAGATGGAACACGGCGCGCTCGGTGATGAACACCACCTGCTGTTCGCGCAGCGCGGCGTCGTGACCATTGAAGGTGACCTGCTCCACCTGATCGATGAACTTGCGCGCCTTGCCGTCTTTCACGATGGTGAGCTTGCCATCGCCCACCTTCACATCCAGCCCGCCAGCTGTGAAGCTGCCGCAGAACACCAGCTTCTTCGTTGAACGCGTGATGTTGATGAAGCCGCCACAACCGACAGGGCGGCCGTTGAACTTGCTCACGTTGACGTTGCCATGCGCATCGGTCTGCGCCAGCCCCAGGAAGCTGGCGTCCAGGCCGCCGCCGTCGTAGAAGTCGAACTGGAAGCTCTGTTCAATGATGGATTCGGCGTTGTAGGCCAGACCAAAGTCACCCAGTTGAGCAGGAATGCCGCCGTTCACCCCGGACTCGATGGACAGCGTGAGCAGGTCGGACACACCCTCTTCCGCCGCCACCGTGGGAATGCCGGCCGGGATGCCGATGCCCAGGTTGGTGATGGCGCCGGGTGTGACTTCCATGGCCGCGCGCCGCGCGATCACCTTGCGCTCGTCCAGCGGCATGGGCACCATGCTGCCGGTGGGCACGCGGATGTCGCCGCACAGTGCGGGATTGAACTGGGTGGCGATGGACTGCATGTGGTTTTCGGGCTTGCCGATCACCACGTAGTCCACCAGCAGGCCCGGCACCTTCACCGCCTTGGGGTGCAGGCTGCCGGCCTTCACCACCGCTTCCACCTGGCAGATCACAATGCCCCCCCAGCGGTTGGCAGCCTGGGCGATGGAGAGTTGCTCCAGCAGCACGCCTTCCTTGTCCAGCGTGATGTTGCCCCGCTCGTCGGCCAGCGTGCCGCGGATGATAGCCACATCGATCTTGGGCGGCGCGTAGTAGAGCCATTCCTGGCCTTCAAACTCCACCAGCTTGACCAGGTCTTCGGTGGATCGGCTGTTCATCTTGCCGCCTTCCAGGCGCGGGTCCACAAAGGTGCCCAGACCCACCTGGGTCAGCAAACCGGGTGAACGGTTGGCGATCTGGCGCGTGAGGTGCGAGAGCGAACCCTGCGGGAAGTTGTAGGCCTCGACCTCGCCGTCGAACACCATCTTCATCATCTCTTTGCCGGTCTGCCCGAAGTGCCCGGCAATCACGCGCTTGATCATGCCCTTGTGGGCAAAGTGCTTCATGCCCGCCTCACCCGAATTGCCCACCGCGCCACAGGCCCAGGTGGTCACATTGCGCGGGTGTCCCGAACTCAGGAACGTGCGCTCCAGCCCCTGCAACACCTCCTCCGGCAAACTGGTCACGGCCAGACCGCCCAGAAAGATCGTGGCGTCGTCAGGAATCAGGGCGCCGGCTTCGTCGGCAGTGATGACTTTCATGGATGTCTCCAAAAACAGATTCGAGAAAAGAAAAAACAGTCAGCGCGCCAACCCGCCAATTCCAGGGCTGCCGAAGATCCGGCTCCGTCGGTCCAAGGCAGCGCCCCCCTGGGGGGTCGCGCAAAGCGCGGCGGGGGGGAGCCCCCTACACTTCAATCAGCAGAGCCATCCCCTGCCCGCCACCCACACAGGCAGAAGAAATCCCGTAGCGCAAGCCACGGCGCTTCAGTTCGCGCGCCAGCGTCACGGTCAGACGCACACCAGTCGCCGCCAGCGGATGACCCAGCGCAATCGCGCCGCCGTTCACGTTGAGCTTGTCGCGGTTCAGCCCCAGTTCACGTTCCACTGCAATGGTCTGCGCGCCCTGGGCTTCGTTGATTTCAAACAGGTCGATGTCGTCCAGCGTGAGCTCGCAGCGCTCCAGCAGCGCGCGAATGGCCGGGGCCGGGCCAATGCCCATGATCTCCGGCGGCACGCCCACTGCGGCCGCGCCCACAAGCCGGGCCAGCGGCTTCAGGCCGTTGCGTTTCACATAAGCGTCGCTGGCCACCAGCGCGCCCACGGCCGCATCCACCAGCGCCGAGCTGTTGCCTGCCGTCTGCACGCCACCGGCGTACACCGACCGCAGCTTGGCCAGTGCCTCCACCGGTGATGGACGCGGGTGCGTGTCCTGCGCCACCTGGTCCACCTTGCGCGGCAGGCGAATGCCGCGCGTGTGGTAACCGTCAAGCTCAAAGTCTTCATTGACCACAGGGACGATCTCACCCGCGTGGAAACCATCGGCCTGGGCCTTGAGCGCGAGCTCAAACGAGCGTGCAGCGTAAGCGTCCACATCGGCGCGACTGATGCCGTACTTCTTGGCCAGGTTCTCGGCGGTTTCGATCATGGTGATCGGGCCGGCAGTGTCGTTCAGCGCCTCCACCAGAAAGTCCTTGAACTCCACGGGCGCGCCCAGCTTGAAGCCGGTGCGGTGGGTGTAGGCCGCAATCGGGTTGCGCGTCATCGACTCGGTGCCCACCACCAGCGCCAGATCCGCATAGCCCAGCGCGATCTGGTCGGCCGCCTGGCGAAACAGCTCGAAGCCGGTGCCGCAGATGCGCTGCACCAGGATCGAGGGCACGTTCATGGGCACGCCCGCGTAGAGACCGATGTGGCGCGGCAGAACGAAAGCGTCGAAGTCGGCCTGCGCCATGGAGCCGGTGATCACCGAGTCCACGTCGGTGGCTGGCACCCCCGTGCGCTCGATGACGGCGCGCGCGGCCTTGATTCCCATGTCGGTGGGCGAGAGCGAGCCAAAGGCACCGCAGTAGTCCACCATGGGCGTGCGCACGCCATCAACCAGCCAGGTGTTGGCAAAACGGGCAGAGAAGTGCTTCATGTCATTAACCTTTGCGGCTGTCGGTCACACGGATCACGGTGGCGTAGCCGCTATCACCCGCCGCACAGCCGGTGAACAGGCCCACGCCACCGCCGCGCAGCACCAGTTCTTCGATCATTTCAATGATGGCGCGCATGCCAGTGGGCGCCTGCGGGTGGCCCCAGATGATGGAGCTGCCGTAGTTGTTCATCTTTTGCCAGGCAAAGCCGGTGTCACGCGCCAGCGCGATGTCGTTCACGGCAAAGGGGTTGTGTGTCTTGATGACGTCGATGCCGCCGATGTCCAGGCCGGCGTTCTTCATCGCGTTAATCGCTGCAGGCGAAGGCGCCATGGGCATGTAGCCGGGTTCTACTCGGGCCATGCCAAAGCCCAGAATTTCGACCTCGATGCCTTTGTCGGTGGCCACCTCGCGGGCCCGTTCGCGGGTGGTGACGATGGCGCCCGCGTTGCCGTCGGCCGGGTGGGTCTGGCCACCGAAGGTGATCGTGCCACCCTCCTTCACCGGTTTGAGTTTGGCCAGGCCTTCGGCCGTGGTGGGGAAAATGCCTTCGTCGACGCCCAGCGTGCCGGTCTGCTTGCGGAACTTTGAATCCGACAGCGGCACGTCCACCATGTAGCGCTTCTGGAAGGCGCGGTCGTCCGCCAGAGCCGCCTGATACTGCTGGTAGCGGTGCAGCTTGAGCTCGTGCTGTTCGGCGGTACTGATGCCGTAGCGAGCGGCCACGTTCTCGCCGGTCTGCAACATGGGGTTTTTGGCGTAGGGGTCATGGCCCATGTTGTCGGGCACCCAGTTTTCGGTGATGCCGTAGCCGCCGGTGCCCGTGGGGTCCGGGTAGAACACCACCGGTCCGTTGGACTGGCGGTCGGCCATGACGAGCAGTGCGCATTGCGCCGTGCCACACACCACTTCCTGCGCGGCCATCTGCAGCGCACGCACGCTGGTGGCGCAGGCCTGCTGCACCGTGGGTCCGGCCACGCGGTCAATGCCCATGAGCCCTGTCACATACGGCAGGCCATAGAAGCTGCCCTTTTGCGGGTTGGTGATGCCCAGCAGGCCCAGGTCGATCTGCGCCATGTCGAAGCCGCGTGCACCCAGTGCCTGCTTGCCCACCGCAGCGGCCAGCGGCAGCGCGTTCATGTTCGCCAGTGACCCTTGCCATTTGGCAAAGGGCGTGGACCAGTAGATGCCATAGGGAATGAACGCTTGCATGTTTGTCTCCTGCGGGATTGAAATGGCGTCAGCCGGTGTGCTTCTTTCCGAAAAAAACACCCATCGGTACAAACCCTAGGCTGCCTGTTTCAGCGTTGTACGCGGCTGTATTTGGTTATAGACTATAACGAGATTGACCCGCCAACGCAATGGCCCGAAGCAAGGAAATCCGATGACCACGACGCGCATTACCGACGAACTTTCCCTAGAGATCCGGGGCGCTGTGGCGCTGATCCGGCTGACCCGCCCGGCCAAGCGAAACGCCATCAACGATTCGCTGGTGCTGGGCCTGCGCGACGTGTTCGAAAACCTGGGCTCCGAAGTGAAAGCCGCCGTGATTGAAGGCGAAGGTGATCACTTCTGCGCCGGCCTGGATCTGAGCGAACTCAGCGAGCGCGACGCCGTGGGCGGCATGCACCATTCGCGCATGTGGCACAAGGCGCTCGATGCCGTGCAGTTCGGCCCGGTGCCGGTGGTGTCTGCGCTGCACGGTGCGGTGGTAGGCGGCGGGCTGGAACTGGCCAGCGCCACCCACATCCGCGTGGCCGACGAATCCACCTTTTACGCGCTGCCGGAAGGTTCGCGCGGCATCTTCGTGGGCGGCGGTGGTTCGGTGCGTGTGCCGCGCCTGGTGGGCGTGGCCCGCATGACCGACATGATGCTGACCGGCCGCGTCTACAACGCACAGGACGGCGAACGCGCCGGTTTCGCGCAGTACCTGGTACCCGCCGGCCAGGCCCTGGCAAAGGCCATGGAGCTGGCCGAGAAGATCGCGCAGAACGCGCCCACCACCAATTTCGCGCTCACCCATGTGCTGCCCCGCATCGCCGACCAGACAGCCGATCACGGCCTGATGACCGAGGCCCTCATGGCCGCGATTGCGCAGTCGGCGCCCGAGGCGAAAGAGCGCGTGAAGGCCTTCCTGGAAGGCCGGGCCAACAAGGTCCGGAAAGACTGAGACTGAATCCGGCCAGACCCCACGTGGGGTCGCCGCAATTTGACAAGCGACGCATGGAGACAAGGCAATGAGCAGCGCATCACCCCAGCCCAAATACCGCCCGATGGCCTTCGGCGTGCCCCGCGTTTTGATGCGCGAAGGCGCCAGCGGCGTGCGCTACCTGCGCGGCGAACCCGAGCTGGAAGCCTACGCCCCCACCATGGGCGAACGCCTGGCGCACTGGGCCCGCGTCGCCCCGGACCGCACCCTGTTTGCACGGCGCGAGCGCCACGCCGACGGCTCCGCTGGCGACTGGCAGCACCTGAGCTTTGCGCAGGCGCTCGACGGCGCGCGGCGCATCGGCCAGGCCCTGATCGACCGTGGGCTGAACGCCGAGCGGCCAGTGGTGATGCTGAGCGAAAACGACCTCGACCACGCCCTCCTCTCGCTGGCCTGCCTGTACGTGGGCGTGCCCTACTGCTCCACCTCGCCGGCCTACTCCACCATCAGCACCGACCACGGCAAGCTCAAGCACGTGATGGCCACGCTCACACCGGGCCTGGTGTTCGCCAGCGACGGCGCACGCTACGCCAAAGCGATCAACGCCGCCGTGCCGGCCGACTGCGACGTGGTGCTCAGCCATGTGAATGGCTACGAGCGCGCCTCGGGCAAGGTCTTCACATTTGAAGAGCTGCTGGCCACGGAAGCCACTGCTGCCGTCGACGAAGCCGCCGCCCGCGTCACGCCAGACACCATCGCCAAGTTCCTGTTCACCTCCGGCTCCACCAAGCTGCCCAAGGCGGTGATCAACACCCATCGCATGTGGTGCGCCAACCAGCAGCAGATGCGCCAGTCCATGACGCCCCTGACGCAGGACCCCCTGGTCCTGGTGGACTGGCTGCCCTGGAACCACACCTTTGGCGGCAACCACAACTTCGGCATGGTGGTCTACAACGGCGGCACGCTCTACATCGACGACGGCAAGCCGGTGCCCGCACTGATGGGTGAAACCCTGCGCAACCTGCGCGAGATCGCGCCCACGGTCTACTTCAACGTGCCCACCGGCTTCGAAGTGATCGCCGACGTGATGAAGACCGACGAAGTGCTGCGCAGGAACCTGCTCAGCCGCGTGCGCATGTTCTTCTACGCGGCAGCGGCCTTGTCGCAGCCCATCTGGGACGCACTGCACGAATGCCAGGAGCGCGAAATCGGTGAGCGCATCGTGATGTGCACCGGCCTGGGCATGACCGAGTCCGGCCCCTTCGCACTGTCGGTCAACAGCGCCAACGTGAAAGCCGGCGATCTGGGCGTGCCCACACCAGGCCTGGAGATCAAGCTGGTCGACATGGACGGCAAGACCGAGGTGCGCTACAAGGGCCCCAACATCACGCCCGGCTACTGGCGCAGCCCCGAGGCGACGCAGGAAGCCTTCGACGAAGAAGGCTTCTTCTGCAGCGGTGACGCCGTCAACTGGATCGACCCCGACGACATCCACAAAGGCCTGCGCTTCGATGGCCGCATCGCCGAAGACTTCAAGCTCAGCACCGGCACCTTCGTGAGCGTGGGGCCCATGCGCTCCAAGGTGATCGCGGCCGGCGCACCGTATGTGCAGGACGTGGTGCTCACCGGCCTGAACCTGAAGGAAGTGGGCGCCATGATCTTTCCGACCCAGCACGTGCGCACCCTCAGCGGCCTGCCGGCCGCCGCCCCCATGGCCGAGGTGCTGAGCCACCCGGACGTGGTCGAACATTTCCAGCACGTGATCAACGAGCTCGCCAAAACATCCACCGGCAGCGCCACACGCATCGCACGTGCCATTCTGCTGAGCGACCCGCCCTCCATCGACCTGGGCGAGATCACCGACAAAGGCTCCATCAACCAGCGCATGGTGCTCAAGCACCGCGACGCCCTGGTGCAGGCCCTGCACGCCGACACCGCCCCGAACATCCTCAAACCACAAGCCTGAAAGAGACACCCATCATGAACATCCAAGGACATGCCGCACTCGTCACCGGTGGCGCTTCCGGCCTGGGCGAGGCCGTGGCCCGCGAGCTGGCGCGCCAGGGTGCCAAGGTCGCCGTGCTCGACGTCAACACCGAGCTGGCCGAGAAGGTCGCGGCCGAGATCGGTGGCGTGGCCTGCAGCTGCGACATCACCAACACCGAGAGCGTGATCGCCGCGCTGGCCAAGGCCACTGCTGCGCACGGCCCGGCCCGCATCCTGATGAACATTGCCGGCATCGGTACCGCCAAGCGCGTGGTGGGCAAAGACGGCAACGCCGCGCCGCTGGAGGACTTCGCCAAGGTGATCAACGTCAACCTGATCGGCAGCTACAACATCAGCCGCCTGTTCGCCGCCGAGTGCGTGAAGCTGGCCCCCATGGAAGACGGCGAGCGCGGCGTGATGATGTTCACCGCGTCCGTCGCAGCCTTCGACGGCCAGGTGGGCCAGCAGGCCTACAGCGCCTCCAAAGGTGGTCTGGTGGGCATGACCCTGCCCATGGCGCGCGACCTGGCGCAACACGGCATCCGCGTGTGCACCGTGGCGCCGGGCCTGTTTGCCACGCCGCTCATGAAGCAGCTGCCCGAGCCGGTGCAGCAGTCGCTGGCGGCGTCCATCCCGTTCCCCTCGCGCCTGGGCAAGCCCGAAGAGTTCGCACAGCTGGCCGCGCACATCGTGACCAACGGCCATCTCAACGGTGAAGTGATCCGGCTCGACGGAGCCCTGCGCATGGCACCACGCTGATGAGCAAAGTCGTCATCTACGAGGTCGAGGTGATGTTCGGTGACTGCGATCCCGCCGGCATCGTTTTCTACCCGAACTTCTCGAAGTGGATGGACGCGTCTTCGCTCAATTTTTTCCGGCAATGCGGTGTGCCCCCCTGGCGCGAGCTGCTGCGCACGCGCGGCATCGTGGGCACGCCGCTGGTGGAAGCGCATGTGCGCTTCTTCCGGCCTGCTTCTTACGGCGACCGGCTTCAGGTGCACACCCATGTGGGTGAGTGGCGCAACAAGGTGTTCATTCACCAGCACAGCATCAAGCGAGGTGACGAGCTGATCTGCGAAGGTTCGGAAACGCGCACCTTCGTGATCCACCCGCCTGACGATCCCGACCGCATCAAGTCCATCGCTGTGCCCGAAGATATCCGGGCACTGTGCACAAGCAATCAATAACAAGCGTTCCCCGGCCCTTTCCCAACCACCCTCAACGAGGAGACATTTCATGAAGTACGCAAAAACCCTGGTCGCTCTGGCCATCACCACCCTGGCGGGCGCCGCACAGGCGGACATCAACATTGGCGTGAGCCTGGCGCTCACCGGACCGGGCTCCGGCCTGGGCATTCCGATGCAGAACCAGTTCAAGCTGTTCCCCAAGACGATCGCCGGAGAGAAGGTCAACCTGATCATCCTGGACGACGCCACCGATCCCGGCAAGGGTGCGGCCAATGCGCGCCGCTTCGTCACCGAAGACAAGGTGGACATGATCATCGGCTC
>PHCQ01000134.1 GCA_002840835.1 Betaproteobacteria bacterium HGW-Betaproteobacteria-16 | reverse complement strand
CGCGCTGGATCTCATGCCCCTTCGCGATCGCCGCCACGCAGAACTGGTAGGCGCTGTCCGAGGCCTGGTGGGTGTAGGGCCCCTCGCTGACGAGTAGTCCGAATTTCATGTGCTGGGTCCGCGGGCGTTGGTCAGAAACGGATGTGGGTCGATGCGTTCAGGCTGGATCGCGAACCGCGCCAGTCGTCGATCAGGTACTTGGTGAACGGCAGCTCGCACTTCTCGAAGAAGTTTGGCCAGCCGATGCGCTCCACCCAGTCCGACAGGCGCTCCCAGGGGCGGGCGTCGGCCTTGTACGTATAGAGGATCTTCTTGACGATTTCCGACACCTCGGGCCAGCGCGGCGGATTGTTCGGGATGCCGGAAGCCACCATCTTCATGAAGGTCGGTTTGCCACGCGCGTTGGAGTTCTTGCCACCCACCCAGATGGCGAACTTGGAGTGCTCCGGGTCGTTGATCTGCATCGGCGGGCAGGGTGGGAAGCAGGCGCCGCAGCAGATGCATTTCTTCTCGTCCACTTCCAGCGACGGCTTGCCGTTGACCAGCGCCGGGCGAATGGCCGCCACCGGGCAGCGTGCCACCACGGCCGGGCGTTCGCAGGCGTTGGCCACCAGATCGTGGTTGATCTTGGGCGGCTTGGTGTGCTGGATCACGATCGCGATGTCGGCCTGGCCGCCGCAGTTGATCTCGCAGCAGCTGGTGGACAGGTGCACCCGGTTGGGCATGTCCTCGCGGATGAACTCGGTGTAGAGCTCGTCCATCAGGGCCTTCACCGCGCCCGAGGCGTCGGTGCCCGGGATGTCGCAGTGCAACCAGCCCTGGGTGTGCGCGATCATCGACACCGAGTTGCCGGTACCGCCGACGGGGAAGCCACTTTCGGTGAGGGCCGAGATCAGCGGCGCCACCTTGTTCGGGTCGGCCACCATGAACTCGATGTTGGAGCGGATGGTGAAGCGCACATGCCCTTCGGCGTAGGTGTCGGCGATGTCGCAGAGCTTGCGGATCGTGTGCACGTCCATCTGGCGCTGGGTGCCGGCACGCACCGACCAGACCTCGTCGCCACTGTGCGAAACGTGGTGCAGCACGCCGGGCCGGGGCCGATCGTGGTAGCGCCAGTTGCCGTAGTTTTTCAGCAGGGTCGGATGCAGGTACTGCTTGTTGTCCGGCACGCCGCTTTCGATGGGGGGTCGCATTTGGGCCATGGGTTGCCTTCCCGGGTGGGGCGGTTGAGAAGAAATCGGGCGGGGAGAATCGAACAGGGAGAAGAGCGCTGCGCTGTTCAGGCGGCAGCCTGCTTGCGCGCCATGTACTTGGCGGCTTCTTCGTCCCAGTCGTCGGTGCGCACGTAGGGGTTGGTGCGCGGAGTGGCCACCATGTTGGGGTCCACCTCCAGCTCGATGCCTTCGAGGAAGTTGACCAGGCCGATGCGCTCGATCATCTCGCCGGTGCGCTCGTGCTCCAGCGCGTTCTCGGCAAAGAAGTCGATGATCTTCTGCGCCAGCTTCACCAGGCCCTTGTAGTCCTCTTCGGTCTTGAGCTGCATGAAGGGCACCACCACCGTGCCCATCAGGTCGCCGATCTTCAAAGTGCGCTTGCCGCCCACCAGGATCGTGGCGCCGGTGTCGGTGCCGTGGGCCAGTGCGCCGGTCATGACGTTGATGCAGTGCATGCAGCGCACGCAGTTGCCGTTGTCGATCTCCAGGCATTGCGTGTCGTTGATCTTGACGCTGGATATCTTCGGGCCCTGGGCCACGTCCTTCACCTCCTTGAGCAGGATGGTCTTGGTCGGGCAGCGGTTGATGACGTCGTTCACCAGTTCGTTCATGCCGTGCTTGTCGAACCACTTGCGCGCCAGGGTTTCGTCGGTGCGCATGTTGTCTCGCCAGGTGCCGATGACGGCCATATCCGAGCGCTGGATCGAGTTCATGCAGTCGTTGGAGCAACCCGAGAACTTGAACTTGAACTTGTAGGGCAGCGCCGGGCGGTGGATGTCGTCGAGGAAGGTGTTGATCACCTGCCGGTGCGCCTTGGCTTCGTCGTAGCAGCTCTGTTCGCAGCGCGCCGCGCCGACGCAGCTCATGGAGGTGCGCACGGCCGGCCCTGCGCCGCCGAGGTCGAAGCCGAGCTCGTTGAGTTCGTCAAAGGCGTCCTGCACCTTGTCGGTCTTGGCGCCCTGGAACATGATGTCGCCGGACTGGCCATGGAAGGCGATCAGGCCGGAACCGTGCTTTTCCCAGATGTCGCACATCTTGCGCAGTACGTTGGTGTCGTAGTGCATGCCGGGCGGCGGCTGTACGCGCAGCGTGTGGAACTCGGCGGCGTCGGGGAACTGGGGCTTGCCGTCGGCATCCTTGAGCTCGGTGAAGCGCGGGATCACACCACCGCCGTAGCCGAACACCCCCACCGTGCCGCCCTTCCAGTAGCCCTTGCGCGTCCGGTAGGAGGTTTCGAGCTGACCCATCAGGTCCACCATGTAGTCCTTCTCGCCGGCCAGCCGCTTGAGGCCGGTCACGAAGCTGGGCCAGGGGCCGCTCTCGAGCTCGTCGAGCATCGGGGTGTCGTGCATTTTCTTGGCCATGTTTGTCTCCTGTCGGGGTGCCGTTTTCGACAACGGCGGTCTCGCATCGTGGGCATTGCGGGGGCTCTGTCGGCCCGCCTTCCGGTATGGGTTGCATCGTAGGAGGCGAGTCGGTCTTCTCGCTATCCCCCTCGTTGGCTAGGCGGGACTACCCAGATGGGTTATGCGCTGCCACCCGTCCCGGCTATAGACTGCCGGCCCCGGAATTGCGCCAATAGCGCAGATGAAGCACGTCCGCCAGCCGGCGCAGACCCCAGGAGTGATGGAGACATGAGCAAGATCACCCCGCTAGACCGATTCCGGGTGCCCCTCGGTGGGCAGGAGATCGAGTTGCAGCAGCACGTCCACGACGCCGGTGGCATGAGTCTGCTGCGCACGCGCATCCGTGAAGGGAGCCGCTTCACGATCTTCGATATCGACCCTCAAACCGCCGAACATTGGGGTCGGGCGTTGCTGCAATGGGCGCGCGAACAGCCTGGCCAGCCGGATGCTTCATGAGCCTTGACGAACCGCTGCGCGCCACCATGATCGATATGGTCTTTCCGCTGGAAGGTCACAGCCTGCCGCGCGATGCACCACCTGCCTTGCGGGCTGCGCTGCAGCGGGAAATACCCTGGCTGGACCAGGCGCCGCTGGCCGGCATCCACCCCCTCAAGCTGGTGCCGGGCACCGACGACGCTGCCCTGCTGGGGCAGCGCACGCGCCTGCTGCTGCGCTTGCCGCGCGAGCGATTCGACGACGCGGCCGGGCTCGCCGGGCGCACCTTGAAGCTCGACGGCCACTTCGTGATTCTGGGTCAACCCCATGTGCGTGAACTGCTGCCGCACCGCACCCTGTACGCGTACGCCGTGGCCGCCGAGGATGACGACGAGATCGCCTTCATGCAGACCATGAACGGCGATTTGCAGGTCCTGGAAATACGCTCGCAGCTGATCTGCGGCAAGCGCCAGCAGCACGCCTGGCCCACCGGTGCGCTGACCACCTTTAGCCTGATGCTGCACGGGCTCAGCGCGTCCGATTCGCTGCGCTTGCAGACGCTCGGGCTCGGCCGTCACCGTCTGCTGGGCTGCGGCATCTTTGTGCCGCACAAGTCGGCCGCAGCGGTCGGTGAATAGCTTCGATTTCTTCAACCACCAACACGGAGGCACCAGCATGGGTTACCACATCAATGGCGTTGAACTCGAGACCGATGCCGAAGGCTACCTGCTCGAACCCGACTACAGCGAAGAGGCGGTGCAGGTGATCGCAGCGGCCGATGGCATCGTGCTGACGGTCGAACACTGGGAGGTCATCAACTACATGCGCGACCAGTACCGCGAGCACGGCCACACACCCAACTTCCGCAACATGCTCAAGGGCTACGGCGAGATCCGCCAGGGTGTGGACAGCAAGTACCTGTACGACCTGTTCCCGCTGGGTCCGGCCAAACAAGCAGCGAAAGTGGCTGGACTACCCCAGCCCCTTGGCAAGGGCGGATACTGAGACGTTCGCATGGCCCTGCGCATCAAAAACCAGTGGTTTGACAACGGACGACCGAAGTCGGCGAAGGAGACCGCGAGCGTCGTGGCCTTCATTGTCTGGCGCGTGACGCAGAACATGGTCAAGCAGATGCGCGAGGCCCGCTTCGACATCGACGTCGGCCCCCAGTATTTCGCGTTCATGCGCGAGATCCTGGGCTTTCTGCTCCAGGTGGTGGACCGCATGGCGTTCGAGCGCATGAGCGCGGAACAGCGCGGCGAGTTCACCGGTGCGCTGGTGCGCCGCGTGGCCGAGATCCTGGAGGAAAGCGAGCAGGAATGGATGGGGCCGCCGCCCGACGGTGCAGACAGCTGGCGCAACCAGTTCATCGATTTCTGCAACGAACTCGGCGAGGCCTATGCCGACTTCGGGCACGGCCCCGACGGGCCGGACTTCGGCTTCGTGCGCTACCTGGGCAGCCGCATCGAGGGCGTCATGCCGGCCAAGGACCGGCACTGGATCAAGGACCAGCTGATGGCCTATGAGGTGCCGGAGGCGCTGGAGATGGTGCGCCGGGGCATGCACGGCGCCCTGTCCACCGAGCCGCGGCCCAAACGCCGCGCCTCCATGAGCGGAGACTAGAGATGGTGCCCCCCTGCGTCGGCTTCGCCGCCTTCCCCCGTTGGGGGACAACACCAGTGGCCCGGCAAAGCCGGTTCCACGGTGTTCTGGGCTGGGGCTTCGCGG
>PHCQ01000061.1 GCA_002840835.1 Betaproteobacteria bacterium HGW-Betaproteobacteria-16 | reverse complement strand
TCGCTCAGGGCGGCGTCGGCTTCGCGCTCGAAGCGCACACCCCGGGCCCGGCGCTTGTCCGCACCCGGCAGGGTTTGCATGAGCGCGATCGAGCGCATGGTGGCCGAGGGACGGAAGCGGTCCGAGCCGTCCACCGGCAGGTCTTCGAGTGCGAGGCGCAGCACCGGGTCGGGGCGCTGCGCTGCAGCGACCGCCATGTCGCGCGCCCCCTGGGCGGCGGCAGTGAAGGCGTCGAGGCTGCGCGAGTGTGCGAATGCCGCCTGTACCGCAGCGTGCAGCGTCAAAGGTTGAGAGGCGGCGCTGGCGGGGACGAGCGCAGCCAGCAAGCCGGCGAAGGCCAATACCGCGCGCGCGAAGTGAAGCGAAGGGTGTTCCATATCCGAATTCCGAAGCGAGCACGCCCGGACGCATTCGCCCTGTCAGCGCGCGACTGCAGCAACACCGCGTGGATGCACTGCGCCGAGGGGGAATTCAGATGGAGGTGGGGGGACGCCAGAGGGACGTCGGCAAGCCTGGAGGCAAGGTGCGCCAGGCTGGTGATGAAAGCGCGTGGGGCGCCTGGGCCAAGAACGCGAGTGCTTGCAGGGGTATCGACCAAGCTACAGGCGCGGCGCAAGCCTGATCGCTCTTGCAGGCTTCTCCGGTTCGCTCAAACGTGGCGAGATCGTTGCAGCAGTCTTCCATGACTTGCGCAAAAGCATCGGAATCGCCTTTCATGTCCATCCTGCTTTGCATGGGACAAGGAGCTGTCTCCATGCCAAGCGCTGCATAGCCCTGCAAGGGCATCAGCAGACAGAGAAAGAGGACGAGCACACGGCGCATAGAGTAGATTCTATGATCTCGAGACGCCTTGGCAGAAGAGGGACCGGGTGTTGGACCGCAGACATCAACGGCTACGTGCATCTCTTCATCAAGAGTTTCGATGACGGTGTTGTGCGTGAAACCAAGATTCACAACTCAAAGTTCGTCTCTCGAGGTGAGGACCAGGCGCCACCGTCTGATGTGCGAAAGCTCATCAAGCAAGTTGACGATCTAGACAGCCAATGTCGTGGCGGTAGCGGAGACTCCCCCAAGACGATGGCCGCTTGCGAAAAGCGCGACAAGGCTTTCGATCAGATCACTCAGAAAGGGGGTGCTGGGGCACGCCTGAACAAGCAGGTAGCGAGAAGAGCTGGGGGAAATGCCAGCGGTAGGGCTGCCGATTTAGGTAAGATTATTTTCATAATCTATACTGCAAATCATGCGTCCGGATTTCGCGTAGGATGCCTCGACCAGCCACCCCTTAGGGAAAAGTCCAGTGCCATCAACGATCTTTCAGCGCATCGGTCCCCACCACCTAGCCCACATGAGGGCCGTGGCCGATGGTTTGGAGGTCCGGCACTGCGCCCGGGTGTACCTGCGCATTGAGGATCTGCGCGAGGCTGAGGCCACCCACAACGAGCTGACCGCGCGGCTGCGCCTGGCAGCGCGTCAGGCCGGCGAAAAGCACTACCGCCTGATCGGCGTGCGGATCCGAGAAAAGATCCGTCGGTCCCCTGCCCTGGCCGACCGCCCTCCTCTCGCCGAGTTCATCGAAGCCCGCAGCCTGGATGGCTGGAGCGAGGCCGAGCAGCTGGAGATGTATGAGGCCGAGTTTCCGGCCAGCCTCGGCTCAGGAACAGCTCTGGAGACCTTGCAGCGACGCGAGCGCAGTCGCCTGCGCGTGGTGGAGATCCTCAGGCGCCTTGAGCTCGACGGCGCCACAACAGCCACGCCACAGCCAACCGACGAAGTGCACGCATGGTTGCCGGATCACCTGGCGCAGCGACTTGTGCAAGCTGGGTACCTGAGCATCGGAGCTCTGGCAGAGCGCATCCGTCAGGGCGGCGCATGGTACGGCGGCGTCCTGGGGGTAGGGCGCACAAAGGCTGCTCAGATTGCCCAGCAGATCGAAGCGATCTTGCCGGGAAGCACAACGCGCAGAACCCCTTTCGACTCGCTGGCCACCGCCAAGGCGCTCTCCCCTCCCCTTCCCTCCTCTGCCTCGATGGTGGTCCCGACCACTGCGTATCGCCTCGACAACCTGGGTGCGATCGACTCCGACTCTCAGGCTCTGCAGAGCTGGGTGCAGGCCTCAGCTGCTAGCGAAGCCACCCGCAAAAGCTACGATCGCGAAGGCCGTCGCCTGTTGCTGTGGTTGCAGATCGAGCGTGGTGGACGTCCGCTGATCGACTTCAAACTTGAAGACGCCCTCGCCTACCGGGCTTTCCTGGCATTCATTCCGGATGGCTGGATCTCGCGTGTGAAAGCCTCACCCGGGACTGTCGGTTGGACCCCATTCAAAGGTCAGCTCTCTGCTGCCAGCCAGGCTCAGGCAATGACCATCGTCGGCGCCTGGTTCGACTGGCTGGTGAATGCGGAGTACTTGCGCGGCAATCCATGGCGCCTCATCAAGAAGGCCGGCCAGGCGCGAGCGGAGGACACCAGGGCGCTCGACACCAAGGCTATCACCGACCGCGCAATGGGCGAAATCGAGGCCTTCATTGATCGGCAGGAAGCCAGTGCTGCCCGCGCGCGCGCCAGGTTCATTCTGTCGTTTCTCTCCAGTACCGGGCTGCGCAGCGCAGAGCTTCTGACTGCGACGGTTGGGGACATTCGGCATGAACCGGAGGGGGTTTTTCTGCGGGTGACGGGCAAGCGAGAGAAGGTTCGTGACGTGCTCCTGGTGGATCGGGCTGTTCAAATTCTGGATGAATATCTACATGCTCGCGGGCTTGAGGGCGTGGAGCATGCACCGGCAAACGCGCCCTTGTTGTCGAGCCTGGATGACGGCATGCAGGCGGTGGGCTACCAGACGCTGTACAAAACCACCCGGCGATGGCTGGAGCGTGCGGTAATGTTTTCGGGCCTGACCCAAGCGGAAAAGAGTCGATTGGCGGGCGCTTCCGCACACTGGTTGCGCCACACCTTTGGCACTCGCGCTGTGGCCCTCGGTACTCCGTTTGATGTTGTACAGGCCCAGCTGGGACATGTGAGCATCAACACGACCATGTCGCTCTACAGCCGGGCACCCCTTTCACGGAGGGCAGCAGAGTTGCGCAAGGCTTGGGGTTCGACGAATCAAAACACCTGATTTGGAAGAAACGAGGCGTGGAGCCTCCCTACCCTGCCCTGCCTTCAGTCAAGGTGATTCACCGTGAATCACCCCCCTCCACCCTGCCCTACACGACCCTTGCGGACCTCACGTCGTGAGCATCGCCCGGGCGATTTACAAGGGAGCTCCCACGCTACCGAGCACAAAAAAAGGGGGTGATTCACGGTGAATCACCCCCCATTCATTCTGCGTCGCCTTGCCTTGCGGCGAGGCGTTTCCCGGTGAAACGCTCTACTTCATCAGCTTTGCGAGCTCGCTTTTGAGGCGGTCCAGCGATGAGCTGGACAGTGACTCCGCGTCCATCTCGATCAACAGCTTGTGACCGCGCCGCGAAATCTTCGCAGAAGAACTACCCCTCAAGGCGCGGACTACTTCGGCATGAGCTTCCTCACGCTTGGCCGTACCCGTGAGCAGTTCGAAAACCTCGATCGCAGTGGGCGGCTTGTTGGACCCCCTCTGGGAGGCCAACTCACTCGCGACCTCGGCCACCTTGTCCGTATTTGCTTTAACAGCATCGGCCAAGACCTGGCCCCAGCGGAACTGGATATCCAGTGGGCTGGGAAACGCCTCCAGTACATGGCTGGGCAATGCTGCAATCTGGTGTGCTTTGGATACCTGGCTCATCGGCACGCCGATCTCTTCAGCCAACTTGCGCATGCTTGAAAACAAACCGGATTCCAACGCGCGTCGGTACATCAGGCCCTGTTCGTACGGTCGAAGATCGGCGCGCTGGCGGTTCTCGCGGTCCATCTCGATGAACAGGGAACGGTCGTCGATGGACTCGACAAGGGCAAGCACCGGGATCCCAAGTTCCATGCACGCGCGATGCCGGCGATGCCCGAAAACCACTTCGAACTTGCCTTCGTTCGCCCCTGTCGGGATGGGTCGAACCTTGATCGGCTGGATGTTGCCCCCGGCAGCCTGGATTTCTTCCTTGAGTGCCGCGAAGTCGGCGCCTCCATAACTGTCCTGGTGCCTGTTCGCCCAACTCGAAGGCACGATCAACGTCGGGTCCAGTTTGCGGGCTGGGACCGCCTCGGCCCAAGCAGACAGCTCTGACCGAAGCTGCTCGTTCTCTCGCAGCGCGTCTGAATCCCGAGCGAGGTGGGCCATCAGGGCGCCGGGCCCCGTCTTCGGCTTCGGTGCCACAGCCTTGTCCACTGCTGGCTGCTGCGCATTCACCGACTCTGGAGGATCCCGGACAAGCATCGCCGCCATTGCGCGGTCTTTCAGGGAGAGCTTTTTCATGTTGCCTTACCTCCTGATTTCTGTAGTGCTTCGCGGACCACTTCCGCACTGTGCGCCCAGACACCGCGGACCTGCATTTCAATGTAGTCCACCAGCTGATCGTAGGCGTCCCGAGCACGCTTCAATGTCTTGGCCTGAACCGAAGAAGCGTCAAGGTCGTACACCGTTCCAAACTCTGCACTGGCACTGGCGGCGATGGATGTCTTGGGGATTTCGATCGGGAGCACCTTGGATCCATACGCCGAAACGATCCACTGACGCACTGCGGCGCTGACAGCATCGGACCGGTCAACCCTCGACAGCACCACGTCAACAAAGGAGAACTTCTTGTCGTCACCGCCAGCCTTGAACAGCCCGCCACACACCTCGGTGAAGAGACTCCAGAATTGCGCTGAGCTGGCAAAGTCCAGCGCATTCGGCGGCAGCGGCATGATGACACCATCGGCCGCAATGAGCGCATTGATCGTGATGTACGAGAGGGAAGGGGGGGTGTCTATCACGATCACGTCGTAGAGATCCCGTGCTTCGACCAGTCCTTCATCCAGCACGCGCCAGAATGCGAACCCGGCTTCCGTCTTTTGCCGGGAAGGAAGCAAGAACTCAGCGTTGAACAGCACTGGTGCGGCGGCAACAAGATCGATGCCATCCCAATAGGTTTTCTGAACAGCTGGCATCACGGAGTCAACTTCCCCTGCACACAGCGGGAGAATGGTCTGACTTTCGTCGACATCGGTGTCGGGAAGAACCCCAAACAGCGTCGTCAGAGAGCCTTGCGGATCGCAGTCCACGACGAGAACTCGGTGTCCACGCAGACTCAGGCCCTGGGCCAGCGCCGCAGCGGTGGTTGTCTTGCTCACGCCACCCTTGAAATTGGCCACAGTGATGACGGCTCCGGGAGCGAGCTTTGGGTCCCGCAGGCCATCAGGTTTGAGTGCGCGAACCCAGGTGCGTGCTTCGGCCAAGGTCCATTCACGTCTTGTGGCACCATCTCTATCACCAGAAGGAAGGTCACCTTTTTTGGCCAGGTATTGCTGGCGGGTTTTCTCGATGCCGCACAACTCAGCCATTTGACCGCTATTGAACACAGGCGGCGACTTGCGCGCCTCGGGAGCGAGCATGGAAGTGCGCACGGCGCCAACCACTGAGGTTGCGCTTTCACTGACGGCTTCCAGCTCTTGAATACCGATCACAGGTGGAATGGTTTGCACATGTTTCATGGGAACTCCTTGTTGGGGCACATTCTATCCAGCAGCAGAGTTTTCTTTGTGAAAACATGCTTCAGCAGAAAATCGAAGAAAGCTGCGATCCAAAAGGAACTTCGTCCAGCATGGGGGAAAACTCGTTTGAGAACTTGGCTTCTTGCCTTCTTTGGACTTATTCACAGCAACGGACGGCACGTCTGACTCTAAAAACAAACTTCAAGAAAGACTCTAAATACCTTTAGGTCTTCGAAGTTGCCCAGAATCCATTGCAGATCAAGGCTTTATCGCTGGTCACTGTCCGCGATTTTCCGTCCAAGTGTCCAGAAATCTCCGTGCAAGCGTCCGGCCTTGTCCGTTGATCTGTCCAGGATTTCGAGAGCGTCCAAATTGCACCGTCGAGACCTCCTAGTCTTGATCGAGCCTCAGTTTTTCGTGACTTTTTAGTACAAGTCTGGCTGCACATCCTTCAACTGTCCGGCTTTTTACGTCCGAAAAACAGGTCAGGCAGCGGACATAAACTGGCTTGTGTCCGGATTCTTCCGTCTGCCGTATTCGTGTACCAATGTGCGATGTGTCCGGTTATGATCAGGAACACGGACACATCCCATGGATACCAGCGACAACCCTCTCGTATTCCGAAAGCCCAATCACTTGATCGTGATGGTGCCGACACTTGGCAAGCTCAGTCCCATCTCCAGGAAGCTCTACAACGTCCTTTTGCACGACACCCAGGCCCAGGCGATTGCCAAGCAGGCGGCCGGTGAAGTCATCAAGGCCGGGGATCTGTTCGAGGCGCGCCTGGCCGACCTTCTGGTGCCTTTCAAGGTTGATGCAACAGATCTGAGCACGGTTGCCAAGGCACACTTTCGGGAGATGAAGCGAACGGAAGTGGAGTGGGAAGCGCCCGATCAAGGCTCGGAAGTCGTGTGGGCATCGATGAGTCTCCTGAGCGAAGCGAAGGTGATCAAGCGCAACAACCAGCTCTACTTCCAGTGGGCTCTGCCGCCAACACTGTTCAACGCTGTGATGGACCCAGGCCTGTTCACCCGCATGGATCTGGAGTACCTCACCAGGCTCAAGAGCTATGCAGCGCTCGCGCTCTACGAAATCTGCGTGCGGTACAAGAACAACCCCTCGGGGCGCACCTGCGTGTGTGAGCCCGAATGGTGGGTTGAAGCAATCAGTGCCAAATCGAACCGGGATCCTGCCACTGGAGCAAAGCCGAAGCGTGAATGGCGCAAGGTGAAGAATGAGGCAGTGCTGAAAGCGATCGAGGAAATCAATGAGCTGACCGATATCGAGGTCGAGCTGATCGAAAAGAAGACTGGCAAGGCTGTGACCCAGGTTCAGTTCGCAGTGCGGCGCAAAAAGCTGGCAAACACAGGTGTGAGCAGGCCGGTACTGAGCCCTGAGTTGATCGAGCAAGCGGTGAAGGCGGACGTTGCCTTGGCCGATGTTGTGAGCATCGTGAAGGCTTCAGCGGGAGGGGAGGCGATCGCCATGGCGGCGCTGAAGGGCGTTGAGCGGCGCGCTGCGAATTCCGATCTTGAAGATTTGCAAAACAAGGCTGCTTACGCAAGAGCCATTGCACGCGATTTGGATGGGTACGTCGCGGTTGCAGAGGAGAAGCCGGGTAGGGGAGGGCGTCCAAACACAGAGGTTACGGATGCCGTAATCAGCCCTCTTACCGAAGCAAAGGCCAAGGTTTCGATGCTCCCCTTGGGCGAGCAGCATGCCCTGGCCAACGCAGTGATCGACGAGCTGAAGTCAAAAGGACTGGCCACGCCGGCAACCATTCAGGGGCATGCGCAGTTCATCAGCGGAAACAGGCTCCCGCCAGCGCACCTTTTGATGGAAATGGCGAAGCGGTACTTGATGCAGACCAGTGCCGCTGAGAACATGCCTTCCGTTTGAGAGCTGTTTGGCGCGCGCTTGAGTTGAGGAGGGCGTGGTGACCAAGAAGCGTCATCGATTGCCCTGGTCTTCGCAGAACTGATCGCTGGCGAAAGACCGTGATCTGCATGGACGAAGAGGGCTCGGCATTGTTCCAAAGGCAGCTTGAGGCAACGGTCACTCAAATTTTCCGTATAGGCCTTGTAGCCTCACCGTAACCGGTCGCTCACCCAACAGGATCGTCAACGACTCCTCAACCACCTGCAACGGTCGTTCGGCATCGGGCAACCCGTGCAACACTCGGGAAGCACCGCTAAGGATGTGGTGCAGCGGATTCTCTCGCCGCATTAGCTTGGCAAGCCTCAGCCAACTGGCATTGAGCATTGGCAAATGCACAGCCCTTCTTTGCTCAATGAATGGACGATGCCATTCCACGGATCCTCCGGTAGGTACGAAGACGCAATGAGGTCGAGCCGTTGAAGTCTGAGCTGGGAAGCGGTGGCCCCTCACATTGCAAGGCTAGGGGCATACACGACCAATCAGCTCGCACCTTCATTCCAGGCTCAGATCACCGCCTGGTTCACTCGCTTCATCAACGCCTCCGCGCTCTCCTTGCGCTCGCTGCACTGATCCACCAGGTAGGGCGACAGGTCGCGCGTGAGCCGGGCGAGCTTCACCAGCTACTCAACCGGTGGGTTTGACTCGCGGGCTTCGGCGACCATGGCCTTCAGCAGGCGTGCGCACTCTTACACCACCAGCCGGCTGAACGGGCGGGGCCGCAGCGGTTTTGATGCGTTGTCCTTTCTCATCGATCGCGGGCTACTCGTCTTCCTTGGTGATGGGGCCTTTTTGCGGCAGCGTCAGGAAGTCGAGCACCGCCTCGGAAGGCCGGTATAGAACCCCCTCTTGACTCTGTAGTGACTACAAGGTTTCCAATCTCGGTATTGAAAGGAAATTTTATGTCCGCCCATTGCTGCAGCCACGACACCCCCATGGCTGAATCCATTGCCAATCTGGCGCGCTACCGCAAGGTACTCTGGGCGGCGTTGATCATCAACGCCGCCATGTTTTTGACCGAGATCTGCGCGGGCTTGCAGGCCGGATCGCTCTCGTTGCTGGCCGACGCCGTGGACTTCGCCGGCGACGCGCTGAACTACGCGGTGTCGCTGGCCGTGCTGGCTTCCGCGCTGGCCTGGCGGTCGCGCGCCGCTGTGCTCAAGGCGGTGAGCATGATGGGTTTTGGTGTGTACGTTCTGGGGGCGGCAATGTGGTCGGTGTGGCACGGTGAGGTGCCGCAAGCCATGACAATGGGCGTGGTGGCCCTACTGGCGCTGCTGGCCAACGTGGGCGTGGCCTGGATGCTCTACGCGTTTCGCGAAGGCGATGCCAACATGCGCAGCGTGTGGCTGTGCTCGCGCAACGACGCCATTGGTAACGTGGCGGTGTTCGTGGCAGCTCTGGGCGTGTTTGGCACCGGTTCGGCCTGGCCAGACCTGGTCGTGGCCAGCCTTATGGCAGGGCTGGCACTGCATGGGGGCTGGTCAGTGTTGCAGCAGGCGCAGGCGGAACTTGCGCAACCTGCCGGTGAAACGACCACCCACGCACACGGACATGAACATGCACACCGACACTGAAGCAAGCCCGGCTGTGGAAGTCCGGCTCAACGCCATCCATACCGAGCTGATCCGCCGCGCCCGCGCCAGCGGCGAACCCGAAACAGCGTGGCTGTACCTTGAAGCGGCCCACGTAGTGGGCCAGCAGCGGCTTTGGCCACACACGCTCACCCATGTCCACATGCTCAGGCTGGCGCTGCGCACCGGCGACGCAGTCGAGGCCTTGGGGCAAGCAATGCGGCTGGCGTTGGTGCCGCTGGGCCACCTGAGCGGGCGCCTGCCGCTGGGCAACCCTGGCAGGGCCACGGTGAGCGCGTTTGCTTCCTTGCCTTTGCGCCCTGAATTGCGTGCGCTGATTGAACAAGTCCGTTCTGACGCAGCCCTCTGAGTTAGTGCCTGTATTTCAGGCATCGACCTCCAGCCAAGTAGACATGAGGAGTTTGAGTTTTGCCCCACAGGTTATCCACACAGTAGATCACCGCCGCTGTGGACAGTTGGCGATGGCCACCAGCTAAAATACGGACTGTGCGTGCTCTACTGGCGATTTTGATCTTCGTGATGATGCCGCTGCAATTTTCTGCAGCTGGGCAGGGATGCTGTGCTCAGATGGCGAGTGTGCAAGCAGAGCAAATGCAGCTAAGCGAGCAGCCCCTCTTGCTTGCCGAGACGGACTCTAAGGAACTGAGCTTCCACGCTGGCATTGATCTGGACTGTGGAACCTGCCATGCAAATTGTGCTGCCGCGTTGATAGGGGCTGTCGTGCACAGCTTCGAGCTGACTGGCGCCGAGCGCGCAGAGCACATACCTGAGCGCTTCAGACTGCCATGGGCGGAGCGGCCCCTTCGTCCCAAATGGCCCACCCCGAGCAGATCGGGGTTGAGGCTGCCCGCCTGACGTACTGACAGGCACGACTTCCCCGATCCCCTGATTTCAGGTGGCTACCTTCTTTGGTGGCCAGACTTTGGATCGTTTTGGAAGGACTTTCTCATGACCGCTCGCTGGTCTCAGCGAAATCCACGATGGATATGGCTCGCGGCCGTTTTTGCGCTCTTGGTTGCTGATCAAGTCAGCAAATCCTACTTTTCTGCAGCCCTGGAGCGGGGCGAAGTCGTTCCTGTGGTCGACTGGTTCAACTTCGTGCATCTGATCAACACTGGCGCAGCCTTCTCCTTTCTTGCTGATGCCGGGGGCTGGCAGCGCTGGTTTCTTATTGGCGTGTCCGTCATGGTTGTCGGTGTCGTCAGTTTGGTCTGTCTCACTCGGAAGGCCGAACCGCTGGACCGTTGGGCTGGCGCCTTCATTGTGGGCGGTGGTGGAGGGAACCTCATCGATCGCATCCAGATCGGTGGTGTGGTGGATTTCCTCGATTTTCATTGGCGTGGCATGCACTGGCCCGCTTTCAATCTGGCGGATGTCTTCATCTTCTGCGCCGTGCTGATCTGGGGCCTGAGCTCACTGACGGCTCAGCCGCGCCGTTCGGCCGAAAAACCGCATGGGGAGATGCCCTTATGAGGCGAAGCTGGATATGGCTTATGTCAGCCTGGCTCGTTGCGCTGACGGCCACTCTGGGCGCGCTCTTCATCGGCGAGATCATGGGCATGGCACCTTGCCTGTTGTGCTGGTATCAGCGCATCTTCATGTTCCCGCTCGCGCTCATTTTGGGAGTGGCCGCGTTCTCTGAAGACCGGCGAGGCGCTGTTTACGCAATGCCCATGGCATTGGGTGGCGCAGCCTTTGCCGGGTACCACACCGCCCTGGTGGCCGAATGGGTGCCGAAGTGGTGGATACCTTGCGGCCCCGGGCCCTCCTGCAGCGAGCAGCGCCTCGAAATCCTCAATGGCATCCAGATCCCCTGGTTGTCCCTTTTGGCCTTTGTTGCCATCGCATTCCTGCTATTTGCCTACCTGAGAAAGACCCGTCCATGAACGCCAAGAGAATCACTGTTGTCGGCCTGCTGGCTATTGTTGCGCTGTTCTTCTACCTGGGCATGAATGCCTATCAGAAGCGCGTGCAAACGGCGCAAGACGTGCAAGTCAAAGCGGAACAGGCACGCTTGGTGCGCATGCATTCGCCCGTCTTTGGACCACAGGGAGCGCCAGTCACCATCGTTGAATTCTTCGACCCTGCCTGCGAGACTTGCAGGGCCTTTTACCCCATCGTCAAGGATTTGCTGGCCAAGTACCCAACCGATGTGAAGCTTGTGATTCGCTATGCGCCTTTCCACCAAGGTTCGGATCAAGTCGTCAAACTGCTGGAAGCCTCGAAGAGCCAAGGCAAGTATCAGACTGTGCTTGAAGCGGTCCTTGCGGCACAGCCCACATGGGCCGATCATGGCCAGCCCAACATCGACATGGCCTTCCAGGTAGCAGAACAAGCAGGGTTGGACCTCGCAAAAGCGAAACAGGACATTGAGAATCCAGGCATTCAGGCTCGGCTACAACAGGATGTTGAGGACCTCACCGCGCTTCAGGTCACCAAAACGCCGACATTCTTCGTCAACGGTCGAAGCCTTCCAAGCTTTGGACCAGACCAGCTTGCCGCCTTGGTGGCCGAAGAAGTTAACAAGGTGAAGAAATGAGTCGCTTCGGATTCGCTCACTCCTTACGCCGGAGGGATGCCCTTTTGCTCGCAGGGGGATGGCTCTCGGCAATCGCTCTGAATTCTGGCTGCTCGCCATCTCCCCCCACATTCAAGAGTACCGACATCACGGGAGCTTCTTTTGCGCAGGATCTGAAGCTCACCGATCAGAACGGGCAGTTGCGCACCATGGAGGAGTTTCGCGGCAAAGCGGTAGTCGTGTTCTTTGGCTTCACCCAGTGCCCTGATGTCTGCCCCACCTCGCTGAGCACGTTGGCCGAGGTCAAGCGACTGCTGGGCGACCAGGGTGATCGACTACAGGTGCTCTTCATCACGGTGGATCCAGAGCGCGATACGCAGCCACTGCTTAAAGAGTACATGGCCAGTTTCGACCCGTCATTCCTGGCGCTTCGACCTGAGCCTGGAGAGCTAAAGGCCGTTGCCGACAGCTTCAAGATCTACTACCGCAAGGTTGAGGGATCGACTGCGACCTCATACACGATGGACCATTCAGCTGGAAAGTACATCTTTGACGCCGAAGGCCGGGTACGGCTGTTTTCCTCCTATGGCACCGACGCAGCAACGATCGCGGCAGATATTGAAACCCTTCTTTCCAATGGCTGATGCTTCCCAATGTTTCTAAAGTACCTGCGTACGTTCTCATCATGACAACAGTAGATTTTCAGCAACTTAAGGCATTGATTCAATCCCGCCGACGACCTATCGGTATCTCGGTAGGCGCGCTGCTTCTGGGTACAGGTGCAGTTGCGTTTGGGGTGTCTCCAGCCTTATCTGATGCATCCAAACGGTCCGTCCAGCAAATAGTCGAACCCTTGGACAGGTCCGCTCCAATTCCGGATCTGTCGGTTTCAACCCTCGGATTTTTCATACATCAGTCTCATCTCGTACGTGTAAGCGATACGGTTCAGAGCATGCTGAGTCAGTTGGGTATTGACGATCGCGATGCACAAACGTATCTGACAAGCGATGGCAATTCGCGGTTGCTTATGACGAAGGCACCAGGCAAGCTGGCTTCAGTCACGAGAACCCCGGAGGGGCGTCTGCAAGCGCTATCGGTCCGTTGGGTGGACACGCGCAGCAAGCTTATCCAGCGCCTGGTGGTGGAGCGCCAGGACAGCGGATTCTCATCTCGACTAGAACAGCTGGCACCTCGCCGACTCGTCCAACTCGGTTCTGGCACGATCCGTTCTTCTTTCTACGCCGCCACAGATCAGGCGGGCATTCCCGATGGCATCGCTGCACAGACGGTAGAAGCTTTTTCGGGGGACATCGATTTTCAGCGCCAGTTGCAGCGCGGCGCTCGCTTCAATCTGGTCTACGAGGCCTTCGAATTCGAGGGTGAAATTGTGTCGACGGGGCAGTTGCTGGGTGCCGAGATTCAAAACGGGAGAGACGTTCACCAAGCCATGTGGTTCCAGACGGGGGGCAAAGGTGGTGAGTTCGTCAATTTGGATGGGACCAGTCAGCGTAAAACCTATCTGGCTTCTCCATTGGCGTTTTCCCGGGTCACCAGTTCTTACGGGCTGCGCACCCATCCGGTGTTTGGGGTGAAGAAGGCCCACAAAGGGACAGACTATGGAGCGCCGGCTGGAACGCCTGTTCGGACGGTGGCTGACGGTATAGTGACCTTTGCGGGCAAGCGAGGAGGGTATGGAAACTACGTGGTGGTGCGTCATCCCGATCAGGCAGCCACTGCTTACGCCCATCTGGGCCGCATTGGCGTCCGCATTGGGCAACGCGTCAGCCAAGGCCAACACATCGGAAGCGTCGGGTCAACCGGAATAACAACGGGGCCGAACCTGCACTTTGAATATCTCGTCAAAGGCGTTCGAACAAACCCATCTCGGATAACCAACCAACAGACCGTCTCCGCATCGGTGGTTGCCACTCTTCCGACCTTTCAGCAAGAGGCAAAGGCCATGCGGGCGCAACTTGTCAACGCAGGCTCGATGCTTCAAGCCAATGCACAGTGATCTCGCGATGCCGATTCGCTGCGGCTTCGCTTTGGTTGTCGCGCCTGCCTCACGCCTACCAGTTGCGGATCGGCTTGGATCACTCCTCACTGACAAACTGCTTTAGTGACAGGAGACTTCGATTTGTCCACCACGCGGCGATCGCTGCTGTCCCGTGTCGCGCTAGCTGCCACATCCTTTGTCTTGCCGTCTGGGAACACGTTCGCCCAAGCCGCGGGTAGCACTCCAAGCGAAGGGGTAGTAATTTCTGGTTCTTCGAGCAATTCGCCGGAGGCTCGCTTGATAGAGGTCTATCGCGCTATTGCAGCAGGGGATTCCCGAGCGCTGTTGCTTGCAGAAGATCTGGTGAGGGAAGTGCCAAACTTCCAATTGGGACAACTCGTCTACGGTGACCTGCTGCTTTCTCGCACAGGTTCATCGCCAGCGTACGCGACGGTGATGGACGGCCCGCCTGTCGTTCGGGAACAGCTACAGAAACTTCGTATGGAGGCCAGCAGGCGGTTAAATGTATTGCGGGAAGGACCACCTCCTGGCGCTTGGCCGGAACAAGTGTTGGAGCTTGCACACAATGTGCGTCACGTGGTTGTGGTGGACGCCAGTCGTTCAAGAGTCTATGTGTTTGAACATAGGGCAACTGGGCTAAATTTAATTCGAAACTTCTATGCGTCGATCGGCCGAGCTGGCTTTGACAAACAGATAGAAGGTGATCTGCGCACGCCGCTGGGCGTGTATCACATCACAAGCCGTCTTCGAGACAAGCAACTCGATGAGCTGTATGGAGTTGGGGCGCTACCACTGAACTACCCGAACGAGCATGACCGCCGCTTGGGTCGAACCGGCAGCGGTATCTGGCTGCATGGCGTGCCCCGGGCAGCTTACTCTCGCAGCCCATTTGCTACCGAAGGTTGCGTTGCCTTGGCCAACGACGACATGGCTTACCTCATGAATGAACTGGAGCCACGTCGCACGCCGGTCATCATCACAGACGAAGTGAAATGGGTGCAACCCGACACTACAGCTTTCGCACGTACGGAATTTCGGGCACTACTTTCAGATTGGATGACTGCCTGGTCAGAGGGTGATCGATTCGCGCTTCAGTCCTTTTATTCAACCGACTTTCTCTCTGGCAAGGGCCGGCACGCAGCTTCTCGACATGCACTGCGATTGTTGAAGGCGCAGCCACTCGCCCGCCGGATTGACATAAAGAACGTGTCAATCTTTCGCTGGAAACGCGAATCCGAGGTCACGGTGGTGAACTTCACGGAAATTGTGGCGGGTAGGGCAAGTGGGCTTGCGAAGCGCCAATACTGGGGCCTTGAGCAGGGACGCTGGGTGATGTTTTTCGATGGCGCTGTTGGTTAGCCGGCCTGAAATGTCATCTCAACGTTTTGACACTCTGGACGCATTTCGTGGTCTTGCCATGATCTGGATGGCGGTCTACCACTTTGTGTTCGATCTGGACTACTTCGGGCTGACCACGCAGGACTTTTTCAGAGACCCGTTCTGGACTTGGCAGCGCAGCCTCATCGTCAGCATTTTCTTGCTTTCGGCCGGTATGGGCCAGGCCATTGCCACGGCGCGGGGGCAAAGCTGGTGGCGCTTTTGGCGGCGCTGGGCTCAAGTAGCTGCAGGTGCTCTGTTGGTCTCAGCAGGTTCATGGCTACTGTTCCCCAACAGCTTTATCTATTTTGGTGTGCTCCACGGTTTGGCCTTGATGTTGGTCGTGGTGCGCCTGACTGTCCGATGGAGGCACTGGTTGTGGCTACTCGGCGCATTGGCCATTGCTTCTGGCTTCATCGCCGAGAGCATGCTACAGACCGGCGCCTTCCCAGTGTGGGCCGATGCTTTGAACAGCATGCGTTGGAATTGGCTGGGCTGGATCAGCCAAAAGCCATTCACACAAGATTATGTGCCGTTGTTCCCTTGGCTGGGTGTGATGTGGTGGGGGGCAGCAGCCGGCCACTGGGTGCAGCGGCAGCGCCCAGGGTGGTTGGCGCAACCAGTTTCATCGGTTTGGCAAATTTTTGCACGCTTGGGGCGTTGGAGCCTGAGCTTTTACCTTGTACATCAACCAATACTGATGGCCTTCGTGGGTGGCGTGGCGTGGCTCTTTCACTGATTTGGCTTCTTGGTTTGCCAACGGTTGTATTGAATCCGAACGCTATTCGAGGAAGGGCGGTTTCGGTGGTGTGCGCCAGCTGATGTCCACTATCTCTGTGCGCAGCCGCAACCTTTTGTATCGGGCCTACGGCGCACGCAGTGCCGCTGGTGCGCCGTCACTGGAAAAATAGACACATGGAATCCAAGTCTGGCTTCGGAGAGCCAACCAATCGTGTCTCCTCGATTTCGCTTCAGGGTACGGATAGACCTGCAAGACGCACTCAGTGGATCGACTCTGCCAAAGGGCTGGGAATACTGCTGATTGTTTTTGGCCACGTGTACTCCACGGTCACTCCGTCCGCACTGAATGTGTACATCTACGCGTTCCACGTGCCTCTCTTCTTCTTCATCTCTGGCCTCACCCTAAGGCCTGCCCGGGGTCCGCTGTATGGTGTCGTGAAGAATAAATTTCTGGCACTGATCGTGCCGTACTTCTGGTATGCCTTTCTGGGCTATGCCTTTTATCTGGCAGGGTTTCTGCTGGCGCAGCGCCAAGGCCTGCATGTTCCACAGTTCGATTACGGCCTATGGCGACCACTTGCAGGAATCTTCTTCGGCACGATTGGCGAAGGCCGGATCATCAATGGACCCGTGTGGTTCTTGATGGGCTTGTTCTGGACCTTCGTGTTGGGCTACATGATCAACACCTACATCCGAGGTTCACTGCGCCAGTGGATCTCCATTCTTTTCTTGACGGGGTGTGGGCTGATGATGGCCACTCGGTTGACATTGCCTTTCAGCGGTGTTGCCGCTTTGTGTTCGTTGATATTTTTTCATGCCGGGTACCGGTTTCAGACTGTTGGCCTGATGCATGCCATTGGGCAATCGACCCGCTGGTGGCTGCTGGCAGCGCTCGCTGTGCTCAGCCTATTCAGCCAGACTAACGGCTTCGTCGCATTGGGTGAAGGCAGCGTTGGCCATCCGCTGTGGTTCCTGGTGTTTGCGTTCATTGGTACGTTCATGGTTGTTCTGTTTGTGACAGTGGCCGACCGTTGGTGTGGATGGATGGCGTTTGTTGGTCGCTATAGTCTTTCAATCATGCTCATCCATATGCTGATCATCAAATCTGTGAAGGTGGTGTTGAGTGGTGTATTGGGCACATCCATCGAGGTGATCGACAATGATGTCGGACTTGGATTGATCGTCTTTGGGTTCTCGGCAGTCGGTATCGTCCTTGCCGTGCTTGTGATGGAGAGGTATTTACCATTCACGCTGGGCAAGGGTGTCCAGATCAGGGCCAAGGCTGTTACGCATGAGCGATGACGAGTACAGGTCAACGCATTCACCGACGGACGGAGAAATTGAAAAGTTCAACGACGAAGAGCCTAGGCAAAGGGGGAAACCCAAAGTGATACTACGTGGTTGAATCCTTTACTCGAGACACCGCCGACCTTTGACAATTGCAGTTGGTCTGACACCGAGACGGAACTTGTAGTGTTCCGTTGTGGGGGCGTTGCTGACCTCATAGTTGAGGTTGAAACTGGTGCAATCGGCGCCTAGTCACCCCTAACCACCGTCATGGAGATTTTCGAACGCGTTCAACTTCGCTTTCGACCTGCTCAAAGAGCTGTTCTGGATCGGTAGAGGACAGTGGTTTCCCGTTGACAAAAAAGGTCGGCGTAGCTCGAACCCCGATAGCCTTCAGATCCAAGACGTCCTGCGCGAGCAAGATATCCACTGCGCCGGAGGCGATGTGCTCACGAGCCTGCTTTACGTCGAGGCCGGCAGACTGCGCAAGGGCCCATGCGCGATCAGTTGCTTTCGCACCCTGGCCCGTCCACGCCCGTTGCCCCACCAGCAGCGCTTCGAGCACAGATTCAAATCTCCCCTGCGAACGTGCTGCTTCGAGAATTCTCACGGCTTCCACAGACGCCTCCCGGTGAAAGGGGGTGTACCGAATAACCAAGCGCGTCTCACGCGGGAAGGCGGCAAGGATCTGCTTCACACGGGGATAAACGGCTTTGCAGGCTTCGCATGCAGGGTCGAAGAACTCGACGATGGTGACAGGCGCGCCAACGGAACCAATCACTGGCGAGTGTGGTCGCACCATGGCACCAGCTTGCTCTGCAGCCTGCAAGGTTGCAGCCTGCAGCGTATGACGCTGATAAAAAATGACAGCAGCGACAAACGTTGCAACGGCGACCAGTGCCAAAAGGAAGACGATGTGCCGGCGGGTCATGGGGACTCCTCAGAGCGTGGGTTCTGGCGACAAACAGCGCCTCAAATTGCCATACCCATGATGCGTGTTGCAACGTGGTCGACGATAGGCGGAAAGGGTAGCGGCTGTGGCGTTGATAGCCGTCAGATCTTCTGATCTGCCCGGAGCGAACTGGTTCCCAGAGCCAGCACTGTCAATCTCCATCGCGAATAACTGCTAATTTGAACATGTACGTCACAAAGAGCTTGACTCTGTAGTTGGTACAGGGTGTGAAATCTTGTTCCTGTTCCTGTTCCTGTTCCTGTTCCTGTTCCTGTGCTTGAGTGAAGACCTATGGCCGAACACCACCGCAACGAAAAAACGCCTATGCCCAGCGCGCAACACGACCACGCTGTGTGTTGCGGGACTGATCATGTCGCAGTTGCCCGGCCTACCGCCGCGGACGGCATGTCGTCTTGTTGTGCGCCAGCGACTCACGCTCAACCTGCTTCGGGGAAAGTTGAAGCATTGGCGCCGAACACCTTTCGCATTTCGACGATGGACTGCACAGTCGAAGAGTCAGAAATTCGCAGCGCAGTGGAGCCCATCCATGGGATTCGCGGTTTGCACTTCCGCCTTCCTCAACGGACACTGCGTATCGACGGGACCGATGAGGCGGTCACCGCCGCGTTGATCGCCATGCGCCGAGCGGGCTTCGCGCCCGAAGCCGTATCGGCTTCAGCGGGCCCTGATGCCACGGACCATGGTTCGCACGACCACGCATCGGGAACTGGCACCAGCTACGCACGGTTCGCTGCTGCACTGGTGTTTGCCATGGTTGCAGAAGGTATCTCCTTCTTCGCCCCCGAAACCATGGCCTGGAAAGCGGTGGGCATGGCGGTCGCTGCCCTCGCCATCGGGTTGGCAGGTCTGGAAACCTATGCAAAAGGCCTGACCGCACTTCGACATGGCAAGCTCAACATCAATGCCCTCATGTCGGTTGCCGTCACGGGCGCATTCGTCATTGGTCAGTGGCCTGAAGCCGCCATGGTGATGGCCCTCTATGCCATCGCGGAGCTCATCGAGCAACGCGCGGTCGATCGCGCACGCAACGCAATCAAGGGCTTGGTTGACCTCGCGCCCGATGATGCCGAAATCCAGCAGCCTGACGGGAGCTGGCGCCGCATCAAGGCGACCGAGGTGGCGCTCGACGCCGTTGCACGGGTCAAACCAGGCGAGCGGGTCGCGTTTGACGGCATCGTGACCAAAGGCAACAGCAGCATCAACCAAGCCCCGGTTACGGGCGAGAGCATTCCTGTGGACAAAGAGCCAGGCAGTTCGGTCTTCGCAGGCACGATCAATGAAAACGGTGAACTCGAATTCCGCGTGACTGCGGCGTCGAGCAACTCCACCCTGGCCCGCATCATCCACGCGGTGGAGGAAGCGCAAGGCACCCGGGCGCCTACCCAGCGTTTCGTGGATCGCTTCGCCGCCATTTACACGCCTGCCGTCTTTGTCATGGCCTTGGGCGTCGCTGTGGTACCGCCGTTGCTGCTCGACTGGGCTTGGCTGACAGCGATATACAAGGCGCTCGTGCTGCTGGTGATTGCATGTCCTTGCGCGTTGGTGATTTCGACCCCTGTCACCGTGGTGAGCGGCCTGGCAGCCGCGGCGCGCCGAGGCATTCTCATCAAGGGGGGCACCTACCTGGAAGATGCCCGCCTCATCAAGGCCGTGGCGGTGGACAAGACTGGAACCCTGACCGAAGGCAAGCCGAAACTGGTGGCGTCCAGGGCGTGGGGGCAAGCTGAAGAAGCCCGGGTGCAGCGCTGGGCCAAGAGCCTCGCCGCTCGCTCCGACCACCCCGTGTCCAAGGCCATTGCGGCGGGTATCGATGGCGCGGCAGAGGATGTTGATCGATTCGCAGCATTGCTGGGGCGCGGCGTCGAGGGCATGGTCGACGGCAAGGCCATGGTTCTGGGCAACCACCGCCTCATCCGGGAACGCAACCAGTCCGATGCCCAACTGGATGCCGAGTTGATCGCCCATGAAAAACAAGGTCGTACTGTCACCCTTCTGGCGGACGACACTGGGGTCCTGGGCTTGTTCGCGGTGGCCGACACAATCAAGCTCACCTCCGTGGCGGCGGTTGCGCATCTGAAGCAACTGGGTGTCACCCCAGTCATGCTCACAGGCGACAACACGGCCACCGCGCAAGCAGTGGCCCAGGAGGCGAACATTGCCGATGCCCGTGGCGGTCTCCTGCCCGAGGACAAACTGACTGCCATCCAGGACATGCGCAAGCGCTACGGCCCCACTGCTATGGCGGGTGACGGAATCAACGACGCGCCGGCGCTGGCCCAGGCGGACATCGGCTTCGCGATGGGTGGGGCGGGCACGGACACGGCCATGGAGGCGGCCGACATCGTCATCATGAACGACAACCTGGGCCGGATCGCCGAAACTATCGAGCTTAGCCGCAGGACGCACGCGATTCTGTGGCAGAACATCAGCCTCGCTCTGGCCATCAAGGCGGTGTTCTTCGTGCTGGCCGTGGCAGGGAGCGCAACGATGTGGATGGCGGTTTTCGCGGACATGGGCGCGAGCCTGCTTGTGGTCGCGAACGGTTTGCGTCTTTTGCGCCGAGTTAAGGCGAGCCAGGGTGATCCAGTGGCACCCAATTTAGCTCTGAACTTTCGCTAAAGATGTTTGTTCCATACTTCTTGCGCTGTGTGCGTCACAACGCGTTGACATTCGAATTCCGAGCATCACTGGTGAAGCGTCTGATGTCTCGTACGAGAGTCTGCCCATGAGCGCCGATCTGACCCTGCATCAGGTCAGTTGCGTTCGTGGCGGACGCTCCTTGTTCAGTGGCCTGAACCTGCAGTTGCCCGCCGGTCAGCTGCTGCGGGTGGCCGGGGCCAACGGCGCTGGCAAGACCAGTCTGCTGCGCCTGATGTGCGGCCTGCTCAGCCCTACAGAGGGCCAGGTGTTGTGGCGTGGTCAGCCGTTGACGGCGCAACGCGAACAGTGGGGCCGCGAGCTCGTGTACCTAGGCCACGCCGCCGCGCTCAAGGACGATCTGTCGCCGCTGGACAACCTGCTCACCGCCTGCACCCTCGGGGGACAGGCCGCCCACCGGGCGGGCGCAATGCAGGCCCTGGCAGACGCCGGCCTGCGCGGCTTCGAGCGCACACCCGCGCACCGCCTCTCGCAAGGCCAGCGCCGCCGCTGCGGACTGGCCCGCCTGGTGCTGGCGCGCTCGTCTGCGCTGTGGGTGCTCGACGAACCTTTCAACGCCCTCGACACCGCGGCCACCGCCTGGATCGAAGGCCTGATCCGCGCCCAGCTGCTGCGTGGTGGTTCGGTGGTGCTCACCAGCCACCTGGGCGTGGCGCTCGACGACACGCCGCACCAGGTGCTCAGCCTGTGAACACCCACGTGGCCACCACCGCCCTTGACTCCGCCGCGCCGCAGGGCTGGCTGGAGGGCCTTCGCTGCGTGTTCCAGCGCGACCTGCGCATCGCCCTGCGTCGGCGCACCGACTCGCTAGCCGCGGTGGTGTTCTTTGTAATGGTGGTCAGCCTGTTCCCATTGGGCGTGGGGCCTGAGCCCGCGCTGTTGCGCACCATGGCGCCGGGCGTGGTGTGGGTGGCCGCCTTGCTGGCCTGCACGCTGCCGCTGGCGCGCCTGTTTGCCGACGACCTGCAGGACGGCACGCTCGAACAACTGCTCCTCTCCACCCACCCGCTGCCGTTGCTGGTGCTGGGCAAGATCAGCGCCCATTGGTGCGGTTCGGTGCTGTTGCTGGTACTCATCTCGCCTATGCTGGCGTTGCAGTTTGACCTTTCGGCCTCTGCCATTGGTGTCCTGCTGCTCACGTTGCTGATCGGCTCGCCGGTGCTCAGCCTGGTGGGCGCGATCGGCGCAGCGCTCACGCTGGGCCTGCGCGGTGGCGGCGTGTTGATATCGCTGCTCACGCTGCCGCTGGTGATCCCGGTGCTGATCTTCGGCACGGGCGCGGTGGAAGCGCACAACGCCGGGCTGGGCGTGGGTGGGCACTTTTCGCTGCTCGGTGCCATGCTGCTGCTGAGCCTCTTTGCCGCGCCGCTGGTGACCAGCGCCGCCCTACGCATCTCGATGGAGTGATGACCGCGTGAGTTCGATCAACTGGTTTCACTACGCAGCGCCGCAGCGCTTCTACCCGCTGGCCGGCCGTTTGGTGCCGTGGTTCGGTGCGCTGGCCGTGGTGCTCACCGCCATCGGTCTCTACATCGGCCTATGGGTGGCCCCTACCGACGCGCAGCAGGGTGAGGCCTACCGCATCATCTTCGTGCACGTGCCCACGGCATGGATGTCGATGATGCTCTACCTCGCCATGGCCACCTGGGCAGCCATTGGCCTGGTGTTCAACTCGCGCCTCTCATCCATGATGGCCACGGCCCTGGCGCCCACCGGCGCGCTCATGACCTTTCTGGCGCTGTGGACCGGCGCGCTCTGGGGCAAACCGACCTGGGGCACCTGGTGGGTGTGGGACGCGCGGCTCACCTCCGAGCTGGTGCTGCTATTTCTCTACATCGGCTTCATGGCACTGCACAGCGCCATCGACGACACTCGCCGCGCCGACCGCGCCGCCGGCCTGCTGGCCATCGTGGGCGTGGTGAACCTGCCCATCATTTACTTCTCGGTGCAGTGGTGGAACACGCTGCACCAGGGCGCGTCGGTAAGCATCACCAAGGCCCCGAGCATGGCCACGCCCATGCTGATGGGCATGCTGGTGATGGCGCTGGCCTGCTGGATGTACTGCATCGCGGTGGCGCTGGCCCGGGTGAGGCTGATCATGCTGGAGCGTGAACGGCATGCGCCTTGGGCGCGGCAGGCATTGGGGAGTCTCAAATGAACAGCTTGGGTGAACTGCTCGCCATGGGCGGCTATGGCCTGTATGTGTGGGGGTCGCTGGCCATGTGCACAGCGGTGGTGGTAGTTGAGCTGATGGTGATCCGCTTTCGCCGGCGCCTGCTCGCTCTAAAGGCTTTTGATGAGCGTGCGACAGGGGAGACCACGGTATGAAAGCTCGCAACCGCCGGTTCGTGGCGCTGGCCGTAGGCCTGGCAACGCTGGCCGCAGCCACAGCGCTGGTGCTCAACGCCTTTAACAGCAACCTAGTTTTCTTCTTCAGCCCCACGCAGGTGATAGCCAATGAAGCGCCGCGCGAGCGCGCCTTTCGCGTGGGTGGTCTGGTACAGGAAGGCAGCGTAGTGCGCGAATCTCAGGGTCTGACCATCCGCTTCTTGGTGACCGACACAGCCAAGAGCATCCCGGTGACCTACACCGGTCTGCTGCCTGACTTGTTCCAAGAAGGCAAGGGCGTCGTGGCCCAGGGCAAGCTGGACTCCGAAGGGGTGTTCCATGCCGACCAGGTGCTGGCCAAGCACGATGAAAATTACATGGCGCCCGAAGCGGCCGACGCGCTGAATAGGGCGCAAAGCTCAAAAGCCACCCCCGGTCAGACCTCGTTGGTATTGCCTGAAGGAGCTAAGCCATGATTCCCGAAATCGGTCACTTCGCCGCCGTGCTGGCGTTGGTCATGGCGCTGGTGCAAAGCGTGTTCCCATTAATGGGAGCACATCAGGGGCGCAGGCACTGGATGGCGCTGGCCCGGCCGGCGGCGTTTGCCCAATTCGTACTGCTGCTGGTGTCGTTTGGCTGCTTAATGTACGCATTCGTTACCAGTGATTTCTCGGTGTTGCTGGCGGCCGAGAACTCGCACTCCAGTTCGCCGCTGATCTACCGCATCACGGCCGTCTGGGGTAACCACGAAGGTTCAATTCTGCTTTGGAGCCTGATCCTCGCGGGCTGGACGCTGGCTGTGGCTGTTTTCTCTGACCAGCTCGACGAGCCCATGCGCGCTCGTGTGCTCGGTGTCATGGGGCTGATCAGCGTGGGCTTCCTGCTGTTCACTCTGCTTACCTCGAACCCCTTCGAGCGCCTATATCCGGCGCCGCTGGATGGCCGCGATCTCAACCCACTTCTGCAAGACCTAGGCATGGCCATCCACCCGCCCATGCTCTACATGGGCTACGTGGGGTTTGTGGTGGCTTTCGCGTTTGCCGTATCGGCTCTGCTCGCGGGCCGTGTGGACGCAGCCTGGGCGCACTGGTCGCGCCCCTGGACCACCATTGCCTGGTGTTTTCTTACTTTGGGCATTGCCCTGGGCAGCTTCTGGGCTTATTACGAACTGGGTTGGGGCGGCTGGTGGTTCTGGGATCCGGTGGAAAACGCGTCATTCATGCCCTGGCTGGTGGGTACTGCCCTGATCCATTCACTTTCGGTCACAGAAAAGCGTGGCGGTTTCAAGCTCTGGACTGCGCTGCTGGCGATCCTGGCGTTTTCCCTCTCGCTACTGGGCACCTTTATCGTACGTTCGGGGGTGCTCAGCTCGGTGCACGCCTTCGCCTCCGACCCAGAGCGCGGCTTGTTCATCTTGGTGTTTTTCACAGTAGTAGTGGGCGGCTCACTCTCACTATTTGCATGGCGCGGGCCCAAGGTGGGCGGTGGTGGAACCTTCGAATTGCTCTCGCGCGAGAGTATGCTTTTGGCCAACAACGTCCTGCTGGTTGTGGCTGCGGCCGCCGTGCTGTTGGGCACGCTGTATCCGTTGTTCATCGACGCGCTCGGCATGGGCAAGCTGTCGGTCGGCCCGCCGTACTTCAACGCGGTGTTCGTGCCGCTGATCGCGCCGGCACTTTTCCTCATGGGCGTGGGGCCGCTGGCGCGTTGGCGAAAGGCATCGCTGGGCGATCTGGCGCACCAGTTGCGCTGGGCTGCCGGCGTGAGCTTGGCTAGCGCAGTGGTCGCGCCGCTGGTGCTGCAACGCTGGACACCGTTGACAGGCCTGGGCCTGCTTCTTGCGATGTGGGTTGCCAGTACGGCAGTACTCAACATGATTCAGCGGCTGAAGTCGCATCCTGCGTCTGCCTGGGTCGCGTTTCGCGCCCAGCCGGGCAGCTACTTCGGCATGCTGCTCGCGCATTTTGGCGTGGCGGTGTTCATCGCCGGCGTCACCGTGGTGAGCAGCTTTCAAACGGAAAACGATGTGCGCATGGAAGTGGGCCAGACCGCCGAGGTGGGCGGATACCGCATCCGGCTCGACAACATGGCACTGGTGCAAGGGCCCAACTACACCTCGACCCGAGCCACGCTCACGGTAACCCAGGACGGTGAGCTGGTAGCGGTGCTGAACCCCGAACGGCGCATCTACTCGGTTCGTCGCACCGCCATGTCGGAGGTAGCCATCGACCGTGGGGTGATGCGCGACGTGTACGTTGCGTTGGGTGAGCCGGTGAGTGAGACTGCCTGGAGCGTGCGCCTGCATCACAAGCCTATGGTCAACTGGATCTGGGGCGGATGCTTGCTGATGACGTTGGGAGGATTGATGGCAGTGATGGACCGACGTTACCGCGTTCGCAAGACGGCTGCCATAGCATCAGCCATACAGCTCTCCAGAAATGCTGGCGGTGCTAGTCCGGCGTTGACCGCGCGGAGCGCTCGCCCATGAAGCGTTATCTTTGGCCGCTGGTCATCTTTGTGGTGTTGCTGGGCTTCCTTGGCATGGGGCTGCAGCTCAACCCGCGCGACGTACCGTCGCCGCTGATCAACAAACCGGTGCCGGCCTTCAGCTTGCCCACGCTCGCTGAGCCTGACAGGTTAGTGACCCCTGATGACCTGCGCGGCCAAGTATGGGTTCTCAATGTATGGGCCTCTTGGTGTGTAGCCTGTCAGCAGGAACACCCTGTACTCATGGATATGTCCAGAAGCAGCACCGTTCCCTTGATCGGTCTGAACTACAAAGACCAGCGCAACCTCGCGTTGTCGTGGCTGGGCAAACACGGTAACCCATACAAAACGACGCTATTTGACATGGATGGTCGTGTCGGCCTGGACTTCGGGGTGTATGGCGTACCCGAGACCTATGTGATTGACAAGCAGGGCTTGATCCGTTTTAAGTTCACCGGACCGGTCACTCCCGAAGTGGTGCGCGATCGGCTGCTCCCTTTGATAGACCAACTCAGATCATGAATCCATGCGCATCCTGTTGCTTTCGGTAGTGTTGTGCTCCGCCTTCGGATCGAGCGCGGTGACCGCGCAGGCGCCTGCGGAATCCGTAGCAACGCCACTGGCTGCCGACCCAGTGCTAGAAGCTCGCGTGCTCAAGATCGCCGAGGAGTTGCGTTGCCTGGTGTGCCAGAACGAGACCATTGCCGGCTCCCAGGCTGACCTGGCCAAGGACCTGCGCCAACAGATCCGCGATCAGCTTGCCCAGGGTCGCACGCAAGCGCAAATTATGGAATTTATGTCTCAGCGCTACGGCGATTTCGTGCTCTACCGCCCGCCGCTGCGAGTCAGCACCTTGCTGCTGTGGATCGGTCCGTTTGTGTTGTTGTTGGTCGCAATTGGGGTCCTGGTGGTGCACGTTCGCCGACGCGACACCTTGGCCGAACCAGCGCCGTTGACTGCGGCGGAACTGCAGCGCGTTCAGCGCCTGCTCGATGAAGCTGAAGGATCACCATGACTGTGTTCATCGCACTCGCGCTGACCGTGACGGTGCTGGCGCTGTGGCCGCTGATGTCGGTGCTTCGGCGTCCGACTTGTACGTCGGATAGTCAAGGCGCCTCAACCGCCAACCTGGCGCTGCTGCGCGAGCAGCGCGACCAACTCGATGTAGAGCTGGCCGCAGATTTGCTCTCGCCTGCCGAGCACATGCAGGCACAGGCCGAACTGGCACGCCGGGTGCTGCAAGAGTCGGCTTCGGCCGAACGCAGCCAGTCGCCATCACCGCGCCGTTCCACCGCGCTGACCTTGCTGTTGACCGTGCCCGCGCTGGCCATTGGTTTGTATGTGTATCTGGGCGGACCCGATGCCGTGCGCCATGAAGCCATGCTGGCGAATACACAAGGCGAGGTGTCAAATCAACAACTCGATGCCATTTTGCGCCAGTTGACCCAGCGGTTGGAGAACAAGCCCACTGGACAGGCGGAGGATGCGCCTGCCTGGGCCATGTTGGCGCGCGCTCACGCAAGCCGTCAGCGCTTTGCCGATGCCGACCAAGCCTACCTGCGCGCGCTCGAACTAGCCCCTGACAACCCTGATTTGCTAGCTGACCGGGCCGATCTGCTATCGTTATTACAAGGGCTGAGTGCCAGCGGTGAGCCCATGCAACTTATAAACCGAGCGCTCGCGATCGACCCAGGACACCCCAAGGCGCTCGCGATGGCTGGCAGCGCAGCCTACGGCCGGCAGGACTTCGTGCTCGCCGAGTCTTTCTGGCAGCGTGCGCGCGAGCGGGCCGAACCGGGAAGCCCGTTTATGCAGAGGCTGGACAGCAGCCTGGAGGCTGCGCGCGCCGCTATCGCGTCACAATGGGGGGATAGGGCGCAGGTGCCAACGCAAACTGTACCAGCACCAAAGACGCCCGTCGCGCCAGCAGTTGCTCATCCCGGCTTACGCGGGCAGATCAACCTTTCGCCCAAGTTGCGTTCGAAACTTGCACCGGGTGACACCTTGTTTGTGTTCGCGCGTGCCGTGCAAGGACCACGCATTCCGCTGGCCGTGATGCGAGTGCCGGCTTCGGCCGGCCCGGTCGACTTTGCACTGGACGACAGCCAAGCCATGACGCCCGAGTATAGGATCTCCCTATACAAACAGGTGGTGGTAGAGGCGCGCATTAGCCGCTCCGGTCAGGCGCAGGCGCAAAGCGGTGACTTGCAAGGCAGCAGTGGGCCCGTGGCCAGCGACAGCGGCCAACTCCAGATCAATATTGACAGCGTGGTACCCTGAATTCGTCGGGGTCTGGCGCGAATAAATCGTTCAACGATAAGGCGCGTCAAGTTGGCGTGCCATCACACTTGCGGGATGTGATGGCACGCCTGCCCATGCAACGCGCCAGCCGCATCCAAGATCTGTTGCCACATCGCTGGCAGCCCACAACTGCTTCAAATCTGTAGAGGGGGCGACTGCCGCTCCATTGGGGGTCATCTCGGTTTTTAGGGAATCGTCGACAAAATTCCCTCGACTGGGCCTGACGTCGGGCTCAGCCGCTGTACGAGGGATTCCTAAAGTCTTCTAGTGCGGTGCCGGCCTCGATCGCCTCGACAAGCCAAGTCGGCCGCCTCCCCTTGCCGGCCCAGGTGTTGCCGGCTCGGTCGCAGTACGGTATTGACTCGTCCACCGGGTCCGGCGCAAGTGCCGCCCCGAGTTCATCCTCTGAGAACACATCCATTGGCTTCAAGTCATACGTTTCGATCGCCCGCCGAACCAGTTCGATCACCTCTTCCTGCTCAGCAAGATTACTGAGCGATTCCTGGAGGCGCTGCTTCATGGCGGTGATGGGCTTGACCTTCGGCATCGTTTGATTCTTCCGTTTGGCTCCAGGATGGTAGGTTACCGTCGACCGACCGAGTAGCTGGTCCACGGCGACGGAGTCAGTCAAACTAGCACAAGCCGCAGTGGATCCAGTGACGACCATATCGAATTGAATTCGCGGCGTCCCAGGGAATTTCCGCCGCATTTTGAGAAAAAAAGAAATGCAGCATCTACTAGGCGCGAGCTAAGTCATTGATTTTTGGTCGACTTTCCGCCGCTTTTCGAGAAAATCCGGAAATGGCCGGAGCTGAGAACTGCCCAATGCGTCTTGGGCAACCGCGCCAAGGCATCGGTGATGCGTTGGAGGGTCGGCAGGGATTTACAAAACCCGCAGAAACAGGTTTAAGTCCTTGTCCCCGTTGGTTTTTTTGATTCCCTCTTGGCAGATCGACTGCCCCCTAGATCCGGGTTTTTCACGGCCGAATCAGGACCGGGCGCCGTCGCACTGAATCGCTCCAACATGCTGGCCACGACCTGCTCTTGCGCCGTGACGGATGACCTGGCCGTCGCCAGCGCCAGCTCCAGCTGCTGATTCGCGGTGAGCAGTCCATCAACCTTGGCTTGCGATTTCTCGTTCGTGGTGCTGAACTGCAGGACAGCCGCATCCTGTTCCACCAGGCGTCGGCCCAACTCCTCGACTCGCCGCTGCGCAAACCCCAGTTCCTCCTTGAGCGGCCGCAGGCCCCGCACCTCTTCCTGGGACTGGTGGAGATCGCCCTGAGCGCGTGACAAGTCGCCCAGCAGGCGCGCGTTGTCCTGAAGGGTGTGCACGGCTTCCTGCTGTTTGGTGGCCAGGGTCTCGTTCACGGCGCGCAGCTCGGCCTGCAGGTACTGCACCTGCTGCTCATGCTTGCGCTGGTCCTGGTCGCGCTGCTCCTTGGTGGATTGCCGGAAATGCTCCAGCGCCTGGCGCGCATGCTGGTGCTTTTCTTCCAGCGATTGGCGATGGCGTTCTTCGGCAGCCAGGCGATCCTGCAGGTCGAGCACCTGCTGGGCGAGCTGCGTGCATTCCAGGGTCTTGCCGCGCAGCGCTTCATTGGTTGTGTCGTGAGCGATTTTTTCATCGGCCAGCGAGCGCTGGGTGTGCTCCAGCTGCTGGCGGGTGGACTGGGCCTCGGTTTTCAGGGCCGCGGCAGCTTGCTGGTGCTGAGTCAACTGCTCGGCGTGCTTGCTCTGCGCCGCGGTGACCCGTTCTTCCGCTTCCTCGTTGACGCGCGCGGCCAGGCGGCCCACCAGGTCCTGGATCGCCTCGCTGACGGCCACCCGGCTGCCGGTGGCGGGCCCTTCCTCTTCCTCGATCTCCTTCAGGTAACGGTGGATCGTGCTCTTGGAGCCGGTACCCAGCTCTTCGCGCACCGCATCGATGGACGGATGGCGTCCGGTGGCTCGCAATTTATCCCGTGCGCGCAGCACTTCAGACTTGTAGATGCCGGCTCTGGCCATGGCTTAACTCTTTATTTCGTACCACAGTATGTACCATGATATTACATACTATTCAAGAGGTCCGCGCGTTGTGATTCTTTCTGAAATTCATATTGAATAATGGAAGATTATTCAATGTGATGACGTTTCGAGCTGTCGTAGCCCTGGCGTGCGTACGGAAGACTCCACCAGAGCCATCAGATTTAACGTTAGGCAACGGGTTCGACTTTCATGGTGTTCAATGCGGTGACCTTCATTTCAACAAGACAACCGATCCTTTGCCCAGACCACAGGAATGATGAGCTTCTATCCCTCACTGACCCACAACGCTGGTGTTTGCCAAATCCTGATCTTCAACACCAAGGTCGGGCGCGCATTCGTGGCTTTTTCCTCCGCGGCCTTTCAAAACGCCGACTCGCAGCAACCCGCCCATGAGGATCTGAGCACAGGCTTGGTGTCCGGTCTCAAGGGCAATCCCGGCCTCTTCAACACTCGCGGACAGGCACTGTGCGATGCGGACCACGAGCCGCTGATGGCGCTCCTCGACGCGACCGCCACACTGGAGCTGCGTGCATGACGCTGGACGTGGTGTGCCTGTGTGCCGAATGGTGCGGCACCTGCCGCGACTACCTTCCCGAGTTTGAAAAGCTCGCCGGCTCGGGTGATTGGCGCACGCATTGGGTCGACGTGGAGGACTTCGATGCCGTGCTGGACGAAGTTGACATCACGACCTTTCCCATGATCCTGATCGTTGACGCCGCAGGCACGCTGTGTTTTGCCGGGCCGGTCACGCCCCAGCCGGGCCTGCTGCAGCGCCTGTGCCAAGCCGCGCAACAGGGTTCACTTCAGGCCACCGACGCCGAGGACGCGACCTGGCAGCCATTGCTGCACGCCCTGCGAATTCGAGACGAATAGTCGCCAGTACTCAAGAATCGTTGACCATACGTGTCGTCTGTTGATGGACGCTCTGGCCACGTTCAATTTGACGTAACTTGCGAGCTGATGATCTTGCCCCGCCCGGATCAGCACCGGATGGTGGATGCAGCAGCAAAGCTCGCTGGTGAGCGTGTGAGGTGAGTCACACTCAACTGGCACGCCCGTACGTGTTCACTGGCAGAATCGTCTCATGCGCTTGTTGCCTGGAATCGACCACATCTCACGCCTGCCTGAGTTCAACGTGATCGTGTTTGCATTGCTCCTCAACTATCCTTGGGAGTTCTTGCAAGTGCCGTTGTTCGCAGACATGCCCCAGACTGCACACTGGGATGCGATCAAAACTTGCACGAGAGCGACACTGGGAGATGCCGTGATCATGCTCATCTCCTATTGGACTGTTGGCTTGCTGGCTCGCAACCGGAACTGGGTGCTGGCGCCAAGCACGGCGCGCATCTTGATGTTTGCCGCGACGGGTGTCGTGATCACGATAGCCATTGAGAGGCTGGCTGTTGCGGGAATATGGCTCGGCGGTTGGCGCTACTCATCGTTGATGCCGGTGGTGCCCGGCATCGGTGTCGGTCTGTCACCTCTGCTTCAGTGGGTGGTGCTGCCCCCACTTGTGGTCTGGTTCTCACGCCGGCAGATCCTTGGTTCAAGCCGTTAAGCGACTGTCCAACGGCCCTTCTGCAGGAATTTTTACGGGCACATGCCCGCGATGACCCTACGCATGACCGAAACAAGCGGAAAGTGACAACCTGCGGTTGCACGATTGCTCGCGCGCCGCCAGTCCACGGCCTAGGGGGATCAACGTCACCGCAATGTCATCTGGTTTGTCCTTTGCGTGTGACCGCAGAAACCGATTGGGTCTTCCGTTCTTGCAGGATGGGGCAATCGGGCCGATGACGGCTCTCGCAGCATTCGACGTATCCGTCCGGTCAACCCATCTTGAATGTGAGTTGAGAAGCGGGCATCGTCCCCACGATTGGAGGATCGTGGAGACGATGGAACAGATTTCAAACGAA
>PHCQ01000133.1 GCA_002840835.1 Betaproteobacteria bacterium HGW-Betaproteobacteria-16 | reverse complement strand
TCGTATTGGTGGCTTTGGCTTATCTCCATAATGCCAAGTATAAAAGGGATTCAGGCTCGAATAAAGGTTGAAAACACAAATAAAACCGGTTTTTGCGAATCTAGGCATAATTTTTGCGTAGAGCCGGCAGGTAAATATTTGCTGCAAAAATTCAGAAGCATTCGACGCCGTTCAATAGCGGAGCGACTTTCAGTGAAAGACAGTAATCCATGAGTATGCATGTAATGATCGCAGGGGGCGGCATCGTCGGCGCCATGACGGCAATGGAACTGGTCGGGCGCGGCTGCCGCGTGACGATCGTCGAACGCGGCCGCATTGCCAGTCAGACCTCCGGTGAGTCATCCTGGGCCGGCGGCGGCATCCTGTTTCCCTTGTTGCCCTGGATGTATGGCGATGCGGTCAACCGGCTCACCCATTCCGGCACCCGTTTTTATCCTGCCATTTGTCAGCGCCTGCTGGAGGAGACCGGTGTCGATTGCGAGCTGCTGCAAAGCGGCATGCTGATCCTGCCGGCGTTCGATCGCGAGCAGGCGCTGGATTGGTGCCAGCGTTACGATTATGTCGCCCAGTCCGCTTCCGCAGCTGCCTTCGGCGTGCAGTCGCCGGCCGGTGACGAGGCCTTGTGGCTGCCCGGCGTCAGCCAGGCGCGTCCGCCGCATGTGATGCAGGCCATGCGGGCCTGGCTGGAGCAGAACAACGTCACGCTGCTGGAGGGGACCGAGCTCAAGCCTTTGAGCGGTTCTGGCAGCATGCACGAATGGGAGACGGTTAGCGGCGAAAAGCTGCGGGCAGACAAGTTTGTGGTGACTTCCGGTGCCTGGAGCTTCGATCTCCTGAAGGAAACCGCCAGCAAACTGAAGATCAAGCCCATGCGCGGCCAGATCCTGCTTTATCGTCCGCAACGGAACCTTGAGCACATGGTGTATCGCGAAGGTTTCTACATGATTCCGCGCAAGGATGGTCTGCTGCTCGCCGGCAGCACGCTGGAGGATGTCGGTTTTGACCCGCGCACGACGGAAACGGCACGCGATGAACTCAGGGCAAAAGCGGTGGCCATCATGCCCGAGCTGGCTGAGTTGCCGATACTCAAGCACTGGAGCGGCTTGCGTCCCGGCACGCCGGAGAACCTGCCGACTATCGCCGCCCATCCGCAGATCGAGAATCTTTATCTCAACACCGGTCATTTCCGCTATGGCCTGACCATGGCACCGGGCAGTGCGAAAATCGTGGCTGCGCTGATCTGCGGTGAGCAGCCGTTCCTCGATCACGCGCCTTTCGCTTTCCCGCTCTAGCGTCCAGACGTCCTCTTCTGCCATGGCCGGTCACATCAGCTGATCCGGCGCCATTCGATGACATCGTGTTGATTGCAAGAACTTGATGGCACGGTGCTGATTCAATCGCGGGCTTAAGTGCTCGCGCGGATTTTTCTTTGCCCCTGCTCTTGATAAATTGCCTTATCGACCAGATATTTACAGAACCCAGATGGGTTCGCCGGTGGCGATTCATTCTGTGGTTTTGGCATTGAATGGAGGTGCGCATGCAGACGATACGACAGGCGGCGATGGCGGGTACTTTCTATCCTGAGGATGGGCAGGTACTGATTGCGCACGTCCATTCAATGCTGCATGAAGCGGCTCGGGATTTGCCCCCCGGCTCGACTGCACCGGCGCCCAAAGCGCTCGTGGTCCCTCATGCCGGCTATATTTATTCCGGCCCGACGGCAGCCATGGCCTATGCTCGCTTGCTGCCACTGCGCTACACCATTCGCCGTGTCGTCCTCATCGGGCCCGCGCATCGTGTGCCGGTCCGCGGTCTTGCGCTGCCTGACGTGCAATCCTTTGTGACCCCGCTGGGCAGGGTCGAACTCGATCAGCCGGCGATGAATAAATTGCAGGGGCTGCCGCAGGTTGTCGTCAGTTCTGCCGCACATGCACAGGAGCATTCCCTGGAAGTGCAACTGCCGTTTCTGCAGGCGGTGCTGGATGATTTCAATCTGGTGCCACTGGTGGTCGGCAGTGCCAGTCCGGCCGAGGTGGCGCAAGTGCTGGATGCGGTCTGGGGCGGGGATGAAACGCTGATCGTCATCAGCTCCGACCTTTCTCATTTTCTGTCCTATGGCGAGGCGCAGCGTGTCGATCGAAACACGGTCGATCATATACTCGGATTGCAGGAAGACCTGGGTCCGGAGCAAGCCTGTGGCGGCGCGGGAATCAATGGCCTGATTCATGCGGCCAGGACACATGGCCTGCAGCCGCACTTGCTGCAACTGTGCAATTCCGGCGATACAGCAGGCGACAAGGCGCGCGTGGTGGGCTATGCCTCCTTTCTGTTTTCTGCGACGGAGGCGGAGTGAGATGACGGATTTTCAGGAAAATACATTGCAGCAGGAGGCCATCGGCCACATTCTGGTGCCGCTGGCACGGCGCGAGATTGCACAGGCACTGGCCTTGTCTGCACCTGCGGTCGACCAGAGTCTGCCGCGTCTGCAGCAACATGGAGCCACCTTCGTTACGCTGACACAGCAGCGTCAGTTGCGTGGCTGCATAGGTACTTTGCAGGCGTATCGTCCCTTGCTGCATGACCTCAAGGCCAATGCTTATGCCGCAGCCTTCCGCGACCCTAGATTTTCTCCCCTGCAGGCGCATGAACTGGATGAGACCGATGTCGAGGTTTCCCTGTTGTCCGCCATGCAGCCACTGCAGTTCCGCGATGAGCAGGAAGCCTGGTCGCAGTTGCGTGCCGGTGAGGATGGCGTGGTGCTGGAATTCGGCAGTTATCGCAGTACTTTCCTGCCGCAGGTTTGGGAACAGTTGCCCGAGGTGCGTGATTTCATGGCGCGCCTGAAGCAGAAGGCCGGGTTGCCGGCCACTTTCTGGCATGAGGAAGTCCGGCTTTCCCGCTATACGGTACGGAAGTTCAGGGAAAGTGATATGGCTGTTTCCGTCGATGCGAGGAGGGCAACGGCATGACGCAGAATTCCACATACAAGGCACGTTACTGGCACATGCTGGAAGACGGCCGCATGCAGTGCGACCTCTGTCCGCGCGATTGCAGGCTGCATGAGGGCCAGCGCGGTGCCTGTTTTGTGCGCATGCGCGAGGGTGACGAGATGCTGCTCACCACTTACGGCCGTTCGTCCGGTTTCTGCATCGACCCAATCGAGAAGAAACCGCTCAACCATTTTTATCCGGGCTCCTCGGTGCTGTCGTTCGGCACTGCCGGGTGCAACCTGGCCTGCAAGTTCTGCCAGAACTGGGATATCAGCAAATCGCGCGACATGGATAGGCTGATGGACCAGGCCTCGCCCGAGGCCATCGCCATCGCGGCGGAAGAGTCCGGCTGCAAGAGCGTGGCCTTCACCTACAACGATCCGGTCATCTTCGCCGAATATGCCATGGATGTGGCTGATGCCTGCCATGCCCGCGGCATCAAGACCGTGGCCGTGACGGCGGGTTATATGCATGACGCCGCCAGACGTGATTTCTACGCGAAAATGGATGCGGCCAACGTCGACCTCAAGGCCTTCACCGACGAGTTCTACTTCAAGCTGACCGGCTCGCACTTGCAGCCGGTGTTGGATACCTTGCGCTATCTCAAGCATGAGACGGATGTCTGGTTGGAGATCACCACCTTGCTGATCCCGGGCGAGAACGACAGCGATGAGGAACTGACGGCCATGTGCCGGTGGATCCGAAAAGAACTGGGGCCGGATGTGCCGCTGCATTTCTCCGCCTTCCATCCCGATTACAAGATGCCCGGGGTTCCGGCCACGCCGGCCAGTACGCTGACACGCGCCCGCGATATTGCGCTGAGCGAAGGCCTGCGTTACGTCTATACCGGCAATGTGCACCATCAGGAGGGCGACACTACGTTCTGTCCGGGTTGCCAAACGCCGCTGATCGAGCGTGACTGGTACAACATCGACCGCTATCTGTTGAGTGACAAAGGCCATTGCCCGGTTTGCGATGCAGCAATCGCCGGGCGCTTTGACCAGCGCGCTGGCGGCTTTGGTCGCAAACGTATCCCGATCGCCATCCGCGAGTACGCTTAAGCAAGTATCCGGAGAAAGGATTCCATGATGTCAGCCGCCTTGGAAAAACTGGTGCGGATCCCGGCAGATTATGCGCATATCGAAGGCATGTTGGTATTGCCTGAAAATGCACAAGGTCTGGTGCTGTTTGCGCACGGCAGCGGCAGCAGCCGTCACAGCCCGCGTAACAATTATGTGGCGCAGGTGCTGAGAGAAGCCGGTATCGGTACTTTGCTGACGGACCTGCTGACGCCGGAAGAGGATCTCGACTATCAGACCCGGTTTGATATCCCGTTGCTGACCCAGCGCCTGCTTGCCGCGACGAGATGGATCAAGGCTCAGCGTGAGCTGCAGGAACTGCCAATCGGTTATTTCGGCGCCAGCACTGGCGCCGCAGCGGCGTTACAGGCGGCCGCCGTCGACGGCAATGAAATCAGCGCGGTAGTTTCCCGCGGTGGTCGGCCCGATCTTGCCGGAACGCATGCGCTGCATCAGGTGCAATGCCCTGTGCTGTTGCTGGTGGGCGGGCATGATGATGTGGTGATTGATTTGAACCAGGATGCATACGACCAACTGCATTGCACGAGGGAGATGGTCATCATTCCCGGCGCTACACATCTTTTCGATGAGCCGGGCACCTTGGAGGAAGTGGCGCGGCAGGCTGCGCTCTGGTTCGTCCGGCATTTTGGACAGGTACCCGCTGCTGGCTGATATATTCAGGAAGCCTGCAGGATGCGCATCACTTCTTCATCCTCCACCTGCGGGAAATCCGCATAGAACTGGC
>PHCQ01000060.1 GCA_002840835.1 Betaproteobacteria bacterium HGW-Betaproteobacteria-16 | reverse complement strand
CGGCCCATCTTGAGGGCCACATCGACGCCGCATGCGAAGGCGTGGACCACGTCACCTCGACCCGCCGCAACCTGCCCTTGCATGCGGCCCTGTCAAGCTCGTTTGCCTTTGGCGGCAGCAACGCGGTGCTGGCATTCCGGGCAGCGAGCGCCTGAAGGCGAGTCGATGCGATGTGGGTTCTGGCCTGCCGTGGTGTGACAGGGCCAGCCTTGCCCGCCTACCTCGTGACTCAACCCAGCACCAGTGCACCACGGGTGGGGGCTGGGTGTTCGGCCACCTGTGTCTGCTCGCGATGCCGTTCGTGCACGGCGGCGTGGGCCTGTTGAAGCTGTTGTTCCGGACTGTGGCCTTGGGCTTGTGCCACGTCAAAGTCGCGCACGCCCGCTGAGCCGTACACCACCCCCACGCGCTGGCCATCGTTGCTCAGCAGGTAGTCCTCAGGGGATCCCAGCCGTGCGTGGCGCTGGCCATGGCACACCGCCGCTGCGCACACCCGATCAATCTGCGGCTGGGCGTGGCCATGCTCGCGCAGGGCGGGTGCGAGCTGGCGCTGGGCCAGCGCCCATTGCTCGCGCACTTCGGGCGCGAGATGATCCGGAGGCGCGTACGCTTGGGTGCTTTCCTGAGCGGGGTGGCTGAAGGTGCTGGCATCGGAATACAGCCGCGCACAAGTGGTGGCGCCTGGGTTGGCCGCGTCGATGGCCGCACCCCAGGCGCCATCGCCCAGCTGGCGCCCCGCACGGCCGCCCATGTGGGGCGCCAGGCGACCGGAGACGATGCCGGCCACGCCGTTCAGGGCCATGGCGCAGGCTTTTTCATTCTGCTCGCGGGAGGGCGTGCCGATGAAGCGGTTGACCACGAAGTCGTAGGCGTTGTCGAGCGCGTCACCTGCACGTTGCAGCCATTGCAGCGCCTGGCCCTTGGGGGTGTGGGTGTTGAGCTGCGTAGCCTGCCCCTGGGTGTGGACCAGGGTGTCGGTGTGCACGGGGGCCAGGTGAACGGGGCGCAGCTGCTGGCTGGACTTGAACAACTGGAACTCGCCAGCGGTGGCCCAGGCCTGGTCGCGGGTGGTTTCCAGCTGGTGGCGTTCGAGCATGCTCAGGTGCGGGCGCTCCAGCGCCCGGGCTGCGTCGTTGCCCTGGCGGGTGTAGTGGCGGTCGGTGTCGAGGAAGTCGTTGTAGGCCTGGGCGATCTGGTGGCGGTTGATCTGGGCTTGTTCGATTTGCTCAGAAGAAGCCGTTCCCTCGTCAGCAGCTTGTTTCAGAGACTTCAGGGCTTTTTCTGCGATGCCGTCTTCAGTACGCAGTTGCTGCAAACGCTCATGCCACTGAGCCTGAAGTTCGGGCAGATAGGGCGGTGGACGGTGGCTATGGTGTCTTGGTTCCATACCCTCAGCCCCCCTGAGACAGAGCGACGCATTCCTCGACAGTGGGGTCCCAATCGCGCAGCTCGTTCAGGTGTTCCACTAACTCGGTCCGCTTTTCGACGGGTGCGTCCTGATTGATGGTGTACCGCACGCTTTTCATGGGTTCCATGGCCTGATAGACCTTGGCACCCCATATTTCCCAACAGTAGAGGCGCCTGACGTCGGCAGCGTCGCGAAGGCCCTTCTCCTCGAAGTGCAGGGCCATCACTCCAAGACTGTGTGTATATCCCTTTTGGATGGACTCAAAAATCAGCGCTTTTCCGCGCTGTGTGTCTTGCGGGTGTCCATCGGCGCCTCGCAACAACCGCCCACCCAGCATGCGCAAGCATTGAGGGTGCCCCAGCTCCGCACCCTTGACCATCCAGTGCTGCGCCCGCTCGATCACCTCAGGTGTGACGTCGCGGGGCGACGCAACGATTCGGATGCTCTGCATCATGCACATCGCACCCTGATCGCCTTGCTCGGCCAGCTTTTCCAGTCGCTTGAATGCAGGGCCAGCGTTGTATTTCACGCCGGCACTGGGTTGCAACACGCGCAGGGCAATATGGGCCAATTCGAAGCCGTCGTTGGCCATTTCCAGCCAACGCTGTTCTCGCGGCAGGTAGTAGTTGGGCTCCCAGGTGGGGTAGCGCGTCGTCGGATCAAACCAGTGGAGCACTTCGCTGAACAGCTCCTGTTCATAGGCTGTTCGCTTCTGGGGTGAGAGCTGCGCCGCTTTGGTCGAGTCGAAGCTTTCCAGATGCCAGGGGAAGCGCACCAGCCAACCAAACCAGAGGGTGCCCAGCGCTACCAAGAGCACCAGGATGACCAGAAGCCAGCGCCACAGGAGGCGGCGTTGGGGCTGAGTGGCCAGGGCGGGCGAAGAGGGGGTAGCGGTGTTCACGCGAAGGGGCGGCGTCAGACCAGACGGGAGACCCTTGGCCTGTCCTTGAATGCCGCAGTAATTGAAAACTTTGTGACTATAGCCAAGTGGGCCCATGCGGCCCCAGCGGGAACCCTGTCAGATCTGACAGGGTTCGGGGGCGGCCCGGCGGCACAGTCCAGTTTCCGGCCTGCGCGTCACGGCGCAGGCACCACACCGCTCAGGCAGTGGCCACAGCAAAGTCCGGCAGCATTCGCTCGCCGCCCGCAGGCATGCGCCTCGATTGGCTGGCTGTGGGTTCCGTGAGCCTGCGCAGTTCCTCGCCATCCAGGCCGGGGTGATCTTCCAGGGCGCGCTCCAGGATTTCGCGGGCCAGTGTGTGCAGCTGTGCGCTGGAATGCCGGATGCGCTCGGCAAATTGCGTCGCATCCAGCTCGTCGTTGAGGCTTCGGTTGAGCTCAGCAAACCAGGGAATGGAGGCCTGGTCCAGCATGGTCGGCACGTTGCGTTTGAGGCTCTTGCCCGACCAGGCGCGCAGGAAGGATTGGACTTCCAGGTTCAGTCGCTGGCAGCGGGCCATTTCGTCGCGCAGGGCCGCCATGGTGGTCAGGTCGGTGAGCCGGTTGTGGAAGAAGAACTGCGCCAGCACGCCCCAGTAGATGGCGTAGTCCCAGATCACTTTCACCGGCAGCACCTCGGGGTCGCCAAACAGGGCGTACTGGTCAATATAGAGCGCCATCGTGCTGTCGTAGAACGAGTGGAACAACTGGTCGAAGATCTGCGCGCGGGCGCCCAGGCGTTCGCCGCGCCGGTCCATGGCCACCAGTTCGGTGATGTAGGTGTTGCTGATGGCGATGAAATCGCTGCCCGGCGAGTAGAACGGGTCCAGAAACAGGCCGGCTTCGCCAGTGAGCGCCCAGCGGTCGGCCGAGAACACCTGTTTGCAACCGTAAGAAAAACGCTTGAGAAAGGCGAAGTCCTGCAGCAGGTGGCGCTTGCCGTCCAGGTCGTCGAACAGGCGCGGCTGGTACTGCTGAAACCAGTTCATGGCCTTGTCGAAGGTGTCCATGGTGTCCAGCGGGTGGATGCGCGGGTCGGCCACGATGCCTACCGAGTGCGAGCCGGAGGACAGCGGAATCAGCCAGACCCAGTAGCCGTTGCCCACCAGGTGGTTGGTGGAGAGCCAGCGCGCCTGCGGGTCGCAGCGCTCCTGCCATGCCTGGTTGTCGCTCCACTCGTCCAGCTTGATGCGGTCCTTGATGCGGAACCAGATCGCATGCGCGGCGTGCGCGTTGGGTTGGGCCAGGTCCAGCTTGCGCTTGAGCAGGCCGGCACGGCCGCAGGCATCGACCACCCAGCGCGCGCTCACCTTGTGCATCGCGCCCTCGTGCTCGTACGCCACCACGTGGTCCTGCGCGGGAGCGGTTTCAGACCCGCTGAGCTCCACGCGCCGCACCATCGCCGAATCGACAAAACGGATGCCGCGCCGCTGCGCTTCAGCGGCCAGGAAGTTCTCGAAAATGCCGCGGTCGATCTGGTAGCTGGGCACCGCCAGGTAGCGGCTGGCGCCGATTTCCGTGACCTGATCGATGTCGCGCCGGCCTTCAGAGAAAAAGAAGCGGAAACCGAATTTGCGCAGCTGGTGTGTGTGCAGGTGTTCGCGCAGCCCCAGCACCTTGTCGAAATAATGCGCGCCGATTTCCACCGACGATTCGCCCACCTTGTGGGTCGCTTCGGGCGCCGGCAGGGTGCGCCGCTCCAGCACCAGCACGGAGATGTCGGGCATGCGCTGCCTGACCTGCATGGCCAGGGTCAGACCGGCCAGGCCGCCGCCAAGAATCACCATGTCGTAATGGGTGGTGGATGTGTTCATTTGGTGAGTATCCTGCGTGCGCTGCACGGTGCGTTGGTTTTCTGGCTATTTCTCGCATTGCACGGCTTCGACGCGGGTGGCCGCCGGGGTCGCGGACAAGGGTTCGATGGTGAGCTGCAAGTTTTGCTTGGGCGACTGTGCCAGAGTCACACACACCGGCGCAAGTGCGGCAAGCGCCTCGAACAGCGGCAGTGCATCCGCCATGCCGTTGTTTGCCAGCGCCCGCGCTGCGGCCGAAAGGAGCGGGCTGGGCGGCTGCGCTGCGCCATGGAGCGTCCATCCCAGCCGGTGGGTGCTGCGCGTGCTGCGTTCGGGCGCCAGCGCCAGTGCCACCGCCAGCGCATCGCAGGGGGCCATGGTTTCCGTGAGCGCGCCTGTGGCGGCGGTGTCGTAGCCCACCAGCAGCACTGGCCGCTGTTCGGCGCCGCATTGCACGGCGGCCTCCAGCATGCCGGCGGCAAAACTGCGGTTGAAGGCGGTCAGTGTGGTGTTGGGCTGCCACCCACCGCCGACCATGCTCCAGAGTCCGGCGGGTGCGTTGTGGATGGAATGCAGGAACTTCGTGGGCGACATCTGCAGCGGGTCGCACGCCAGCGTCGCGCAGATGGTGTCGATGATGGGCAGGTCGCCATGCGCCGAGACGAACACGCCCAGCAGTTCGTCGGGCTGCCTGCCGGACGCCGCCACGGCCATGCGGGCTGCTTCCAGGGCGAGCGCCACGGTTTCGGGCGCGCGCCTGCGTTCGTTCGCGGTCAGCAGGGCGGCTGTCGGCAGACGGCTGCCGGATGGCCCTGGGGCGCGCTCGCCACGCAACGCTGCTTTTGCGCAACCCCAGTCCGGCAGGCCGGGCGTCCAGAACGCGACGCCTTCAACGAAGAGTGAATGTTCGGTCATTCAGCACTCACCTGCGCACCCGCATGCCCTTCGCCCCGGCCCCACAACAGCACGCAGTTGCTGCCGCCGAAGCCAAAGGCATGGCTGGCCGCCACGCGCACCTCGCCCTGGGCGGCCTGAAGGCGAATGCGGGTGCCGCAGGCCGGATCCACTTCGTGTGTGTTCACGGTGCCGGGCATCTGGCCGGTTTCGATGGCGAGCAGGCTGAAGGCGCTGCCCATCACGCCGGCAGCGCCAAGCGTGTGACCCAGCATGCCTTTGGTGGAACTGGCGTGGGTGTGAGCGCTGAAGCGCCGGTTCAGCAGTGCCGCCTCCACCTCGTCGTTGAGCGGCGTGGCGGTGCCGTGCAGGTGCAGGAAGTCGATGGCGTCAACGTGCAGACCTGCGCGCGCGAGCGCATCGTCCAGGGCCGCTTCCGCGCCCCGGCCTTGCGGGTGCGGTGCTGACAGATGGTGTGCGTCGCTCGATTCGCCATGTCCCAGCAACTGCAAGGCCCCTGCCCCCCTTTCCAGCAGGGCGAAGCCGGCGGCCTCGCCCAGATTGAGGCCGCGGCGGTGGGTGCCAAAGGGTTGGCAGGGTTCAGGCGACAAGAGCTGCAAGGCATGAAACCCGAACAGGGTGCTGCCGCAGAGGGTGTCAACGCCGCCCACCACCACGGCGTCGGCCACGCCCAGGCGCAGCAGACGCTCGGCCGAGCAGAACGCCTTGGCGCTGGAAGCGCACGCAGTGGACAAGGTGAAACAAGGGCCTTCCAGCGCCAGGGCTTCCTGCACGAACGCACCCAGGGCGTGCAAGGTGTGCAGGGGCGCGTGATGCATGTGTTCGGGGAAGTGTCCGCAGACGTGGCGGGCTTGGTACGCCGCTTCCGTGGCGCCGATGCTGCCGGTTGTGGTGCCCATCACCACCGCCACACGGTCCGGCCCGTGGCGCTGTCGGGCATCGTTGACCGCGTCCAGGAAGCCGTCGGCCTGCAAACCCAGCCAGGCCAGGCGGTTGTTGCGGCAATCCCACAGTGACCAGGCTTCCGGCAGCGGCGCGTCCAGTCCTTCCACGCAACCCACCCAGGTGGCCAATGGACGGGTCAACGACAAGCCCTGGCGATCTGCATCCGAAAGCGGTCGAAGCCCGCTGCTTGCTTCCCGCACCGCAGAGCGCATCGCTGCCTTTCCCTGCCCCAGGGCAGAGGTGGCGGTGTACGCGGTGATTCGGATAGGGGTGATGGGTTGGAGCACGGGCGGAGATGAAACGATCTCATTCTAGAAATCGCGTCCGGAAATTGCGTCAGGCATCAGCGAGTTCGAGGGCTATTGGGGGAATTCAGGGCATTCCAGGCGCTGCTGGTCCGCGGCAGGCGCCCACTGCGGGCAGGCAAAGGGTGGAGTCGGGTGTGGGGCGAAAGGCTAAAATGGCGGGTTGCTTCGACTGCCTGTGCCTGTAGCGGGCAGGCTTCCTGAAGCATTTCCGACCGACGGGTGCCGTTCTCTCAGAGTCCCTTTCTGTTGGATGGCCGCAACGCGGCGCCGGCCTGTGCGGCCGCCCCTTCCTGAACAAAACCTGCCATGACCCAGAACGCCACCCCCGAAGCCGTCGAAGCCCTGTTGCCCGAAGTGGCTGCTCTGATCGTCGAAGCCCTCAATCTGGAAGTGAAGCCAGAGGAGATTGACGCGGACGCGCCCTTGTTTGGCGAGGGGCTGGACCTCGACTCCATCGACGTGCTGGAGATCGCGCTGGTAATTTCCAAGAAATACGGTTTCCAGATGCGCTCCGACGATCAGGACAACGAACGCATCTTTGCGTCATTGCGCGCGCTCACCGCCCATATCGCCAGCCAGCGCACCGTATGACAGCTGGGGTGGTCCCGCTGCTGCGCGGTCTGGGCGTGGCGGCGTTGGCGGTGGCCTGGGCCGTGGGCGCCCATGTGGCCAGTGCCAGCGGCGAGCCTTCGCATTGGGGCGCGGCATTGGCCATTGCTCCATTGGCGCTGGCCCTGGGACTGGCCCTGTGGCGCTTGCCTCACCGGTGGCTGGCGGCGCTGGCGGCGGGCGCCGCACTGGCGCTGCTCGCATGGACCTGGCCGGCCCTCACCAGCGAAGTGGCTTTGCTGTATTTCGTGCAGCACGTGGGCGTGAACTTGCTGCTGGCCGCCTTCTTCGGGCGCACCCTCTCCGGGCCGGGTGAGTCGCTGATCACACAGCTGGCGCGGAAGGTGCACGGTGGTGTGTTGTCGGAGCGGCAAGTGGCCTACACCCGCTGGGTGACCAAGGCCTGGACCGTGTTTTTCCTTTCCCTGGTCGCTGTGTCGACCGCCTTGTTCTTGCTGGCGCCTGTGACCGTGTGGTCGGTGTTTGCCAACCTGCTGGGTGCGCCACTGATTGGCTCCATGTTCGTGGGTGAATACCTGTGGCGCCTGCGGTGCCTGCCGGCCCACGAACGCTCAACCTTTGCCGATGCTGTGCGTGCCTGGAAAAACCACGGTTCGGACCCGGAAAAATAGCGTGAACCTCGCCCCCATGAACTCAGACGCTGACAACGCATTGCCCCTGGTCACCGGCGCGGGGCTGGACCACACTATCGCCTGGACCGCTGACGGCCCGCGCCGCGTGCGCGACCTGATCGCCGACGCCCACGCCCTGGCGCAACACCTGCCCCCCTGCGGGCACCTGCTCAACGTCTGCCAGGACCGTTACCGTTTTGCCGTGGGTTTCGCCGCCGGGCTGCTGGCGGGCAAGGTCAGTCTGCAGCCGTCTTCGCAGTCCGAAGAGACACTCAGGCGCGTGATGGCCGAGCATCCCGATGTGGTGTGCTTGACCGATACCGACTTTGACAGCCTGGACATGCCGCAGGTGCGGTTCCCCGAGGTGCTGGAGGCCGATGCACAACGCGTGCAGGACATTCCGCTGATTCCCGCCGACCGCGTCGCGGCCGTGTTGTTCACGTCCGGGTCCACCGGTCTGCCGCAGCCGCACCGCAAGACCTGGGGCAAGCTGGTGCAGAACGGCCGGGTCGAGGCCCTCCGGCTCGGTCTGACCGTGCGACCCCACACCATCGTGGGCACGGTGCCGGTGCAGCACAGCTACGGGTTCGAGTCCACCTTCCTGCAGGCCCTGCACGGTGGCAGCGCGTTCTGGTCGGGTCGGCCGTTTTACCCGCAGGACATCGTGGCCGCGCTGGCAGCGGTGCCCGCGCCGCGCCTGCTGGTCACCACGCCGTTCCACCTGTCGGCCCTGCTGACGGCCGATCTGGAACTGCCCGAAACCGACCTGCTGCTGTCGGCCACGGCGCCGCTGTCCGGGCACCTGGCCGCGCAGGCCGAAGCGCGTTTTGGCGCGCCCTTGCACGAAATCTATGGCTCCACCGAAAGCGGCCAACTGGCCAGTCGGCGCACCACCGATGGCGCGGAGTGGACCCTGCTCGACGGTGTGCGGCTGGAGCAGGTGGGCGAAGAGACGGCTGCCATCGATGGTCATGTGGAAGGCCGCGTGCCACTGTCGGACATCATCGAATGCCTGCCCGGACAGCGTTTCCTGCTGCACGGGCGCCACGCGGACCTGGTCAACATCGCGGGCAAGCGCACCTCACTGGCTTATTTGAACCACCAGATTGGCGCTGTGCCCGGCGTGATCGACGCTGCCTTCTTTTTGCCCGACGGCGCCGAGACCGACCACATCACCCGCCTGACGGCCTTTGTGGTGGCCCCGGGCCTGGACCGTGCCAGGCTGCTGGCCGACCTGCGCCAGCGCATGGACGCGGTGTTTCTGCCGCGCCCGCTGGTGTTTGTGGACACGCTGCCGCGCAACGACACCGGCAAGCTGACCCGCGAAGGGCTGAAGGCGCTGTACGCCGAGAAAGTGCCTCATGGACGCCCTTGACTCGACCTGGATCGTGCCGGTCGACCACCCGGCCTTTGCCGGCCACTTCCCGGGCCAGCCCATCGTGCCCGGCGTGGTGCTGCTGGACCATGCCATCGAGCTGGCCGCGCCCTGGCTGCAGCGGCCCGAGGCCACCTGGCGCATCGACAGCGCCAAGTTCTTTCACCCGGTGGGGCCAGGGCAGGTGCTGAACTACAGCTTGCGCGTCAGGCCCTCGGGCGCGGTGGCGTTTTCCGTGCGTGAGGGCGAAGGCGGACGTGAGCGAGAAGTGGCGTCAGGCGTGCTTTCGCCGAACGCAGCATGAAGAGCCCGACCCCCGAATGGGTGCGACGTCAGGAACGGAGCAACCTGGCCATCCTGAAATTCATGGTCTGGCTGTCGCTGTTTTTCGGGCGCAGTGCCAGCCGCATCGTGCTCTATGGCATCGCCGTCTACTACGTGATCTTCGCGCCCCAGGCGCGCCGCGCCAGCCGGAGCTACCTGCGCCGGGCGTTGGGGCGCTGGGCCAACTGGCGCGACGGCTTTCTGCATGTGTTCAGTTTTGCCAGCACGGTGCACGACCGCATCTACCTGCTCAACGACCGGTTCGACCTGTTCGACATCGAGGAGCATGGCGCAGAGCAGTTGAGGGCAACACTGGCCGAAGGCCATGGCGCGCTGCTCATTGGCGCCCACATGGGCAGTTTCGAGGTGCTGCGGGCCATCGGGCGGGGCCGCGAGGGCCTGAAGGTGGCGATGATGATGTACGAGGAAAACGCCCGCAAGATCAACGCCACGCTCGAAGCCATCAACCCGGCGGCCACCAAAGACATCATCGGCCTGGGCCAGCCGGGCTCCATGATCGCGGCCCGTGACAAGCTCGACCAGGGCTACCTGGTGGGCATGCTGGCCGACCGGCGCCTGGGCGACGACGTCACCACACCCATCGACTTTCTGGGTGCGCCAGCGCCGTTCCCAGTGGGGCCGTTTCGTGTGGCGGCCATGCTCAAGCGGCCGGTGTTCTTCATGACCGGTCTTTACCTGGGCGGCAACCGGTATCAAATACACTTTGAGCGGCTGGCCGACTTCACCCAGGTCGAGCGCCCGGACCGCGAAGCCGCCATCCATGCCGCCCAACAGGCCTACGCCGACCGCCTCAGCCATTTCTGCCGGCAGGCGCCCTACAACTGGTTCAATTTCTTCGACTTCTGGCAGGACAAATGATCAATTGGTTGCGTCTCCTGCTGCTCCCTTTCGCAGGACTTTTGCTGGTGCTGCCTGCCATGGCCGCCAGCTTCGACGTGGCACAGCTGATGGACGGCTTGGCGCGGCAGCCGGGTGGGCTGGCGACGTTCACCGAAACCCGCCACCTGGCCTTGCTCGACAAGCCGCTGGTGAGCACCGGTGAAATGCACTTCACCCCGCCCGACCGGCTGGAGATGCGCACGCTCACGCCCAAGCCCGAATACATGCTGCTGGACCGCGACCGCATCACCCTGGAACGCGACCAGCGCCGCATGACGATCCGCCTGGGCAGCCGACCCGAGGTGCTGGCCTTCGTCGACAGCGTGCGCGGCCTGCTGGCAGGCAACCGGGTGTCCATGGAGCGCAACTATCTGATGCAGTTGCAGGGCGAAGCCGCACGCTGGGTGCTCACCCTGTACCCCAAGGATGCCGAGATCGCCGCCCTGATCCAGCGCATCACCGTCAGCGGCACGAACAGCCAGATCCGCACCATCGAGTACCTCCAGGCCGATGGCGACCGCTCGGTGCTGGCCATCGAACCCGTGAAACCATGAGCCGGCGCGCCGGCATTGTGCTGCTGCTGTGGCTGCTGGCGGTGGTGGCCGGTGTGGTGGTGGCCGCGAACAGCCGTTACAACGCCGACATGTCGTTCTTCCTGCCCAGCGAGCCCACGCCGGGGCAGCAGGTCATGGTCGACCAGCTCAAGGAAGGCGCGGTCTCGCGTCTGCTCATGGTGGGCATCGAGGGGGGTGACGAGACCACCCGGGCCGATCTGTCGGTGGACGTGCGCCAGCGGCTGCAGGCTTCCGGCCTGTTCCTGTCGGTACAGAACGGCGAGGCCGGCAGCCAGGACGCCGAGCGCGAGCACCTGATGCAGCACCGCTACCTGCTCAGCCCTGAGGTCACGCCGCAGCGCTTCACGGTGGAGGGACTGAAGAGCGCCATCGCTGACAGCATCGACCTGCTCACATCGCCCGCCGGGCTGATGTTCAAGCCCCTGTTGCCGCGCGACCCCACCGGCGAACTGTGGGCGCAAATTCAAAGGCTGGATGCAGGTGCTGAGCCCGACAGCGTGGAGGGTGTGTGGGCCTCGCGAGATGGCCTGCGTGCGCTGCTGCTGCTGCAGACTACGGCAGAAGGGTCTGATACCGACGGTCAGGCCCGGGCCATCGAAGGTGTGAGGCGCGCCTTTGACGAGGCCACCCAGGCCATCGGTGTGAGCGACGCGCAACTGCAGATTTCAGGCCCCGGCCTGTTTGCCGTGAACGCTCGCGCCACCATCAAGGAAGAGGTGACACGCCTGTCGCTCATCGGCATCAGCTGCATCGTGCTGGTGCTGCTGCTGGTCTACCGTTCGCCGCGCCTGCTCGGCCTTGGCTTGCTGCCGGTGGCTTCGGGCGCGCTGGCAGGCATCGTGGCCGTGAGCCTGGCCTTTGGCACGGTGTATGGCATCACCATCGGCTTTGGCATGGCGCTGATCGGTGAAGCGGTGGACTACGCCATCTATTACTTCGTGCAGTCCGGCCCGATGGGCGCGGCCGCCTGGCGCCAGCGTTTCTGGCCCACGGTGCGCCTGGGCGTGCTCACCTCGGTGGCGGGTTTCGGGGCGCTGCTGTTTTCCGGTTTTCCCGGCCTGGCGCAACTGGGGCTGTACGCGCTCACGGGGGTGGTCACGGCCGCGCTGGTCACCCGCTTCGTGCTGCCCGAACTGGCGCCGCAGCACTTGCGCGGGCGTGATCTGAATGGGCTGGGGCGCACGCTGTCGCGCTTCTTCGAGGGCTTGCGCCGCGCGCGCTGGGCCGTGCTGGCGCTGGCCGTGGTCGCGGCCGGCTACCTGGTGACCGAGCGCGACCGGCTGTGGACGCCCGACATCGGCGTGCTCAGCCCCGCCAATGTGGACGACCTGAAAGTGGACGCCGCCCTGCGTGCCGACATGGGCGCCCCCGATGCGCGCTACATGGTGGTACTCAGCGCCGCCGATGCCGACACCGCGCTGAAGATGGCCGAGCAGACCGCACCCAAGCTGGACCAACTGGTGGCCGATGGCGTGATCGGCAGCTACGACAACCCGGCGCGCTTCCTGCCCAGCACGCAGACCCAGCGCGCGCGCCAGGCAGCGCTGCCCGAGCCTGACGTGCTGCGAGCCCGGCTGATCGAAGCGCAGGCCGACTCTCCGCTGGCCGCATCAAACCTGGAACCGTTCATCGCCGACGTGGCCGCCGCCCGCACCCAGCCCCTGTTGGAGCGGGCCGCGCTGGGCAGCAGCGGCCTGGGCCTGCTGGTGGACTCCCTGCTGGTGCAGCGCGCCGGGGGCTGGAGCGTGCTGCTGCCGCTGCACTCACCCATGGCGCTTTCAGAGGGTGCCCATACCGACATCGACGGCACGGCCGTGCAGGCGGCGCTGGTGGGCACCGATGCGCAGTTCATCGACCTCAAGACAGAGCTCGACAGCCTGTACGAGGGCTACCTGCGCGAAGCCATCACGCTCTCGCTGGCGGGCGTGTGCGTGATCGTGCTGCTGCTGGGCGCCACGTTGCGTTCGCCGCGCCGCCTGGCTGCCGTGCTGCTGCCGCTGGTACTGGCCATCGTGTTCGTGATCGCCGGCCTGCAACTGGCGGGCGAAGCCTTGCACCTGCTGCATCTGGTGGGCCTGCTGCTGGTGGTGGCCGTGGGGTCCAACTACGGCCTGTTTTTTGACCGAGCCGAAGGGCAGGCCGATCTGGAGCCCTCGACCGTGGCCGCCATGGGCGTGGCCAACCTGACCACCACGCTGGGCTTCGGCGTGCTGGGCTTTTCCACCGTGCCAGTGCTGCACGCCATGGGCGTGACGGTGGGGCCGGGAGCCGTGCTGGTCCTGTTGCTGGCGGCGATGTTCAAGCGATGAACCCACCCCTGCGCTGCCTTCGCGCCGAACGCGGCGCCACCGACTTGCTGGTGTTGCTGCCGGGCGCCTACATGCGGCCCGAAGATTTTGTGGAAGCAGATTTTTTTGCAGAGGTGGAACGGCGCGACCTGGCGCTGGACCTGTGTGCCGTGGCGGTCGACATGGCCACGGTGTCCGACGGCCGGGCCGCTGAGGCGGTGCGCCAGCAACTGCTGTTGCCCGCGCGCCAGACGCACGAGCGCGTGTGGCTGGGTGGCATTTCGCTGGGAGGCTTGATGACGCTGGAGATCACCGCCGGTCATCCGGAACTGGTGGACGGCCTGTGCCTGATCGCCCCGTATCCCGGCAGCCGGCTGGTCACCAATGCCATTGCCCGTGCCGGCGGCATTGACGCCTGGGCACCCAGCGCTGAGTCGTTGCGCGACCCTGATGCGCGCGTGTGGCATTGGCTGAAGGCGCCGTCACCCGGTCGCCCGGTGTTCGTGGGCCATGGCCGGCAAGACCGTTTCGCCGTAGGCATGGCGCAGATCGCCGAGCGTTTCCCGGCAGACTCGCGACACGAGGTGGAGGGCGACCACGACTGGCCGGCCTGGCGTCTGCTGTGGTCGCGTTTTCTGGACGCCGGGCATTTTGCGGTCGCCGAGCCGGTCGCCCAGAAGGGCCCTTGAGCATGGCCCGCTGGAACCCGTCCCCCTTCATGAAAGCCAGCTTCGCGCTGCACGGTGCGGCCGCGCTGGGCACGCTCGCGGTGCCGGCTGCATGGCCTTGGGCGCTGGGCGCGCTGGCGCTCAACCATGCGGCGCTCACCACTGCCGGGTTGCTGCCGCGCACCACCTTGCTCGGCCCCAACCTCACCCGCCTGCCGGAGGCATCTGCCGCCCGGCGCGAAGTGGCCGTCACCATCGACGACGGCCCCGACCCGGACACCACGCCGCGCGTGCTCGATCTGCTCGACGCCGCCGGTGCCAAAGCCAGCTTCTTCTGCATCGGCTGGCGCGCGCGCGAGAACCCCGCGCTGTGTCGCGAGATCGTGCGCCGCGGCCACAGCGTGGAGAACCACGGCGACGCCCATTCCTGGGCGTTCTCGTTGTGGGGCTACGGCCGGCTGAAGGCCGACATCGCCGCCGCGCAGGCGACGCTGTCCGACATCACGGGCCAGGCGCCGCGCTTCTTCCGCGCCACCGCCGGCCTGCGCAACCCCATTCTGGACCCTGTGCTCAGCCATCTGGGCCTGCGCCTCTCGGCCTGGACGCGCCGTGCCTTCGACACCCGCACCGGCGACGCGGCCGTGGTGCATGCGCGGCTGGTGCATGGTCTGGGGCCGGGCGACATTCTGCTGCTGCACGACGGCCATGGCGCGCGCGGCGCCGATGGCGACCCCGTGATCCTGGCCGCGCTGCCGCGCCTGCTGGTCACTCTGAAAGAACACAACCTCACCACCGCCACCCTGCCACAAGCCTGCCCATGAGCAATACCGTCTCCCAAAGCGCCTCCCAGAACGCGTCCCCTAGCCTCTCCCAGGGAGCCTTCCTGAAACGCCTGCTCGACGACGCCACCCAACCCTTCCTGGGCGGTGGCCGCTTTGCCTACCACTACGCTCGCGGCAAGCTCGGTGGCGACCCCATCTTCCGTGAACTGCTGCGCCAGGGCCTGCTGCCCGAGCGTGGCCGTTTCCTGGACCTGGGCTGCGGGCAAGGCAGCCTGTTTTCGTGGCTGCTGTCTGCACGTGCGCTTTACGAAGAGGGGCAGTGGCCCGCCGGCTGGCCCACACCGCCCAGGCCTGATCAACTGCGCGGCGTGGAGCTGATGCAGAAAGACGTGGAACGCGCCGCGCGCGCTTTTGGCCCCAACCACCCGGTGCTGCGCATCGAGCAGGGCGACATGTGCCGCACCGACTTCGGCAAGGTCGACGTGGTCACCATCCTCGACGCGCTGCATTACTTTGACCATGCCGGCCAGGAAGACGTGCTGCGCCGCATCCACGCCGCACTGCCGCCTGGCGGGCTGTTCCTCACCCGCATTGGCGACGTGAGCGCCGGCCTGCCGTACCACATCAGCAACTGGGTCGACCACGTCGTCACCTTCGCCCGTGGCCACCGCCTGCCCAAGCTCTACGCCCGCCCGCTGGCAGACTGGCGCGCGCTGCTGGAGCGGGTAGGCTTCGAGGTCACGTCGCAGAACATGAGCGGCGAAAAACCCTTTGCCAATGTGATGCTGGTGTGCCGGGTACCGTCCTGACGCGACACCCATAAAAACGGAGACTTCATGACCCCGGTGCAACTCACCGCCTACACGGCCACCACCTGCCTGGGGCAAGGCCTGGCCGCCACCCGCGCGGCCTTGCAGGCCAACCGCAGCGCCCTGGCACCGTGTGCCTTTGAATCAGTGAAGCTTGACACCTGGATCGGCGAAGTGGCCGGCGTGGACCAGCAAGTGCTGCCCGAGCACGTGGCCGTCTACAACTGCCGCAACAACCGCCTGGCTCTGATGGGCCTGGAGGCCGACGGCTTCGCAGACAAGGTACGCGAGGCCGCAGCCCGCTACGGCAAGGCCCGCGTGGGCGTGTTCCTGGGCACCAGCACCTCCGGCATCCTGCAGACCGAACTGGCCTACCGCCGTCGCGACGCTGACACCGGCGCCCTGCCGGACGACTTCAACTACCGCACCACCCACAACGCGTTCTCGGTCGCCGAATTCACGCGCGACTACTTTGGCCTTGAAGGCATGGCCATGGCCATCTCCACCGCGTGCTCGTCCAGCGCCAAGGTGTTCGCCGCCGCGCAGCGCCAGCTCGCGCTGGGCACCATCGACGCGGCCATCGTGGGCGGCGTGGACACGCTGTGCCTGACCACGCTGTACGGCTTCGCATCGCTGGGGCTCACATCGGCTCAGCCCTGCCACCCCTACGACGCGGCGCGCGACGGCATTTCCATCGGCGAGGCCGCGGCCTTCGCCCTGCTGGAACGGGCCGAAGCCCCCGCGCCCGGCACCGTGCTGCTGCTGGGTGCCGGCGAGTCCAGTGACGCGTACCACATGTCTTCACCGCACCCGGAAGGCCTGGGCGCTGAAATGGCCATGAGCGCTGCCCTGCGCGCCGCCGGCCTGCAGGCCAGCGACATTGACTACATCAACCTGCACGGCACCGCCACCCCGGCCAATGACGCCGCAGAAGGCATGGCCGTGGCCCGTTTGTTCGGCGACCGCGTGCCGTGTTCGTCCACCAAAGGCGCCACCGGCCACACCCTGGGCGCCGCCGGCGCGGTGGAAGCCGTGGTGTGTGCCCTGGCCCTGACCGACGGTTTTTTGCCCGGCAGCCCAGGCACCGCCACGCTGGACGAATCCATTCCCCTGCAGTACATGACACAAGGCCGCAGCGCCCCCGTGCGCCACGCCCTCACCAATTCTTTCGGCTTCGGCGGCAGCAACTGCGCCCTGGTGTTCGGTATCGCGCCATGAACCAAGCCCCATCCCAAACCCTCACCGCCTGGATCGACGGCATCGGCCTCATCGCCCCCGGCCTGCCCGACTGGGCCACCGCCAGCGCCGTGCTGCGCGGCGAACAGGCGCTGGTGGCCGCACCCACCGTGCTGCCCGTGCCCACCAGCCTGCCATCGGCCGAGCGCCGCCGCGCCAGCCGCGTGATCAAACTCACCTTGGGCGTGGGGCTGGAAGCCGTGGCCCACGCCCAGGCCGACGTGTCCACCCTGGCCACCGTGTTTTCTGCATCGGGCGCCGACGGCCACAACTGCCACGCCATTTGTGAACAGCTCGCCACCGACGACCGCCAGATCTCGCCCACCCGCTTCCACAATTCCGTGCACAACGCCGCCGCCGGCTACTGGGGCATTGCCACCCGCGCCATGGCACCGTGCCAGGTGCTGTGCGCCTTCGACGCCAGCTTCGGCGCCGGCCTGATCGATACGCTGGGCCAGGTGGTGCTGGACCGCCAGCCCACCCTGTTGATTGCCTACGACAGCGAATACCCCGAACCCCTGCGCGCCAAACGCGACACGCCCGACTGCGGCGGCGTGGCCCTGCTGCTCAGCCCCGAGCGCGGCCCGCACTCGCTGGCATGCATAAAGGTATCGCCCACCACCGCCGCCGCGCAAACCTTGGGCGACCCCGCCCTGGAAACCCTGCGCCAGCAGATCCCGGCCCTGCGCGCACTGCCCCTGCTGCGCGCCCTGGCCAAAGGCGAATCAGGCACCGTGGTGCTGGACTACCTGGCACCCATGCAATTGCAGGTCGAGGTGAGCCTGTGAGCGGCCCCGTGTTGGGTCAGGTCATTGACCACGCCGGCATCGCCGCGCGCATCCCGCACCATGGCAGCATGTGCTTGTTGGACACCGTGCAGTCATGGTCCGAAGCCGCCATTGAATGCCGCGCCGTGAGCCACACCGACCCCACCAACCCCCTGCGCTCGAACGATCAACTGGGCGCCGCCCACGGCATCGAATACGCCGCACAGGCCATGGCGGTGCACGGGGCTTTGCTTGCCGGCGCCGAAGGGCCCCCGCGCCAGGGCTACCTCACCAGCGTGCGTGGCGTGAACCTGCACGTGACCCGGCTCGACGACCTGCCCGGCGAGCTGGATGTGCGGGCCGAACGCCTCTCTGGCGACGATCGAAACATCCTTTACCAGTTCTCCGTCAGCCACCAAGGCCGCTGCCTGCTAGAAGGCCGCGCCGCCGTGGTGATCGACGCCAGTGCCATGTCCAGTTCCAGTTCGATGCAGAAGGAAGCCCCCAAATGAAACGCGCCCTAGTCACTGGCGGCAGCGGCGGCATCGGTGCGGCCATCTGCCGCCGCCTGGCCGCAGACGGCCACCACGTCGTCGTGCACGCCAACAGCGGCCTGGACCGCGCACAAGCCGTGGTCAAAGAAATCACAGTCGCCGGCGGCAGCGCCGAAGCCCTGGCGTTCGACATCACCGACCGCGAAGCCACCCAGGCCGCCCTCGACACCCTGCTGGCCAACGGCCCCATCCAGATTCTGGTCAACAACGCCGGCATCCACGAAGACGCCGTGTTCCCCGGCATGAACGGAGGGCAGTGGGATCGCGTGGTCGACGTCTCACTCAATGGCTTCTTCAACGTCACCCAGCCCCTCACCATGCCCATGATGCGCACCCGCTGGGGCCGCATCATCAGCATCACCTCGGTGGCCGCCGTCACCGGCAATCGCGGCCAAGTGAACTATTCGGCGGCCAAAGGCGCGCTGCACGCCGCCTCCAAGTCCCTGGCCCTGGAACTCGCCAGCCGCGGCGTCACCGTCAACGCCGTAGCCCCCGGCATCATCGCCACCGGCATGATCGAAGGCGCCTTCAACGCAGAGGCCATCAAGAAGATCGTGCCCATGCAGCGGGCGGGGCAGCCGGAAGAGGTGGCGAATCTCGTAGCCTTCTTGGCTTCCGACCAGGCGGCCTACATTTCGGGGCAAGTGATTTCGATCAATGGGGGGATGATTTGAAGAAGGATACCTACGCCGCGCCTGCGGTGTGAGGCTGCAGCCGCCATATCCGTTCTCTCACCCTATCCATCAAGTTGACGGATCGGTGGAAAGGAAGCCAACTGGGTTTGTCGGCTCTGTTTAGCCTGTTCTCGCTTCCAGGCTGATGCAGGACAGACCTGATTCAACCCGCTCAGCCAAAACTTGCACCCACCAGATTCAAAGCAACATGCCTTGGCCACCCGAATACCAACGAGCCTCTGTCGACTTCGAGCGATTCATGGTCACCGCACGTGATGAAGCCGGACTGGCCACGACGAACATGGCATGGAACATGGTTGAAGGCGTGCTTCATATGTTCAGGCGGAGGCTTTCAACCAATGATGCCTTGCGTTTCGCGGACCAGTTGCCCCCGGTGGTTCGGGCTTTGTTCCTTCAGCACTGGATGCCGAGTGATCAAGTTGAGCCTGTGGGCTCTCACGCCGAGCTGCTTGATGAAGTGCGTTCGCTACGGCCTGAGCACAACTTCTCCCCGGACAACGCAATTGAGTCGGTCGGGACTGCCTTAAGGTCCGTGGTCACGTCAGATGGCTTTGAGCGTGCGATGGATGTGTTGCCACCCGAACTCCGCCGCCTTTGGGAGAATCCTGCACCATTCACCTCTCCAGATACGCCAAGCGGGGCTTGACCGTTCTGTACGGCGGTCCGCAATTCCATTCGACATTTGATTAGGTGCGGGCTGGATCACAAACGTGCTGCTGCAGTCAGATTCGCAGGCTCAGGACCGAGCATACGGGTCCTCCACCCCCAACCCAGCCAGAATCTCCGTCTCCCGCGCCTCCATCGCCTCAGCATCTTCCTCCCCCGTCTCATGGTCCCACCCCTGCGCATGCAGGGTGCCGTGCACCAGCAGATGCGCATAGTGGTCAGCCAGTGACTTCTTCAGCTCCTTGGCTTCTTTTGCAATCACGGGCGCACACAGCACCAGGTCGGCCATCACCAGGGGTTCGGTGGCGTAGTCGAAGGTGAGCACGTTGGTGGCGTAGTCCTTGCCACGGTAGTCGCGGTTCAGGGCCTGGCCTTCTTCGGCGTCGACGATGCGCACGGTGATCTCGGCATCGCGCTCCAGCGCATGGCGGATGCAGCGCTGCACCTTGTGACGGGGCAGGGCGGCGCGGTGTTTGGCGGCATCGGGCAGGTCGCCGAACTGGAGGGACAGGCTGAGGGCGGGCAGGGGCATAAATGAGGTCAGTGCGCCATCAAGGGGTGGGCAGGGCGTGGCAGTCGCTCAGCAGCACCTGTTCCTTGGCAGTGTGGTCGGCGGCCATGAAGGCCAGAAAACCTTCGCTGCCTTTGGTGTGCCAGCGCAGGCTGTGTTGTTCGTCCAGCGCCACATAGCGCGCGCCTGAAGCGGTGGGCCGGTTCTGCAGCAGGGCGGTGTGGCCGTCGTGGTGCAGGGCGGCGAACGCCAGGCTCTCGGGCAGGTTGAGGTAGGCCACTTCCAGCTCGGCGCCGCCGGCGCAGCGGAAGCGCACGGTCTGGCTCGAAAAATCCGGGCCTACGATCAGGCCTGTGCCGGCGCGAGTGCCCGCGTGTGGCTTCGTTTCTGATGCCACGGCAGGCGCCGTGTCCAGCGGCACTTTGCCGGTGCCCGCGCAGGCGCCCAACACGAGCAACAGCCCAGCCAGTGAGGCAAAACGAAGTGACATGGGCAGGTTCATGTGGCGGCCTCGGTGGCGGAGCGTTGGCGGGAATCAGGCGGTGCGGGTGGATTTGCGCACGGCGCGGCGTAGTGCAGGAGCCGCGTCCTCGGCAGCGCCACGCGCGTCGTAAGCATCCACAATGCGAGCCACCAGCGGGTGGCGGACCACGTCGGCGCTGGTGAGGCGGTTGAAGGCGATGCCGTTCACGCGCTTGAGCACGCGCTCGGCGTCGATCAGGCCGCTCAGTTCGGTGCGCGGCAGGTCGATCTGGCTCACGTCGCCGGTGACCACGGCCTTGCTGCCGAAGCCGATGCGAGTGAGGAACATCTTCATCTGCTCGACCGTGGTGTTCTGCGCTTCGTCGAGGATCACGAACGAGTGGTTCAGCGTGCGCCCGCGCATGAAGGCCAGCGGTGCAATTTCGATCTGCTGGCGCTCAAAGGCTTTCTGCACCTTGTCAAAACCCATCAGCTCGTACAGCGCGTCGTACAGCGGGCGCAGGTACGGGTCCACCTTCTGGCCCAGGTCGCCGGGCAGAAAGCCAAGTTTTTCGCCGGCTTCCACGGCCGGGCGGGTGAGCACGATCTTCTGCACCGCGCTGCGCTCCAGCGCGTCCACCGCGCAGGCCACGGCGAGATACGTCTTGCCGGTACCGGCCGGGCCAATGCCGAAGGTGATGTCGTGCGTGGCCATGTTTTCCAGGTAGCGCGCCTGGTTGGGCGTGCGCCCGCGCACCTCGCCGCGCCGGGTCTGCATGGCGATAGCGTCTTCGCCGCCGGGCAGGGCGGTGTCGCCGCTGAGCATCAGCTGCACCTGTTCGGCCGGGATCGGCTTCTTCGCCATTTCATACAAGGCCTGCAGCACTTCCAGCGCCTGATTGGCCTTGGGCTTGGTGCCCTCGATGCGAAACTGCTCGAACCGGTGCGCCACCTTCACGTTCAAGGCCGCCTCGATGCTGCGGATGTGGCTGTCCATGGGGCCGCACAGGTGCCCCATGCGGACGTTGTCGGGCGGCGAGAAGGTGTGTCTGAGAATCAAACCGATAATCCGTGAGCGTGATGGCGAACGGTGTCCCGACCCCGCATATGCCAGATTCGTGTCCTGTCCCGCAAATAACTTGCATATGAAACCGTGCCTTCACACCCATGGCTGCGTTGCAAATCCTCGCGATAGCACAGGCTATCGCTGCTGTTTGCGCCTTGCCCTGGGCGCGAATTCATCGGTTTCATTTCATGCAACTATTTGCGGTACAGCACACTAGCGCGATCGAAACCCGAGGAAACACCCGATGATAGGCAAGTTGACCGGCGCATTGCTGGAAAAAAGCCCTCCCCAGATCCTGATCGACTGCCACGGCGTGGGTTACGAGGTCGACGTGCCCATGAGCACCTTTTACAACCTGCCCGCCACCGGCGAAAAAGTGTCGCTTCTCATCCACTTCGTGGTGCGGGAAGACGCGCAGATTCTTTACGGTTTCGGCACCGCGCCCGAGCGCGAAGCCTTCCGCCAGCTCATCAAGATCTCCGGCATCGGCCCGCGCACGGCGCTGTCGGTGCTCTCAGGCATGAGTGTGGCCGACCTGGCCCAGGCCGTGACCGCCCAGGAAGCCGGCCGCATCGTCAAGGTGCCCGGCATTGGCAAGAAGACGGCCGAACGCCTGTTGCTGGAACTCAAGGGCAAACTGGGCGCCGACCTGAACCTGCCCGGCGCCGGCACGGCCCAGAGCGAGGTGCAGAGCGACATTCAGCAGGCACTGATGGCCCTGGGCTACAGCGAGAAGGATGCGGCTGCAGCCCTCAAGCCCTTGCCGGTGGATGTGGGTGTGAGCGAAGGCATCAAGCTGGCTTTGAAGGCTCTGGCGAAATGAAACCCCCACGCTTGTCATTTCCTGAAGTCGCCCGACGGAGCAACCCATGAGCATCCAGACCGACGACTTCACCCCCGCGCCGCGCATGGTGTCTGCCGCGCCGGCTTCGCCCAAGGAAGAGGCGATCGAGCGGGCGCTGCGGCCCAAACTGCTGGACGAATACGTGGGCCAGACCAAGGTGCGTGAGCAACTGGAGATCTTCATTGGTGCGGCCAAGATGCGCAGCGAGGCGCTGGACCACGTGCTGCTGTTTGGCCCGCCCGGGCTGGGCAAGACCACGCTGAGCCACATCATTGCGCAGGAACTGGGCGTGAATCTGCGCCAGACCAGCGGACCGGTGCTGGAAAAACCCAAGGACCTGGCCGCGCTGCTGACCAACCTGGAACCCAACGACGTGCTGTTCATCGACGAGATCCACCGGCTGAGCCCGGTCGTCGAAGAAATCCTGTATCCGGCGCTGGAGGACTACCAGATCGACATCATGATCGGCGAAGGCCCGGCGGCGCGCAGCATCAAGCTCGACCTTCAGCCTTTCACTCTGGTGGGCGCCACCACGCGCGCGGGCATGCTCACCAACCCGCTGCGCGACCGCTTCGGCATCGTGGCGCGGCTGGAGTTCTACACATCGGAAGAGCTGGCGCGCATCGTCAAGCGCAGCGCCGGTTTGCTCAACGCACCCATGGACGCCGAGGGTGGTTTTGAGATCGCGCGCCGTTCGCGCGGCACGCCGCGCATCGCCAACCGCCTGCTGCGCCGCGTGCGCGACTTTGCGGACGTGAAGGGCAGCGGCACCATCACACAAGACATCGCCAACCGCGCGCTCGCCATGCTCGACGTGGACCCGAAAGGCTTTGACCTGATGGACCGCAAACTGCTGGAAGCCGTGATTCACCGCTTCGACGGTGGGCCGGTGGGCCTGGACAACATTGCGGCCAGCATCGGCGAGGAGCGCGACACCATTGAAGACGTGATTGAGCCCTACCTGATCCAGCAAGGCTTTCTGCAGCGCACACCGCGCGGGCGCATCGCCACGCTGGCGGCCTACCGCCACCTGGGTGTGGTGCCACCCAAGACCGACAGCGGTCTTTTTGAGCCTGACCTGTGAGCCGAGAAAAGCCTGAGTCCAAGCGGCGCCTCTGGCTGGCTATTGCCTTCTGGGTGCTTGTCGTCGTGGGCGGCTACGCCGCTTGGTTCTTCATGCGGGCGCCAGTGGTGGAGTCCGTCACCGTGCAGGCCGCACCGCTGGTGCGCACGCTGCAGTTCTCTGCCCGGGTGGCTGCGTTGTCGCGTGTGGATGTGGGCAGCACCATCACCGGGCGCGTGGCCCAGGTGAGGGTGGACGAGGGCGCCGCGGTGCAGCAGGGCGACGTGTTGTTGCAGCTGGAATCTGACGAGCTGGACGCCGCGTTGGCCCAGGCGGAGGCCGCAGAGAAGCAGGCCCAGGCGCGGCTGGCCGGCCTGCGCAGCACCGGCCGTGTGGCGGCCACCGCGGTCACGGCACAGGCGGCGGCGAATCTGCGCGCGGCAGCGGCAGAACTGGCCCGCACCGAACAGCTGGTGGCGCAGGGTTTCCTGAGTGACGCACGCCTGGACGACGCGAGGCGCGCGGTGGCCGTGGCGCAGGCCCAGCAGGACAGCGCGCAGGCCCAAGGCCAGGCCATCGGTGAGAGCGGTTCTGACCTGGTGCAGGCACAAGCGCAGTTGGCGGTGGCACAGGCGGCCACGGCAGCGGCGCGGGCGCGGCGGGCCCAGGCCAGCGTGCGTGCGCCGGCCGATGCGCGGGTGCTGGCGCGCGACGTGGAGCCCGGCCAGATCGTGCAACCCGGCCGGGCGTTGCTCACGCTGGCCCTGGCCGGCCCCACGCAGCTGAGCGCGCAGGTGGACGAACGTTTTCTGGACCAGTTGCGCCCAGGCCAGGTGGCGGCCGTGGTGGCCGACGCGTTTCCTGCGCAGCGCTTCATGGCCCGGGTGCTGAGCATCGCACCAGCGGTCGACGCCCAGCGCGGTGCCATCGAGGTGCACTTCGCGCTGGAGCAGGCCGCACCGGCCTACCTGCGCGAAGACATGACGCTGTCAGTGGAGGTGGAAACGGCCCGGCGCGACAGCACCCTGGTGCTGCCGCTGGCGGCGTTGCGCGAAGACGTGCCCGCTGCCGACGGTGCTCCCCCGGGCACGGTTCGTGTGCTGGTGAAGTCGCAGGGCCGCGCCGAGGCGCGCCCCGTGCGCCTGGGGTTGCGCAACCTGGCGGTGGTGGAGGTGCTGGAAGGCCTGGCCGAGGGTGACGAGGTGCTGGTGGGTGGCGACGTGACAGAAGGTCAGCGCGTGCGCACGCGACCCATGAGCGCAAGCGCCGCCCGAAGTGGGGCAGTGGCCGGAGGGCAGGACGCCGGATCGGCGCTCACCAACGCCATGGGGCGCTGAGCCCGCATGACCACCCTGCTCGGCTTCGAACTCCGGGTGGCCCTGCGCTTCCTGCGCGAAGGCCGCATGCAGACCCTGCTGATCATGGTGGGCGTGGCCGCGGGTGTGGCGGTGATCGCCTACATCTCGGCGCTGATCAGCGGCCTGCAGACCAACACCCTGAACAAGACATTGGGCGCGCAGGCGCACATCACGCTCAGCTCACCCGACGACGTGGTCACGCCAGCCGCCGCACGCCAGCCCGGCACCACCGCGCTCACAGAAACCCAGCCACGTGCCCAGCGCCTGCGCTCGGTGGCGAACTGGCAGGCCCTGCTGCCGCTGCTGGAAGCGCTGCCAGACATTGCCGCCGTGTCTCCCATGGTGTCGGGTGGCGGGCTGGCCTTGCGCGGCGAGGCCACCCAGTCGATCGCGCTCATGGGCGTGGAGCTGGACCGCTACGACCGCATCGTGGGCCTGCGCGGTAAGGTGGTCAGCGGCGTGGCCCGGCTGGCGCCCGGAGAAGCCATCGTGGGTCGCGAACTGGCGGCCGATCTGGGCGTGCGCGTGGGCGACCGCCTCACGGTGCAGACCGCGCTGGTGAGCGAGCCGGTGCGCGTGACCGCCCTGGTGGACCTGGGCGTGCGCGACCTCAACCGCCGCACCGTGATCGTGCCGCTGCGCGCGGCACAAAGCCTGTTGGGCTTGCCGGGCGGCGCCACCACCATCGACCTCACGGTGCGCGACGTGTGGGCGGCGCAGGCGCTTGCCGACGACCTGCGCCGACGTTTCCCCTACCAGGTGGAGAGCTGGCAGGAGAGCAACGCGCAGCTGGTGTCGGCGCTCAACGCGCAGTCGGTCAGCACCAGCCTGATCCGCGGCGTGGTGCTGGTGGTGGTGGTGCTGGGCATTGCCAGCGTGCTGGTGGTGTCGGTGGTGCAGAAGGGCCGCGAGATCGGCATTCTGCGTGCCATGGGGGCCACGCGCGGACAGGTGCTGCGGGTGTTTCTGCTGCAAGGCGCGGTGGTGGGGGCGGTGGGGTCGGTCGCGGGGCTGGCGCTGGCCGTGCTGCTGATCTGGCTCTTCACCACCTTCGTGCGCGGGTCCGACGGCCTGCCCCTGTTCAACATCACGCTGGAGCCGGCACTGGCCGTGCGCATCGCGCTGCTGGCCACGGTGTGCGGCGTGCTGGCGGCCATGGCGCCGGCCAGGCGCGCAGCCGCGCTGGACCCGGCGCAGGCCATCCGCATCTGACGGCGTGCGCTATCCGATGACCGACGCCACCCCCCAGCCCCTGATCGAACTCGACGGCCTGCGCAAGACCTACAACCTTGGCCTGCCCGCCGAGGCCGAGGTGCTGCACGGCGTGTCTCTGCGGGTGAATGTGGGCGAATTCATTGCGCTGATGGGTCCGTCCGGTTCCGGCAAGAGCACGCTGCTCAACATCCTGGGCCTGCTCGAACGCATGACGGCGGGCAGTTACCGCCTGCAGGGTGAAGAGGTGCAAGACCTGGACGACACCGAACTCACGCTGCGCCGGCGCCACCTGCTGGGCTTCGTGTTCCAGTTCCACCACCTGCTGCCGGCGTTCTCAGCGCTGGAAAACGTGACCATGCCGTTCCTCATGGCACACGGCCGTGTCAGCGACCAGCAACTCGCCCACGCCCGCGAACTGCTGGACGCGGTGGGTTTGTCACAGGCCATGAAAAAGCGGCCGTCCGAACTCTCAGGCGGCATGCAGCAGCGGGTGGCGATCGCGCGTGCGCTGGTGATGTCGCCCCCGCTGGTGCTGGCCGACGAACCCACCGGCAACCTGGACACCGCTTCTTCCGACGACGTGTTTGTGCTGCTGCGGCGCATGCACGCCGAGCGCGGTGTGTCGTTCGTGGTGGTCACCCACGACTCGCGCCTGGCGGCGCGGTGTGACCGGCTGGTGGAGCTGGTGGATGGGCGGATTGCGAGTGACGAGGTGACGCTGCCGTCTGGTGGTTGAGGATTGCCAACCAGACCGTTCAGGGCGGTATAGTCTGACGGCTATGGCTGGCACTGTTGTCAGTCAGGAACCACGGAGAAATGTCATGGGTCTTGTTCAGGCAGTGGCGGGTTCGATCGGCGGCACGCTGGCCGACCAGTGGAAAGACTTCTACACCGTACCGGGCGGCTTGCCGGCCACAGCGGCGTTGTTCGCTGCCGTGCCCCAAGGCACGAACGCTGGCAGGGGTTCGAACACCAAGGGTTCTTCGAATATCATCACCAACGGATCGAAGATCGTGGTGCCCGAAGGCTACGGGTTGCTGCTGTTTCAAGATGGCGCGATCACAGGCTTCGCTGCCGAACCGGGCGGCTACGAGTGGCGAAGCGACGACCTCAATTCCAAGTCCATCTTTGCGGGCGACGGCATCGTGGATTCGCTGGTGTGGCAGAGCTGGGAGCGCTTCAAGTTCGGTGGCCAACCGGGTTCGCAGCAAGCCGCGTTTTTCGTGTCGCTCAAAGAACTGCCGAACAACCGTTTTGGCACGCAGTCTGAGATTTACTGGGACGACGGTTTCCTGAACACGCAGGTGGGCGCGGTGACCCGCGGTTCCTACACCTTGAAGATCGTCGACCCGATCCTCTTTGTGAAGAACTTCGTGCCGGCCAGCTACCTGCAGCCCGGCCAGGTCTTCGACTTCACCGACATGGACAATGCCGCCGCCGGCCAGCTCTTCAACGAAGTGGTGGGTTCGCTCGCGCCAGCCTTCAGCCTGTACACCAACGATCCGGGCAAGGGCAACCGCATCTCCAAATTGCAGCAGGACTCGGTGGGCTTTGCCCAGAGCCTGTCCGAAGCGGTGGAGAAGGCCTACCAGTGGAAATCCGATCGTGGCCTGGCCATCATCAAGACCGCCATTGTTTCCATCGAGTACGACGTCAACACGCGCGAACTGCTCACCAAGGTGCAGCGGGCCGATGCGCTGGCAGGTGCGCGCGGCAATTCCAACTTGCAGGCCAGCGTGGCTTCGGGCATTGAATCGGCGGGTGAAACCGGTGGCTCGGCGGGCGTGATGGGCCTGGGCATGGCCACGGGCATGCTCGGCGGCATCGGCAGCCTGCAGCAACCGGTGGCGCCCCCCGCAGCGGCGGCACCCGCAGCGGATGATCCGATCGCGAAGCTCAAGAAGGCCAAGGAAATGCTCGATCTGGGCCTGATCACGCAGGCCGACTACGACGCGGTCAAGGCCAAGGCGCTGGGCCTGTAAGCGGCGAACGGAGCAGACGGCTTGAGCAATCCGCGCGTTCCTTCGACGGAGCCTCAAAACATCGGGCCAGGGTCGCCGCAAGAGGTGCCACTGGCGCCGGGCAGTTTCCCGATCGACCCGGCCACCCTGCCCGAAGCGATCCGCGACGAGTTGCTGGCGCCCGATCCAACCGCCATCGACACGTCCGCCGAAGAGCTCAAGGATGGCCTGAACCGCTGCCCGAAGTGCGGCGCCACCGACATCCGGCACAAACCCGGCACCGACCTGCTGGTCTGCCTGTACTGCCGCCACGAATGGCACGGCGAGCGGGTCGAGGAGCAGTTCGGGTTCGGTGAGGGCATTGACCAACTCAAGGACACGGTGGTGGCGTCCGGTGCCCGGGACATCGCAGCCGATGCCGCCAGCCTGATGAGCTTCAAGTGCGCAGGCTGCGGGGCCGAGGTGACGGTCAACACCGAAAGCACCATGACCGCGCGGTGCCACTGGTGCCGCCACATCTTTGGCGTCAACGAACAGGTGGCCAACGGCGCGGTGCCCGACGCCATACTGCCTTTCCACATCAAGAAGGACGACGCGGTCGCGCGCATCCGCCAGTTCGTGGACAAACGGCGCCTGTTCGCGCTGAAGGCTTTCAAGGAAGAGTTCACGCCAGACAACGTCAGCTGCGTGTACCTGCCGTACATGATCGTTGACGCCAATGCGAGCGCAGACGTGGCCGGGCAGGGTGAGATCGAGACGCGGCGCTATACGCGCGGCAGCGGCAAAGACAAAAAGACCTATTACGACGCCGACGTCTACCAGGTGCAGCGGCACGTGGACTTCACCGTGGACGACCTGCCACTGGAGTCCTCCGCCCAGCGACGCAACCTGGACGTGCGCACCAACACCAACAACATCATCAACACCATCCTGCCGTTCGACACCAAGAACGCGGTCAAGTGGAACGCGTCCTACCTGGTCGGTGTCACGTCGGAGAAGCGCAGCATGGACGTGGCGCACCTGCGCCCGCATGTGGAAGACCAGCTGCTGTCGATCGCCCGTGCCCAGGCCGTTGCATCGGTGAACCGCTACGACCGTGGCGTGCGCTGGGAGCAGGAACAGCTTCACGTACACGGCACGCGCTGGGTGTCGATGTACCTGCCCGTGTGGCTGTATTCGTACCACCAGCCGGGCAAGAACGGCGGTCTGCTGCACTACATCGCGGTGAACGGCCGCACTGGCGAGACCATGGGCAGCGTGCCGGTGCAACAGTGGAAGCTGCTGACGGCTGCACTCGCCGTCGGCACCTTTCTCGAGGGCATTGCGCTCTGGATCATAGGGAATTCGGCATGAACGACGACGGCGGACTGTGGCTGCTGCTGTTGGGTCCGGCCGGTGCCACCGCCCTGTACTGGGCCTTGTACCGGTACTACCGCAACACCGACAAATCGCACGCCTTTGAACACGAAACCGACGTGAAGGCCGAGCCTGTGACCGGTTCAGACCGGAAGGTCAACGAGGTGAAGGGCACGCAACAGCCGCGCATCTCTGGCGACAACGTGCGTGACTACCGCAAGCGGGTGCGACGCATCGAGGGCGGCGGCCCAAACCGTTAGCGGCCTGACTGCAGGTGGGCGCTGCGCCCGTGTTGTTCAGGATTGGTTGACTCTGACCGGCGCCAGGAACCTGAGCTCGCCAACATGTGGCGAACGATCAGCACCTGCGCCGCATAGTAGGTCGTCAGCACCCACACCTGCGACATTGGCAGCGGCATCACGAACTTGTTCACTGCCAGCAGTGAATCGCTCAGCATGAAGAACCCCGCGCCCAGCGCCACACCCACGGCCGCACCGTTGCGCAACACCGTGGCGCGACCGATGGCCTGGGCGGCCATGAGTGCAATCACGCCCACGTAGACCGCCACCGGCACCCGCAACGCAGTGGGCAGGCCGCCTTGCCACAGAAACACGTACATCGCCGCGCCGATGCCGAGCGTGGCAGCCAGCGCACGCCGGCTGGGGAACCAGGCAGCGTCCTGACGGAACAAGGCGATATAGGCCAGGTGCGCCAGCAGGAACGACACCAACCCCGGCACGAAGTAGCCCGGGAACATCAGGAACACGTCGCCGGCCAGGCTGAGCGCCAGCGCGCCCAGAAGCAACACGGAGCCCAGGCTGCGTCTTTGTGCTGCTTCCGTGCGGGCAAGCACCACCGCCATGGCCATCACCATGGTCAGGGGCTTGAACACCCGGTGCAGATCCACAAGGCCCAGCGCCGCAGTGGCGGTAGAAAGGGCCGCGGCCTGCACCAACAGCACCTCCAGCATGGACAACCGGCCTTCCATCACCGCGCCAATGGCCCACAGCGACACCAGCAGCACACCGAACACCACGGCGTTGTGCGCCAGTGGCCAGCCGTCAGCGAACCACAGGAAGCCCGCCACGCCCGCCAGCAGCAGCGCGAACTGCGCGGCTGCGAACACCTGCACACCGCGAGACATGGGCGGCGCGTAGCGCTGCACCTGGGTCAGGTCGAAGGCGGGCGACGGGAAGCGCGCCGCCACGTCGGCCGGGCGCCAGCCGGGGGGCTTGAACCACACGCGCAGCTTGTCGGTCCAGCTTCTGGTGTGCCATGAATCCTTCAACAGGCTCCAGTAGACCTCGGTGTTGGCCCACAGCGGGTCCCAGCTGTTCAGGGGCTTGCGGGTGCCGTAGACGCAGGGCTCGTCTTCTTCCTTGAAGCTGCCGAACAGCCGATCCCAGACGATGAGGATGCCGCCGTAGTTGCGATCCAGGTAGCGGTCGTTCACCGCGTGGTGCACACGGTGGTTGGAGGGGCTGCAGAACCAGCGGTCAAACCAGCCGAGTTTTTTCACCTGTTCGGTGTGCACCCAGAACTGGTAGAGCAGGTCGATGAGCGCGACCACGCCAAACACCAGCGGCGGCACGCCGGCGATGGCCATGGGAAGATAGAACACCCAGCCCAGCAGCGCGCCCGAACTGGTCTGGCGCAGCGCGGTGGAGAGGTTGTAGTCCTGGCTCTGGTGGTGCACCACGTGCGCGGCCCAGAAAATGGCGCTTTCGTGTCCGGCGCGGTGCAGCCAGTAGTAGCAGAAGTCGTAAAACACCAGGGCAACCAGCCAGCCCACCCAGGTGGTCCAGAACGGGTGGTCGGGCCAGATGGCCACCACCGAATACACGGCGGTGTAGATGCCCACGCGCAGCAGCCGGGTGAACACCGCGCTGATCTGGCTGAGCATGCCCAGGCCGATGCTGGTGATGGCGTCGTCGAGGCGGTAGGTGTTGTGCTGGCGTTTGAGGCCGATGGCGTATTCGACCGCGATCAGAACAAAGAAGACCGGCGTGGCCAGGACGATGATCTGGCTGGGGCTCATGGGTGGGTGCAGGGTGCGGTGGATGGCATCAGCGCATTGTGGTCACAAGGAGTCTGACGCGGGCTCAGCATCTACCCGCATGTCTGGAGGGGTACGCCCAGGGCCGTGCCAGAATTCGGCATGCCCGCGCCGCCGTCCCTCGAAGACCATTCCACCATTCGCCTCGCCCAGAGTGCGGCCAACAACCCCACGGCCGCCTTGTACCGCGCGGCGCTCGGGCCGCTCAACACCCAGCACTACCTGGCGCACTTCGAGCGTTTTGATGCCGCTGGCCGCGCCAGCCTGGTCTGGAACACGGCGGCCGGTTTGTGCACCGTGAACTGGCTGGCGTTTCGCGGTCTGTGGGGTGCGGCGCTGGTGTACCTGGCCGCTGCAGAAGGTCTGGCGTTGCTGGTGCTCGGGGTGGGGCGGCAGTACCTGCATTGGCCCCTGGGTGTGGAGATGGGGGTGCTGGGTTCGCTGTTGATGCTGAGCATTCTGGTGCCGGGCCTGTATGGCAACGCCTTGCTGCACGCCGACATTCGCCGCCGCATGGCCAGTGCCGTGACCGACGCCCACACGGTGCGCGAGGCGTGCGAGGCACTGGAACGGCAGGCACCGACGCAGCGACGTCTGAAGGCGTTCTTCCTGGGCAATGCACTGCTTGGGGTGCTCTTGCTGGCGGTGGCTGCATTCATCTGGACCTCTGAACCCGCAGGGACGGACGCCAGGCCCGCGCAAGCGGTGGTGCCGATGCAGGGCGATGCCACGGTACCGGTGCTCCCGCTGACGCCAGCGGACGTGAGCACAACGCCCGGTCCTGAGCCTGCATCACCCGGTGAACCATCGGCGGCTGTAACGCCTGCCGAACGGGTGCCACCCGCGCAAGATCAGCCGGTGCAAGAAGCTGCCGCCCAGTCAGCCCCAGAGCCGATACAAACCCGGCCCTCGGTCGCTGTCGAAACGCCGCCGGCGGTGTTGTCGGCGCCCGTACCCAAGCCATCGCAGCCAGCATCGCGCGCGGCAGTGGCCGTGCCGGAAACGGCTCCGGCCCGAACACCGCCACCGCCCATCCTCGTCAAACCTTCACCCGCTGTGAGCCACGGCATCAACGTGGGCCTGTTCGCCGAAGAGGCCAACGCCATCAAGGTGCACACCCAACTCACCGAAGCCGGCCTGCCAGCCACCATGCAGACGGTCGAAGGCACACGCGGCCCCCGCACCCGCGTGCGCGCCGGGCCGTTCCCCGATCGGGCCTCTGCCGACGCCGCTGCGCAACGCATTCGGGCGATGGGGCTGGAGGCGCAGATTTATCGGCAGTGAGGGGTCTCTGCTCGTCTTCACCCTGGTCTCCGGCGGCTTGGTTTGGCCGGGTCTCGGCCCGGCGGCCGACCTACCTTTCTTTGTCTCGCCAAAGAAACGTAGGCCAAAGAAAGGCGAGCCGAAGTCCGGGGCCCTGCGGGCTTCCTTGCGCTGCTCGCGTCGTGGGGGAAATTCGCAAACTTGT
>PHCQ01000059.1 GCA_002840835.1 Betaproteobacteria bacterium HGW-Betaproteobacteria-16 | reverse complement strand
CCCTGGAGCGGGCACAGGCCCGCCAGCAACCACGCACATGAACCCCGCCACGCCTGACACCGAGTCTGCCTACGCCTGGTGGCGGCTGGTGGTGTCGCTGGCGCTGATGACGCTGGGCGGCGTGGGCATGTACGGCGTGACAGTGGTGTTGCCACCCATCCAGACCGAATTTGGCGTGGCGCGCGGTGATGCCTCGTTGCCCTACACGCTGACCATGATCGGCTTCGGGTTCGGCGGCATCCTCATGGGGCGCCTGTCTGACCGGTTTGGCGTGATGGTGCCGGTGCTGGGTGGCGCGATCGGGCTGGGTCTCGGCTTTGTGGCGGCGGGCGTGTCCACCAGCCTGTGGCAGTTCAGCATCGCGCAGGGCCTGCTCATCGGCCTGCTGGGCACATCGGCCACCTTCGCGCCGCTGGTGGCCGACACCTCGCGTTGGTTCACGCGCCGCCGCGGCATCGCGCTGGCCATCTGCATGAGCGGCAACTACCTGGCCGGTGCGCTCTGGCCACCCGTGATTCAACACTTCATTGACAGCGTCGGCTGGCGCCAGACCTACATTGGCATTGGTGTGTTCTGCCTGGCGCTGATGCTGCCGTTGGCGCTGGTGCTGCGCCGGCGTCCGCCGGCCATGCCCGACGTGGAGCCCGTCAGCCACGCGGCCCTGAAGGCCGCAACCGCGCCCACCACCGAGCGACCGCTGGGCCTCTCGCCCGGCACCTTGCAACTGTTGCTGTGCGTGGCAGGTGTGTCTTGCTGCGTGGCCATGTCGATGCCGCAGGTGCACATCGTGGCCTACTGCACCGACCTGGGTTTTGGCGCCGCGCGGGGCGCAGAGATGCTGTCGATCATGCTGGGCATGGGCATTGCCAGCCGCCTGATCTCAGGCTGGATCTCCGATCACATTGGCGGCTTGCGCACGCTGCTGCTGGGTTCGGTGCTTCAGACAGTGGCGCTGCTGATGTTCCTGCCTTTTGACGGCCTGGTGCCGCTCTATTTGATCTCCGGCATGTTCGGGCTGTTCCAGGGTGGCATCGTGCCCAGCTATGCGCTGATCGTGCGCGAACACTTTTCGCCGCTGCAGGCCGGCGCCAGGGTGGGCACGGTACTGATGGCCACGCTGTTCGGCATGGCGCTGGGCGGGTGGATGTCGGGCGCCATATTTGATCTGACCGGCAGCTACCAGGCGGCCTTCATCAACGGTATCGGCTTCAACCTGCTCAACGTGGCCATCGTGGTCTTCCTGCTGCGGCGTGCGCGGCGCAGCGGCATCGGGCTGGGTCGCGTCGCCCAACCGGCTTGAGCCAGGTCAAGCCGGCATGGTGAACACCGTGAGCACACCCGTGTATCCGTAAACCCGGTGGTGTGCCACTTCCCCTGCAGCAAAGAAGCCCACCAGCGGCACATCGCCCAAGGCTCTGCGAACGATCTGCAGTTCAGCGCTCGGGCTGCCGAAGTGCGGCCCCCCACGCCCTGAACAGCTGACGTAGATCGCGCCAGCAATGCGACGGGCCGGGTGGGGTGTGGCCTCGGTGTCACTGGCAGCCAGCGACGTGGCCAGCGAGAGGCTGCGCTCTTCGGGCTCCAGCTCTTCCCTCACCTCGGCGCACACCCGGGTGAGATCGGCGCGTGCGGCCTGCACATTGCGCTCGCAAAAGGCCATGCGGGTGCCGGCGGTGGTGTTCTCCGCGATCGCAATGCCCCGGCGTGCGGTGTCGAGTCCGATGATGTGCCGCACCCGAACGTCGGCACCGAACTGCCCGCTCACACGCAAGGCGACCGGCTCAGGCGAACGGTGCGGAGGCACATCCAGCGGATCGCTCAGGCCCACCAGCGTGGTGCGCAAGCGGGCCACGGTGCCCTGCAGATCATCGAGGGACAGCTGGAAACGTTCCAGCAGCACGTCCAGTGCGGGCTGGTCGTCCAGCTTCAGCACCAGATTGCCATCGACCGCCGTGATGGTTCGCTCCTCGTCCACTGGCTGGGCGCCCTGCGTCACCCGGGACACCAGGCCAACGTCGGTGCCGAAGGCCACGCCGCTGAGCCCGCCATGAAACACCCCACTGGCCGCGCCCTGCCCGCCCATGGTGCCGGTGCTGCTGAGGGCGAACTGCGCGCTGGCCCCGCGACTGCCGGTGAGTCCACCGAACACATAGCCTGACGCGGTGCGGTCGGCCACCTCGGCGATCAGTTCGGCCAGATCAGGCGTGCGACCTTCTGCGTGCACCAGCGCGGTGTGAGGAATGAAGCCCGTCGCGTCGGCCCCGCTGGCCACCAGGGGCGCCACACCGCTGAACACGCGGTACTGGTCGGGGCTGAGGTCACACAGCATCACGACCATGGCCGGTTCATCAAAATACTCGACGTTGTTGGCCGCCACGCCCACGCCCACGGTGCCGGCCCAGTCGGTCACCTCAGGCAGTTCGGCGCTCAGGTGACTCAGAATGTCCTGCGCGTCGGCCGCGTAATGGTCGGTGATGTAGAGGAAGGCGAGCGAGGGCGCCTCGGCATGGTGGGGCAAGGCCATCTGCGCCCGCAACTGGGCCAGCACCAGCGCGGCGGCCATGCGCCATTGCGGGTGGGTGGCGTGAGCGTAGGGAAAGAGCTTCATGTGAGAAAAACAGATCCAGCGGCTCGGGGAAAGAGCAAGAACGGAGCCAGTGCGAAGTCAACGGCTTCAGCGGCGGCGGGTGGGTGCGGCGGCTTTCTTGCTTGACGCTTTTTTCGCCGCCGTCTTCTTCGCTGCGGGTTTGGCCGTCACTTTTTTCGGAGCGGCTTTGGTGGCTGGTTTCCTGGCCGGTGACTTGGTACTGGCGGGTGTAGCAGGAGCGGTTTGAAAGCCGGGGAAGAATGCCGTGGGCAGTTGCCAGTCGCCTGCGGCCATGGGCTGGGTGACCGCCGGCTTTCGAGCCTGGGCAGGCGCAGGCGCCTTGCTGGCCGGCGCTTTACGGGTCTGTGGCTTGCGCCCACCGGAGACCGCACGAACCGCAGCCTTGCCCATGCCGGCCGCAGCGCCCACATTGCGAGCGACCCGCGAGGTGACCGCTCGGGTGGCCTTGCCCGCCATGCCGGTGGTGGTCTTGACCGCTTGTTCGGTGAGGCCACTGGCGACCTTGCGGGTGGTGTCGAGCGTGGTCTGCTTGGCCACGTCCTTCATGGCGTTGGCGGCGATGTTCTGGAACTGTTGTGACAAGGCTCCCCACCATTGCACGGGGTCGATGGTGCCGCCGACTGGTGTGCTGGCTGCGGCCGCATTGCGTGCGGGTGGGCGCTTGGTCGACTTGCGCGCCGCCGGTGGAGGAGGCGCCTCTGCTTCCTCGGCCTCTTCGTCGAATTCCTCGTCGTCGTCAGGTTCAGGGGGCGGCGCGGGCATGCCGTAGGTTCGCGCAGGCACCTCAAGGCCCGCAAACTGCGTGGTGCCTGGTGCGGGCGCGGGTGGTGTCCCCGTGAAGTTGGCCATGGTGTCGGCGGCCTTGATCTTGAGCGCGTTGGCCACGTCACCCAGGCTGAAGTTCATGGTCTTCAGGGTCGCCAGCGTCATTTTCTGGACTTCGAGCGCCTGGATGGTGGCGCCCAGTGCCTTGGCGTTCTGGTCCAGCCAGAAATGCACGGCCTTGAGTTCTTCGATGCGCTTTTCCAGGTCTTCCACATTGAACGTGGGCGCCACCCAGTTGCCCAGGTTGGGCAACTGCGGAATGCTCTTCTCGAGCCCCTGCGCCACCCCACCTGCGGCCTGACCGGCCAGGTTCTGAAGGAATTCGAAACCGGGCACGAATTTGCCGAATCCGCTGGTGTCGCTCATGGGCGTCTCCTGATGTTGTTCAGCTGTCCACGCCATACCGGGGCGCACGGCGTTCCCGCAAGGATGCCACACCTTCGCGCACATCGGGACCGGCAAAACCCATGAATTCGAGCGCCAGCGAGGTGTCAAACGCCGGCCCCGCCTGGCGCAGCCAGTTGTTGAGCGAATACTTGGTCCAGCGAATGGCGGTCTGGCTGCCACTGGCGAGCCGGTCGGCCACCTCATAAGCCTTGTCGATCAGCGCGTCATCGTCCACCGCCAGCGAGACCAGGCCAATGCGCTCGGCCTCTTCGCCGCTGATGGGGTCGCACAGCATGAGGTAGTACTTGGCCTTGGCCAAACCACACAGCAGCGGCCAGACGATGGCGGCGTGATCGCCTGCCGCCACGCCCAGACGGGTGTGACCGTCCACGATCTTGGCGCTTTTGGCGGCGATGGAAATGTCGGCCAACAGCCCTGCCACCAGCCCGGCCCCCACGGCGGGGCCGTGCATGGCGCTCACAATGGGCTTGTCGCAGTTGATCACGTTGTAGACCAGATCGCGGGCTTCCTTCCACACCCGGGTGCGCACCTCGAAGTCGGTGGCCATGTCCTGCACCAGTGCCAGATCGCCGCCGCCCGAAAAGCCCAGGCCGCTGCCGCGCAACACCGCGCAGCGCACGCTGTCGTCGCGCCCCACATCGCGCCAGATTTCGCTGAGCTCCCAGTGCCCTTCGTGGCCGGCTGTGGGCAGCTTGCCGTTGCCACCGGGGCCATCAGCCCGCATCTGGATGTCGAGCACACTGGGGGTGCCGTCCACGCTGGGGCCGCGCCGGGTGATGGCGAGGGTCTGGTAGCGGCTGTAGTCGATCGGTGTCATGCTTGTCTCCTGTGGATTTCAAATTTCGATTGGATTGTGCTTGACCTGAGTCAAGGGCACGGTCCCAGAGGGAAGTCAACATTCAAGGCAACACAGGAGACCACATGAGCACCCCCATTTCCGACACCTTCGGCACCCAGCTGACACAGATGCGACGTGACCTGCTGGATCGCATTCGCGCCCAGCGTGGCGGTGCACGCAGCCGAGTCGAGTCCGCTGTCGACGCGCGCGACATGGCCAGCGACGACCGTGCCAAGGCCGATGAAGAGTTCGACCTGAGCGTGGCCTTGGAAGAACGCGAAGCGGCCGAACTGCTGGCCATCGACAGCGCACTGAAGCGTGTGGCCGACGGCACCTACGGCCTGTGCCTGCAGTGCGGCGTGTCCATTCCCACGGCGCGCCTGCATGCGCAACCCACCGCCGAGCGTTGCGTGGAATGCCAGGCAAAAATGGAGGAGAACGATTGACCCCCACGCTCCGCCGCTGGCGCGGGTCGCTGCCCCCCCGAGGGGGCTGACCTTGCTTGGGGCGGCCCTGCGCTGCGGTCTTCTTGCCCCCACGCTCCGCCGCTGACGCGGGTCGCTGCCCCCCGAGGGGGCTGACCTTGCTTGGGGCGGCCCTGCGCTGCGGTCTGTTGATGGGTATGCTTGGCGGCATGAATAACGAAGCCCCGATCCACACGCGAAGCCTGTTCCACTTTGCCTTCAACGTCACCGACCTTGATGAAGCGCGCCGCTTCTACGGTGGTGTGTTGGGGTGCCAGGAGGGTCGCAGCACCGACACCTGGGTTGATTTCAATTTTTTCAGCCACCAGATCTCGCTGCACCTGGGTGAGCCGCTGAAGACTTCTCGCACCGGTCATGTGGGCGAGCACCTGGTGCCCATGCCGCACTTCGGCCTGGTGTTGTTGTTGCCCGAATGGAAAGCGCTGGCCGAGCGGCTAAGGACCGCCGGTACCGAATTCGTGCTGCCACCGCAGGTGCGTTTTGAGGGCCAGCCGGGGGAGCAGTGGACGATGTTCTTCTGCGACCCTTTCGGCAACCCGATCGAAGTCAAGGGGTTTGCCTCTCTCGATCAGGTCTACGCAAGTTAACGACCAACCCCCTGCCGCGCTGCGCGCGCCCCCCCTTGGAACGGGGGCGGGAAGGGGGCGGCACTGGCGGCCCGGCGAAGCCGGCTCCGCGGAGCCCCTTGACTGGGCTACTTCAAGCGTGACGCCTCGCGCTAGCGGGGCGTGGGGCTTATTACCCCTCCAGTGGTGCAATCTTCTGGTCGATCGCGCCGAAGATGCTCTGGCCGTCCTTGCCCTTCATCTCGATGCGGATGGTGTCGCCGTACTTCATGAAGGCGGTGGAAGGTTTGCCATCGAGGATGGTCTCGATCGCGCGCTTTTCGGCGATGCAGCTGTAGCCCTTGGGCCATTCCTTGCGGCCGTCCACTTCCACGGCCTTGTTGCTCACGGTGCCGCTGCCCACGATGGAGCCGGCGCGCACCCGGCGTGTCTTGCCGATGTGGGCAATGAGCTGGCCAAAGTGGAAGGTCATTTCCGGGCCGGCTTCGCACATGCCCACCTTGCGGCCGTTCCAGGTGCTTTGCAGCGTGAGGTGCACGCGACCGCCCTGCCAGGCATCGCCCAGCTCGTCGGGGGTGACCGCCACCGGGCTGAAGGCGGTGGCCGGCTTGCTCTGGAAGAAGCCAAAACCTTTTGAGAGTTCTGCCGGGATCAGGTTGCGCAGCGACACATCATTGACCAGCATGAGCAGGCGGATACCGTCGATGGCCTGCTCCGGGGTGACACACATGGGCACATCGCCGGTGACCACCGCGATTTCGGCTTCGAAGTCGATGCCGTAGTCTTCGCTGGGCACCACTACGGGATCGCAGGGCCCGATGAAATCGTCGCTGCCGCCCTGGTACATCAACGGGTCTTCGTAGAAGCTCTGGGGCACTTCGCTGCTTCGCGCAGCGCGGACCAGTTCCACGTGATTGATGTAGGCCGAGCCGTCGGCCCACTGGTAGGCGCGTGGCAACGGCGCCATGCACATGGCCGGATCGAAGGGGAAGGCGTGGCGGGCCTTGCCGCTGTTGAGCGTGCTGTAGAGATCTTCCAGCTGGGGCGCCAGAAAGTTCCAGTCGTCCAGCACCTGCTGCAGGCGGTCGGCGATGCCGGTCGCATAATGAGCGGTCGAGAGATCGCGCGAGACCACCACCAGTTGTCCGTCACGTGAGCCGTCTTTGTATGTGGCGAGTTTCATGCAAGTCTCCTGCTGCAGTTGGGTTGGAACGTCCTGATTTTGACCTTGTGCATCCGCAGGCTGCAGCCAGGGAGCGATGAACGGCCAGAATTACGAATAGTGAAATTGGTTAACCTATGCGTAAGACTGGAATTCTAGCTGAAAGCCTGAGAATGCGTGCTTTGCACGCCTGAAATCCCACGGAACCCGCTTGCACACCCCGTATCCAATACCCGTTCATCCATCGCTTCATGCCCGCCTCATCCCTCACCGACACACCCACCACGCGCGCCCACCCCCGCACATCTTCCGCAGATCTGCCTGAAGACGCGGAACAGTTGCGTGCAGGTATCCAGTCGGTTGAAGTGGGCTTTGCCCTGCTGGACGCGCTTTCGCAAGCCACCGGCGCCCTCATGCTGCGCGACCTGGCCGCCGCCGCCGGCATGAGCGCGGCCAAGGCACACCGGTACCTGGTGAGCTTCCAACGCATGGGACTGGTGCTGCAGGACCCGGTGAGCACCCGCTACGACCTGGGGCCGGCCGCGCTGCGCCTGGGGCTGGCCAGCCTGAGCCGGATCGACGCCGTGAAGCTCGCGCGCGACCGCATCGCCGCCTTGCTTGCCGAAACCGGCCACACCCTGGCCATCGCGGTGTGGGGCAACCAGGGCCCGACCATGGTGCACTGGACAGAAGCCCCCCAGACCGTGCCAGTCACCCTGCGCCTGGGTGATGTCATGCCCTTGCTGACATCGGCCACGGGCCGCTGCTTTGCGGCCTTCATGGGGAGCGAAGGGCGCGATGCCCAGCGCATCGGCCCCATGATCCGCGATGAACTGGCACGATTGAAAAAGCTGCCGCTCAACGGATTGCCACTGGAGGACGTTCCGCATTCACTCCAGGACGTGCAAGCCTTGCTGGAAGAAACCCGGCTTCGCGGCCTGGGCCGCGTGGTGCACAGCCTGCTGCCCGGCGTGGGTGGCTTCTGTGCGCCGGTGTTTGATGCCCAGGGCCGGCTCGCGCTGGGCCTGGTGGTGCTGGGCTCGGTGGCCACGCTGGACACCCATTGGGACGGTCCGCCGGCCCAGGCCGTGTTGCGCTGCGCGCGCCAGCTCAGCGCAGACCTGGGGCACAGCCCAGGGGCCTGATTCACGTGAGATCCCCCACGGGCACCTCCTCTGCACCGCGCTGGCGCACGTTGTCTGCACTGACGGTGGGTGTGCTGCTTGCACACCTGACCCTGCTGACCGGTGGTTGGCCCGAAGGACTGGGCACGGAACCTGTGGCGTCCTCGGGCGATCTGGCAGACGCGGCGACATCCACCTCACCTGCCGACCAGGGCACCTCTCCGGCCTCGGCCACCGCCACACCTGCCGTGATCACCTCCAGCCGGGTGCGCTGGATCGTGCCCAAGCCACCGGAACCCCCACCGCCGCCAGAAGTCAAGCCGGCGCCCCCCAAACCCCGGCCTGCACCGCCGCCACCGCCACCGCCACCGGTCGAGCCTTCACCAGAAGTGGTTGAAGCGCCGCTGCCATTGACGGACGGATCTGACGCGCTGCCGACGGACCCGGTTCAGGTCGAATCCACTGGCGAACAGATGGCAGATCTGGCCACTGAGCCGCCCCCGGGCACCCCGGAAGGGGCTGCCAGCGTCGCGAGCGATCCCGCTGCCGGTGCCGGGGCATTGCCAACGCCCTTGCCTCCACCCCAGGTACCCGACGATCCTCCCGTCGCCGAGCAGGCCCTTCCCCCCGCTCAGGTGCCTCCCAGCATGCGCCTGATGTACGAGGTGAGCGGACGCGTGAAAGGCATCAACTACAACGCCAGCGGCTCCCTGGACTGGGAAAATCAGGGAGACCGCTATGACGCGCACATGGTGGTGCGCGCGCTCTTTGTGGGCAGCCGCGAACAGACCAGCGTGGGCGCCGTCACCTCAACCGGCCTGGTGCCGGAGCGGTTTGGCGACAAGAGCCGCAGCGAAAGAGCCGCCCATTTCGAGCACCCAAGCCAGCGCATCCGTTTCAGCAACAACGCGCCCGACGCCACCTGGCTCCCCGGCGGGCAAGACCGCCTGAGCGTTTTCATGCAGCTGGCTTCACTGCTGCAGGCCCAGCCCGAGGCCTATCCCCCCGGCACCATCGTCAGCCTCCAGGTGGCGGGTCCGGGCGATGCCGAGATCTGGCGCTTTGAAATGGGCGCGGAAGAAACCCTGACCCTGCCTGCAGGTCAGATGAAGGGCCGACACATCAAACGCGCGCCCCGCAAGCCGTTTGACACCCAGACAGAGCTGTGGCTGGCCCCTCAGCTGAACCACCTGCCGGTCCGCATCCGCATCACGCAACACAACGGCGACCACGTCGAACAGGCGCTTCGTTATCTCCCCTGAGGATGTTTTGCATCGCTGCCGCCAGGCGAGGTGCAGGGGCTGCATAACATCCCTGAGACCGGCACAAAGGGCAGAAATGTGCCCAAAAACACACGCATCTTGAAATTGGCGTGAACGTTGCCATGTAAACCTCACTCTCACCTGCAGTTCCGGCACCAATTGCCGATATAAGTTCATCAGGCACACTGGTTTTCCCATTTCAAGGATTTTTCAGTCATGAACATGCTCTACGACTCGGACGCCTTCGCCGTCGTTCACATCCTTGCCAACGCCCCGCTGGAGGGCGACACCACGCCCACAGACGGCCCCCAGATGCCGCGCCATGGTTTCGAGATCGTGGACAAGCGCTCAGGCAAAGAGGTGTACCTCGACGGCTCGTGGGCTGAAATGTTCCAGAGCCAGATCACCGTCTGGCAACAAAGCATGCCCTCCCAGGAAGAAGTGGAAGACACGCTCGAAGGCTACGCAACGCTGGCGCAGATGCCAGTGGTCATGCACTGAGGGCTTGACGCCCACCCCCGCGCCGGCCCTTGGGGCCGTCACCCCCTCAAGGGGGCAGCATCTGTGGCCCGGCGAAGCCGGTTCCACGATGCTCTTGGAGGAACTTCCCCTCCCTCGAATCGGCCCGGCTTTTGCTGGGCTTTTTCACTTCTTGGGGTAGCGCCAGCGGTATACCGGCTCGGCCAGGATCAGCACCGCCACCAGGCGGCACACCTGAAACGCCGTGACCACTGGTACCCCGAGTTGCAGCACTTTGGCGGTGATGGCCATTTCGGCAATACCACCGGGTGATGTGCCCAGAATCAGGGTGGCCGGATGCAGCCCGGTGAGCAATGAGAGCAGCCAGGCAAAACCGGCACACAGACCCATCATGGCCACGCTGGCAAAGGCCACGGAGGCCAGCCAACGGGGCGCCGTGTGCAGAAAGGCCCGGGTAAAACGTACCCCCAGACTCACGCCGATCACCAGTTGGGCCGCGTTGCTCAGGGCGGTCGGAATGGCTGAGAGTGTCAGGCCCGAGAGCGTGATGACCATGGTCACGACCAGCGCTCCCATGAACCAGGGGTTGGCCCTTCCCAGTCGCGTCATGACCCAGGCACCGGCAAACGTCGCCAGCGCCAGCACCCCCAGGCCCTGCCAATGCCAGTCGCGCGCCGCTGGCGGCAAGGTGTCCAGAGCGCTGACACCCCAGATCTGCATGGCGAAGGGAATGCACAGTGTCACCAGCAAGACACGCAGACTGTGGGCCGCGGCCACCAGGTCCGTTCGGGCACCGTGGCGTTCGGCGATCAGCGTCATTTCGGAAGCCCCGCCAATCGCGCCGGCAAAGTAGGTGGTGCAGCGCAGCTCGGCAGGACTCAGTCCTGGCAGATGGCGGGCGTGCATGCGCTGCAACCACATGCCAAAAGCGAGGCCCAGCGCCAGCGCCCAGCCAATGCCCAGTGCAATCGCCCACCAGAGCCCCGCCACGAGCTTGCCCACTTCGGGTGTGAAGTACAGCCCCAGCGCGGCCCCGATCACCCATTGCCCGGTGTTGCGGAGCGGGGTCCAGCTCTCGGTGGGGGCCCCCATCATTGACACCAGCGAGGTGGCGAGCAGGGGGCCGATCATCCAGGGAATGGGCGTGGCCAGCCAGACACAGACCCGGGCTGCCACCCACGCCAGCAACAAGGTCAGTGCGACACGCACGGGTGAAGCAGAAAGGGAAAAATGGGGTATGGTCACGGCGAAATGAAAAGCTGCCTGCAATGGACGTCAGGCGGGCGACGTAGTATCCACACATGAACTGTCGAAGCGCTGTCACTCATGGCCTGCTCGCGGCCACCCTCGCTGGGGGTGTACAGCTGCTGGCGGGTTGCACGCTGGCCGAGCCTTTGCAGACGCCGGCGATACCGAATCCGGCCCGCACGGCCAGCGACATGCTCGAACGCACCATGCCCACGTCGCTGCTGTTGCTGGGTGAGCAGCACGACGCGCCGGATCACCAGCGCCTTCAGCGTGAACTGGTGCGACAACTGGCCTCCCGCGGCGAACTGGGTGCCCTCGTGCTCGAAATGGCGCCTCGCGGCCGATCCACCCAGGACCTCAAACCCGACGCCACGGAAGCCGAGGTACAGGCTGCGCTCAACTGGGCGCAGGCCAACGGGGGTTGGCCGTGGCCGGTGTACGGACCGGTGGTGATGACCGCGGTGAGGGCCGGGGTACCGGTCCTGGGGGGCAACCTGCCCCGGTCCGAGATGGCTGCGGCGATGAACAACGCCGCTCTGGACGCACTGCTGGAGCGCGATGCGTTCATGGAACAGCAAGCCAACATCCGCAAAGGCCACTGCGACATGCTGCCCGAGTCCCAGATCGTGCCCATGACCCGCATCCAGATCGCCCGCGACCAGGCCATGGCGCAGACCGCGATGCGGGCCCTCAGGCGGGAACAGACCGTCTTGCTGGTGGCGGGCAACGAGCATGTGAGGCGCGACCTGGGCGTGCCGCGCTTTCTGCCAGCCCGACTGGCCTTCAAAGTGGTGCAGTCTCGCGCACAGCCCAACACCCTTGAAGATCCGGTGGCCACCACCTCGCACGCCGACCTGCTGTGGACCTCGCCTCCGCAGCCACCGCGCGACCACTGCGCGGAGATGAAGCGGCAGATGTCGCGCTGAGGTGTTGGCTCAATCCTGTCGGCGGATCGCGTCGGCCAGGACGCTCACCATGGTTTCAATGTGCTCACGCTCGACGATGTAAGGCGGAGCAAACACCAGGTTGTCGCCCGCGTTGCGCACCAGCACCCCGCGGTGGTAGCAGTCCATGAACACGTCGAATGCCCGCTTGCCGGGCAGGCCCGGCATGGGGGCCAGTTCCACCGCGGCGGCCAGCCCCAGGCTGCGGATCCCGATCACGTTCGGCAGGCCCTTGAGAGCGCCATGCATCGCATCGCCCAGCACCGGCCCCATCTCGCCTGCACGGGCGAACAGTCTTTCTTCCCGGAACAGATCCAGCGTGGCGATCGCTGCCGCACAGGCCACCGGATGGCCTGAGTAGGTGTAGCCGTGGAAGAACTCGATGGCGTGCTCCGGCGCGCTGCCGTGCGCGCCCATCATGGCGTTGTAGATGCGGTCGGTGCAGACCACGCCCCCCAGGGGGAATACGCCATTGGTCACGGCCTTGGCGAAATTGAGCATGTCGGGCTGCACACCGTAGTAGTCCGACGCAAATGCGGTGCCCAGGCGACCGAAGCCGGTGATCACTTCGTCGAAGATCAGGAGGATGCCGTGCTTGTCGCAGATCTCGCGCAGCCGCTTCAGGTAGCCCTGGGGTGGCACGTACCAGCCGGCGCTGCCGGCCACCGGCTCCACGATCACGGCCGCGATGTTGCTCGGATCGTGCAGCGGCAGGATGCGGTTTTCCAGTTCGAGCAGCAGGTCTTCGTCCCAGACCGGCTCCTGGTTGTGGATGTAGGCGTGCTTGACCGGGTCGTGGATGAAGCGCAAGTGGTCCACGCGGGGCAGCAGGCTGGTGCCGTACACCTTGCGATTGGCCGGAATGCCGCCCACGCTCATGCCGCCAAAGCCCACGCCGTGGTAGCCGCGCTCACGGCCGATGAAGATGTTGCGGTGGCCTTCGCCACGTGCACGGTGATATGCCAGCGCGACCTTCATGGAGGTGTCGGCCGCTTCGGATCCCGAGTTGCAGAACAGCACCTTGTTCAGGTCGCCCGGCGCCATGGCCGCGATCATCTCAGCGGCGCGAAACGCCTTGTCGTTGCTCACGCTGAAGGCGGTGGCGTAGTCCAGCGTGTCCAGCTGTTTCTTGATGGCTTCATTGATGGGCTTGCGGTTGTGGCCGGCGCCCACGCACCACAGGCTGGAAATGCCGTCGATGACCTGGCGGCCATCGTGGGTGGTGAAGTGCATGCCGTCGGCGGCCACGAACACCCGGGGGTCTTTCTGGAAACTGCGGTTCGGGGTGAAGGGCAACCACTGGTTGTCCATGCGGAGATCGTTGTGCGCCATGACAGGGCTCCTGCTGGTCAAAGAGCTTCGATTCTGGCAGCGTAGCCCTGATCTGTCTGGAGCCACTGTAGAGCCCGGTGAGCAACACGGCGGCAGCCTTGCTGCGACAATCGGACCGCCATGACTCACACCTACGTTCTTACCCTTTCCTGCCCGGACCGTCCCGGCATCGTGCACGCGGTTTCCGGCTTCCTGCTGGAGCACGGCGGCAACATCGAAGAAGCCGCCCAGTACAACGACCCCGACACCGGCCTGTTCTTCATGCGGGTGCAATTCGCCTGCGCGCAGCTCACCCAGGACGATCTGCGCCTGCGCCTGAAACTGTTCGCCGAAGGCTTTGCCATGCGCTGGAGCCTGCACCCCCTGGCTGAACCAGTGCGAACGGTGATCTTCGTGAGCAAGGAAGGCCACTGCCTGAACGACCTGATGTTCCGCTGGAAAAGCGGCCTGCTGCCGCTGGACATCCGCGCCATCATCAGCAACCACCGCGACTTCTACCAGCTCGCAGCCGGCTACAACGTGCCCTTTCACCACATACCCGTGAACGCCGCCACCAAACCGCAGGCCGAGGCCCGCCAGCTGGAGATCATTCAGGGCGAAGGTGCGGAACTGGTGGTGCTGGCGCGCTACATGCAGGTGCTGAGCAACGACCTGTGCCGCGAACTGGCGGGCAAGGCGATCAACATCCATCACAGCTTCCTGCCCAGCTTCAAGGGCGCCAAGCCCTACTACCAGGCGCACGACCGCGGCGTGAAGCTCATTGGTGCCACCGCCCACTATGTGACGGCCGACCTCGATGAAGGCCCGATCATCGAGCAGGACGTGGCCCGGGTGGACCACACCGACACGGTGGAAGACCTCACGGCCCTGGGCCGGGACACCGAAAGCCAGGTGCTGGCGCGCGCCGTGAAATGGCACAGCGAACACCGGGTGCTGCTCAACGGGCACAAGACCGTGGTATTCAAGTGAATATAGGACGCCCCCCGAAGCAGCCCAGTGGGCTGCCTCCCCCCACTGGGGGGCGCGCGTCCGCTTCGGGGCGGCCGTGCGCAGCGCGCCTGGAATGGGCCCCTGCGCGCGAGGCCATTTAGGCAACAGAAATGACCATACGCATTCCCCCCATCCAGTGCCTGCTGACCTTTGAGGCATTGGCGCGCCTGCGCAGCGTGACGCAGACGGGGGAAGAGCTCAATGTGACGCCCAGTGCGGTGAGTCACCGGGTCAAGCAGCTTGAGCAGATCCTGGGGACCAAGTTGTTCGGGCGAGCTGATTTTTCGCTCACCACCGAAGGCAGTGAGTACCTGGCCCACGTGCGCGAGGGTCTGGGCATCCTGCAGCGTTTCCCGGGGGGCGCGGTCGTTCCGGGCAAGCGCAAGCTCAAGCTGGCCGTCACGCCCACGTTTGCGCGTTCGATCCTGATGCCGCGCCTGAAACAGTTCAGCGAGGCCTACCCGGAAATCGACCTGACATTGCAGGTCAGCATCCCGCTGCTGGACGTGGTGGCGGAGGACGCAGACCTGATGATCCGCTTCGGTACAGGTCGCTATGCCGATGTGGAGCACATCTGCCTCATGAAAGACGAGGTCACGCCCCTGGCCTCACCCGCCTTCGCCCGCGGGCACGGCCCATTCGAAACTGCCGAAGACCTCGAAGGCGCTCCCCTGCTGCGCAGCCCGCTGGAACCCTGGCGCACCTGGTTCGCCGCGCACGATCTGGACTGGCCCGAACCCGTGGACGGCTCGCAGTTCAACGACATCGGCCTCATGTGCGACGGCGCCGCCGCCGGCATGGGCGTGGCGCTGGTGCGACTCAAGCTGGCCGCCCCCTGGCTGGAGCATGGCACCCTGGTGCCGCTGTACGAACGCCATGTGCCCAGCCCGCACGCGCACTACCTGTGCTGGCGCACCGGCACCATGGACCGCTGGGAGTGCGCGGCGTTTGCCGAGTGGCTCAAGAAGAGCCTGAGTTGACAACAGCGCAAGGCGATCGCCGCTCAAAGCCCGCGCAGGCTTGGACGTAGCGCCTCCACCTACGAGCAGGGAGCCGCGAAGCGGCGCAAGGGGTGCTCAATACTGCACGCCAACGAGGGGAAGCCCAAACCAGGGGCACCGTGGAACTGGCTCCGCCAGGCCACGGGTGCCGTCCCCCTCCCAGCGCCGAAGGCGCGCCAGAGAGGGGGAAGACGCGTCAGCGGCGCAGGGGGTGATTCCAATCACTCAATGTTCAGGCGTTGCCCCGCGAGCGCCACCTTCTTCGGCAGGGTCAGTGTGAGCACCCCGTTTTCGTACTTGGCCTTGGCGCGCTCGTTGTCGATGTCGGACGCCAGCTGGAAGCTTCGGGCCACGGCGCCGTAGTAGCGCTCGGTGCGCAGCACCTTCTCGTCCTGGCTCTGGCTGTCCTCCTGCTTGATCTCGGCGCGCAGCGTCACCACACTGCCTTCGACCGTCACGTGGATGTCTTCCTTGGACACGCCAGGCACCTCGGCCACCACGGTGTAGACCGACGGCGTTTCCTTCACGTCGATCTTGATCTGGGACGGCGAAGGCAGGGAATCACCGTGCAGCGGACGCACAAAAAACCCGGGGGCGACATCCTTGAAGAAGTCGTCGAGCAAACCGGAACGGGCGATCAGATGGTTCATGGCAAAACTCCTTGTCAGCGTTGGTGGATCAGGGGGCACAGGTTGTGCGCCTCTCAGTCCGGAAGCTGATGTCGGCCTGGCGATTTTTCAAGTCCTCCCCTGCGCCGAACCCGACGGGCGGAACACAGCGCCAACTTCACAGAGGGCTGCAAGTTTCTTCAATCACCGGGCGGCCGATTGGCCTAAACTGAATTCCCGCTTGTTGCCCGCCGCCCCACCATGAACGCACCTTCCACCCCTGCCCAGCTCAGCCAGATCGAACGCGTCGCGCGCCAGGCCGAGGTGGTGCGCGCGCTGCAGGCGGTGCTGCCCGCGCACGCGCTGCTCTGGCACAGCGAGGACACCACGCCGTACGAGTGCGACGGCCTCACCGCCTACCGCCAGCGGCCACTGGTGGTGGCCCTGCCCGAGACCGAGGACCAGGTGGCCGCCGTGCTCAAGGCCTGCCATGCGCTGGCCGTGCCCGTGGTGGCGCGCGGCGCAGGCACCGGCCTTTCGGGCGGCGCCATGCCCCACGCGCTGGGCGTGACGATGTCGCTGGCCAAGTTCAACCGCATCCTGCGCATCGATCCGCGCTCGTGCACAGCCCTCGTGCAGGCCGGCGTGCGCAACCTCGCCATCAGCGAAGCCGCCGCGCCCCACGGCCTGTACTACGCACCCGACCCCAGCAGCCAGATCGCCTGCACCATCGGTGGCAATGTGGCCGAGAACTCCGGCGGCGTGCATTGCCTGAAATACGGCCTGACGCTGCACAACGTGCTGCAGGTGCGTGGGTTCACGGTGGAGGGTGAGCCGATCACCTTGGGCGCCGAGGCGCTCGACACACCGGGGCTCGACCTGCTTTCGCTGGTGATCGGCAGCGAGGGCATGCTGGCCGTGATTACCGATGTCACCGTCAAGCTGGTCCCCAGGCCGCTGCTGGCGCGCTGCATCATGGCCAGCTTCGACGACGTGCGCAAGGCCGGCGATGCGGTGGCCTCGGTCATCGCCGAAGGCATCATCCCGGCCGGGCTGGAGATGATGGACAAACCCATGACCGCCGCCGTGGAAGACTTCGTGCACGCGGGCTACGACCTGAACGCTGCAGCGATCCTGCTGTGCGAGAGCGACGGCACGCCCGAAGAAGTGGAAGAAGAAATCGGCCGCATGAGTGCGGTGTTGCGCCGGTGCGGGGCCACCGCCATTGCGGTCAGCCGCGACGAGGCCGAGCGCCTGCGCTTCTGGAGTGGTCGCAAGAACGCTTTTCCTGCCAGTGGACGCATCAGTCCCGACTACATGTGCATGGACTCGACCATTCCGCGCAAGCGACTGGCCGACATCCTGCTGGCCATTGCCGGCATGGAAGAGAAGTACGGTCTGCGCTGCGCGAACGTGTTTCACGCTGGCGACGGCAACCTGCACCCGCTGATCCTTTTTGATGCCAACGATGCCGACCAATTGCACCGCTGCGAGCTGTTTGGTGCCGACATCCTCGAAACCAGTGTGGCCATGGGCGGCACGGTGACCGGGGAGCACGGCGTGGGTGTGGAAAAGCTCAACAGCATGTGCGTGCAGTTCTCGCCCGAAGAAAACGCACAGATGTTTGCTGTGAAGCGCGCTTTTGATACCAATGGTCTACTGAATCCAGGCAAGGTGATTCCCACGTTGCAACGTTGTGCTGAATACGGAAAGATGCTGGTGCGCGCAGGGCAGTTGACACACCCGGAACTGCCCCGTTTCTGATGGTCATATTTCACGGCTGCTGTCACACTTGGTGGGGTACAGTGGTATGAGATGAGCGCCCTTCACCCTCCGTCAGACAACCGTTCTTCGTCCACAGCCCCTGAGACGAAGCTGTCGGTGCGCGAGAGGGCGCTGCTGATCGAGGTGGAAGCACTCCGCGCCGAGAACGCCTACCTGCGCGGACATTACGCCCAGCACCTCAGAGGCAGCCTGAATGACCCCATCGACTTGCAGGCCGAGGCTGATGCGGTGCCACTGCCGCTGTCGCTGGAAACGGCTTTGTCGCAGCGCAGCGACAACCCATCCCCTGACATCCCCCACCTGGAATACAAGGCGGTCTTCTCCGCCCTGTCCACGATCTTCCCGATCGGCATTTTCCGGATCGACCACACCGGCGTGCTGACCCACGTCGATGACCAGCTCAAGGCCATCTTTTCGCTGGACCAGACGGACTTTCCGCACTTCGGCTGGCTCGATCGCGTGCACCCGGAAGACCGGGACAGGGTCCGGCAGACGTGGGACGAAGGCCTCCGGCTGGTGGAAGAGCGCAGCATCGAGTTCCGGATCGTCAAGCCGGATGGCACCGTGGCGCACGTGCTGACGAACAACGTTCCCCAGAAGGATCACCAGCAACGCCTGACGGGTCAGCTCGGATTCATTCTGGACATCAGTCGCTTGCGCGCCATTGAAGCCGATGCGCAGATCAAGGACGAGCTCAACCACCAGATCATCGCCAGCACCATTGACTGCACCAAGGTGCTCGACCTGGACGGCCGACTGCAGCAGATCACGGCTCAGGGTTGCCGGCTGATGGAACTGGACGATGCCGAGCAGGTGCGGCACACCGACTGGACGAACTGGTGGCCCGGTGAAGGGCTGCAACTTGCCCGAGCGGCCATTGAAAGTGCGCGCAAGGGCGAGAGCGCCAGGTTCGTGGCCTTCGGCAACACATTCAAGGGCACACCCAAGTGGTGGGACACCATGATTTCGCCGATCCGCGATTCGTATGGCACGCCGGTGATGCTGCTGGCGGTGTCCCGCGACATCACCGAATTGCATCAGCAACAGGAAGAAATCAGCAGGCTCAATACGGGTCTCGAGTCTCGCGTCAGGCAGCGCACCGAAGAGCTTGACCAAGCCAACCAGCGCATCCGTCAGACGCTGGCGGAAGCTCAGGCGCTGTACAACCAGGCGCCCTGCGGCTACCACTCCGTGGATGCCGATGGCCTGTATGTGCTCATCAACCAGACCGAGCTGGACTGGCTGGGGTACAGCCGTGAGGAAATGATCGGCAAACGGCATTTTCGCGACCACGTGGCAACCGAACACCTGAACCTGGTGAAGGACCGCTTGCGCCGGTTGAAGCTGCGCGAGAAGCTGGAAACGGTTGAAATCGACATGATCCGCCGCGACGGCAGCCGCTTCACCGTGCTGCTCAGCAGCACCGCCGTCTACGACGACAGCGGCGTCTTCGTGCGCACGAACAACACGCTGGTGGACGTTTCCGAACGCAAGGCCGCCAGCAAGGCCCTGGCGGATCAGCGCATCTTGCTGCAGACCATCACCAACAGCGTGCCTGTACAGATTGCCTTCTACGACCGCGAGCTGATCTGCCGCTTCGCCAATGCCAGCTATGCCCGGTGGCTGGGTGGCGATTCGCAGCAACCGGTGGGCCTGCATCTGAGTCAGATCGCCCGCCCTCAGAACTATGAAGGTTCACGGGAACACCTGGCGGCGGCCCTGGCTGGTCAAGCGCAGCGCTTTGAAGGCGAAAGGGAATTCCCTGACGGCACCCGCTTCTACGCCAGCATTGAATACACGCCGTACCTGAATCACGGTGAGGTGCAAGGCATCATCATCCAGATGCTCGACATTTCCGACCGCAAGGCTTCAGAAGACCAGGTCCGCGGTGTGAACGCCCGGTTGCGGGAAGCGCTGACGCAGGCGCAGATGCTCTACAACCAGGCCCCATGTGGCTACCACTCGCTCGACATCAACGGCACCTTCGTGTCGATCAACGACACCGAACTTGAATGGCTGGGCTACACCCGCGAGGAGGTGGTGGGCAAGCTGGGGTTCAAGGACATTGTTGGGCCGGAGAACAACTCGCTGCTCGGCAACCGGCTGCAGCGCCTGATCGACGAGGGCACGCTGGAGGCTGCCGAATACGAGATGCGCAGACGCGACGGCAGTGTCTTCCCTGCACTGATCTCTTCGTCTGCCGTGCGCGACGAGACGGGGCGTTTCCTGCGCAGCAACACCACCGTGGTGAACATCACCCAGCGCAAGAAGGCTGAAATGGCGCTGGAGAACAACCAGCGCTTCCTGCAGGCGATCACGGACCATGTGCCCGGGTTGATTGCCTACGTCGACGCCTCGCTGCGGTTCCGCTTTGCGAATGCCGAGCATTTTCATGTGTACGGCATGGACCCGCAACGGATCATCGGCATGCACATGAGCGAGTGCGTGCCGCCCGATGCCTGGCGAGACATCGAGCCGCGCATTCAGGCTGCAGCGGCCGGCACACCACAGAAATTTGAAGCCTGGCGCATTACCGTCACCGGTGCGCCGATGTACATCAGTGCCAACTACCTGCCCGACCTGCACGCAGGGCAGGTGCAGGGCGTGTTCATTCAGATCATCGACATCACCGAGCGCAAACGGGTGGAAGAGCGTGTGAAGGGGCTGAACGACGAACTGGAGACCCGTATCAGGGAACGCTCTGCAGAGCTGCTTGAGAGTGAGCAGCGGTTCCGGATGATGGTGGACAACCTGCGCGACTACTGCATTTTCTTCATGGACGCACAGGGCCTGATCACCGACTGGACCGACAGCGCCCAGCGCCTGGAAGGCTATTCGTCTTCAGAAATGATGGGGCGCCACTATTCGGTGCTCTTCGACAGCAACACGCCGGAAATTGCCCAGAGCCACGCGAGCCAGATGCTGCGACTTGCCGCGTCCAGGGGCCAGCACGAAATCAACAACTGGCATATTCGCAAGGACGGTTCACGCTACTGGGCACAGTCGCTGCTGATTGCCCTGCGCGAAGACAACGGCGAGTTGCGGGGTTTCGCCAAGATCAACCGCGACATGTCGGACGCCAAGCGGCTGGACGACCTCATGCGCAACATCAACGACGAGCTGGAAAACCGCGTGGCGGAACGCACCGAACAGCTGCTCGCCGCCAACCGGGACCTGGAGTCTTTTTCTTATTCGGTTTCACACGACCTCCGATCACCGCTGCGACATATTTCCAGTTTCGTGAGCCTGCTTGAGGAGCACATGGGCGAACAGCGTGACGATGTGGCGACCCGTTACCTCAACACCATCGGCAATTCGGCAAGGCACATGAGCCAGCTGATCGATGGCCTCCTGGCTTTCTCGCGCCTGGGCCGCGCAGCGGTCAACGTCACGCCGGTGGACCTCGCCATGCTGGTCGACACCGTGGTCAGCCAGATCGCACACGACACCGAAGGCCGGGTCGTGGACTGGGTGATTGCCCCGGATCTTCCCGTGGTGCAGGGCGACGCGCTGTTGTTGCGGGAAGTCTGGGCCAACCTGCTGGGCAACGCATTCAAATACTCCAGGCCACGGGAGCGCGCCGTGATCGAGGTGGGCTGGAGCGTGGACCCCGCTGTCGGCTACACCTTCTTTGTGCGAGACAACGGGGTGGGGTTTGATACAAAATACGCCCAGAAGCTGTTTGGCGTCTTCCAGCGCCTTCACCGCGCGTCTGATTTTGAGGGAACCGGGATTGGTCTGGCCTTGGCGCGCCGCATCGTGGAACGTCACGGGGGCAGCATCTGGGCCGAGAGCCAGCTCGGGGTGGGCAGCGTTTTCTACTTTTCACTACCTTTTGAAAGTGCGCAGATCCTCGAGTCCACCCGTGATTCGGCGTTCGCAGCGTTATGACCATGAACAAGAATGCAGAAGCCATATTGCTGGTCGAAGACAATCCGGACGACGCCGAACTGACCCGTCTGGCGCTGGCCAGGCACGGTCTGGACGGTCGGGTGACACATGTCTCCGATGGTATGCAGGCTCTTGACTACCTGTACCGGCGAGACGCCTTTGCCACGCGATCGGGCGGCAACCCCATCCTGGTCCTGCTCGACCTGAAGATGCCCTTGCTGGACGGGATCGGCGTGCTCAAGGAAATCAAGGGTTCCAACCAGTTGCACAACATTCCCGTGGTGGTGCTCACCTCCTCCACCGAGCCCAGCGACCTGCAGCGCGCCTACGATGCCGGCACCAACGCCTACATCGCGAAACCCACCGAGTTCTCGCAGTTCCTGGGCGCCATGAAACACGTCTGCGAATTCTGGGTCAACATCAACCAGACAGCGCCCCAGATGCCCGGCGCAGGCATGCGCCCCTCCACCTTTGGCGAACTGAACTGAGGCACTGAACGCCTTCTGCTCAAGAGCCCTCACCAAGCTCACCAGGTGTCGATGAAGCGACTGGCTGGTCCCTCAGTCACCCGCGCGCCCTGTAATCCCTTGGCGATCCACTCCCGGGTCTGTGCCGGGTCGATGACCGCGTCAATTTCCAGCGTGGCGGCCATCTGGACCGCCGCCCCATTGGCGACCTGCTGCGCCAGCAGGCGCTGAAAGAGCACCTCGCGCTCTGGACCTGAGGGCAGCGCTTCCAGTTCCTTGCGGTAGCCCAGGCGCACGGCACCTTCAAGCCCCATTGCACCAAACTCCCCGGTGGGCCAGGCCACAGTGCACACAGGGGCATGGAAGCCCCCTGCCGTCATGCCCATGGCGCCGAGTCCGTATCCTTTTCGCAGGACCACCGCGAACACAGGGACGCGAAGATGTGCAGCCACCACGAACAGCCTGCTCACGTGTCGCACCTGGGCCTTGGCCTCAGCCTCCGGGCCGACCATGAAACCCGGGGTGTCCACAAAGCTCACCACCGGCAAGCCATGGGCATTGCAGAGTTGCAGGAAGCGCGCGGCCTTGTCCGCCGCATCGGTATCGATGGCACCCCCCAGGTGCATGGGGTTGTTGGCCAGCACGCCGACCGGGCGGCCCCCGATGCGAGCCAGCGCGGTATGTACACCGGCGCCAAATCCTGAGCGCAGCACGAGCAGGCTGCCCGCATCCACCGTGCCTTCGACCGCCGGCAGGCTGTCGTAAACCCGCAGGCGGTTTTCCGGCACCACGCTTCTCAAGCGACTGACGTCGGGAGCCTGCCACTCGTTGGCATGCCCCTGAAAGAAAGAGATGTAACGGCGCGCGGCGGCCACGGCCTGCTCTTCGTCTTCGACCAGCAGATCAATCACGCCGTTGGCATGCTGGACATGACTCGGACCGATCTCTTCGGGGCGAAACCGGCCCAGGCCACCGCCCTCCACCATGGCGGGTCCGCCCATGCCAATGTTGCTGGATCGTGTGGCGATGATCACGTCGCTGCAGCCCAGCAGCGCCGCGTTGCCGGCGAAGCAGCGTCCGGCGGCAATGCCCACCACAGGGACCTGCCCGGACAGGCGAGCCATGGCCGCGAACGTGCCCACATGCAGGCCAGCGACGATGGGCATGTCGGTGTCACCGGGGCGGCCTCCACCTCCCTCGGCAAACAGCACCACCGGCAGCCGTTGTGCCAGGGCGATGCCCAACAAACGGTCCGTCTTCTGATGGTTGCGCATGCCCTGCGTACCGGCCAGCACGGTGGCGTCGTAGGCCATGACCACGGTGCGGGCTCGCGTCTCCCCAAAGAGCGATCCATTGACCGATCCGATGCCGGTGACCATGCCGTCGGCTGGCGTGTTGGCGATCAGGTCTTCTTCACTGCGCCGGCTGCGCTGCGCCGCCACCGCCAGCGCCCCGTATTCCAGAAAACTGCCTTCGTCGCACAGCGCAGCGATGTTTTCCCGCGCGGTGCGCAAACCCAATGCCCGGCGACGGGCAACAGCCTCGGGGCGGGCGGCGTCCTCGGTCAATGCCAAACGATCATGCAGGAGTTGAAGATCGGCTCGATGGCCCGGGTCTTGAAGTTGTGCCTGAGTACCCTCCTCCAAGTGTGGCTCAGGCAAAGGCGCCGTCGGCTGCAAAGGCTGGCCACGCAACAAGGTTTCGCCGGAGGCCACGGTATCGCCAACGGCGACGTGCAGAAAGCTCACCTGGAGGGCGGTCTCCGCCCTCACCTCGTGTTCCATCTTCATGGACTCAAGCACCACGAGCAGTGCACCGACCTGCACCACATCGCCCGGCTTCACGGACCATTCAATGACTTGGGCAGAGAGGGGAGCGCGCACATTGATCATGCGCTGGATTCTGCGACGGGCCTGCAAGGCCCGGGGTCAATCCCGCGACAGCAACTGCCTCAAGGCAGGATGAAGAACGCGCCGGGCTGGCCGGGTGCCCCTTCAGTCGTACATGTTGGAGTCGGCCCACTGGGAGGAAGGCCCGTCATCGTCGGCGGTCACGGCCACATTGAGGTTGAGCACGAACACCACTTCCCCACCAAACCGCCCCACGCCCAGGGTTTTCATGAGCTGCTGCTCCTGCTCCGGGCGTTCCATGCGCAGAAAGCAGATGGCCTGCTTGGTCCCTTCGTGCATGGCGGTGAGAATATCCAACCGGGTGATTCGGCCGAACTCGCTGCACAGCTGATGCAGCGACGACTTCAAGCTGGCCACATCGCTGTGGCGCCGGAGATCTGCAAGTGCGGTCATGTTCAATCTACCCCCGTGAATCCAGTGTGGTGGCGCCCGGTTGGAGTTGCTTAGAACTACAAACAATGCGTTAAGGCGATATTAGTACATACGCTACAAAAAAACACATCTTTGCAACAACTTTGCATGTGACAAATTACCAACTCTGCGGCTGAACACTTGGTAGGCTGACGAACGTGATCCCACTGCCCCCTGCCCGTGTTACATCTGGATGGCCTGCCGGCCGTCCCGGTGACATTGCCTGAAACCCATTGAGGCCTTCATGCGTTCTGTACCCGACATTGCCGCCACCGCACTGAACAACGTGCCGGAAGCGTCGAATGCACAAGCTCCACTGCGGCGTGCGTTTGATCGCCTGACCGAGATGGCCCTCCGACTCACGAATGCCAGAGGCGCGGTGCTGGTGGTGCGACTGGAACACTCGGTCAATCTCAGAAGCGCTGCCGGACTCACCCAGGTCGAACAAAGCAGCTTCGTGGCCTGGGCCGAACCGGTCTGCCACTCGCTCGTCGGATCCGATCAACCGGTCTGCATCACACGAGCCGATTCGCCCGCCCTGGCCATCGTCACTGCGGGATCAGGCCCGGTTCGACAAACGGACTGGCTGGCACTTCCGACGACACAATCACATCCACGCGGCTGGCTGGTGCTGCTGGACGCACCTCCGGCGCAAGAGGCGCCGAGTCCCACCGCCGAAACGCTGTCGCTTGTGCTGGATCAGGCAGCAGCACTGCTGGATCTCGACCAGATCGACCCCTCCCCGAACGCGCTGCACGACAGCGAAAGCCGACTCAACCTGACCGAGCACACGGCGGGTGTGGGCAGCTGGTCCGTGGCGCTGGCCACCGGGCGGGTTCACATATCCAACGAATGCGCATTGATCCTGGGTGTGGGCGATGCTTCGCAAATCGACTCCCTGGAGGCGATGGTGAACTGCTACACGCCTGAATGGCGCGATGGCATGCGAAAGCGACTGTCGCGTTGCGAACATTCCGGCATGGCCTTTGATGAAGAAATCCAGGTGATGGTGGAAGGCGTCGGACCCAAATGGGTTCGCACGGTGGGCGCGGCACTGCGCGAAGCGGATGGTCAGATCACCCGGCTCCAGGGCGCCGTGCAGGACATATCGGCACAGAAGCAGGCGCAGCAGGAAACGCTGCGGCTTGCCATGCGCCTCACGACCACGCTGGCCAGCATCACCGAGGCCTTCGTGACGCTGGACCGGGAATGCCGCTTCACCTACCTCAACCAGGAAAGCGAGCGCCTGCTTCAGAAATCCACAGCCGACTTGCTGGACAAGGAAATCTGGGACGGCTTTGGGCCGGGCTTGAGCGAACGACTTCGTGACCAGATGCACAAGGCCCTCAAGAACAACCGGCGCATCGAGATGGAGGACCACTTCCCCAGCCTGGGCAAATGGCTGGAGGTGCGCGCCTACCCGTTTGCCGAAGGTCTGGCGGTCTATTTTCGCGACGTCACGGAGCGGCGCCGCTCGCAGGAACAGCTGATGCTGCTGGAGACCAGCGTGGCCCGGCTGAACGACATCGTGGCGATCGCCGAAACCGGTGTCAACAACAACCAGGAGCCACGCATCGTTTTCGTCAACGATGCGTTCGAGCGACACACCGGCTACTCCCGCGACGAGGTGCTGGGGCAGACGCCGCACATGCTGCTGGAGCTGGAGCCGGCGCTGCCCAAGCTCAGGGAGATGGCCATGGGCCTGCAGATGAACCGGCAGGCCCGCACGGAACTGATGGTGCATCGCAAGAACGGCGCGATGTTCTGGGTCGAACTGGAGGTGGTGTCGGTGCAGGCCACGGCCGAAGACGTCACCCACTGGGTAGCGGTGGGGCGCGACATCACGCAGCGCAAGACCGCAGAAGACATGATCCGGCACATGGCGCTGTTCGACCCGTTGACCGACCTGCCGAACCGCCAGTTGCTAACCGAACGCCTTCAGCATGCCCTGGCGCAGAGTGAACGCACGGGGCAGCACGGTGCGCTGATGTTCATTGACCTCGACAATTTCAAGATCCTCAACGACACCCTCGGCCACCACGTGGGTGACCAGTTGCTCAAGAAGGTGGCCATCCGGCTGGCACAAAGCGTGCGCAAGACCGACACCGTGGCCCGCCTGGGGGGCGACGAGTTCGTGATCATGGTCGACGATCTCAGCACCGATCCCGCGGCCGCAGCGCTCAAATCGAGCGCCCTGGCCAACAAGGTGCTCACCATGCTGCGCGAGCCGTTCCATGTGGGCGGACACCAGCACTTCGCCACGCCCAGCATTGGTGTGACCGCATTCACCGGCCTCAATGACAACGTGGGCGAACTGCTCAAGCAGGCCGATCTGGCGATGTACCAGGCCAAGACCCTGGGCCGCAACACCTTGTGCTTCTTCGACCCCGCCATGCAGGCCACGGTCAACGCCAACGCGGCCCTTGGCGCGGACATGCGGATCGCCCTGAAGGAAAAACAGTTTGTCGTCTACTACCAGCCACAGGTCGACCGCCAGGGTGTGATCACGGGCGTGGAGGCGCTGGTGCGCTGGCAGCACCCGCAACGCGGCCTGATCACCCCCATCCACTTCATCCCCGTGGCCGAAGACAACGGCATGATCCTGCCTCTGGGGCAATGGGTGCTGGAGACCGCCTGCGAGCAGCTCGCAGCCTGGGCCGACTGGCCACAGACCACCAACCTCAGCATCGCGGTGAACGTCAGCGTGCACCAGTTCCGCCACCCCGATTTCGTCGACATGGTCATGGCCGCCATCGGTCGCACTGGCATCAAGCCACAGCGGCTCAAGCTTGAACTGACCGAAAGCCTGCTGGCCGACCGCATGGAGATCACCATCGAAAAGATGGGCATGCTCAAGGACCTGGGCGTGACCCTGTCGCTGGACGACTTCGGTGTGGGCTATTCGTCCCTTTCCGTGCTGAAGCGCCTGCCACTCGATCAGCTCAAGATCGACAAGGGCTTTGTGGCCGACGTGCTCACCGACCCCAACGACGCGGCCATCTCAAGGGCCATCATCACGCTGGCGCAGAGCCTGAGCCTGCAGGTGGTGGCCGAAGGCGTGGAAACCCATGAGCAGCGCGAGTTTCTGGCCTACCAGGGCTGCGACCAGTTCCAGGGACACCTGTTCTCGCCCCCGCTGCCCATCGCCACGCTGGACGCTTTTTTGCGCAATCCTTCGTCGGGGATGATGGTGATCGCTTGAAGCCCCCCGCGCCGCCTACGGCGTCACCCCCCTGAGGGGGGCGGCACCAGCCGCCCGGCAAAGCCGGTTCTGCGGTGCCACTGGATGGCGTTTCTGCACTCGGTGTGGATCGCGCTCCAGAGCAGAGAAAAAGACCACCGGAGCGAGGTGCCCCTTTCCAGGGATACCGTCGGGCCGGCTTTGCCGGACGACTGGTATCGCCCCCTTGAGGGGGTCGCGCGAAGCGCGGCGGGGGTGTTTCTCGTTCAGACGTGCAGCAACAGGAACCGACGTTCCCAGGGGCTGATCACGTCGAAATATTCGCGGTATTCGGTTTCCTTGATGGCGCTGTAGGTCTGGATGAAGTGCTCACCAAACAGCTCCACCAGTGGTGCGCAGCCCATGAGCTTTTCCACCGCGTCATCCAGGTGCCGCGGCAGTTGGTGGGGTTGCTCGTAGGCGCTGCCGGTGAGCGGTTCGTTGGGCTTGAGCGCCTGCTTCATGCCCAGGTAGCCACAGGCCAGGCTGGCCGCCATCGCCAGATAGGGGTTCACATCCACGCCAGCCAGCCGGTTCTCCACCCGCCGCGCTTCCGGGCCCGAATGCGGCACGCGCAGACCGCAGGTGCGGTTGTCGTAGCCCCAGCTCAGGTTGATGGGGGCCGAGGTGAAGCGTGAAAGGCGCCGGTACGAATTCACGTAGGGTGCGAAGAAAGCGGTGGCCGCAGGCAGGTAGGTCTGCAGACCACCGATGTAGTGGAAGAACGCGTCAGAGGGCGCTCCATCGGGGCCGCTGAAGATGTTCTTGCCATCGTCCAGCCCCACCACGCTCTGGTGAATGTGCATGGCGCTGCCAGGCTGGCCCTGCATGGGCTTGGCCATGAAGGTGGCGTACATCTGGTGGCGGATGGCCACTTCGCGGATGGTGCGCTTGAACAGGAACACCTGGTCGGCCAGCGGCAGCGGGTCGCCGTGGTCGAGGTTGATTTCCATCTGAGCCGTGCCCATTTCATGGATCAATGTGTCGAGCTGGATGCCTTCGGCCTCGCACCAGTCGTACATCACGTCGAAGATGTCGTCGTACTCGTTGATCGCATCCATCGAGAAACTCTGCATGCCCGCCTCGGTGCGCTTGGTGCGACCCACCGGGGGTTTGAGCGGAATGTCCTCATCAGGCTCCACCTGCACCAGGTAGAACTCCATCTCGGGCGCCACCACCGGCTTCCAGCCTTCGTCGGCGTACAGCTTGAGCACCCGGCGCAGCACATTGCGCGGCGAGAGCTGCACGGCCTTGCCGTCGAACGAGAAGCAGTCGTGAATGATCTGTGCGGTCGGCTCCTTGGCCCAGGGCACGGGCCGCAGGGTTTCGGGGTCGGGCTTGAGCAGCATGTCCGGGTCGGCCACCGAGGTGAAGTCCTTTTCCGGGTAGTCGCCGGTGACGGTCATGGCCAGCACGGCTTCTGGCAGACGCAATCCCACTTCCGGGTTGTACTTGTGGCGCGGCACGATCTTGCCGCGCGCCTGGCCGGCCATGTCGGGAATGATGCATTCCACTTCGGTGATGCGGTGTTCATCCAGCCATTGCTGGATGCGTTGGGCGTCGTTGGCCGGGCTGGCGTCGGTCATGGTGTGTTCCGTGGATGGTCACCCGTTGGTGATGCGGGCATCAGTATCGCACCGCCTCCACGCCGCGCGAGGTACCACCGTCCAGAGGCACCAAGGGTCCGGCTCCGCCGGCCGCGACCGCGGCGCAAGGGGTGTACCGAACACCCTCCGGCGCGAAATGCCTCCATCCAGGGCACCCGTGGAACCGGCTTCGCCGGGCCACAGGGTGCGTCCCCCCTCGAAGCGCCAAAGGCGCGCTACGGAGGGGGGAAGCCGCGTCAGCGGCGCAGGGGGGTGTACCCAAACAGTTCCACGTTGCCGCCGGCGGCGGTGGTGTTGATGGTCAGCGTCTGTTCGGCGCAGAAGCGCAGCAGGTAGTTCGGCCCGCCCGCCTTGGGGCCGGTGCCTGAAAGGCCTTCACCGCCAAAGGGCTGCACGCCCACCACCGCACCGATCATGTTGCGGTTCACGTACACGTTGCCCACGCGCGCCGCCCGGGCCAGGGCCTGGGCGCGGTTGTCAATGCGGGTCTGGATGCCGAGCGTGAGGCCATAACCCAGGGCGTTGATCTGCTGCAGCACGGCCATGGGATCGCCCTTCCAGCGCACGACCTGCAGCACCGGCCCAAAGATCTCCTGTTTTGCATCCGCAATGGCACCGATCTCGAACATCTGCGGCGGCATGAGATTGGGCAAGGCTGCGGCGGTTGCCGCCGCAGGCAACAGCGCCTTGGCCTGCGCATGAAGGCGCTGGACCTCGCGCTGGATGCCTTCAAAGGCATCGGCATCGATCAACGGTCCCACGTCGGTGGCCAGATCGGCGGTGTCGCCCACCACCAGTTCTTGTGCCGCGCCCTTGATCATGTCGATCACATGATCGGCAATGCCCTCGTGCACACAGAGCAGACGCAAGGCCGAGCAGCGCTGGCCTGCGCTGCGGAATGCACTTTGTACCACCGCATCGGCCACCTGTTCGGGCAGTGCGGTGCTGTCCACCAGCATGGCGTTGATGCCACCGGTCTCGGCGATCAGTGGCACGATGGGGCCGTCCTTGGCGGCCAGCGCGCGCTGGATGATCTTGGCCACTTGCGTGGAGCCGGTGAACACCACGCCGGCCACGCCGGGTTGCGCCACCAGCGCCGCGCCCACGGTCTCACCCGGGCCGTGCAGCAGCTGCAGCGCATCGGCCGGAATGCCGGCAGTGTGCAACAGCTTCACCGCTTCCAGTGCCACGGCCGGCGTCTGCTCGGCCGGTTTGGCCAGCACGGTGTTTCCCGTGGCCAGGGCTGCGGCCACCTGGCCCATGAAAATGGCCAGTGGGAAGTTCCAGGGGCTGATGCAGACCCAGGTACCGCGACCTTCCAGGCGCAGGGTGTTGCTCTCACCCGTGGGACCGGGCAGGATCTGCGGAGCCTGGATGCGCTCGGCCTCATTGGCGTAAAAACGCAAGAAGTCCACCGCCTCGCGCACCTCCGACACCGCGTCGCCCCAGGTCTTGTGGGCCTCTTTCACCAGCAAGGCGCAGAAGCGCGGCAGTTGTGCCTCCAGGGCGTCACCAGCGAATCGCAGGGCGGCCGAGCGCTGGGCCACCGGTGTGTGGTTCCAGGCATCAAAGGCCTTGATGGCGCGGGTCACGGCGGCCGCTGCGTCTTCAGAGCGCGCCTCGGGCACCGTGGGCACCACGCACACCGCATGCGCGGCCAGCAGATCGTCGCGCTGGGCGACCACGGCAAGATCGCGTCCCAGGCTGTTGGGCCGTTCGGCGCCATACAGATCGAGTGGCAAGGGGAACGCGGCCTTGGTCTCCAGCCGCAGCGGCGAAACCAGCAGCTCTTCCATGCCCACCGATTCGTCGGCCAGCTGATGAACAAAGGACGAGTTGGCGCCGTTCTCCAGCAGGCGGCGCACCAGGTAGGCCAGCAAGTCGCGGTGCGCGCCCACCGGCGCGTAGACCCTGCAGCCGACATTCGGGTTCTTCAGCACTTCACGGTAGATGCCTTCGCCCATGCCGTGCAGGCGCTGCAATTCGAAGCGCGGGGTCTGCGGAGCGTGCCGGTCACCGAGACTGCCGCCGGGCCGCCCCAAGGCAGGCTCAGCCCCCTCGGGGGGCAGCGACCCGCGCAGCGGCGGAGCGTGGGGGTCCTGTCCAGCCATTTGCAGGATCGCAGCAATCGTGCCGGCGTTGTGCGTGGCGAACTGCGGAAAGATCGCATCCGGCGCGGCCAGCAAGGCCTTGGCGCAGGCCAGGTAACTCACATCGGTGTGGTGCTTGTGGGTGAACACCGGGTAAGCAGACAGACCGAGTTCCTGCGCCCGCTTGATCTCGGCGTCCCAATACGCACCCTTGACCAGGCGGCACATGAAGCGCAGCTGATAGCGCCGAGCCAGCGAGGCGACGTGTTCGATCAGCTCGACCGCTCGCGTCTGGTAGGCCTGCAGGGCCAGGCCAAAACCCTGCCATTGCGGAAAGTGCTCGCTCACCCGCCGGGCCAAGGCCTCGAACACATCCAGGGAAAGCTCCAACCGCTCCACCTCTTCGGCGTCAATGGTGAGGTTGAGGTTGGCCGCGGCGGCGGCCTCACACAGCTGCCACACGCGGGGCACGAGCTCGCTCATCACGCGGGCATGCTGCGCATCTTCAAAGCGCGGATGCAGGGCGCTGAGCTTGATGGAAATGCCGTCGTTCTGCATCGGGCTGCGCGTCGAGTCTGCCGTGCGTGCAATGGCCGCGATGGCGTTCTGGTAGCTCGCCAGGTAGCGCAGGGCATCGGGGTCGGTGCGGGCGCCCTCGCCCAGCATGTCGAAACTGAAACTCAGATTGCCCTGCTTCTTGCGCGCGCTCGCGGCCTCCTTCATGCCTTCTTCGATGGTCTGTCCGAGCACGAACTGGCGGCCGAGCAACTGCACCGCCCGCAACGTGGCGCCCACGACAGTCCGGGCACCCAGCTTGGCCATCAGGCCGGGCTGGCGCTCATCGCTGGGCAGGAAGTGCTTGGACATGGCGATGGCGCTGGACGACAGGCGTGCCAGCGTCGAGTCGGCGGCCCCATCAAAGTCAGCACGCCCCAGCTGGTCTGCGGTGAGCGCAATCGCCGTTTCGGCATCCGGCACCCGCAGCAGGGCTTCGGCCAGCCGCATCAGTGCCAGGCCTTCGGCGCTGGAGATCGGGTATTCCTTGAGCAGGCTTTCCATGGCCCAGAAGGGCGGCGGGTTGTCGCGCACGGCGCGCACCCACGGGGCGGCAGCGCGGGCGGCGGCCGCCCAATCGAGCGCGCCTTGCAGCGACGCGAGGCGATTTGCCAACAAGGGGTTTTCGGCGCGGTAGGGGAGCGGCAGGCGGTCGGTGGAGCGCGGCATGGTCATATCCGAGGAAGGGAGGGTGGTTGAATTCGTTGATGCTGACCGCTTTCAAAGTGAATTAGTGAATGATTTTTTAATTTTTTCCGGATAATTCACTACTCATGAGCGAATCCACACACGAACCGGACCGAATCGACCTGCGCATCCTGCGCGTGCTGCAGAACGACGGTCGCATTCCCAACCTCAAGCTGGCCGAAGCCGTGTCCCTGTCGCCCACGGCGGTGCTGGCACGCACGCAGCGGCTGCAGCGGGAGGGCTACATCCTGGGCT
>PHCQ01000058.1 GCA_002840835.1 Betaproteobacteria bacterium HGW-Betaproteobacteria-16 | reverse complement strand
GCGTGTAGGTGTAGCTGCCGTCGCCGTTGATCACCACCGAGCCGTTCGCAGGCGCACTGGCCAGCGCGTAGCTCAGCGCATCTGCGTCTACGTCCGCAGCCACCGGCAGCGTGCCCACAAAGGGCGCGTCCTCGCTTACCGTGATGCTGTCGTCTGCGCCCACCGGTGCGTCATTGACCGGCGTTACCGTGACCGTCACGGTGGCCGTGCTGGTACCCCCGTCGGAATCGGTGATGGTGTACGTGAAGCTGTCCGATCCATTGAAATTGGCGTTGGGCGTGTAGGTGAAATCACCGTTGGAGGTGATCACCACCGTGCCGTTGGCGGGATCGGTGTTGGCCGTCACCGTGAAGCTGTCGCCATCGGGATCGGTGTCGAATCCGCTGCCATTGTTGGCAAACAGATTGCCGTTCACGGGCGCGTCTTCAGACGTCGCAAAGGCATCGTTCTGCGCTGATGGCGGACGCATCAGGACGAAGTCAATGCGATTGACCAAATAATCATCGCCAGTGGAGGCGTTGTCGGTCGGGACGGTGAACACCATCCGGTCGAACGGAACCCCGCCAGCGTCCAACTGAAAAGGCCCATCCACGGTGTCGGTGCCGCTGAACTGTGTCCAGCTTCCCACCAGATCCCCGCCTTGGTACAGGTTCACCAAAGCAGTCTCAGAAGAGTTCAACCAGGCAATCCAGACGTCGGCACTTTCAACCGAACCATCAAAGGTGATCTCCAGTTGCTCGGCAAGCCCTCCCGTCTCACCAATTTCCGAGTCGGCACCAGAGGCGACGCCCGCCACACCAAATCCTGGAGGCGTACCGGTCTGAACAGAGACCGTTCCTGGCGTGCCATCCGGGTTGTAGGCCTGAACGGAGAACCCCAAACCCGCACTCAACACGTTGGCACTGGTGATGGAGATCGAGGTTCCGAGCAAACCCTGCCAATCACCGATGGCCAAGGCATCGGTCTCCACCTGCCCTTGCTGGGCTTCAAGCACCCAGTCGCCACCCAGCTCGCTCGCGCCAGTCGCATCTGCCGAAGCCGCGACGTCGGCACCTGTTGCCTCTGCCAGGGCTTGGACAAAGCTCATGCCGACTTCGTCTTCCGCAATGTCGCATCCATAAAGCAGCAGGTCTGCGTCAGGGGAAAGCGCCGCGCGAATGGTTGCCAGCTCATCGGCGTGTTCGCCCTGGATGCTCTCGGTCGTCAGGGTCGACGAGCCCAGGTGAACCTGACCTGCTTCGCCATGGCTCAGGATGTGGATGGCATTGACATCGGTGCGCCCTTGCAGCGCTTCGGCCAGTTGCTCCACGCCGTCGCGCTCTGGATCCAGATAGATGATCTCGCCCGGGTGGCTGGCGATGAAGTCGGTGATGTCGGCGACCACGGAGTCCACCACGATGATTTCAACCCGCGCGGGATCGAGGTCGGCGTCGGTTTCGCCTTCGTCAATCTGATCTGCCTCGGCGCCAGTGAGTTCGTCGGCTTCGGAAGCTTGCTCATCAGCTTCCAGCGCGGATTGCTCAACCCCGTCCGTTTCGCTGTCAGCATCCGTATCCAGAGAATCAATGGAATCCGCAGAATCCGCGGAGTCGATCCCATCGCCAGCCTCCTCCGTATTCGGCGGCGAGGCCTCAAGACTGCTTTCTTCGTTGTCACGGGTGGTCGGCGCCACAGACACCTCGTCCACTGCCACGTCCACTTCGTAGGCATCGACCAGTTCCTGGTGTCCCGAGTCGCTGTCGGCAGACACTTCAATCATCGTGGCCGGTAGGGCAGCGTCAAAAACGATGCGCTGCTCAAGAACCAGTTGTCCGGCGTGAGCACGGGCAGGTGCCCTGCGGGACCTGCGGGTCGAAGTGGTCTTGCGGCCTGCGGAGGTGGCGGTTTCTGAGGCTGCTACGTAGGTTCCAAGGGTTTCGTTCCAGATCGATTTGTAAGTCTTGTTCATGCTCGCCAACGCCCGCTTGTCAAAAAATGAATCCCAGGATGGGGACTTTGGTCTACCCCATATCCAATTGGTATTCATTTTCCCTTAACCAAACTGCGGGACAGGCTTCGACCCATGCCTGCAAGCGCACAAGCGTGAACAACTTCGCACTACACAGCGGCGATGTGTCGCAAAAACATAGCTCAAAAGGGTCTGATCAACTGGAGATCGCGACGCACAGCACTTCTTAAGTGCTAAGAAGTCGTACCTGAAAGCAGCGCCACGCCCCCCCTGCACGATGGCCTCACCCAAAGTGCGAAAGCAGCAGGATGGCTTCGGCGTTGGAGGGAGAAAAGCACCGATCGGCTGCGGCCTGCCATGGCAGCCATGTCTGGGCACGGTGCTCGCGCGGGCTCAGGGTCACCTGCCTGCGTGCCGGTATGCGCAAACCAAACACGCGCTCGGTGTTCCGAGTGGTGCCAGGCGCATATCGGTACAGCCACTGCGGGTAGATCTCGTAGACGTTTTCAATACCCCAGTCGGTCAGCACGTGACCCGGGGCCAGGGCGTCCAGCCCGGTTTCTTCGGCCACTTCGCGCGCAGCGGTCAGTGCATAGGGCTCAGTTGCCGTGTCCTTGGAACCGGTGACCGACTGCCAGAAGCCAGGTGCGTCTGCCCGCTCAATCAGCAGCACGTCCCGTTGCTGCGTGTAAACCACGACCAGCACGGACTGGGGAATCTTGAAACCGGATGGGGTGGGTGGACACGACGGCGCGCCGTGGGTGACCATCGTGAGGCAGCGTCAAAGGAAGCGCCCAAATGACAAACCGGTCGCATGCCAGCGCTGGTACAGCTTCCACATCGACCAGCCACGCCAGCCGATGGACCATGCCTTGCGTGGTCGCCATACCACCAGTGCCAACGCGCCAGCGGCCAGGGCTTCCGGGTGCGCCCGAATCCACCACCAGGCATCCTGCAGCCGGTCTGCAGTAGTGAAAACCGGATTCAGTGCCACCGACTGCTCAACCGCTTGCCGGCGCAGCAGAGCCGATCGCGCCAGCAGGTTTTCACGCCGATGGGCCAGCGAGGCGCTGCGCTGATTCATGCCAGAACCCTCATGAGCGGAGGCTTTCGCGATCCCGCTTGAGCTCTTCGGCGCTCGACGAAAAAAAGCGCGTGCCGGCCAGTGCGCGTTCCCGCGCCATCCAGGCACACACACCACCCAGTGTCAGAAACAGCGTCGCAAACACCGAAAGGGCCAGCAGGCGGTGCGACTCCCAAAGCGCCACGGTGATCAGGATGGACAAGAAACCGAGCCCCAGGCTGACAAAGGTCACTGCCACCGCGCCATAAACCAGCAGGCCACCCAAGCGCTGCACTTCTTCCTGCGCTTCTACGCTGAGTAACTCCAGCCGCAGCTGCAGCAACTCCAGCACAGTGCCTGCGAGGGTCTTGAGTGATGCGGACAACCGCTGCGGTGATTCAGACATTTGTTGGCGCGGGGGTCAATCGGCGGCTCAGCGCCGGCCGATCAGCAGGCCGATGACCAGTCCGGCGCCTGCTGCCGTGCCGATGGCTCGCCAGGGGTGTTCATGGACGTAGTCGTCGGTGGCGCGGGCCACTTCACGGGTCTTGAGTCTGATGGTGTCTTCCACGTCTGCCAGCTTGTGGCGGGCGTTTCGCAGGTTCTCGTTGATCTTTTCACGGAGCTCAACCACCTTGCCCTCCGTTTGATGGGCCGTCGCCTGCATCAACTCTTCGGCGTCTGAGATCACGCGCTGCAAGTCGGCGACCAGTTTTTCCTTGTCTGCGAGAGAATCCAGCTTGGCTTTGCTCATCAGGTACTCCTTTACAAAAAACCATGGTACCAAACCCTGACAGCAACATGGCCTTGTGCCTCTTTTGGCACACCAAAGCAGTCGGAAGAACACTCAGCACACAAAAAAATGGGCGCCGAAACAGCGCCCATTTTTTGGCTCAAGGCAAGATCGGCCCCGTTCCAGCCCCTGTGGATGCATGCGCCTCGCGGGGACTGTTCGTCGCTGCCTCAGGCCGTCTTGGCCAGATCGGCGTTGCGCAGGCGAATATGCAGTTCACGCAACTGCTTCTCGTCGACAAGACTGGGTGCCTGGGTCAGCAGGCATTGCGCACGCTGGGTCTTGGGGAAGGCAATCACGTCGCGAATCGACTCGGCACCGGTCATCAGCGTCACGACACGATCGAGGCCGAAGGCGAGGCCGCCGTGCGGCGGGGCACCGTATTGCAGCGCGTCGAGCAGGAAGCCGAACTTGAGTTGCGCTTCTTCAGGCGTGATCTTCAAGGCGTCGAACACCTTCTGCTGCACCGCGGCCGTGTGGATACGCACCGAGCCGCCACCGATTTCCCAACCGTTGAGCACCATATCGTAGCCCTTGGCGATGCACTTTTCGGGCGCTGTCACCATCCAGTCCTCATGGCCATCCTTCGGAGCAGTGAATGGGTGGTGCACGGCGGTCCAGCGGTCGGCCTCCTCGTCGTGTTCGAACATGGGGAAGTCCACCACCCACATGGGCGCCCAGCGGTCCTCGAACAATCCATTCTTCTTGCCCAGCTCGCTGTGGCCGATCTTGATGCGCAGCGCGCCAATGGCGTCGTTGACTACCTTGGCCTTGTCGGCGCCAAAGAAGATGATGTCGCCGTCCTGCGCACCCGTGCGCTTCAGGATCTCGGCCACGGCCGCGTCGTGCAAGTTCTTCACGATCGGGCTCTGCAGTCCGTCGCGCCCCTTGGCCACTTCGTTGACCTTGATCCAGGCCAGGCCCTTGGCGCCGTAGATCTTGACGAACTCGGTGTAGGCGTCGATCTCGCTGCGGCTGATCTCCGCGCCGCCGCGCACGCACAGGGCGACAACGCGGCCATTTTTCATGGTGGCGGGCGCGCTGAAGACCTTGAAGTCCACATCGGCCATCACGTCGGTGAGCTCGGTGAATTCGAGTTTGACGCGCAAGTCGGGCTTGTCTGAGCCGAAGCGGTGCATGGCCTCGCTGTATGCCATGACCGGGAAATCACCCAGGTCCACGCCCAGGGTGTTCTGGAACACCGTCTTGATCATGCCCTGGAACATGTCGCGGATGTCTTCCTCGGTCAGGAACGAGGTTTCAATATCGATCTGCGTGAACTCGGGCTGGCGATCGGCGCGCAGGTCTTCATCGCGGAAGCACTTGGTGATCTGGTAGTAGCGGTCGAAGCCCGCCACCATGAGCAGCTGTTTGAACAGCTGAGGGCTTTGCGGCAACGCGAAGAAATGGCCGTCGTGCACACGGCTGGGCACGAGGTAGTCGCGCGCGCCTTCGGGCGTGCTCTTGGTGAGCATCGGGGTTTCGATGTCGATGAAACCGTTGGCGTCCAGGAACTTGCGCACCTCCATGGCCACGCGGTAGCGCAGCATCAGGTTGTTCTGCATGTAGGGACGGCGCAGGTCGAGCACGCGGTGCGTCAGGCGCGTGGTTTCGCTCAGGTTGTCGTCGTCCAGCTGGAACGGGGGGGTGATCGAGGCGTTGAGCACTTTCAGCTCGTGGCAAAGCACTTCGATCTTGCCGCTCTTGAGGTTGTCATTGGTGGTGCCTTCCGGACGCGCGCGCACCAGGCCCGTGACCTGAACGCAGTATTCATTGCGCACGCCTTCGGCCGTCTTGAACATCTCGGCGCGATCAGGGTCGCACACCACCTGCACGTAGCCTTCGCGATCGCGCAGATCAATGAAGATGACACCACCGTGGTCCCGGCGTCGGTTCACCCAACCACACAACTGAACGGTTTCACCCATCTGGGCTTCGGTCACCAGACCGCAATAGTGGGAGCGCATGGCCATTTCAGATTTTCTTTCAACAGATAAGCAGGGCACGCCCGCGGACAAAATTCAGGAGGCGGACGGCGGCAGGACGGCCGTCTTCAAATGGGTGTTTCGCGGGCCACCCGGCACGATCACGCCCATGGACACGATGTAGGTCAAGGCCTCGTCCACCGTCATCTGCAGCTCAACGCAATCGCTTTTGCGCACCAGCACAAAGTAGCCACCCGTCGGGTTGGGCGTAGTGGGCACAAAGACGCTGCAGAAGTCATCGACGTCATCGACCGGCCGGGCACCGGGTCTGGCTCGCAATTGGGTCAGCAGGTCGCCTGTCGGCGAACCGGTGAGAAATGCAATGGTCCACATGCCCTCGTGCGGCCAGGGCACCAGCAGCGCCTTGCGGAAAGCGTTGCCCTTCTCTGAAAACAGCGTGTCCGACACCTGTTTGACGCCCGAGTAGATCGAACGAACGACCGGAATGCGGTGCAACAGCGCGTGCCACCAGTGCACCAGTTTGTTGCCGATGATGTTGGACGCCATGGCGCCAATGGACAGCACCACCGCCAGCGCAAACACGACACCCAGACCGGGGATGTGCATGCCGAGGACCTGATCGGGATGCCAGCTGACCGGCAGGATGCCCAAGGTCTGATCCAGCGTGGTGACGACCCAGTCCAGCACCCAGAGGGTGATGATCAGGGGCACCAGAACCAGCAGGCCCGAAAGCAGCCATTTGCGCAAGGAGGGCATGACCGGTGTCAGGTAGACGAGGTGCCAGGTGATGCACTGGCAGGCGCCTTGGCCGCAGGGGCAGGGGCCGCAGCAGGCGCAGCTGCGGCCTGGGAGGTTGAAGAAGCGGGGGCCGTATCACCGGCCCCTTTGGCAGCGGGTGCGGCGACAGCAGGGGCAGTGCCCTCCGCCGCAGGCGTGGCAGCGGGTTTGCTGCCTTCGCGGAAGTCGGTGACGTACCAGCCGGAGCCCTTGAGTTGAAATCCCGCTGCCGTCAGCTGCTTGCGGAAACTGGGTTGACCGCAAGCGGGGCAAACGGTCAAAGGATCGTCGGACATTTTCTGCAGAACGTCCTTGGCATGACCGCAGGACTCGCACTTGTACGCATAGATGGGCATGGCTGGAACCTGATGAAAAGCGGTAGGACCCGGAAGGATCAAGACGGGGAATGGCCGGCTGAACCAACATCCGTCTGACGGCAAACACCAGCCGACGGAAATTGGAACAAAACCGGGCATTATAAATTGCGGTCCCGCTCCATGGGGCGCCTGTTCATCGCCCAGCCAGGCTTCACCAGATTCGAACCCGCAGCAGCACCTGCATGAGGATCAGGCCGAGCAGGAATCCCAGGCCACCCCAGATGATCCCCTGCAGCAGGCGATTGGTGCGGCGCTGCTCAGACAGCAGGGCATCCAGCTCCCGCCGCATCTCGTGGGGTCTGTGGTGCAGGTAGTCGTGCAACAGACGAGGCAGGGCCGGCAACAACTTGGCGTACTGTGGCGCTTCTTCCTTGAGTTGCTGCAAAAGCTTTTGTGGGCCGAGTTGCTCCACCATCCACTTTTCGAGAAACGGCTTGGCCGTGTTCCAGAGATCCAGCTCCGGGTCAAGGTCGCGACCCAGACCCTCGATGTTGAGCAGCGTTTTCTGCAACAGCACCAGTTGCGGCTGTATTTCCACCTGGAATCGGCGAGAGGTCTGAAACAGGCGCATCAACACCATGCCGAGGGAAATCTCTTTCAGCGGCCGGTCAAAGTAAGGCTCACACACTGCCCGGATGGCCGACTCCAGCTCGTCAATTCGCGTGTCGGCCGGTACCCACCCCGACTCCACGTGCAGTTCGGCCACGCGCTTGTAGTCGCGACGGAAAAAGGCCGTGAAGTTCTGCGCCAGGTATTCCTTGTCGAACTCGGTGAGCGTGCCGACGATGCCGAAGTCGAGCGAGATGTAACGACCGAATGTCGCGGGGTTGACGCTGACCTGGATGTTCCCCGGGTGCATGTCGGCGTGGAAAAAACCGTCTCGGAACACCTGGGTAAAAAAGATGGTGACGCCGTCTCGTGCCAGCTTCGGAATGTCCACCCCCAGCCGCCGGAGTTCGTCCACACGGTTGATGGGCAGGCCGTGCATGCGCTCCATCACCATTACTTCCGTGTGGCAGTAGTCCCACAGCATTTCCGGGATGAGGACCAGATCCAGACCCTGCATGTTGCGGCGCAATTGGGCGGCATTGGAGGCCTCACGCACCAGATCGAGTTCATCGTGCAGGTACTTGTCGAATTCGCCGACCACCTCGCGCGGCTTCAGGCGCTTGCCATCAGACGACAGTTTTTCGACCCAGCCCGCCATCATCCGCATCAGGCTGAGATCCTTCTCGATCACCGGGAGCATGTGCGGCCGCAGCACCTTCACGGCCACCTCGCGCCCTCCATGTCGGCCGCTTCGCAAGGTGGCAAAGTGCACTTGCGCAATCGACGCACTGGCCACCGGGACCTGTTCAAAATGGCTGAAAACCGTGTCCAGCGGCTTGCCGAATGCACGCTCAATGGTGGCCACCGCCACGGCGCTGGGAAACGGGGGCACCCGGTCCTGCAGGCGGGCCAGTTCGTCCGCGATGTCGGCCGGCAGCAGATCGCGCCGCGTGGACAACACCTGCCCGAATTTGACAAAAATCGGGCCCAGGCGCTCCAGCGCCAGGCGCAGGCGCTCACCGCGCGGGCTGCTGAGATCCCGGCCGATCGAAACAATCCGCGTCAGCAGGCGCAGGCCAGGCCGCTGGAAACTGGAGAGCACCAGCTCATCCAGGCCATACCTCAACACCACCCAGACGATGAAGACGCCGCGAAAGAGACGCGTCATGCTGCCGTTCCGCCTTCGCCCTTGGCTTCAGGCCCGGCGGGAGGGGAAGACGGGGTGACCGAAGCCGCTGGTGGGGCCGGCGCGAAGGGACGGCGCGCAGCAAATCCTTCGGGAAGTCGGGCCAAAAATGACTGCAATGCCTGCGCGGCAGAGCGAGCGAACCGGCCGAGCGTGTGGGCCGTCGCGTCACCCACGAAGCGAGAAAGATCTTCTTCCACATCCCAGCGCACGTTGTCCACCAGCCAGGCCACCTCGGCCGCCAACTGGACATCGCCCTGAATGTCCACGCCAGGCTTCTGACCTGTCAACACACTCTGCGCCAGAGACAAGGGTGAAGTCTGGGTCAGTGTCATGCTCAGTTCAGGCTTCGCGTCAGGCGAACAACGCTCCAGCAGGCCCGCAGCGGTGGGGGCCAGCGTGAGGTGAAAGTCGCCCCACTGAATGCGCACGGGTTTGCCTTTCTGACGCCGCAAGCGGTCCTGGGCGGCCTTTTCCTGCATCAGCACATGGTTGAGAAACAGCACCACGCGGTTCTGAAGCTCGTCCACCACCCATTCGGGTGGCCGAATGGCTCCCAGCAAAGACTGGAGAAAGTTCATGGGATTGGCGCCGGCGGCGTCCGAAGCAGCTGAAGAGGGGTGGGATTCATTTTTCATGGCGTACCGATTTTGACGGATAACCCGCCGTCCAAAACAATCCATGGGGATGGCCCTGTCAGTGATCCCTTGGTAATGTCTCTCTTCAGGATACCGTCGCCAGCAGCCAGACCAAAAAGCAAAAGGGGCAATCTGCTTGCCCCTTTTGGTATCGATCGTCAGTGCTGAGCTATTGCAACGCCTGCACGCCAGCCACCAGCCAGCCACCTGGACCTGACTTGGGACGTGTGATGTTCCAGACTTCGCGGAAAGGACTCGGCCCGGCCGACTCGTCTTCCCGGATCAGTCCGGAAAACTCCACGCTGGCCATGTATTCGGATGCCTGCTCTTCGATGCCAAGCAACTGCGCCTCCAGCACCACCACCTCGGTCTTGTTCACAGCGCCACCGGCAGCTTGTTCCCGATCGGCCAGCTGTTGCTTGATCTGCTCCAGCATGTCGTCGGTCATCATGGCACGCAAACTGACCATATCGGAGCGGTCCCAGGCGTCCTGCAAGCGGATGAAATTGCCCTTGGATGCGTTCAGGAAGCCTTCCTGGTCGAAGTCCTGGGGCACACCCCACGACTGTGAACCCGCCAGTGCCGATCCGATCATGGAGCCACCCAGAGCCCCGGGAGCACTGTCAGAAGCTGCGCCGCCACGCTCCCATGGTCGGGCCGAGGCATCGTTGCCCACGTTCTGAGGGCTGTACCCGCGCGGGGTGATGGCACTGCCTGCACCACCAGCCTGTGCTGGCGAGGCGCCCTGGTAGGCCAGGCCCGCGCTGCGGGCAGCCGGCTGGCGGCTGCGCATGACCATGCCCACGACAGCCATCACGACCACGGCAATCAAGGCAAACAGCAGGAACTGGGCAAAGGCTTCACCCAGACCAAGCGCTGAAGCCAGCCAGGCCAGCCCCAGGCCGGCAGCCAGTCCACCGAGCATGGCGCCCCAGGGCCGCTTGGGAGCAGCCGCCGCCGGTGCGGCCGAAGCCGGGCGAGTGGCGGCATTTTGCGCGGGAGCCTGCTGAGGAGCTGCCTGCTGCGCGGGCGGTGCCGTATTGCGCTGCGTCACGTTACCGGATTGCTTGCCGAATGAGAAACCGCCACCCAGGCGCTTCGCAAGCGCATCCTGCGTGCCGACCACCATCGCGCACACCAATACCAGCGACCACAACTTGTTCATTGCCATTTGTCCCCTTGATGAAATTCTTCAATCCACACCTTGTTTTCGGCAAGGTCGGTCAACACTTGATTCCCACATGCAATGCCACCACACCGGCAGTCAGGTTATGCACATCCACATGGCCAAAGCCTGCCTGCTTGATCATCTGCCGAAGGGCCTCCTGGTCCGGATGCATGCGAATGGACTCGGCCAGGTACCGGTAACTTTCTTCATCTTTCGCCACCCACTTGCCCAGCTTGGGCAAGATGTTGAAGGAGTACCAGTCGTAAGCCTTCTCCAGTGGCTGAGCCACTTTTGAAAACTCCAGCACCAGCAGCTTGCCGCCCGGCCTGAGGATCCGACACATCTCGGCCAGTGCAAGTTCCTTTCGGGTCATGTTGCGCAGGCCGAACGCCACGGACACGAAATCAAAGGACTCGCTGGCAAACGGCAACTGCTCGGCATCGCAGACCAGCGTGGGCAACACCACGCCCAGATCGAGCAGCCGGTTGCGCCCTTCGCGCAGCATGCTTTCGTTGATGTCGGTGTGCACCACTCGCCCGGTGGGCCCGACCTTCTTCGAGAAAGCCAGGGACAGATCACCCGTGCCGCCCGCGATGTCGAGCACCTGATCGCCGGGTTGCGGATTGGCCACCGTCAGCGTGTAGCGCTTCCACAAGCGATGCAGGCCACCGGACATGAGGTCGTTCATCACGTCGTATTTGGGCGCGACCGAATCGAACACGCTGCGAACGCGTTGCGCCTTCTCTCGCTCGTCAACCGTCTTGAAACCGAAGTGAGTGCTAGCCATGAGGGGAATATTAATGGTTTAGGCCCTGTTCACACGGCATTTCCGGGGGTGAATGGGGAGATTTCGGCGCGATTCGTGGCACTAATGACTACTGCAGCCCTGCCCCGCCTTCTCCGGCATCGGCGAATCGCGGTCCACCCCTGCGGCCTGCAGCCTCGCGTTGTAATCCGTCCACAACTCGTCCTGCTTCGAGCCGAGAAAGTACAGGTAGTCCCAGGAAAAGATGCCGGAATCGTGCCCGTCGCTGAACGTGGGCTGCACCGCATAGTTGCCCACCGGCTCCAAGCCCAGAATGCCCACCTGACGCTTGCCGGTCTGCAGCACTTCCTGCCCCGGGCCATGCCCCTGCACCTCAGCAGAAGGCGAGTACACCCGCATCAGTTCAAACGGAATGCGGAAGGTCTGCCCGTCAGAAAAGCTCACCTCCAGCACGCGAGAAGCGCCGTGCAAGGTGATGTCCTGCGGTGTCGGGGTATCTTTATCGAGTCCAGCCATGTTGGCCTCCACAAATTTCAGTATCGAACGTCATCAGAATACCTGTGACGTATGGGGAGTCTTTGTCCAGAAACACCGTCGGGCCGGCTTTGCCGGACGACTGACGTGCCCCAGAAAGGAATGGTGCGAAACATTGCAGGGATGAGTAGCACGTCTCCGGCGCGAAATGCCTTCCTCCAGAGGTACCGTGGAACCGGCTTCGCCGGGCCACTGGTATCGCCCCCTTGACGGGGTGATGCGAAGCGGCGCGGGGGTGCTCCTATTCACACCAGCACCCGCTCGATACCGCCTTGATTGGCATGGGCCACGTATTCCGGCAGCCAGTCTTTGCCCAGGATCTGGTTGGCCATCTCGACCACGATGTAGTCTGCTTCGAGCAAGCCATTCTTCAGATCGTCGCCGTAGCGGGTGAGCCCCTGAAGGCAGCTTGGGCACGAGGTCAGCATCTTGATGTTGCCGGTCTCGCTCACGGTGCCGGCAGCGCGCAGGGTCGCTTCGCCTTTTTTGATCTCTTCTTCCTTGCGGAAGCGGATCTGGGTCGAGATATCGGGCCGGGTCACGCCCAGTGTGCCGCTCTCGCCGCAGCAGCGCTTGCTCTCCACCACGTTGTCGCCCACCAGTGCCCTGACCGTTTTCATCGGGTCCTGCAGTTTCATGGGCGTGTGGCAGGGGTCGTGGTAGAGGTAGCCGCCACCACCTTCCCCGTTCGCGGCTGGCAGCGTGATGCCTTTTTCCAGCAGGTACTCGTGGATGTCGATGATGCGGCAGCCCGGGAAGATCTGGTCAAACTCGTAGCCCTGCAACTGGTCATAGCAAGTGCCGCAGCTCACCACCACGGTCTTGATGTCCAGGTAGTTCAACGTGTTGGCCACGCGGTGGAACAGCACCCGGTTGTCCGTGATCATCTTCTCGGCCTTGTCAAACTGGCCGCTGCCGCGCTGCGGGTAGCCGCAGCAAAGGTAACCCGGTGGCAACACGGTCTGAACACCCGCGTGCCACAGCATGGCCTGCGTGGCCAGGCCCACCTGGCTGAACAGGCGCTCTGAGCCACAGCCTGGAAAGTAGAAGACCGCCTCGGTCTCGGCCGTGGTGTTCTGCGGATTGCGGATGATGGGAACGTAGTCCTTGTCCTCGATGTCCAGCAGCGCACGGGCCGTCTTCTTGGGCAGTCCCCCGGGCATCTTCTTGTTGATGAAGTGGATCACCTGTTCCTTGATGGGTGCGGCTCCCAGCGTCGCCGGCGGCGCGCTGGTCTGCTTGCGTGCCCCCCGTTTGAGCAGGTCGTTGGCCAGGCGCTGGGCCTTGAAGCCCACTCCCACCATGGCCGTGCGCATCAACTTGATGGTTTCGGGATTCGATGCATTCAGGAAGAACATGGCAGCTGCATTGCCGGGCCTGAAGCTCTTCTTGCCCATCTTGCGCAACAGGTTGCGCATGTTCATGGTCACATCGCCGAAGTCGATATTGACCGGGCAAGGACTCAGGCATTTGTGGCAAACCGTGCAATGGTCGGCCACGTCTTCGAACTCTTCCCAGTGCTTGATGCTGATGCCGCGGCGCGTCTGTTCTTCGTAGAGGAAGGCCTCCACCAGCAAGGAGGTAGCGAGGATCTTGTTGCGCGGACTGTACAGCAGGTTGGCGCGCGGCACGTGGGTGGCACACACCGGTTTGCATTTGCCGCAGCGCAGGCAGTCCTTGACGCTGTCGGCGATGGCGCCGATCTCGCTGCGCTGCATGATCAGCGACTCGTGCCCCATCAGGCCGAAGCTGGGGGTGTAGGCGTTGCTGAGGTCGGCGCTGCGCAAGCTCGCATCGTGAGCCAGTGCAGGCGTGCCGGCAAACTCGCGCAACAGTTTGCCCTTGTTGAACCGGCCCTCAGGGTCCACCCTGGCCTTGTATTCGGCGAAAGGTCGCAACTCGTCGTCGGTCAGGAACTCCAGTTTGGTGATACCGATGCCGTGTTCACCTGAGATCACGCCGTCCAGACTTCGCGCCAGCACCATGATGCGGCCCACGGCTTCGTGGGCGGTTTGCAGCATTTCGTAGTCGTCGCTATTGACCGGGATGTTGGTGTGCACGTTGCCATCGCCAGCATGCATGTGCAGTGCCACCCACACCCGACCCTTGAGCACGCGCTGGTGAATCGCATTGCATTCAGCCAGGATGGGGCCAAAGGCCGCACCGGTGAAAATGCCTTGCAGGGGCGCACGAATCTGGGTCTTCCAGCTCGCACGCAGGCGATGGTCCTGCAACTGCGGAAACAGCGTGTCCACGTCGCGCAGCCAGCCAGCCCACAGCGCGCGCACCTCGCGCACCAGAGCGAGCGCCTGCTGCACGCGGTCTTCCAGCAGTTCGGCGCTGGGAATGTCGTTGGCATCGTCGCTCTTGCCCAATGGAAGATGTCCACGGGTGAAGAACGCTTCCAGCGATTCGCAGAGCCTGAGCTTGTTGCGCAGCGACAGCTCGATGTTGATGCGTTCGATGCCCTCGGTGTACTCGCCCATGCGAGGCAGCGGAATCACCACGTCTTCGTTGATCTTGAAGGCGTTGGTGTGTTTGCTGATGGCTGCCGTGCGCTTGCGGTCCAGCCAGAATTTCTTGCGCGCTTCGGGGCTGATGGCGACAAAGCCTTCGCCACTGCGCGAGTTGGCCAGCCGGATCACCTCGCTGGTGGCTCGCGCGACCGCGTCGGCGTCGTCGCCCACGATGTCGCCCACCAGCACCATTTTGGGCAAGGTGCCGCGCTTGCTCTTGGTCGCATAACCCACGGCCTTGAGGTAGCGATCATCCAGATGCTCCAGACCGGCCAGGATGGCGCCGCCCGGGCGCTTCATTTCACCGAACATGAAGTCCTTGATGTCGACGATCGAAGGCACGCAGTCCTTGGGATTGCCGAAGAACTCCAGACACACGGTGCGCACGTGATCCGGCATGCGGTGCACCACCCAGCGCGCGCTGGTGATGAGGCCGTCGCAGCCTTCTTTCTGGATGCCCGGCAGGCCACTGAGGAACTTGTCGGTGACGTCCTTGCCCAGACCTTCCTTGCGGAAGGTCTTGCCGGGAATGGCCAGCCGCTCGGTGCGCAACAGGGTCTTGCAATCGGCCTGGAAATACTGCAGCTCAAAGGTGGCCACGTCGGCATCGTGGATCTTGCCCAGGTTGTGGTCGAGTCGGGTCACTTCCAGCCATTCGGCCTGCGGCGTGACCATGCGCCAGCTCACGAGGTTGTCAAGGGCCGTGCCCCAGAGCACCGCCTTCTTGCCGCCGGCGTTCATGGCGATGTTGCCGCCCACGCACGAGGCTTCGGCCGAGGTGGGATCGACCGCAAACACGTGACCTGCACGCTCGGCGGCGTCAGCCACTCGCTGGGTCACCACACCCGCTTCGGTCCACACCGTGGGCAAGGGCTTGTCATGGCCCGGCACGGCCACCCATTCGACCTCGGTCATGGTTTCGAGCTTTTCGGTGTTGATCACCGCGCTCTTCCAGGTCAGCGGAATGGCGCCGCCGGTGTAGCCGGTACCGCCCCCCCGCGGAATGATGGTCAGCCCCAGTTCCACGCAGCCTTTGACCAGCGCCGCCATTTCAGCTTCGGTGTCTGGCGTGAGCACCACGAACGGGTATTCCACCCGCCAGTCGGTGGCGTCGGTCACATGCGAGACTCGTGAAAGCCCGTCGAACTTGATGTTGTCGCGGGCGGTCAGCTTGCGCAGCGCCTTGGTGGCACGCTGGCGCAGTGCCGCCATTTCTTCAAACGAGCCCGCGAAGCGGTCGACGGCGGCCCTGGCCGCTTCAAGCAACTCGGCCACCAGGGCGTCCCGGTCGGCGTCGTCCTGAGGCGTGCGCCGCTTCTGCACCTCGCCCAAGCGGTGGTGCAAGGCATCCACCAGCTGCTTGCGACGCTTGGGGGTGTCGAGCAGGTCGTCCTGAAGATAGGGGTTGCGCTGCACCACCCAGACGTCGCCCAGCACTTCGTACAGCATGCGGGCCGAACGGCCGGTGCGCCGCTCGCCGCGCAATCCGTCCAGCAAGGCCCAGGCGCGCTCACCCAGCAGCCTCAACACAATTTCACGATCCGAGAAGGAGGTGTAGTTGTAGGGAATTTCGCGCAAACGCGGCGCGTCGTCGGTCGGCGTGGCGAGAAGCGAGAGCGGTGTCGGAGCGTTCATCTGTGTGGCAGTCGCCAGCATGACTGTGGGGAGCCCAAGATGGTACCGCAGCGCAACTTACACCCACCCCCCTTATGGAAACCCCTGTTGTCATGTCCACGAAAACTGTATGCAATCAATTTGTCACATAAGACCGATAGGCTTCGGCCTTCTCAACCAATCAACAGGAGCAACCATGCACAAGAGATTCATGCCCTTGACGGGCGCGCTGGCGCTCGCCGCCCTGATCAGCACCCCCGTCCATGCCCAGACTGAAATTCAGTGGTGGCATTCCATGACAGGAGGCCTGAATGACTGGGTGCTCGACCTGGCCAACGGTTTCAACAGCAGCCAGACCGAATACAAGATCGTGCCGACCTACAAAGGCACCTACGACGAAACCATGCCAGCCGCCGTGGCCGCCTTCCGCGCCGGCAACGCGCCGCACATCCTGCAGGTTTTTGAGGTGGGTACCGCCACGATGATGGCCGCCAAGGGTGCCGTGGTGCCGGTGGGCAAGGTGCTCGCCGACGCTGGTTACAAGTTCGATCCCAAGGCCTACATCCCTGCCGTGGTGGGCTACTACACAGCGCCCAACGGCCAGATGCTGAGCTTCCCGTTCAACAGTTCGACCACTGTCTTCAACTACAACAAGGACCTGTTCAAGAAGGCTGGTCTCGACCCCAACCAGCCACCCAAGACCTGGCCTGAGGTGGTGCTCGCAGCGGCCAAACTCAAGGCCTCCGGCGTGAGCTGTCCCTTCACCACCAGCTGGCAGGGCTGGACCCAGCTGGAGAGCTTCTCCACCTGGCACAACACCGAGTTTGCCAGCAAGGGCAACGGCTTTGGCGGCACCAGTTCGCGCCTGACCGTGAACAGCCCGCTGCACGTGCGCCACATCGAGAACCTCTCCAACATGGCCAAACAAGGCCTCTTCGTCTACCGCGGCCGCGGCAACAAGGCCGACGCATCCTTCTATTCCGGCGAATGCGCCATGGCCACGGCCTCTTCTTCGACGTACGCAAGCATCAAGAAGAACGCCAAGTTCGAGTTCGGCATTTCGACCCTGCCCTACTATCCGGACGTGGCCGGCGCACCGCAGAACACCGTGATCGGTGGCGCGTCGCTCTGGGTCATGGGTGGCAAAAAGCCCGCTGAATACAAGGGCGTGGCCGCTTTCTTCAACTACCTGACCAACGCCGAGATCCAGGCCAAGAGCCACCAGCGCACGGGCTACCTGCCGATCACGCTCGCGTCGTTCGAGCTGTCCGAGAAATCGGGCTTCTACAAAGAAAACCCGGGCACCGATGTGGCGGTCAACCAGATGATCCGCAAGACCACCGACAAGTCGCGTGGCATCCGTCTGGGCAACTTCATCCAGGTGCGCGCCATCGAGGACGAAGAGTTGGAGCAGGTCTGGGCAGGCAAGAAGTCGGCCAAAGAGGCGCTGGACGCCATCGTCAGCCGCGGCAACGAGCAGCTCGAGCGCTTCCAGAAAGCCAACTGAGTACGATCCAGGCGGGCCTCAAGGCCTGCCGTTATGCTCTCGCCTCCCCCGTCCGGTGATCCGGGCGGGGGATTTTCTGATTGAAACACCGTGGCTTCTGAAAAACGCGTCGTCTTCCGTTCTGCCTGGCTGCCCTGGGTACTGCTCGCGCCGCAGGTGGCGGTGATCGCCATCTTCTTCTTCTGGCCAGCGGCGCAGGCGCTGCTGCAGTCGTTCCAGCAGTCCGACGCGTTCGGCCTGTCCACCGAATGGGTGGGCTTGGAGAACTTCGAAAATCTGCTGGACGATCCCTCCTACCTCGCCTCGTTCAAGATCACAGCCATCTTCTCTGTGCTTGTGGCGGGCCTGGGTATCGGCATTTCGCTGCTGCTTGCGGTGTTCGCCGACCGCGTCGTCAAGGCCACGCTGGTCTACCGCACCCTCCTGATCTGGCCCTATGCCGTTGCGCCGGCGGTCGCGGGTGTGCTCTGGCTGTTCATGTTCGCCCCCTCCATCGGTATCGTCTCCTACGCATTGCGGGGCCTGGGTTTCGAGTGGAACCACCTGCTCGATAGCGACCACGCCATGACGCTGATCGTGATCGCGGCCGTCTGGAAGCAGATTTCGTACAACTTCCTGTTCTTCCTGGCAGGCCTGCAAAGCATCCCCAAGTCGCTGATCGAGGCCGCAGCCATCGATGGGGCGAAGCCCTGGCGCCGCTTCTGGACGATCCAGTTCCCGCTGCTGTCCCCCACCACCTTTTTCCTGTTCGTGATCAATGTGGTGTACGCGTTCTTCGACACCTTCGCCATTGTGGACGCCGCCACCGAGGGCGGCCCGGGTCGGGACACCGCGATCCTGGTTTACAAGGTCTACTACGACGGTTTCAAGGCCCTCGACCTGGGTGGCTCGGCGGCGCAATCCGTGGTCTTGATGGTGATTGTCATTGCCTTGACGATCATCCAGTTCCGTTTCGTCGAGAAGAAGGTGCAGTACTGATGCCGACCCCTTTCCACACCAGCCTTACCGGGCACCGCAGACTGACGGAGCACTGCTGATGGTCGAGCGCAATCGCTGGCTGCGGGTGCTCTCGCACGCCGTCCTCATCCTGGGCGTGTTTGTTGTCGCCTTTCCCTTGTACGTGACCTTCGTGGCCTCGACGCAGACCGCGTCGGAGATCCTGCAGGCACCGATGTCGTTGTGGCCCGGCAGCCATCTGATCGAAAACTACACCGCTGCCCTGCAGGGCACCGGCATGGGCGCTGCGTCGAATGCACCGGTCGGCCGCATGATGATGGTCAGCCTGATCACGGCGCTGGTCATTGCCATCGGCAAGATTGCGATCTCGTTGCTGTCGGCCTTCGCGATCGTGTACTTCCGCTTTCCGTTCCGCATGTTCTTCTTCTGGGCGATCTTCGTCACGCTGATGCTGCCGGTTGAAGTGCGCATCGGCCCCACCTATTCGGTGGTGGCGAGCCTGGGCATGCTCAATACCTATGCGGGTCTCACCATTCCGTTGATCGCTTCGGCTACCGCAACCTTCCTGTTCCGGCAGTTCTTCCTGACCGTGCCAGACGAACTCGTGGAAGCCGCGCGCATGGACGGCGCCGGGCCCATGCGGTTCTTCAAGGACGTGTTGGTGCCCCTGTCCACCACCAGCATCGCGGCCCTGTTCGTGATCCAGTTCATCTACGGCTGGAACCAGTACCTGTGGCCCTTGCTGGTCACCACCGAAGAAACCATGTACCCGGTGGTGATCGGCATCAAACGCATGATCAGTGGTGGTGACGCCGCCACCGACTGGAACATCGTGATGGCCACCGCCGTGCTGGCCATGATCCCGCCCGCGCTGGTTGTGATCCTGATGCAGCGATGGTTCGTCAAGGGTCTGGTGGACACCGAGAAGTAATGAACGCGCGACAGGGCCATGAGGCGCGATGCACCACCTGGCCCTGTCCCCTACTGAACAGAGACTGAAAACAACATGGCCTCCATCTCCCTTCGCGATGTCGTCAAGCGCTACCGCACCGGCAAAACCGAACTGCAAGTCATCCACAGCGTCAATGCCGAGATCGCCCACGGCGAATTCATCGTGATCGTCGGCCCGTCGGGCTGCGGCAAATCCACCCTGCTGCGCATGGTGGCGGGTCTGGAGGAAATCAGCAGCGGCGAGATCAGCATCGGCGAGCGCGTGGTCAACGAGCTGGAACCGGCTGAACGCGACATCGCGATGGTGTTCCAGAACTACGCGCTCTATCCGCACATGACCGTGTTCGACAACATGGCCTACGGCTTGAAGATCAAGAAGGTGCCGATCGACGAAATCAAGCAGCGGGTCGACAAGGCCGCCGGCATCCTGGAGCTGGGCCACCTCCTCGCGCGCAAGCCGCGCGAGCTCTCGGGCGGCCAACGCCAGCGCGTGGCCATGGGCCGTGCCATCGTGCGCCAGCCACAGGTGTTCCTGTTCGACGAACCGCTCTCCAACCTCGACGCCAAGCTGCGCGCCCAGACACGCCTGGAAATCCAGAAGCTGCACCGCGAACTCGGCATCACCTCGCTGTTCGTGACCCACGACCAGGTGGAAGCCATGACGCTGGCCCAGCGCATGATCGTGATGAACGCCGGCAACATGGAGCAGTTCGGCACACCCGAAGAGGTGTACACAAAGCCGGCCACCACCTTCGTGGCCAGCTTCATCGGCTCCCCGCCCATGAACCTGCTGAAGCACGCGCCGGGTGGTCGACCCGGCAGCCTGCTGGGCATCCGGCCAGAACACCTGGACATGGGCACCAGTGGCTGGGCCCTGCAGGTGGAAACCGTGGAACTGCTGGGCGCCGAGCGCCTGGTGCATGCCCGCCTGGGTGACGAACGACTGATCATCCGCACTCATGAAGACCAGGGCGCACCGGAGATCGGCAGCACCATCCACGTCCTGCCACGGGAAGACCGCCTGCACTGGTTCGACGCCGAGACGGGCAAACGGCAATGAAGCCTCTCAAACCGTCCCACCACACAAAAGCCTCCGAGACAGTTTCTGCGGCGCCCTGGCCCTACCCCCGCTGGATCGCCCACCGGGGCGCCGGGCGCCTGGCACCAGAAAACACGCTCGCCGCTTTTCGTGTGGGCGCCTCGCACGGCTACCGCATGTTCGAATGCGACGCGAAGCTGAGCGCCGACGGCGTGGTGTTCCTGATGCACGACGACACGCTGCAGCGCACCACCAATGGCGCAGGCATCGGCGGACACCACGACTGGCGCCACCTCAGCCAGCTCGACGCCGGCGCCTGGCACTCGCGTGGCTTTGCAGGCGAACCGCTGGCGACGCTGGGCGCCGTGGCGGCCTATTGCCTGGCCAATGCCTGCTGGCTGAACATCGAGATCAAACCCACACCCGGACTGGAGCGGGTCACCGGCGAGGTGGTTGCCAAAGAGGCTGCCGCGCTGTGGGCGGCTTCATCTGCGGATTCCCCGCTTTTGACTTCTTTTCAGCCTGAGGCCCTGCAAGGCGCCCGGGAGGCCGCACCCGATCTGCCGCGAGGTCTGTTGCTTGACACCCTGTGGGACGGCTGGCTGGACGTTGCGAAGGAGCTGGGCTGCGTGGCCATCGTCTGCAACCATGCCTTGTGGGACAAAACCACGATGGCGCAGGCCACCCAGGCCGGCATGCGTACTTTGGCCTACACAGTCAACGACGAGTGGGCCGCCGAGCGCTTGCTGGCCCTGGGCATTGACGGTGTGATCACCGACCGCGTTGATCTTTTTGCGCCGGGCCGCGCTGCGGCGTAAGGTTCATGCGGGTGGCGTTCAACGCCGGCGCAGCCACCACACCAAAGTGCCTTGCACCAGCACAAGCGCGGCGTAGGTCGCGACCTTGCCGTCGCGTCCAAAGTACGCCAGGCCTGCGAGTAGCACCGCAGCACCTGCCAGCATCAGAAACCCCAGCGCGAGCCCGCGACGGCGTCCGGTGCGCCAGAAACCGGCGAAAAGCCACAGCAACAAGGCCGTCATCAAGGCCGGAGCAAGAAATCCGGCCAGGTGCAGCGCCAGGGCTATCACTGTCATTTGAGCGTCAAGGTATGCGGCATAAGCGATCAATTTTATAATCCGGGAATGTCTGTCTGGGCGCTCGGCATCAACCACCACACGGCTCCGCTCGATTTGCGGGGCCGCTTTGCGTTCGCGCTCGATCAGATTCAGCCCACGCTGCACGGCTACAGGCAAAGTCTTGCCCGCCAGCCAGAGGCCACTTTGCTTTCCACCTGCAACCGCACCGAGCTCTATGGGGCGGGCGATCAGGCAGCGGTCGAGCCCACGCTTGAATGGCTGGCCAAGACCGGTGGTGTGAGTTCGCATGTGCTCAGGGACCACGCCTATGTGTTGCGTGAAGATCAGGCCGCACGCCATGCGTTTCGCGTCGCCAGTGGTCTGGACAGCATGGTGCTGGGAGAGCCACAGATCCTCGGTCAGATGAAAGATGCGGTGCGTGCCGCCGATGACGCCGGCGCACTGGGCACCACCCTGCATCAGCTGTTCCAGCGCTCGTTTGCCGTGGCCAAGCAGGTCCGCACCTCCACCGAGATCGGTGCCCATTCCATCAGCATGACGGCCGCTGCGGTTCGGCTCGCCGGGCAACTGTTTGAAGACCTGCACGACATCAGGGTGCTTTTCGTCGGTGCTGGCGAAATGATCGAGCTGGCCGCCACCCACTTTGCCGCCAAGTCACCCAAAGGCATGGCCATTGCCAACCGCACGCTGGAGCGCGGCGAGAAACTGGCCCTGCGCTTTGGCGGCGAAGTCATGCGTCTGGCCGATGTACCGGACCGTCTGCACGAATTCGATGCCGTTATCAGCTGCACCGCCAGCACATTGCCCATCATTGGTCTGGGCGCTGTGGAGCGTGCGTTAAAGAAGCGCCGCCACCGCCCGCTGTTCATGGTCGACCTGGCCGTGCCTCGCGACATCGAGATCGAAGTGAAGGCCCTGGACGACGTTTACCTCTACACCGTGGACGACCTCGCTTCGGTGGTGCAAACCGGCAAGGACAACCGCCAGGCGGCCGTTGCCCAGGCAGAGGCCATCATCGACGCCGGTGTGCTCAGCTTCATGCACTGGATGGAGCAGCGCGACCCGGCTCATGGTGTCGTGCCGCTGATCCAGCAGATTCATGCACAGGCCGACGAATGGCGGGCCGCTGAACTGGTGCGTGCGCGCAAGTTGCTGGCCAAAGGCGAGCCGGTGGAGGCCGTGCTCGAAGCACTTTCCCGTGGTCTGACCCAGAAGATGCTGCACGGCACGCTGGCGGAACTGCACGCGGGCGATGGCGCCACCCGCGCCGCCACCGCACAGACCGTCTCCCGCCTGTTCTTGCGCGACGATCCGCGCAAGACCGGCCGCAGCACCCTTTCCTAGCGAACCATCCGGCAGCACTGTGCCCACCCGGGACCGGCGCGCTGCTGCACATCTGCTGGACATTTTCCCCACCTCATGAAACCCTTTGTTCGCAACACCTTGCAGCGTCAAAGCGCGCGCCTGCACGAACTCGACGCCCTGCTGTCTGCCCCCGACGTGGTCAATGACATGGAGCGATTTCGTGCCCTGAGCCGTGAGCACGCCGATGCATCCAGTCTGGTCGACACTTACAACCGCTACCTGCAGCGCGAGGCCGACCGGGCATCGGCCGAGGCGATGTTGAGCGACCCCGACATGGCCGAGCTGGCAGAAGAAGAAATGGCTGCCGCCAGCGCCGACATGGCCGAGCTGGACGCCGATTTGCAGCAGCAGCTGTTGCCCAAGGACCCTGATGACGAGCGAAACGCCTTCATGGAAATTCGGGCAGGCACCGGTGGCGATGAGTCTGCCTTGTTCGCCGGGGACCTGGCGCGGCTGTACACACGGTACGCCGAAGCCCAGGGCTGGCAAGTGGAGATCGTGAGCGAGTCGCCCAGCGAACTCGGCGGCTACAAGGAAGTGGTGTTGCGGATTGCGGGTCATGGTGCCTACGGGCGCCTGCGCTTCGAATCCGGCGGCCATCGCGTGCAACGGGTGCCGGTCACCGAAACCCAGGGCCGCATCCACACCAGCGCGGCCACGGTGGCCGTGATGCCAGAGCCTGACGAAACCCAGGCCATCGCCTTGAACCCCAGCGAACTGCGCATCGACACTTACCGGGCCAGCGGCGCCGGTGGGCAGCACATCAACAAGACCGATTCAGCCGTCCGTGTCACCCACCTGCCCACCGGCATCACCGCCGAATGCCAGGACGGTCGTTCCCAGCACAGCAACAAGGCCAAGGCGCTGCAGGTGCTGACCGCGCGGCTGCAGGAAAAAGACCGCTCAGAGCGGGCGGCCAAGGAGGCCGCCACCCGCAAGGGCCTGATCGGCAGCGGCGACCGCAGCGACCGCATCCGCACCTACAACTTTCCCCAGGGGCGCCTCACCGACCACCGCATCAACCTCACCGTCTACAAGCTGCTCCAGGTGATGGAGGGTGACCTGGACGATGTGGTGCACGCGCTCCAGGTGGCCCGGGGAGCCGAACTGCTGGCCGAGCTTGAACAGCGCAACAGCCTGTAAATGATGCCCCCCTGCGCCGCTTCGCGTCTTCCCCCCGGAGGGGGACGCACCCCGTGGCCCGGCGAAGCCGGTTCCACGGGTGCCCTGGAAGACGCTTCCTCGCGCCAACACGCTCGGCACTTTTCTGAGATGGTTGCGCTTGGAGAGTCGAGGTGATGTTGCGCGATGCCCTTCGACAAGCTGCGGCCGCCGGGCTGGACCGGCTCGACGCCCAGATGTTGCTGCTGTTCAGCTTTGGGCGCGATCCCAACGCACGCGCCTGGCTCGCAGCCCATGACGACCAATCCCTGGGTGCTGACCAAGAGCGATTGTTTGAACAGCTGTGCCAGCGGCGGATTCAAGGCGAGCCCCTGCCCTACCTCACGGGCACCAAGGAGTTCTTCGGTCTGCCCCTGAAAGTCGACCGCCGTGTGCTGGTGCCGCGGCCCGATACCGAAACCCTGGTGCAATGGGCGGTGGACATCGTCGACGACACTGCCCAAACGCACAACGCCCCGGTGCGCACGCTGGATCTGGGCACGGGCAGCGGCGCGATCGCACTGGCCCTCAAATCGAGCAGACCCCTCACGCAAGCCTGGGCCACCGACGCCAGTGCCGACGCCCTGGTGGTGGCTCAGACCAACGCAGAGGCACTCGGTCTGAATGTGTGCTTTCGGCTTGGCCACTGGCTGGCGGCCGTACAGGGCGAGCGCTTCGACTTGATTCTCAGCAACCCACCCTATATCGAGACGAACGATCCGCACCTGGCCCAACTGCAGCATGAACCGCTGTCAGCCCTGGTCTCCGGCCCTGATGGGCTGGACGACCTGCGCCATCTGATCGCCGAAGCGCCCTCCTTCCTGCTACCCGGCGGCTGGCTGCTGCTGGAGCATGGCCACGACCAGGCACGGCGGGTGCGCGAACTGCTCGGGCAAACCGGCTTCGAAGCCGTTGCCAGCCGCACCGACTTGGCGGGCATTGAGCGTTGCAGTGGAGGCCGCTGGCCGGAACAGCGATAATCTTTGCTGTTCCCGGGTTCTTTGCAACCCATCTGATCAAGGACTTTCTGCCATGAGCGACGCACAGACCCAAATCGACCAAATCGTCAAATCGAGCGACGTGGTGCTCTTCATGAAGGGCAATGCCAGCTTCCCCATGTGCGGTTTTTCGGGCCGCGCCATCCAGATCCTCAAGGCCTGCGGTGTCGAGCCCCGCACCCTTAAAACGGTGAACGTGCTGGAGGACGAAGGCATTCGCCAGGGCATCAAGGAATACAGCAATTGGCCCACGATTCCACAGCTCTACGTCAAGGGCGAGTTCATCGGCGGATCGGACATCATGATGGAGATGTACGAGTCCGGTGAACTGCAACAGGTCATCAACGGCGGGGCCTGATCCTCGAGTCTCTGGCCTCGGCCACCAGAAAGCCACCTTCGGGTGGCTTTTGTCGTTTCTGATCGCGGTATTTTTCACGATTCGGCTCCTCCAAAGGAAAGACGGTGCTTTCCGGGTCTTATCCGGCTTTGTGATCAGGCATGTCTTGTGCTTGAATGAAAGCACTGCCGAACACCCAAGGAGAATCGCATGAGCTCACGCAGCCTGGTCGCTTCACCCCCCATGGGCCTGCCCATCGCCCAGATGCGCAGCGTGTTCCGCGCCGACGATGTCGAGCGCAAGCTGGCGCACCTGCAGGCCAGCGGCAACGAGCGCGATTTCGATCCCTTGCGCAACACTTGGCAACGCATGCTGGAACGCGGTCCCGAGCGCTTTGCGGTCAAGCCGTCTGGCGTGCCTGACATGGCCCCGTTGTACGACTTGCTGCCCAACTTTGGCGAAGTGCTCGACGACGTGAAGCGACACGTGGCCTTGACCCAGGACAGCCACGACGGCCTGGAGGTCACGCCGATCCTCTTGCTGGGTCCACCCGGCGTCGGCAAAACGCACTTCGCGCGCCAGATTGCCGACTTGCTGGGCACCAGCATGAGCCTCATCCCCATGAGCTCCATGACGGCGGGTTGGCTCCTGTCTGGTTCGTCTTCGCAATGGAAAGGCGCCAAACCGGGCAAGGTGTTTGAAGCACTGGTGGACGGTCAGTACGCGAATCCGGTGATCGTGGTTGACGAGATCGACAAAGCCAGCGCCGATGCCCAATACGACCCCATGGGCGCGCTCTACAGCCTGCTCGAACACGACACCGCACAGAGCTTTGTTGACGAGTTTGCCGAAGTGCCAATCGATGCCAGTCAGGTGATCTGGATCACCACCGCCAACGACGAACGCAGCATCCCGGAGCCGATTCTCAATCGCATGAACGTGTTTGAAATCGCGGCACCCTCACCCGAGGCCGCACGCAAGATTGCGGCGCACCTGTACCGGGGCATTCGCGGCGAACATGACTGGGGACAGCGTTTCGATCCCGAGCCCGTGGACGACGTGCTCGACCAGCTCGCCACACTTGCTCCGCGCGAAATGCGCAGAGCGCTGGTCACAGCCTTTGGCAACGCCCGCCTGGACAATCGCTACAGCATCGAGTCCGGCGATCTGCCAAAGATGGGCGCCGGGAAAGCCCGTATCGGCTTCCTGCAGTAAGGGGCGTCCACGCTCTTTACAGGTACCCGATGACACCGGGCACCCGGTGTCAGGCGTCGGGATGGACCCAGTTTCGTGCGGCCGCATACACCGCATTCGGGTATTCGGCGCGGCCCCGGCTGCCGTTGTAGCGACCCAACGCCATGAAAGTATCGCCCTTCTCCCGGTCCAGATAGTGGCGCAGGATCACACAGCCGAAGCGCAAATTCACGCGCATATCAAACAGCTTTCCCACCTCGCCGTCGCCAATCACCCGCGACCAGAAAGGCATGATCTGCATGTAGCCCCTGGCGCCTACACGCGAAATGGCGAACTTGCGAAACGCGCTTTCCACCTGGATCAAACCCATCACCATGGTGGTGTCCAGACCGGCGCGCCGCGTTTCGTACCACACCGTCTGCAGGAACTCGATGCGGGTCTGAAAATCTGGCTTGCGCCGATGCAGCCGGTCGCTCATCGCGCCCAGCCAACGCAAGTAAGCCAGGCGTCGCCCGGTATCTGAAAACACCGGCTCGGGAGGTGCGCTGTTGGCGATGGCAGAGGCCAGTGCGCTGCGCACGGAATCGGCCAACGGTTCCTCCAGCTGCCCGCCCGCCTGCACCGGGGTCAGCAGGGAGGATGCGGACCAGGTCAGACCGGACAAGCCCGCCAGCAGACACACGCGCCGGTTCAGAGTCAGCGTCTCGTCCTGAGTCGGGTCCAATGGCAAAGGCGATGCGGAACGCTTCATCCGGCCAGCTTCTCCTTGAGAAACGCCACCACATCACCCACCGCCACCTGGGTGGCAGTGGCGTCCCGACGGTGCTGGTATTCCAGTTGTCCTGATTTCAGCCCCCGGTCACCGATGGTGATCCGGTGGGGCACGCCGATGAGCTCCCAATCGGCAAACATGGCGCCCGGCCGCTCGCCCCGGTCATCCAGGAGCACGTCGATACCCTCGACCAGGAGGTCTGCATACAGCTGCTCGGCCGCCTTGCGAACTTCATCGCTGCGATCCATGCCGATCGGACAAACCACCGCCGTGAACGGTGCGATCGCGTCGGGCCAGATGATGCCGCGTTCGTCGTGGTTCTGCTCGACGGCAGCCGCAGGCAGACGGGTGATGCCGATGCCATAACAACCCATCTCAAAATGAGCAGGTTTGCCGTCCTCACCCAGGAACGTGGCGTTCATGGCCTTGCTGTACTTGGTGCCCAGGTAGAACACATGGCCCACCTCGATACCTCGCTCGATGGCCAGAACGCCTTTTCCATCGGGCGAGGCATCGCCCTCCACCACGTTGCGCAAATCGGTCACCAGGTCGGGCTCGGGCAGATCACGGCCCCAGTTCACGCCCGTCATGTGGAAATCCATCTGGTTGGCGCCACAGATCCAGTCGGCCATCACGGCCACTTCGCGGTCAACGACCAGCTTCACCGGCAGCAAGGTACCCACAGGGCCCAGATAGCCAGGCTTGCAACCAAAGTGGCTCTCGATTTCGGGCAAGCTGGCAAAGCGAAACCCAGTGTCCAGTCCGGGCACCTTGGACACTTTGACCTCGTTCATGTCGTGGTCCCCCCGCAGGAGCAACAACCAGACTTGCGAACGCAGCACCTGCCCGTCATCGTCCAATTCGTCGGTGGCCAGCACGAGCGATTTCACCGTGGTGGCCAGGGGCACACCCAGCAGTTCGGCCACATCGGCACAGGTGCTCTTTCCGGGCGTCGGGGTCTTGACCATGGGATTGGATGCCGCAGGTCTTGGCGTCTGCGGCGCCAGCGACTCGGCCTTTTCCATGTTGGCCGCGTAATCGCTGCTCGGGCAATAGACAATCGCATCCTCTCCGGTGGCCGCAATCACCTGGAACTCCTCAGACAGGTCGCCGCCAATGGCACCGCTGTCGGCTGCCACGGCCCGGTAACGCAGCCCGAAGCGGTCGAAGATGCGGCGATAGGCCGCAGCCATGACCTGGTAGCTGGCCTTGGCGGCTGTCTCGTCACGGTCAAAACTGTAGGCATCTTTCATGATGAACTCGCGCCCACGCATCAAGCCGAACCTGGGACGGCGTTCGTCCCGAAACTTCGTCTGAATCTGGTAGAAATTCTTGGGCAACTGCTTGTAGCTGCGCAGTTCCTGCCGGGCGATGTCCGTGACCACTTCTTCGCTGGTGGGCTGAACCACGAAATCGCGATCGTGGCGGTCCTTGATGCGAAGCAGTTCTGGCCCCATTTTTTCGAAGCGGCCCGTCTCCTGCCAGAATTCGGCTGGCTGGATCACAGGCATGGTGAGTTCCACCGCCCCGGCCCGGTTCATTTCCTCCCGCACGATCTTCTCCACCTTCTGGATCACCCGCAGCCCGATCGGCATGTAGGTATAGATGCCGGCGCCCAGCTTTTTGATCATGCCGGCTCGGGTCATCAGCTGATGACTCACCACCTCGGCATCGGCAGGGGCTTCCTTGAGCGTGGAGATAAAGAACTGGGAGGCTTTCATGAAGGGCACACGAACCGTAAAGGTCTCACGAAAAGTGGTGGATGAAAAATCAGAGGCGACGCCCGCTCCTGGATGAACACGGGTCCGTCAGTCGGTGTTTACCCGGCGCTGATCCCCTTCGAGGGGCAGAACAGTACGGAATTTGTCATGCGCGATGCATAATCCATACAGTTCAAAAATTTGGGGTTGATTATGCTTGACAGAGAAGGCTTCAGGCCCAATGTCGGCATCATTCTGCTCAACCAGCGAAACCAGGTGTTCTGGGGCAAGCGCATCCGCTCACACTCCTGGCAGTTTCCGCAAGGTGGCATCGACAGGGGCGAAACCCCGGAGCAGGCGATGTACCGAGAGCTGCACGAGGAAGTGGGACTGATGCCCGAGCACGTGAGCATCGTGGCCCGCACCAGGGACTGGTTGCGCTACGAAGTGCCGGACCGCTTCATCCGACGCGATGCACGCGGTCACTACAAGGGGCAGAAACAGATCTGGTACCTGCTGAGATTGGTCGCTCACGACTGGAACCTGAATCTGCGTGCCACCAGTCATCCCGAGTTCGACGCATGGCGTTGGCACGACTATTGGGTCCCGCTGGACGTGGTCGTCGAATTCAAGCGCGGCGTCTATGAAATGGCATTGACCGAGCTCGCGCGTTACCTGCCGAGAAACGACCCACGCAATCGCTATCTTCGCAGTGGCACAAGACAGCGCGGCCCTGGCGAGAGTTTGCACGAGGAATCCATGGGCGGGGCACCACTGGGTCTCGAGCTGCCGCCTGGCGCCAGTTTCGATCCAGACCCACAGAGTCACCGCAACGTCGAACCGTCTAGCTAGACCAAGCCGGCTGACCGCATACTCCCGCCACCTGGGCCGCAGTTCAGTCGCAGGCTGAATCTGGTTCAGCGACCAGACAGCACCAGGTTGTCGCGGTGAATCATCTCGTGTTCACCCACATACCCCAGCAATCGCTCGAAGTCAGCAGACGATCTTCTGCATATCAGTCGCGCCTCTGAGCTGGCGTAGTTGGCCAGACCTCGCGCGATTTCCATCCCGCTGGCGCTTCGGACAGCAATCACGTCACCACGGGAGAAATCGCCTTCCACAGCGACCATACCGATTGGCAACAAGCTCTTGCCTTCGCGCTGCAACTTCGCCATCGCACCATCGTCAACGACCACGGCACCACGAAGCTGAAGGTGATCGGCGATCCAGCGCTTGCGCGCCTGGTTTTTCGGTGTCTGCGCCTGCAGACACGTCCCGATCGACTCGCCTTCGCACAAGCGCAACAGCACACGCGGCTCACGTCCCCAGGCAATCACGGTGGACGCCCCTGAAGCCGCCGCACGCTTGGCGGCCAGTATCTTCGTGAGCATGCCGCCCTTGCCGATGCCAGAACCGGCGCCGCCGGCCATGGTCTCCAGTCGGGGGTCACCCGCTCTGGCGAGATGCACGAATTCGGCAGACGGATGGCGCCTGGGATCGGCTGTGTACAGCCCCTTCTGGTCGGTCAGAATCACCAGCACATCGGCCTCCACGAGGTTCGCCACCAGCGCACCCAGCGTGTCGTTGTCACCAAACTTGATCTCGTCGTTGACCACGGTGTCGTTCTCGTTGATCACCGGTACCACACCTAGACCGAGCAGCGTCACCAGGGTGGATCTCGCGTTCAGGTACCGTTCGCGATCCGCCAGATCGGCATGGGTCAACAGCACCTGTGCACTGCCCACCCCACAGGCACGCAGCTTGGACTCGTACATTTGCACCAAGCCCATTTGCCCGACGGCCGCAGCCGCCTGCAGTTCATGGATCTCCTTGGGACGCTCGGTCCAGCCGAGTCTTTTCATGCCTTCAGCGACGGCGCCACTGCTCACCATGATCAGCTCGCGGCCCTGCTGCGCCAGCTCCGCGAGCTGCAGGCTCCACTCCCCGATGGCCTCCTCATCCAGCCCACGGCCTTCATTGGTCACCAGACTCGAGCCGACCTTGACCACGATGCGGCGGGCATGTTTGAGCAAAGACACCGGAAGCGATTCGATGGCATTCATGGACTCATCCAACATGGATCTGAAAAAACGGATCGTTTACCTAGGCGACTTCACTCACCGCTCGGTGCATCCGAGAATCGGGGATCGACATCGGTAGGTGGCTGCATCGATTGGTGCACCTGTGCAATGTGCTGGTAGATCTTCTGGATCAACAGCTCGCACCCTTCCCGGGTCAGGGCCGAGATTTCAAACACAGGTCCTTTGTATTTGAGTCGCTTGACGACGTCCTTCACACGGGCTTCCCGCTCCTCGGTGGGCACCATGTCGAGCTTGTTCAACACCAGCCACCTCGGTTTGGCGTACAGCGCAGGGTCGAATTTTTTCAACTCTGCTGCAATCGCCTTCACCTGCTGCACCGGGTCCACGTCTTCGGCGAACGGTGCCATGTCCACAAGATGCAGCAAGAGGCGCGTGCGCTGCAAGTGACGCAGGAATTGATGTCCCAGTCCCGCCCCTTCCGACGCACCTTCGATCAGCCCTGGCACATCGGCCACCACGAAGCTTTTTTCAGGACCTACCCGTACCACACCGAGGTTGGGATACAGCGTGGTGAAAGGGTAGTCCGCAATTTTGGGGCGGGCATTGGAAATTGCAGCGATCAATGTGGACTTGCCCGCATTGGGCATGCCCAGAAGACCGACGTCTGCCAGCACCTTGAGCTCCAGTTTCAACGTGCGGCGCTCGCCAGGCCAACCCGGTGTCTTCTGACGTGGCGCCCGGTTCGTCGAACTCTTGTAGTGCATGTTGCCGAAGCCACCATCACCGCCTTTGGCGATGGTGATCTGTTCTCCGGGCTCAAGCAGTTCGTGGATGACCTCTCCCGTTTCGGCATCGGCAATGATGGTACCCACAGGCATCTTGAGCACGATGTCATCGCCTTTGATGCCAAACATGTCCGATCCCTTGCCATGCTCACCTCGTCGGGCCTCGAAACGCCTCGTGTATCGGAAGTCGACCAGCGTGTTCAGGCTGGCATCCGCGATGGCGTACACATGCCCTCCCCGGCCACCATCGCCGCCGTCCGGGCCACCGAATTCCTTGTATTTTTCATGCCGGAAAGATGCGCAGCCGTTGCCGCCGTCGCCTGCAGCAACATCGATCGTGGCTTCGTCCACAAATTTCATGACATGTTTCTCCTGTAGAGACCAACACAAAAGGCCCGCGCTGGCGGGCCTTTTGCAATCAGAGTGTTACCTCTCTGGAAGGATCACTGCCGGGCGTACCCGACCATCCTGGATGCCGCCGCGATCAGGCAGCCGGCGTGATGCTGACCACCTGACGGTTCAGCGCGCCTTTGACAGCGAAGGTGACATGGCCGTCGACCGTGGCAAACAGGGTGTGATCCTTGCCCAGACCGACGTTTGCACCGGGGTGGAAGCGCGTGCCGCGCTGGCGAACGATGATGGAACCGGCGCTCACCAGTTCACCACCGAAAGCCTTCACACCGAGCATCTTGGGCTTGGAATCGCGCCCGTTTCGCGTAGAGCCGCCGCCTTTTTTCTGTGCCATTTATCGACTCCTCAGGCTGCGATCGAAGCGATCTGCAGCTCGGTGAAATTCTGACGGTGGCCCTGACGCTTCTGGTAGTGCTTGCGACGGCGCATCTTGAAGATGCGAACCTTGTCGTGCCTGCCATGCGCCACCACCGTGACCGTGACCGTTGCGCCGGAAACCAAGGGAGTGCCAACCTTGATCTCGCTGCCGTTGCCGACAGCCAGAACCTGATCAATCACGATCTCTTGACCCACATCCGCAGCAATCTGTTCTACTTTAATTTTTTCGCCAGCAGCAACACGATACTGTTTGCCACCGGTTTTTATGACCGCGTA
>PHCQ01000057.1 GCA_002840835.1 Betaproteobacteria bacterium HGW-Betaproteobacteria-16 | reverse complement strand
CCTTGGTGTAGCTGAAACCGCCATAGGCCAGCGCGAGCGCGCCTGCAATGATGAGCACAACGGCAACGAGTCGGGTGGGGTTCACAATTTTCTCCAGTGGTCGGCAGGCCCGCAGTTTCGCGGCTGCCAGGGCGTTGAACAAAGCCAGCCATTGAATCACATTCACCGCAACCCATTGTCGGCGGCCGGCGATGAAGGCAGCAGGTATCAATCCGTCGACACTTCTGAGCTGCGCCGGGCAGCGCACAGGCGGGCCAGCAGATGCGCCACCCCCCAGGCCAGAACGACCCACACCACGGCCAGAAACCCCCAGCCGAACACCGTGGGCGCGCACCAGCCCCATCCGCATGCGCCGTCATTCATCAGCAACCCCGGCACGCCGGCTGAGTGAAACAGGTAGACGCTGAGGTAGGGCATCAGCACCAGCACACCCACCGGCGAGTCCAGGTAGCCGTTAAAAAACAGCGCGGGCGACAGGACCAGCCCATAGGCCGCCAGCATCGTTCCGAAGACGCCGGCCGTGGAACAGATCCTCATGCGGCCACACGCGCCCGAAGCCGCTCCAGGCAAGCTCTCTGAAGCGGTGACAGTGGCTCTGTGCCCGCGCGCTGCCTCAGCTCGCAAGCGTCGGCGCGTCGGGTCAGGCGGTGGGTGCAGACCCTGATGGTCAGGTGGCGCGTCATGAGCAGGTGTGGATGTCGAGAAGCAGGTCGAAATAGGAAAGGTCAGGGAACAGGGCCTATGGCCCCTCAGCCAGCCGGGCCACCTGCTTTTGCTGGTTCATCACCTGGACCTTGATCACGCCTTCCGGCATCTCCAGCTCCATGTCCATCAGGGAATGGTCGGTCGTGGAGAGGATCAGCTGGCGCTGCGTGTCGTAGCGCATGGCTCCCGCCCCACTGCCGTGGGCCTTGATGCGCATGGGCTTGTCTGGTGTGCCGAAGTCCATCACATACACCATGTCAATCTCGGCGATGTCTTCCTTGATGTCCACCAGCTTGTAGTTGATATCCATGCCGATGGCCACACTGGTGATGCCCCCGATGGGCAACGTGAGCTCGACACGCTGGGAGGCCCCCTGGTCGGTGCTGAGCGACACGTTCTCCAGCGCGCCCATTTGCTCCAGCATGGCCTGAAACACCGGACGGATCAAGGCTGTCTTTTCCTCCGGCGCGCCCGTGATCTGCATGGTCTGCGCGTCAATGTGGCCATTGGCCATCGCCTTGGCCTGCACGCGGCTGCCCACCAGCGAGGACTCGTCTGCCATCACGTGTTCCTGTCCGTCGGCGTCGCGAACCGCTGCGCTCTTGGACAGAAATGCCAGATCCACCGTGAAGCTACCGTCTGGCGCCGCGGCCGAAGTGGTGTGGCGCACGCTCTGGCGGTTGACCAGGTTGGCCTGGGCAGGAAACCGCACCCCCCGCTCGGCGCTCTTGGCCACGATGCCACGGTCTTCGACCACGGTGAACGACATCATGGCGTCGGTGGTGAGATCGGATATCCAGTCGATGCCGGGCTGCACGCGGTACGCAATCTGCACCTGCTGCGCGGCCTGCGCCCAGAGCACCTGTGGGGCGATCAGCAGCGCCCACCATCCGCAAATACGCCATGTTCCGAATCGCATGAGCAGGCTTCCCGATGGAGGATTGTGAAAGCCCAGACAGGTGCCGCCAGTCTGGATGCGGGCAAGAACACGAGGAACAGGGCATGAACCCCGGGCACGCCACCCTCGGCGCTTGCCACGCCATTGTCGCCATCGCCCGCAAACACGCCAAGCACAGAACGGAAGTTTCACGCGGTTTGCGACAAGCGGGCTTTCCAGACGGTCAGCCGTCGGCATTCGCCCGCCCTGGAGGCCGGGTCTCCGCACCAACGTGGGGATCAGCACCCGCTGTGCTCCCGAGTTGGCCTACAAAGTGTCCAGCGCCTGGTCCCAGAGGGCAAGGTGCACCGGCTTCTCACCAAAGTCATGCTCTACGAGGTTCATCAGCGGCACGGTGATCGCGCCCCTCTTGAATTTCATCTTGACCAGCACCTCACCGTGCCGCACCTCGCCCACAAAGAGCGCGTGAGAAAAATACGCAAAGCGCCGGTCGGCAAACAAGATGGTGGTTTCCACGCGCACGCGCTGCAACAGCCCGATGGGATGCAAGAACCGAATCATCTGCGCTGCGTTCACAAAGCTCAATCCCTCGCGCAATTGCCGCCGCCACAGCCCGGACTTCACCATGTAGTCGACCTGGGCCGCTTCGGCGAGCAACAGGTAGCGGTCGCTTTTGAGCACCCGCACGCCCACATCCCAGGGCATGACCCGAAAGTGGCTGACGGTGGTGGACAGCGGACTTTCTGCGCGGGGCGCCAGCAGCGCCATCAGAAACGTCAGGAGATTGCGCAAAAGGCCAGACATGGGCGCGCTTGCTCAGGCCACACGAAGCCGCACGCCATCGGGCTCGGCGGCCACGATTTCACCCACGTCGGCGGCGCTGTCGAAACCCATGCGGCGGAAGATGGCGAGCACCTCGTCCACGGTGTCCGGTGCGCAGGCCACCAGCAGGCCGCCGCTGGTCTGTGGGTCGCTGAGCAGCGCCTGGTCCACCGGTTGCAGGTGCTCGCCCAGGCGCACTTCGTGACCATAGGCAGCCCAGTTGCGTCCCGAAGCGCCCGTGACCATGCCCTGCGCGGCGAGGTCGCGCACGCCTTCGATCAAAGGCACGCGGGCCATGTCCAGCCGCACCGTGGCCTGGCATCCACGGGCCATTTCGAGTGCGTGGCCGGCCAGGCCAAAGCCGGTGATGTCGGTGAGTGCATGCACTCCATTCAGCTGTGCGAGCGCCGGGCCGGGGGTGTTGAGCTGGGTGGTGAACGCGATCATCTGGCCGTAGCCGGCGGGCGGCAGTGCGTCCTTCTTGAGCGCTGCAGACAGCACACCCACGCCCAGCGGCTTGCCCAGCACCAGCCGGTCGCCGACGCGGGCGTCGGCATTGCGCTTGACCTTTTTCGGGTGCACCAGACCCAGCGCCACCAGGCCATAGATGGGCTCCACGGAGTCGATGGTGTGCCCACCCGCAATGGGAATGCCGGCGGCCTTGCACACGTCCTGTCCACCGGCCAGGATGCGACCGATGGTATCGGTGGACAGCACGTTGATGGGCATGCCCACCAGGGCCAGCGCCATGATGGGCGTGCCACCCATGGCGTACACGTCGCTGATCGCGTTGGTGGCTGCGATGCGGCCGAAGTCGTACGGGTCGTCGACGATGGGCATGAAAAAGTCGGTGGTGGCGATGAGCGCCTGCTCGTCATTGAGCTGGTACACGGCAGCGTCGTCGGCCGTTTCAATGCCCACCAGCAGTTCCTTCGGCATGGGCATGGCGCTGGCGCCTCGCAGGATTTCGCTCAGCACGCCGGGCGCGATCTTGCAGCCGCAGCCACCCCCATGAGAAAGGCTGGTCAGACGGGGTTGGGTCGGCAGGGGCGCGTTCATGCGGTGTTCTCTTCTGGGTGGATTGGTTGCGTTGTCGTGGAGGTTCAATCAGCGGCTGCGGCTCAGCGCAGTTCCGCCAGCAGGGCCAGCAGCGACTGCCGCTCGGCCTCGGGGGCGAACAGGGCCGCCCTCGCTTCGCATTGTGCTTGCAGGGAGGCAAGCTGGCCTGCGCTACCGTTCAGGCCCCTGCGCAGTTGCCGCAGGCCATCAGCGAGCGCAGCGGCATCGCCCACGGGGAAATAGCCGCCATAGTCCCTGCCCAGCATGCCCACATTGCCGTCAATGCTTGACGCCAGCACCGGCGTGCCGCTGAGCACCGCCTCCATCACCACATGGGCGCCCCCTTCCATGGCGCTGGGATGCACCAGCACGTGGGCACGCTGAATGCGGGCACGTGCAGCAGCATGCGGCAAGCCACCCAGCCACCGGTAGTGCGGGCAATCGCGCGCGGTCTGCATGGCGGTCTCGGCCATGTCGGGGCTGAGCGCAGCGCCCACATGGTCGATGAAGATGCCTTCATCCGGTCTCAGCAATCGCGCGGCAGCCCACAAAGTGGCAGGTGATTTCTCGGCACGCAGATGGCCCACGGCCACCGCGCGCAGGTGCGCCGTGGTCTTGCGCAGCGCCTGTCGTGCGCTGGCAGACTGGAACACCACACGGCATTTGCCCCTGAAGGCTTCAGGCAAGGCCTGCGGACCCAGTTCCTGCAGCACGATGAGCCGCTGTGCAAGTTCCAGCGAGCGCTGGGCCTGGGCGTCATTGGCGATGTCGCGGTAGAGGTCGGTACCGGTGAGGGCCACGACCAGCGGACGCTGCGGGTGGGCCGCCGCCCAGGCCGCCACCGAAGTCGCTGAGCGCCGTGCGTGCAGGGCCAGCAGCATGTCTGTCCCGTCATGCGGTGAAGGCCCGTCAGGCCACTGGCGTGCCAGGCGAACCGCATAATGGCCAGAGAGCAGTCGCGCCCAGCGGCGCGCGGTCTGCCAATTGCCGTTGTTGGCATCGGCCAGCGCTGGCGTGACGATGCAAAGTGAGGGTTTGATGAAGGACATCGGATGGGCACCCATTGTGTCGGAAGCTCAATCGGCCCGCACAGGAGGCCGACAAGCCCTGGCACACCAGCTGCGTGACGCGCGCGAACGCACCCTGGCCTTGTTCGCGTCCAGCCGGGCGGCGCTGGGCGATGCACTGGTCGTACCCTTTTCGCCCGAACTGAATCCGCCTTTGTGGGAGCTGGGTCATATCGGCTGGTTTGCCGACTGGTGGATCGCTCGCAACCCACAACGCGGTCGCGGCGCGCGCGCCGACCCGCAAGCGCCCCGCACCCCTGCGCGCCAGGCCCGGCGCGGCCTTGATGCCGATGCGCTGTACGACTCCAGCCGCATCGCCCATGCCCTGCGCTGGCAGCTGGCACTGCCTGGCGCTGACACCACCGTCATGGACCTGAACGCCAGCCTGCAAGACACCCTGAGCCTGCTGGAAGATGCCCCCGACACCGACGAGGGCCTGTACTTCTTCCGGTTGGCTCTGTTCCACGAAGACATGCACGCAGAAGCCGCCGTCTACATGGCCCAGACGCTGGGGCACGACCCTTTTGCCGCAGGCACCCTGCCCCACCCGCATGCGCCCACCATCGCCCAGCCCGCTGACGGCGATACGCTGAGCGTGCCCGCCATGGCCTGGTCGATGGGACACCAGGGCCCGGGCTTTGCCTTCGACAACGAACTCGGTACCTGCACACTGCACGTGCCCGCCTTCCAGATCGACGCCGCGCCTGTGACCTGGGCACGCTACCTGCCTTTTGTGGAAGCGGGCGGCTACGAACAGAAGAAGTGGTGGAGCGAGGAAGGCTGGGCCTGGCGACGCGCACAGGAACAACAGGCACCACGTTACCTGCAGCGCAGCGACAGGCAGCGCTGGGCACGCCAATGCTGGGGACAATGGCTGCCGCTGGACCTGGACGACGTCGCCTGCCATCTGAGCGCTTATGAGGCCGAGGCCTGGTGCGCGTGGGCCGATCGCCGCCTGCCCAGCGAGGCCGAATGGGAGCTGGCCGCACATACCGTCGCCGGCTTCGAGTGGGGCAGGGTCTGGGAATGGACCGCCACACCTTTTGCACCCTACCCCGGTTTTGAGCCGCACCCTTACCTGGACTATTCGGCGCCCTGGTTCGATGGTCGACCGGTGCTCAAAGGCGCCAGCCAGGCCACCTCGCCACGAATGCGTCATCCGAAGTACCGCAACTACTTCGAGCGGCACCGCAACGACATCGTGTCCGGCTTCAGAAGTGTGGTCTGACGTGTCCCGCGCGGTCCCGGCGTTTTCGAGGTTTAACGGGCAATCTTGCGTTCGATGCTGCTCACCGTGCCGGCATGGAAGGTGATGATGGTCAGGGTCTGTGCATCACGGGGGTGGGGGAAATAGGTCCAGGACTTCTCTTCCGGCTGACCCTTGACGACGCGGATGAATGCTTCGTGGTCAGGTTTGCCAATCTTGTGCAACACCTCCCCTTCAGCCATGCCCTTGCGGATGAACTTGCGCTCACCCGCGTCTGCGGCCAGCACAGATGAGCCGGCCATGAGCAGAACGATCGCCCCAAACAAACGGATCCACCTCATCCCTGACTCCTGTTCATGTGACTCACTGACCGGCCCATGGCCGCCTCTGGCTCCAGCGCTTTGCTGGATCCACTCTATTTCAAGCTGGCATTGTGGTCATTCGTGCCGATGCAAACAAGTCGGCATCACGCATAACACCCATACGGCAATGTTGCGGATGACCACCGCGCCGCCCATCAGGTCGGCCGCAATGGTACTCAGGCGTCACCCGCTGTTGCAGCAAACACCCCGAACCAATGCCGCTCATCGGACCACAGGCGAACCGATCCAAACCCTGCTTCCTTCAGCAGCGCCTCAAAGGCGGCAGGCTTCCATTTGTACGAGCTTTCGGTGTGCAGCCCTTCACCCGCGACAAACACGCGTTCCCCACCTGGCCAGCGCACGGTCTGATCCTCCTTCGCAAGCAGGTGCATTTCAATGCGCGATTCAGGCTCATTGAAAAAAGCCTTGTGCTGCCACTGCGCGGGCGCAAAGTCGCTGCCCAGCCAGCGGTTGACATTGAGCAGCAAGTTGCGGTTGAAGGCGGCGGTCACGCCCAGGGCATCGTCGTAGGCGGGCTCGAGCACGGCGGTGGGCTTGATCAGGTCCACACCGATGAGCAGGCCACTGCCCGGGCCACCTTCGCGGCACAGGGCATGGGCCTGCCGCAGCAGTGTCAGGGCTTGGTCGGGGTCAAAATTGCCGATGCTGGAGCCCGGGTAGAAGACCGTGCGGGGTGCGGCTTGAAGGTCGCGGGTGTGCAGCCAGTCGGCGGCCGCAGGACCCAGGGCCAGCGTCGAAGAAAAGTCCATGCCCAGCCCGAGCATGGGCAGCCTGGGGTGGCGTTGCTGCAGCGCCCCAAGCGTATCGCGCAGGTAGTCCACCGAAATGTCCACCGCCACATAGCCGGCGGGTCGCAGCACCGGGAACAGCCGCGCCGCCTTGGCGCAACTGCCGGCCCCCAGGTCCAAGAGCACGGCGCTCGCTGGCAGATGCCGGGCCATGGCGGCACCATGCTGCGCGAAGATGCTGGCTTCGGTGCGGGTGGGGTAGTACTCGGGCAGCTCGGTGATCGCATCGAAAAGGCGCGAGCCCAGGACGTCGTAAAGAAACTTCGGCGCGATGTGCGCCGGTGTGGCCAGAAGGCTGGCCTGCAGCTCTGCACGCACGGCGGCAGGGTCGGACAAATGGGTCTGGATGAAGTGGGGCTTGGGATCAGACTGGGGCATGCGGGTGGGCTCTCCTGGGTGGTTTATACCGGCTGACACCCGGCTTGTGTGACAAGGGGTTCCTGAGCAGCATCGCAGCGCAACAGTGGGGATGCGCACTCGCGGTCTAATACGGGCTCCTCAATCCCTCTTGACCGGATGACCCATGACCCATTTCCTGCCTTCCCGCACCCTGCGCGCACTCTTGACCTGCGCCGTGCTGTCCGTCGCCACGTATGCCCACGCCCAGAGCGTGTTCCGCGTGACCACTATCCCTGAAGAAGCCGCAACCGAACAGGTGCGCAAGTTCACGCCGCTGGCCAGCTACCTTGAGAAGGCGCTGGGCGTGAAGGTGGAATTCACGCCGGTGAGCGACTACCCCGCTGCCGTGGAAACGCTGGTGAACAAGAAGGTGGACCTGGTGTGGTTCGGCGGTTTCACCTTTGTGCAGGCCAACCTGCGTTCGGGTGGCAAGGTGGTGCCGCTCGCGCAACGCGAAGAAGACACCAAGTTCCAGTCGGTGTTCATTTCCAAGACCGATTCCGGCATCAAGAGCCTGGCCGACATGAAAGGCAAGCAGGTGTCGTTCGGCTCACAAAGCAGCACCTCCGGCCACCTGATGCCACGCAGCTTCCTGCTGCAGGCCAACATCAACCCTGAAAAAGACTTCCGCCGCATCGCCTACAGCGGCGCACACGACGCGACCATCGCGTCGGTGGTCAGCGGCAAGGTGGATGCTGCCGCACTCGACATCACCGTGTGGAAGAAGTTCGTGAACGAGAACAAGGTGGACACCAAGGCGGTGGACGTGTTTTACACCACGCCGGGCTACTTCAACTACAACTGGTCGGTGCACGCCGACATGCCTGCCGACATGCAGGCCAAGGTGAAAGCCGCGCTGCTGGCACTGGACCCGGCCAACCCCGAACACGCCGAGATCCTCAAGCTCAACCGTGCCACGCGCTACATCGCCACCACGCCCGACAACTACAAGGGTCTGGAAGCCGCTGCGCGCAGCGCTGGCCTGCTGTGAGTGGCTGGAGCACCTGCGCTTGAAGCTGCAACTTGAAGGCGTCAGCGCGCGCCACCCAGCCGCGCGCACCGATGCGCCACCCGCCATCAAGGACTTGAGCCTGCACATCGCTGCGGGCGAGCAGGTGGCGGTGATCGGTCCGTCAGGTGCGGGCAAGACCACGCTGCTGCAGGTGCTGGCCTGCGCGCTGCCGCCCACCACAGGGCAACTGCACCTCGACGGCGCAGCCCCCTGGCAACTGCAACGCAGTGCGCTGCAGAAGCTGCGCGGCCGCCTGTTCCTGGCACCTCAAGTGCCACCATTGCCACCGCGCCAGCGCGTGGTCACTGCCGTGCTCGCCGGCCGCCTGCCCCACATGGGCCTGTGGGCCAGCCTGCGCTCGCTCTTCTACCCGTCGGACATTCCCGCGGCCTTTGAGGCGCTGGAGAAGTTCGACCTGGGTGACAAGCTGTTCGAACGCGTGGACCGGCTCTCTGGTGGTGAACGACAGCGCGTCGGCCTGGCCCGCACACTGCTGTCTGCGGCCTCGCTGTGGCTGGTGGACGAACCTTTGTCGGCGCTGGACCCAACGCGATCGCGCCAAGCCATCACAACCCTGGTCAACAGCGCACGAGACCACGGCGCCACGCTCGTGGCCACGCTGCACCAGGTGGACGTGGCGCTGGCGAGTTTTCCGCGCATTGTGGGTCTGCGCGACGGTGCGCTGGCGTTCGACCTGCCAGCACGCCTGGTGACACGCGAGCTGTTGACACAGTTGTACGACCAGTTCGAGCACGAGTTGCGCGGCGAGGTGCCTGCCGATGAGTCCGAGGTGCCCGGGATGCCACAACCCGTCGTGATGCACTGCAGGTAGGTATGGATACCCCCCGCGCCGCTTCGCGTCACCCCCCTGAAAGGGGGGCGCAGCCTGCAGCCCGGCGAAGCCGGTTCTGTGGCTGCTGCTGGACGGTTCTGCAGCATGCAACCGCATCAGGTCACCAACCGTCATGACCGAGTTGTCACTGCACCGAGCGCCAACCCGCGATCCGGCCTGGCTGGGTCGCGTGTTCTGGATCGGCCTGGGCCTGGTGTTGCTGTGGCCGTTGGGTGTGGCCACCGAATTCAAGCCCTGGGTGCTGCTGGAGCCAGACAACCTTCGGGTGAGTGCACAGTTCATCGGCAGTTTCTGGCCATTGGCACACGACGCGGAGTTTCTGGCCATGGTGGCGCGCGACACCTGGCGCACGGTGGCCATGGCCACGGCTGGGGTGACGCTGGCGCTGGTGGTGGCGATTCCGCTCACGTTGCTGGGCACGCGGGTGCTGTCGCTCTCAGCCCTTTCCGGGCGCATGGCGCGCGGCCCCTACGCGCTACGCCAGGCGGTGCGCTGGCTGCTGATCGTGCTGCGCAGCATTCCCGAACTGGTGTGGGCACTGGTGTTCGTGCGCGTGGTGGGCCTGGGCCCCACGGCCGGCGTGCTGGCCATTGCACTCACCTACGGCGGCATGCTGGGCAAGGTGTACGGCGAAATCCTGGAAAGCGGCGAAACCCACGCCACGGAAAACCTGTTGCGCAACGGCAGCGGCCGGTTGCAGGCATTTTTCTACGGTCTGCTGCCCACCAACGCGGCCGAGCTCACCAGCTACACCGTGTACCGCTGGGAGTGCGCCATCCGTTCTTCCGTGGTGCTGGGTTTCGTGGGCGCTGGCGGCTTGGGCCAGCAGCTGGACAACTCGATGAAGATGTTCAACGGGGGTGAGGTGGCCAGCATGTTGCTGGTGTTCATTGCTCTTGTGGCGCTGGCTGATCGGGTGAGTGCCGGGCTGAGAAAGGCTTTGGGATGAACGCCGCTTTATGGGCAGGCGGGCCCCCACCCCTGCCCTCCCCCAGGAGGGGAAGGAGTGAATTCGGGGAGGCTCGCACGCAAGTGTCGGTATTCGCCCCTTCCCCCTCTGGGGGAAGGCTGGGCTGGGGGCCATGCACACCATGAAACACCCCCCTGCCGCCAACCCACCCTACAAGCTGCCTCCGCGCCTGTTCAGCGCGCGATGCAAGGCCTGCTGGTTCACTGCCGCCATGGTTGCGCTGGTGATCGCCAGCTTCTGGTCGCTTGATCTGCAGTGGGGCCAGTTCTTTTCCATGGAAGCGGCGCAGAGCATGGGCCGTTTCCTTGGCGAGTTTTTCCCGCCCGACACTTCACGGGAATTCCTGATCAAGGTGGCCATCGGCGCCTGGGAAACGCTGGCCATGTCGGCCCTGGGTACTGCATTGGCGGCGCTGGCCGGGCTGGCGCTGGCGCTGCCAGCCAGCCGCCTGTTTGGCGACCAGACCGCCTGGGCACGCACACCCACGCGCTTGGCGCTCAACGCCCTGCGCAGCATCCCCGAACTGGTGTGGGCCGCGTTGCTGCTGATCTCTGCGGGTCTGGGCCCGTTCGCCGGCACGCTGGCGCTGGCGTTTCACACCACGGGCGTGCTGGGCCGCCTGTTTGCCGAAGCGATCGAGAACGCACCGCCCGGGCCGGGCACCGCGCTGCGCACGCACGGTGTGGGCACCGTGCGGGTGTTTCTGTACGCCACGTTGCCACAGGTGCTGCCACAACTCATGAGCTACACGCTGTACCGCTGGGAAAACAACATCCGCGCGGCGGCCGTGCTGGGCGTGGTGGGTGCGGGTGGCCTGGGGCAACTGCTCGCTTTCCACATGGGGCTGTTCCAGATGAACAAGACCGCCACCATTCTGGGCGCCATGCTGCTGATGGTGGCAGTGGTGGATGCAGCGAGCCACGGCGCGCGGCGCTGGCTCACGCGCTGAAGTCGAGGCAAGATGGCACTCATGCAACCCGTCACCAAATGGCTTCTGATCATCCTGTCGGTGGTTCTTTTCAGCGGCTGCGGCACGCCCTGGGCCACCGTGCCCAACCGCGCGGGCGAACCGGTGATGCTGCTGGGCCACGATCCGGTGGCCTACTTCACCGAAAGCAAGCCGGTGAAGGGCAGTGCGCAGCACAAGCTGGTGATGTTCCAGCGCACCTACCATTTCGCCACCGCCCGCAACCGCTTCGACTTCATCGCCGACCCGGCGAAGTACGAGCCGCAGTACGGCGGCTTCTGTGCCCACGGCGCAGCGTTCGGTCGCAAGCTGGGCAGCGACCCCACCCGCTGGCAGATCGTGGACGGGCGCCTGTTCATCTTTGGCAGCACAGCGGATCAGGCCGCGTGGTCGCTGGACCCGGCCTGGCACATCGCTCACGCAGACCCGATCTGGCAGGACATTCAGGACGAGGGCTGGCGCTCGGCCACGTTAACGGCGACGCTGAACAAGGTGCCGCACCACAAGCCGATGACGCATGCGCGAGCCGAATGGGAAAAGCGCCATCCCGACCAACCATGGCCAGCAGATGAAACCGGCTGGCGCGACTGGTTCAAGCCACCGGGCTGGCGCGCCGCAGAGGGCGTGGGTCAGCCCGCGCTGGGCTACCCGGAGTGAAGTGAACCCATCCGGGGGAGTACCGAACACCCTCCAGCGAGAGGAGACCCAATACAGGGCACCCGTGGAACCGGCTATGCCGTGCCACAGGGTGCGTCCCCCCTCCAAGCGCCGAAGGCGCGCCAGAGAGGGGGGAAGCCGCGTCAGCGGCGCAGGGGGGAGTACCGAATCCAGCAGCGCAGGGGGGTGTCACATACTCCGGGAAAGCCGCAACCCGGTGAACTGCCAGCGAGCGTCTGTGGGAAAGAAGTTGCGGTAGCTGGCGCGAATGTGCGAGGCTGGCGTGGCACATGAGCCGCCGCGCAGCACGTACTGGTTCACCATGAACTTGCCGTTGTATTCGCCCACGGCACCTTCGCTGGGGGCGAAGCCGGGGTAGGCGCTGTAGCTGCTGGCGGTCCATTCCCACACATCGCCAAACATCTGCAGCAAGCCGTCCCCACCCGCGCGGCACGGCATGGGGTGCAAGGCGCCCGATTCCTGGAAGTTGCCTTGCAAAGGCTGCCGTACAGCGCTGGCCTCCCATTCGCCTTCGAGCGGCAGTCGCGCGCCGGCCCATTCGCTGTGCGTGGCGGATGCCCAGCGGGCAAACGCATCGGCCTCGAAATAGCTGATGTGGGTCACCGGCGTGTGCGGGTCCAGCGACACCGTGCCATGCAAAGTGAACACACGCACAGGTTCGCCAGCACCACTGGGCAGGGACCAGTACAGCGGCGCTTCGATGCGCTGGCTTCGCACCCAGTCCCAGCCGGCAGACAGCCACCACCTTGGGTCGCTGTAGCCGCCGTCGTTGACAAAGTCCAGCCATTCGCCATGCGTGACGGGGCGGTTCATGAGCGCGTGCGGCGCCAGCCACTGGCGGTGGCGCGGCGATTCGTTGTCGAAGGCAAATCCGCTGCCGGTGTGGCCAACGTCCACCAGACCGCCTTCCATCTCCACCCAGCGCGCGGGCACGGCCGACACCCGGGCCAGTGGCCAGGCGGGCAGGTAGGCCGGCCGCAGCGGATTGATAGACAGCAGGTGCTTGAGGTCGGTGAGCAGCAGTTCCTGGTGCTGCTGTTCGTGGTGCAAGCCCAGTTCGATCAGTCGCAATGCTTCTGCGTTTTCTGTCTGGGCGATCAGCCGCAGCACGCGTTCGTCCACCTGCGCACGCCAGGCCTTCACCTCGGTCAGGTCCGGCCGGGTGACCAGGCCGCGCTGGTGTCGTGTGAACTGTTCGCCCACGCCGTTGTAGTAGCTGTTGTAGAGCACCCGGAACGCGGGGTGAAAGGGCTGAAAACCTGGCTCGTGTGCTTCAAGCACGAAGGTCTCGAAAAACCAGGTCACGTGCGCCAGATGCCATTTGACCGGACTGGCATCGGGCATGGACTGGGCCTGGCAGTCTTCGGGCGACAGCGGGGCGGCCAGCGCCAGGCTGCGTGCCCGCACGGCCTGGAAGTGATCCGCCAGCGCTGCCCGGTCAGCAGGCATGGCAGCGGGCGCAACCCTGGTGTGGCCCACCGGCGCTGGCGGCCTCACGACGCTGCTCCCGTGGCCGGCCGCAGGCGCAGCAGTTCACCGTCGCGGGCGTCGGTGAGAAGGTAGATGAAGCCGTCCGGTCCTTCGCGCACATCGCGCACGCGCTGGCCCAGACTGGTCAGCAGTTTGTCCTCCTTAACCACGCGCGCACCGTCCACCTGCAGCCGAGCCAGGTAGCGGAACTTCAGTGAACCCACAAGCAGGCTCCCCTGCCAGCCCGGGCCGTACATGTCGGTTGTCACAAAGGCCATGCCTGAAGGCGCGATGGAAGGTGTCCAGTGGTACAGCGGCTGTTCCAGCCCGGCCTTTTCCGTAATGCCGTTGCCGATGGCGCCACCGCCGTAGTTCTCGCCGTAGGTGATCACGGGCCAACCGTAGTTCTTGCCGGCCTCGGCGCGGTTGACCTCGTCACCGCCCTGGGGGCCGTGCTCATGGGTCCACAGGCTGCCGTCAGGCCCCAGGGCGGCGCCTTGCAGGTTGCGGTGGCCGAAGCTCCAGATTTCGGGCAAGGCACCGCTGCGGTTGAGAAAGGGATTGGACGGGTGCGGTGTGCCATCCAGCTGCACGCGCACCACCTTGCCATGGTGGTTGTCCAGCGTCTGAGCGTCCTTCATGCGCTGGTAGCGGTCACCCAGCGTGAGGAACAGGCTGTTGTCGGCCGCCTGCACGATGCGGCAGCCAAAATGCAGCCGGCTGCTGACCTTGGGCTTCTGGCTGAAGATCACCTTCACCTCTTCGAGCCGGCTGGCATCGGCCGAGAGGCGGGCCGTGGCCAGCGCGGTGGAGTTGCCACCCAGGCCGGGTTCCGAGTAGCAGAAATGCACGCGACGGTTGCTGGCGAAACCGCGATCGGTGATCAGGTCCAACAGCCCGCCCTGCCCCACCGCGTCCACCTCCGGCACGCCGGCCAGTGGCTCGCTGAGCTGGCCGTTGGCCTGCACCACACGCATGCGACCGGGCCGTTCTGTCACCAACATGCGCCCGTCGCCAATGAAGGCCACGGCCCAGGCGTTCTGCAGGCCTTTGGCGACCACTTCGATGGTGACTTTGGGTGAGGCAGCAGGCGCCTGGGCCAGCGCTGGCGCGGCCAGCAGCGAGGCTCCAATCAGCAAAAGCACGCCATGCCGTGGCGCCTGGGGGCAGCGAAGTGGGGTAGTGTCCTTTGCGGTGCAATGGGTCAAAGCGATCTCCTGAGGGTCAAACCAGCATCGATGGATGCCGACAAGTCGCGTGGGTTCCCTCTTTGATTGAAGGGGGCAATCGGTGTGCCGGCCCCCTCCCGCGTCATCCGAAGGGACGCACGCCAAACAGCCAGGCATGGGCCCAGACCACAAACCACACATAGATGCCCAGACCCACCACGACGGCGATCACGTCGTTCACCGCACTGCCTTTGGCCTGTGGCGCAGCCACGCCCCGGCGTTTGAGCGAGATGCGGTCGGCCACGGCCCAGGCCAGGAAGCCACCGAAGAGCAGCACGTCGGCCAGGGTACCCCCGGTGACCGATTGCGCGAGCAGGTGGGACAGGGCCCAGAACTTCACCGCCAGCAGCATGGGGTGCTTGGCCATGCGCTGGATGCGCCCGGGGAGGTAGGCCGCAGCCAGCAGTATGAACACCGGCAGCATCAGCAAGGCGGCCAGATGCCGAAAGCCGGTGGGCAGTGTGTACAGCAGCACCGGCGTTTCCCGAGCCTGCGCATAGCCGTAAATGATGAGCACAAAGCCCACCAGCGCAATGAGCGAATACACACCCTTCCAGGGGCCTTCGCCCAGACGCTGCACCAGCCGATCGCGACCGCTGCGCGAGACGATGGACACCGAATGCACGCCGAGGAAAAGGACCAGACCGACGATCAACATCAACATGTGCAACTCCTTGTGTGGAGCGATTGTGCCCCTGCCCATGCCCACATGCCAGTCAGAGGTTTTGACCACCGCCTTGTGCAGCTGTGACACACGGCGGTCACACAGTATGGGAAAAGATTCCCGTCTTTAATCTAATAAACATTAGAATGTTCGCATGAGAGAACTCAAAAACCACTTGTACGAACAGGTCGCCCGCATCGGCAAGGCCGTGGCCAGCCCCAAGCGACTGGAACTCATCGAGCTGCTTTGCCAGGGTGAAAAGACGGTCGAGATGCTGGCCATGCAGGCGGAGATCAGCGTCAAGCTCACCAGCGCCCACCTCAAGGAGCTGCGCCTCGCGCGCCTGGTGGACACCCGCAAAGAGGGCAAATATGTTCTGTACCGCCTGGCCAGCACCAGCGTCGCCGACCTGTGGGTCCACTTGCGCTCAGAGGCCGAGGAGCGTCTGGTCGAACTGCAGCTGGCGCTTACGTCCATCGTCGAACATGGCGATGAGCTTCAGGGCGTGTCGCGGGCCGACATCCTGCGTCGCGCAGCGGCTGGCGAGGTGCTTGTGCTGGACGTGCGGCCAGAGGACGAATACGCCGTGGCGCACCTGCCTCACGCGCGCTCCCTGCCGGTGGATGAATTGAAGAAGCGCATCGCCGAGTTGCCGAAAGACGTCCCTGTGGTCGCCTATTGCCGAGGTCCCTTCTGCCTGATGGCCAAGGACGCGGTGGAGCTGCTGCGCAAGAAGGGCTATCAGGCGTTCCACCTCACCGACGGCGTGGCCGAGTGGCGGGCCCGTGGCCTGCCAGTGAGTCAATGATTCATAAACCCGGAAACGGATGCGCGTGGCATCGCTGCCGACAACCTCATGCCGGGCGCGCACCGAAGCACCCTGGATGAATTGACCCAATGGACCACCTGGGCCGAAAAGGCCCTGGTGTTCTGACGATCTGTTTCTGGAGATTGCCATGTTCTTCCGCCAACGCCCGGCTGCCAACGCCACCCTCTCGTACCTCTTTGGCTGTGCCGGCTTGCAAAAGGCGGTCGCGGTCGATGTGGTCGCCGGCGACGAGGACTGGTTCATCGAAGAGGCCAGCAAAGCCGACGCCCGCATCGTCCACGTGATCGACACCCACGTGCACGCGGACCACTATTCTGGTGGCCCCGAACTGGCACGGCGAGCCGGGGCGACCTACCACCTGCACGAGAGCAATCTGGGTCGGGTCGGTTTCGCATTCGCGCCATTGAAAGATGGACAGCGGCTTGAGGTGGGCAATGTGGTCGTCGATGTCCTGCACACGCCGGGCCATACGCCAGACAGTGTGTGCCTGCTGGTGCGCGACCTGCGCCGGGGCGAAGACCCCTGGTTCGTCATCACCGGCGACACCTTGTTCGTGGGCGCGGTCGGTCGGCCGGATCTGGCCGGCAGGGAGCAGGAGATGGCAGCCCAGCTGTACGACACCCTGCAGAACAGACTGTTGTCGCTGCCGGCGGAACTGGAAATCTACCCGGGTCATCAGGCCGGCAGTGCCTGCGGCGCGGGGCTCTCGGGCAAGCCGGCGTCGACCATCGGATTCGAAAAGCGCTTCAACCCCATGCTGTCGATGACCCGCGAAGACTTTGTGGCGGCGCTGACCGCCGACATACCGCCGCAGCCGGCCGACATGGCACACATCGTCGAGGCCAATCTTCGCGGCGGCATTGCGTTGCCTGCGAACGCCTGAATCCAGGATGCAGTTCGGCATCCGCGCCAATCTGGGCCAGTTCCTGCAGCATCTGATGCAGGTGCTGCTCGTGGGCCTGACCATCGGGATGATGCGCAACGTCGTACCGGCCCTGGCGGAGACCGAGTTCGGCGTGCCGCGCGGCTCGTTCATGCTGCTGGTGGCTTTTGTGGTGGCCTTTGGCTTTGTCAAGGGCGCCATGAACTTTGTGGCCGGTCGCCTGGCCGAAAGCCTGGGGCGCAAACGGGTGCTGCTGCTGGGCTGGCTGGTGGCCCTGCCCATTCCAGCGCTCATTTACCTGGCGCCCAGTTGGTCGTGGGTCGTTTTGGCCACCGTGCTGCTGGGCATCAACCAGGGCCTCACCTGGTCCATGACACAAACGGCCAAGCTCGACTTCACCCGTGCAGACCAGCGCGGCCTGGTCATCGGCCTGAACGAGTTTTCGGGCTACGTCGGCGTCTCCATCGCCGGTGTCGCCACCGGCTATCTGGCGTCAACGCTCGGTCCACGGGAAGGCCTGCTCTGGTTCGGCATGGTGGTCATCGGGTTGGCGACCGTGCTGTCCTGGTTCGCGGTGACCGAAACCCTGCCGTGGGCGCGCGACGAGGTGCACCGCCAGCCGGCAGCCGGCGCCCCGGTTCACAGGCCCCGTTACCCCCAGGCCGTCAGCGAGCATCCTTCGACAAAAGAGATGTTTGCCCTGATGAGCTGGCGCGACCGGCGCATGGCCGCCTTCTGCCAGGCCGGCCTGGTTGAAAAATTTGTCGATGCGCTGGTCTGGGTGTTCTGGCCGGTCTACCTGCACCAGCAAGGTGTGAGCCTGCCGGGCATCGGCTGGATCGTCGGCATCTACGGCTTCACCTGGGGCGCTGCGCAGCTGTTCACCGGGCGGCTTTCGGATCGCGTGGGCCGGCACCTGCTGAACGCATGGGGTATGTGGATCTGTGGTCTGGGCGTGGCCCTGATGCCGCTCGGCACCGGTGCCTGGTGGTGGGGCGCTTCGGCCGCTGTGGCGGGACTGGGCATGGCCATGCTCTACCCCAACCTGAGCGCCGCCGTGGCCGACATCGCCCATCCTAACTGGCGCGCCTCTGCCATCGGCATCTACCGCTTCTGGCGCGACCTGGGCTATGGCATCGGCGCGCTCGGTCTGGGTGCGGCGGCCGCGCTGGGGGGTGGCATCGAGACCGCCTTCTGGTTCGTAGCTGTGGCCATGCTGCTTTCCGGCGCCCTGCTGTTTCACTGGGGTGAAGAAACACACCCCCGCCTCAATCCCGCCACCTGACTTCCTCAACCACCCTGGAGACAACCGTGAACCCACGCCGAATGACTTTGACCCTGGCCCTTGCTGCCGCTGCCTGCCTGCCTCTGGCTGCGCATGCCCAGGCCGACGCGCCCACCATCAGCGCCCTGGAGGGCTACTTCGATTTTGCGGATGCCAACAGCGGCACCATCATGGCCGAACAGCTTGCGGCTGACGACTACAAGAAACTCTTCGTGCTCGACGTGCGAGATGCCGCGCAGTTCACCAAGGACCACATCCCGGGTGCCACGAACATCGAGTGGCGGCAGGTGTTTTCACAACGTGCCAAGCTGCCCAGGGACAAGACCATTCTTGTGTACTGCAACACCAGTTCCTTCGCCGGACAGGTGGCCATGGCGCTGCGCATGGACGGTTTCGAGAATGTGCGCCTGCTGCATGGCGGCTACAACGAATGGATGGCCAGCGGCGGCATGCAGGCCAGCACCCGTGCCGGCAAGAAGAGCTGACATTGGTTTGACCTGAATATCCGTACATCCGAATTTACGGTTTCAGCGAAAACGATCCGGACATGCACCTGGACAACCAGGGATGTCCGCGTCCGTTCCAGTTGTTCGCCCGCGACCCAGCCATCAACCGCGCCCGGTGGTCACCAGCCAGATACCGCCACACACCATCACCAGCGCCGCCGCATTGCGCCACTCCAGCACCGCCTCACCCAGGAAGAGTGCCGAGAGCAGCGCGCCAAACACCGGGATCAGAAAGTTGAACACCGTGACCTGACCCACCCGGTTGTGCTTGAGCAGCGTGGCCCACAAGGCAAAAGCCGCAGCAGACAACACCGCCATGTACACCAGCAGGGCTGCCGATGTGGCGTTGAAGTCACCCAATGCCCCACCGCCGGCGTGGCCTGCGACGAGCAGCATCGCACCGCCGATCGCCAACTGCCAGGCCGTCATGACCATGGGATCGATGCGTTGGGAAAGCCGTTTGCCGTAGATGCTGGCGGCTGAAAGCACAAACGCGGCGATAGCGATGAAGCCTTCGCCGAGCAGCGTGAAGTCGGCGTTCAGACTTTGACCACCGCGCAGGTTGACCACCATCACACCGGCAAAGCCGATCGCGCAGCCAATCGCCTTGCGCCGACTCAGGCGGTCGTTGGCGTACAGCCAGTGCGCCATCAGCACGCTGAAAAATGTGCCGGTCGCATTGAGGATGGAACCCTTCACGCCGGTGGTGTGGGCCAGCCCCACGTAGAAGAACACGTATTGCACCGAGGTTTGCGCGACACCGAGCAAACCCACCTGCCCCCATTGCCGCACGCCGAGGGCAAACACCTTGCGGCCCATCGCATGCGCCAGTGCCAGCAGAAGCAGACCGGCCAGCACAAAGCGGTAACCGGCAAACACGAGCTGTGCGGCCGTATCTTCCCGTTCGATACCCAGCAGCGCATAGCCGCCCTTGATGGCCGGGTAAGCGCTGCCCCACAGCAGACAGCACAAGGTGGCCACGAGGACCACGTTGCGCGGGCGGCTGAAGAAAGGGGTGGAGTCGGTGGGCGGCGTGCTGGTGATCAGCACGGCACGCCCTGGCGCGCCAGCAGCCAGGCCGGCGCGTCCTGCAGGCAGACCGGGCGCAGGAAGCGCTCCAGTGCGGCGTCGCCCACCGAGGTGGTCATGGGGGCGGTGGATGCGGGCCATGGTCCGCCGTGCTGCTGGGCGGCCGTGACGGCCACGCCGGTGGGCACGCCGGTGAACAGCACGCGCCCGGCAATGGCCGTGGCGCCGCGCACCAGGGCGCGGTTGTCGGGCGTGTCTTCATCGGCGCCCCACAGCGTGACGGTCAGGCTGCCGCCCACCGCGTTCAACACGGCCAGCACCTCGGCCACGCTGGCGGCACGCACGATCAGGCTGGACGGGCCGAACACTTCGTCGTGCAGGCCGCTGCGCTCCAGGAAGCGCTGGGCATTCACCTGCAGCAGCTTTGGGCCGGGGGCCAGGCCTTCGCCGCTGGCCTGCACCAGCGTCTGCGCGCCCAGGTCCTGCTGCTGGCGCACACCGGCATCGAACGCGGTGCGCATGCCGGCTGTGAGCATGGGGTGCGGCTTCTGCGTGCCCAGTGCCTGGACGAGTTGCGCCACGAAGGCATCGGACTCGGGGCCGTCGATGAGCACGATCAGGCCAGGGTTGGTGCAGAACTGGCCGCAGCCCAGGGCAATGGAACCGGCCAGCGTGGTGGCCAGTTCGGCGCCGCGCGCGGCCAGTGCCGATGGCAACGCAACGACGGGGTTGATGGAACCCAGTTCGCCATAAAAAGGAATGGGGCGCGGCCGTGCGTTGGCCACTGCCTGCAGCGCAGCGCCGCCGCGCGTGGAACCCGTGAAGGCGCCGGCCGCAATCAGCGGGTGGCGGATGAGCTCCACCCCCACTTCCACGCCCGCACCCTGCACCATGCCGATCAGGCCAGCGGGCAGGCCCTGTGCCTTGAGCACCTGCTGGATCAGACCGAACACGCGCTGCGACAGACCCGGGTGACCAGGGTGTGCCTTCACCACCACCGGGCAGCCGGCCGCCAGGGCCGAGGCGGTGTCACCGCCCAGCACCGAAAACGCAAACGGGAAGTTGCTCGCTGCAAACATGGCCACGGGCCCCAGCGGCACGCGCTGGCGCACCATGGCCGGGTGGCCCACCGGCGGGCCACCGGCCACGGCGGGGTCGTCCAGCCGCTCGAACGGCACGCCGCTCTCTGCGATGGTGGCGAAACGGCGCAACTGAAAAGCGGTGCGGTCGAGTTCACCGTTCAGGCGAACCGGTCCCAGCGCAGTTTCCAGGTCGGCCCGGGCCACCAGCATTTCCCGGTCGGCCTCCAGCGCATCAGCCAGGGCGCGCAACAAGGTGGCACGCTGCGCACCGTCGCTGGTGGCCCAGGTGTCTGCCGCGGCGGCGGCCGCTTGCGCCGCTGCATCGATGTCTTCCATGGTGGATGCATTCAAGGGCTTGCCCTGAGGTTCGCCGGTGCGGGCGTTGATGGAGGTGAGTGTGGACATGGGTCAGGGTCGGTTGGAGGAAATGACAAATCGGAAATCGGGCGGTTCAGGCGGGGTTTGCGGCGGCATCGCTGGGCTGGGAGCGACGCAGCCGCTCCCGGCTGTTGGTCAGATGCGTGCGCATGGCGGCGCGGGCGGATTCTGCGTCGCGGTCGCGGATGGCGTGGTAAATGCTCTCGTGCTCGTGGTGCACGCGCTCCAGGTAGGCCAGTCGGCCTTCGGGTGCGCTGTTGGCGGTGTTGATGCGGGTGCGCGGAATGATCATGGTGCCCAGGTAGGTCATCAGATCGGCGAAGTGGCGGTTGCCGGTGGCGCGCGCCACTTCCATGTGGAACTGGAAGTCTGAAGGCACGGCGTCGGAGTCGGCATGGATGGAAGCTTCGAACGCGGCCAGCGCGGCGGCCATGTTCTCCAGGTGACTCTCTTCGCGGCGCTGCGCGGCCAGGCTGGCGGCTTCGCTTTCCAGGCTGATGCGCAGTTCCAGCAGCGACACCACGTCGGCCGCGGTGGCGAAGTCTTCAGGCGCGATGCGGAACGTGGGCTGCACTTCACGGGGCGCCATCACGAAGGTGCCAATGCCGTGGCGGGTCTCCACCAGGCCGGAAGCCTGCAGCCGCGAAATGGCCTCACGCACCACGGTGCGGCTCACCTCGAAGCGTTGCATGAGCTCGGATTCGGTGGGCAGTTTCTGCCCGGACTGCAGGCGGTCTTCGCGAATGTCGGCCTCCAGCGCGGTCACGATTTCCGGCACCAGGCCACGCTGGCGCCGGGGCCTTGGGGCAAGGCCCTGGGGTGAAACATCGCCACCTAGGGTTTTCACTGAGAGCATCGATTTTTCCTTGACACGGCCAGAGCCGGTTCACACAATCCACTTAGTTGTCTGACAACGTATGACAGACATCGAAGCATAAGCGAACTGTAGCAAACACCCGGCCCCGTGTCCAAGATCCCTCTGAAAAACCGCTGATATCCATGAAAACCCCTATGAAAACCCACCACAGGCTGTTGCTCACCGGAGCAGCGGGTGGCCTGGGGACCGCTTTGCGTGATCGCTTGAAGGCCAACTGCGAAACCCTTAGGTTGTCTGACAAGTCAGGCGTCGGTGAGGCCCAAGACGGCGAAGAGATCGTGCTGGCCGACCTGGCCAACGCCGCCGAGGTCGACGCCATGGTGGCAGGGGTGGACGCCATCGTTCACCTGGGCGGCATTTCGGTGGAGGCCGCGTTCGGCCCCATCCTGCAGGCCAACATTCTGGGCGTCTACAACCTGTATGAGGCGGCTCGCAAACACGGCGTGAAGCGTGTGGTGTTCGCCAGCTCGAACCACGTCACGGGTTTCTACAAGCAGAGCGAAACCATCCACGCAGACCACCCCGCCCGTCCCGACGGACTGTACGGCGTGAGCAAGGCGTTCGGCGAGGACCTCTCCCGCTTCTACTTCGACCGCTACGGCATCGAGACCGCGTGCGTGCGCATCGGCTCCTCGTTCCCCGAACCCAAAGACCGCCGCATGCTGGCCACCTGGCTGAGCTTCGACGACCTGCACCGCCTGATCAGTGCCTGCCTGAGCACACCGGTGCTCGGCCACAGCATCATCTTCGGCATGTCAGACAACGCCGTGACCTGGTGGGACAACAGCCGCGCCCGCCACATCGGCTACGTGCCACAAGACAGTTCCGACGTGTTCCGCGAAGCCGTCTACGCCCGCACCAGCGCGCCTGACCTGGACGACCCCGCGGCCGTTTACCAGGGCGGCGCCTTCGTCAAGGCCGGGCCCTTCTGATCATGAGTCAAGCCGAATTGCTGCTCGACGTGCGCAACGGCGTGGGCGAAAGCCCTGTGTGGAATGCGCAGCGCCAAAGCCTGTTCTGGGTCGACATCCCAGGCCGTGCGCTGTGGTGCTGGCACGCCACCACCGGTGCGTCGCGCCAATGGCCCACGCCGGAGCAGACCGGCTGCATCGCGCTGGCCGCAGGCAGTGAGGCCACGCCGCACGGCCGCTGGGTGGCGGCCATGGAAACCGGCGTGGCGCTGCTCACGCCACAGGAAGACGGCACGCTCACCCACGAGGCCATCACTTCCGTGCAGCACCCGCATGAGGGCATGCGCTTCAACGACGGCCGCTGCGACCGCCAGGGCCGCCTGCTGGCCGGCACCATGGTGGCCGACATGTCGCTGGCCGCGCCCATGGGCAGCGTGTATGCGCTCACGGCCACGCGCCGGTTGCGGCCGTTACAGGGTGGGCTCATCACGCCCAACGGCATGGCCTTCAGCCCCGATGGCCGGACCATGTACCTGTCGGACTCGCACCCCAGCGCGCAGACCGTGTGGGCCTTCGACTACGACACCGACACCGGCACGCCGCGCAACCAGCGCGTGTTCGTCGACATGAAGCCCCTGCCCGGCCGGCCCGACGGCGCGGCCGTGGATGCCGATGGTGGCTACTGGATCTGCGGCAACGATGCCGGCCTGGTGCACCGTTTCACGCCGGACGGCAGGCTCGACCGTTCTTTGCCCGTGCCCGTGAAGAAGCCCGCCATGTGCGCCTTTGGCGGCAGCGGGCTGGACACCTTGTTCGTCACGTCCATCCGGCCGGGGGGTGATCTGTCGGATCAGCCGCTGGCCGGTGGCGTGTTTGCACTGCGTCCAGGCGTGAGGGGCCTGGACGAGCCGGCTTGCGTGATCTGACGCAACGGCCATCTCTCACCTCGACGTTCTCTTTACTTTTTTTCCCCCGCTTTCTTTCAACCAACGGAGACAACATGAGCACACATCGCCCAACCATCCTGAGCCTGGCCCTGGGCCTGGCCACCCTGCTGCCCCTGACCGCCCAGGCCCAGAACATGGTGCTCAAGGCACACGACACCCACCCCGCTGGTTACCCCACGGTCGTGGCCGTCGAAAGCATGGGCAAGAAGCTTGAAGCGGCCACCAACGGACGCATCAAGGTGCAGATGTTTGCCGGCGCCGTGCTGGGACAGGAAAAGGAAGCGGTCGAACAGACCCAGCTGGGCGCCATCCAGCTCGCGCGCATTTCGCTGGGCGTGATCGGCCCGGTGGTGCCCGAGGTGGACGTGTTCAACATGCCCTTCGTGTTCCGCGACATTGCGCACATGCGCAAGGTGATCGACGGCGACGTGGGCGACGACCTGCTCGCCAAGGTGACGGCCAGCCCCGCGCGACTGGTGGGCCTGGGCTGGATGGATGGCGGCTCGCGCAGCCTCTACACGAAGAAGCCGGTGCGCAGCCCCGCCGACCTCAAAGGACAGAAGATCCGCATGATGGGCAACCCCGTGTTCGTGGACACCATGAACGCCATGGGCGGCAACGGCATTGCAATGGCCTACGGTGAGGTCTTCACCTCGCTGCAGACCGGCGTGATCGACGGTGCAGAGAACAACCCGCCGAGCTACTTCACCGCCAACCACTACACCACGCCGGCCAAGTACTACAGCCAGACCAATCACCTGATCATTCCGGAAATCCTGGTGATGTCCAAGGTGGCATGGGACAAGCTCAATGCGGCCGATCAGGCCCTGGTGAAGAAGGTGGCGAAGGAAGCCCAGCTGGAGCAGCGCGCCTTGTGGGACAAGAGCGTGACCGAGTACTCGGCCAAGCTCAAGGCTGCGGGCGTGGAATTCATCAACATCGACAACAAGCCCTTCTTTGAAGCCACCGCGCCGGTGCGGGCCAAGTACGGCGCGCGCTTCACCGATCTGATGAAGCGGATTGAAGCTGTGAAGTAGAGAGCACCCCCCTGCGCCGCTGACGCGGCTTCCCCCCTCTCTTGCGCGGCTTCGCCGCTTGGAGGGGGGACGCACCCAGCGGCCCCTGTACTTTGGCTCCCCCCCTGCGCGCCTGCGGCGCTTCCCCCCGGAGGGGGGAAGCACCCAGTGGCCCGGCAAAGCCGGTTCCACGGGTGCCCTGGAGGTGAGCGCTGTGCCACTCTGAGATTGCTGACCTTCCTTGTCTCGCCTGATCAACCCTGAGTTTTTTCCATGAGTCATTCTTCTCCTGGCGGGCATCCTGTGTCTCGCGTGCTGGACCTGGCCTACCTGGCCTGCATCTGGGTGGCGGGTGCGTGCATCTTTTTGATGTCGCTGTTCATTCCCTGGGGCATCTTCACGCGTTATGTGCTGGGCACGGGTTCGCAGTGGCCTGAGCCGATCTCGATCCTGTTGATGGTGATCTTCACCTTTCTGGGTGCAGCGGCGAGCTACCGGGCGGGTGCGCACATTGCCGTGGTCATGTTGATCCAGCGTCTTCCTGCCGTGGCACGCGCGCCGCTGGCCTTGCTCGTGCACCTGTGCATGCTGGGCGTGAGCGTGTTCATGGTGTATTACGGAATCAAGCTGTGCATGGGCACCTGGGGGCAGTCGATTCCCGAGTTGCCGTGGTTGCCGGTGGGGCTCACCTACACGCCAGTCCCTGTGGGTGGGTTCATCACGCTGTTGTTTGTGCTGGAGCATCTGTTCCTGGGCGACCAGAGCCAGCGCCGCGTTGTGCGCTTTGACCTGATCGATGACGCCGAAGGGGAGGCCGCCTGATGGACGCGCTCATCCTGCTTGGCAGTTTCTTCGTGCTGATGCTCATCGGCACTCCGGTGGCGTACGCGCTAGGCATCGCCGCCCTGATCGGTGCCTGGTGGATCGACATTCCGCTGGACGCGGTGATGATCGCCATCAGCAGCGGCGTCAACAAGTTCTCGCTGCTGGCGATTCCCTTCTTCGTGCTCGCCGGCGCCATCATGGCCGAAGGCGGCATGGCGCGGCGGCTGGTGGCGTTTGCCAATGTGCTCGTGGGGTTCATCCGCGGCGGCTTGTCGCTGGTGAACATCCTCGCGTCCACATTCTTCGGTGCCATCTCGGGCTCGTCGATGGCCGACACGGCGTCGGTGGGCACGGTGCTGATTCCGGAGATGGAGAAGAAGGGCTACCCGCGCGAATTCGCCACCGCCGTGACCATCAGCGGCTCTGTTCAGGCCATCCTGATTCCTCCCAGCCACAACGCGGTGATCTACTCGCTCGCGGCCGGCGGCTCTGTGTCCATCGCCGCGCTGTTCCTGGCCGGTGTGTTGCCCGGCCTGTTGCTGGGCGCCACGCTGGCTGGCATGTGCCTGGTGATCGCACGCCGCAAGAACTACCCCAAGGGCGACGTGATTCCGCTGCGCCAGGCACTGAAGATCTGTGCCGATGCGCTGTGGGGCCTGATGACCATGGTGATCATCCTCGGCGGCATTTTGAGCGGCGTGTTCACGGCCACCGAGTCGGCTTCCATCGCGGTGCTGTGGGCGTTCTTCGTGACCATGTTCATCTACCGCGACTACCGGTGGCGCGAGCTACCGAAGCTGGTGCACCGCACGGTGAAGACGCTGGCCATCGTGATGATCCTGATCGCCTTCGCCAGCAGCTTCGGCTACATCATGACGCTGATGCAGATCCCTCTGCAGATCACCACCGCCTTCACCACGCTGTCGGACAACCGCTACGTGATCCTCATGCTCATCAACGTGCTGCTGCTGGCACTGGGCACGCTGATGGACATGGCGCCGCTGATCCTGATCCTCACGCCCATTCTGCTGCCAGTGGTCACCGCCATCGGCATCGATCCGGTGCACTTCGGAATGATCATGATGGTCAATCTGGGCATGGGCCTGATCACCCCGCCGGTGGGTGGCGTGCTGTTCGTCGGCAGCGCCGTGGCCAAGCTGCCCATGGAGACGGTCGTGAAGGCGCTGCTGCCTTTCTACATCGGCCTGTTCCTGGTGCTGATGGCCGTGACCTATCTCCCTGCACTCTCGCTCTGGCTGCCGCAAGCAGTCTTGACGAAGTGAATACCCCCTGCGCCGCTTCGCGTCTTCCCCCTGCAGGGGGACGCACCCAGTGGCCCGGCAAAGCCGGTTCCACGGGTGCCCTGGAATTTGCGCACCTCGCCCCATGTCTCGCGGTTGATCCGAAATTCCTTGGAAACCTGAAATGACTTCTCACGCCATCCGTTACGTTCGCATCACCCCCATCGCCTTCCGTGACCCGCCGCTGCTCAACGCCGCCGGCATTCACGAGCCCTGGGCACTGCGCTCCATCATCGAGATCGAAACCGATTCCGGCCTGGTGGGCATCAACGAGAGCTACGGCGACCTGCCCATGCTGGAAGCCATGGCCAAGGCCGCGCCCGCGCTCACCGGGCTTTCGCCCTGGGCCTTGAACGACATGGACAACCGCGTGACCGCGCTGGTCACGCCCCGGCAGACCGCCTCTGAATTTCAGGGAACCCAGATTTCGCTGGCCCCCGGCACCCACCTTTCCAAGACGGTGGCCAAGGTCATCAGCGCATTTGAAGTGGCCATGATGGACCTGCAGGGCCAGTTGGCCAATGCGCCGGTGGTGGATCTGCTGGGCGGCGCCGCGCGCGAGTCGGTGCCTTTCAGTGCCTACCTGTTCTACAAGTACGCCGAGCACATCGAGAAGCCCTACGCACCCGACCCCTGGGGCGAGACGATCACACCCGATCAACTGGTGGCACAGGCCCGCCGCATGATCGATGAATACGGCTTCAAGAGCATCAAGCTCAAGGCCGGCGCTTTGCCGCCCGAGCAAGAGGTGGCAGGCCTGCTCGCGCTGGCCAAAGCGTTCCCCGGCGCACCGCTGCGCATCGACCCCAATGCCAACTGGAGCGTGAGCACCAGCCTGAAAGCGGTTGAGCACTTGCGTGGCGTGCTGGAGTACTACGAAGACCCCTGCCCCGGGCTGGACGGCCTGGCCGAAGTGGCCAAGGCCTGTGAGGTGCCGCTGGCCACCAACATGGTGGTCACCGACCTCAAGGAATTCCGCCGCAACGCCGAGATGGGTTGCCCGGTGAAGATCGTGCTCAGCGACCACCACTACTGGGGCGGGCTGCGGGCCACTCAGCGCCTGTCGCTGATGTGCGAGACCTTTGGTCTGGGTTTGTCCATGCACTCGAATTCGCATCTGGGCATCAGCCTCACGGCCATGACCCACCTGGCCGCGTCGGTGCCGCACCTGTCCTATGCCTGCGACACGCACTACCCCTGGCAAGACGACGAGGTGGTGCAAGGCGGGCGCCTGAAGTTCGATAAGGGCGGCCTGCGCGTGCCCACCGCACCCGGCCTGGGCGTTCGTATCGACCCCGAAGCCCTGGCCCGCCTGCACGACAACTACCTGCGCACCGACATCCGCAACCGCGATGACCTGGCGCAAATGCGCAAGTACGACGCGAGCTTCACCGGCGCACAGCCGCGCTATTGAAATGCCCCCCGCGCCGCTTCGCGTCACCCCCCAGGGGGCGGCACTGGCCGTCCGGCAAAGCCGGCCCGGCGGTGCCCCCGGTCTGGGTCACGTCGCGCGCATGGAGCACCTGATCTGAACCTCCTTCCTTCTTCACACAGCCGAAAGCCCACCATGCAATACACCCCCCAAGACCTCAAGCAAGTCATGTCCCAGGGCCTGCTGTCGTTCCCGCTGACGGACTTCGACGCCCAGGGCGACTTCAACCCAAAGGGCTACGCACAACGCCTTGAATGGCTCGCGCCTTATGGCGCCTCCGCCCTGTTCGCCGCCGGCGGCACGGGCGAGTTCTTCTCGCTCACTGCCGATGAGTACCCCGCCATCATCAAAACTGCCGTGGACACCTGCCGCGGCAAGGTGCCGATCATTGCCGGCGCCGGTGGCCCCACCCGCTTTGCCATCCAGTGCGCGCAGGCCGCAGAGAAGGCCGGCGCCCACGGCATCCTGCTGCTGCCGCATTACCTCACCGAAGCCGGCCAGGAAGGGCTCATTGCCCATGTGGAGCAGGTCTGCAAAAGCGTGAAGTTCGGTGTCATCGTCTACAACCGCAACGTCTGCAAGCTCACCCCCGATTCGCTGGCCATCCTGGCCGATCGTTGCCCCAACCTGATCGGCTTCAAGGACGGCGTGGGCGACATCGAGCTGATGTCGTCCGTCTACATGAAGATGGGCGAGCGCTTCGCCTACCTGGGGGGCCTGCCCACGGCCGAGGTGTACGCCGCGGCCTACAAGGCGCTGGGCACACCGGTGTATTCGTCTGCCGTCTTCAACTTCATTCCCAAAACGGCCATGCAGTTCTACGAAGCCGTGCGCACCGACGACATGGCCACGCAGCACCGCCTGCTCAAGGATTTCTTCATGCCTTACCTGGACATCCGCAACCGGGGTCAGGGCTACGCGGTGAGCATCGTCAAGGCAGGTGCGCAACTGGTGGGTCATGGGGCTGGTCCGGTGCGCGCCCCGCTGACAGATCTCAAGCCCGCAGAGATGGAGCAGCTCGATGCGTTGATCCGCAAGCTCGGTCCACAGTGAGCCTGTTCTTGCCCCATTCCTGAAGTGAGTCGGTTCCAGTAAAAGACCACCATGACACAAGACCCGCCCATCCCCTCCGGGTCCACCGGCACCAACGCCAACCGCACCGGCAGCAGCATCCGCATGCACCCGGCCGACAACGTGGCCATTGTGGTGAACGATGGCGGTCTGCAACCCGGCGCAGTGCTGGCCGACGGCCCTGTGCTGGTCGAGCGGGTGCCGCAAGGCCACAAGGTGGCCCTGACCGACCTGCCCGCCGGCAGCGCGGTCCGGCGCTACAACGTGGTCATCGGTCACACGGCGGTCGACATCGCGGCCGGTGCCTGGGTCAACGAGCAGCGCCTGGTGATGCCCGGTGCCGTGTCGCTTGAAGGCCTGCCTGCGCCGCAGCCACCTGCCGAACTACCGCCGTTGACCGGCCACACCTTCCAGGGCTACCGCAACGCCGACGGCAGTGTGGGCACACGCAACCTGCTGGCCATCACCACCACGGTGCAATGCGTGGCCGGCGTGCTGGAGGTGGCAGTGGAACGCATCAAGGCCGAGTTGCTGCCGCAGTACCCCAACGTGGACGGCGTGGTGGGGCTGGAACACACCTACGGCTGCGGTGTGGCCATCGACGCGCCCGACGCCATCATCCCCATCCGCACCGTGCGCAACATCGCCAGCAACCCCAACTTCGGTGGCGAGGTGATGGTGCTCAGCCTGGGCTGCGAGAAGCTGCAGCCCGAAAGATTGTTTCCACCCAACGCCATACCCATCAAGAGCGAGGGGGAGTTTGACCCATCCAGCAACGCCCGTGGAACCGGCTTCGCCGGGCCACTGGGTGTGCCCCCCCTTCCAGGGGGGGTGACGCGAAGCGGCGCGGGGGGGTCTACCGTGATGCTTCAGGACGAGAAGCATGTTGGCTTCATGTCGATGATCGATTCGATCCTCACGCAAGCGCGCGTGCACCTTGAACGCCTGAACCGCCGCCAGCGCGAAACCTGCCCAGTCTCCGATCTGGTGGTGGGTGTGCAGTGCGGCGGCAGCGATGCGTTCTCCGGCGTCACCGCCAACCCGGCCGTGGGCTTTGCCACCGACTTGCTGGTGCGTGCCGGCGCCACCGTGATGTTCAGCGAAAACACCGAAGTGCGCGACGCGGTGGACCAGCTCACCCGCCGCGCCGCCACGCCCGAAGTGGCCGCAGCCATCGTGCGCGAGCTCGGCTGGTACGACGCCTACCTCGCGCGCGGCCAGGCCGACCGCAGCGCCAACACCACGCCCGGCAACAAAAAGGGCGGCCTGTCCAACATCGTCGAAAAAGCCATGGGCTCCATCGTCAAGAGCGGCACTGGTCCCATCCATGGCGTGATCGGCCCCGGCGAAAAGGTGCGGCAGAAAGGCCTGATCTTCGCCGCCACGCCGGCCAGCGATTTCATCTGCGGCACGCTGCAACTCGCCGCCGGCATGAACCTGCACGTGTTCACCACCGGGCGCGGAACGCCCTACGGCCTGGCCGAATGCCCGGTCATCAAGGTGGCCACGCGCGACGATCTGGCCCGGCGCTGGCACGATTTGATGGACCTCAACGCCGGCCGCATCGCCAGCGGCGAAGCCAGCATCGAAGACGTGGGCCACGAACTCTTCCAGCTGATGCTGGACGTGGCCAGCGGCCAGCGCACCTGGGCCGAACGTTGGAAGCTGCACAATGCGCTGGTGCTGTTCAACCCGGCACCCATCACCTGAACCATCGACATCCCGAATGCCCGCTTCGCCACCTGCCACGCTGGACCCAACGCGCTTTGCCGGCCAGGTGAACGACCGCCCCACGGCCCTCTACCAGTTGCGCAACGGGCGCGGCATGTCGGTCGCGGTGAGCAACCTGGGTGCCAAGGTGCTGCAGATCATCGTGCCCGACCGCCACGGGGAACCCGGCGACGTGGCCCTGGGCTACGACAACCTGGCCAGCGTGATCGCCGGTTCACCCTCCATGGGCGCCTTCATCGGCCGCTTTGCCGGTCGCATTGCGCAGGCCCGCTTCACAATGGACGGCGTTGAACACCTGTTGCCCGCCAATGGCGGCGCCCATTGCGTGCACGGTGGCCCGGGCGGCTCGCGCCACCAGGTGTTCAACGCCGAACAAGCCGACGAGCGCAGCCTGCACCTGCACCACCGCTTCTCCCCGGACACCGACGGCTTTCCAGGCACCCTTGACCTGCACCTCACCTACCGCGTGGACGACGACCACACGCTGGTCATCGAACACGAAGCCGTGGCGGTGGAAGGCACGAGCGTGGCCAGCTTTGCTCCCCACGGCTATTTCAATCTCGAAGGGCCGGGGCACACCACCATCGACGAGCACGTGCTGAGCGTGAATGCCGATGCGGTGCTGGAGGCTGATGACGACAACGTGGTCACGGGTGCCCGGGTTTCGCTGGACGGGCATTCGCTGGACCTGCGCCAGCCACGTCTGCTGGGTACAGGCGAAATTGGAAACGGGCCACTGGTGATTGACCACGCGTACATGGTGTCAGGCCCCACCAGTGGCGAACGCCTGTGTGCAGTGGTCAGCGCTGCCCGCAGTGGCCGCACGCTGGAAGTCTGGTCCACCGAACCCGTGCTGCAGGTGTACACGGCCGACGCACTCGGCCGTGGCACGCAACCCGACCATGGCAAAAGCGGCGTGGCTCACCGCCCCCGCGCCGGCCTGTGCCTGGAGCCGCAGCAATTCCCCAACGCACCGAACTGCCCTGGATTACCCCTCAACACCGTGGCGCCCGGCCGCCCCTTCACCGGGCGCACGCGCTACCGTTTTGGTTTGATGGTCTGAGAGGTTGAGAGCCGCATGTGATCGTCGCGGACAAAGCTGGAAGAGCAGAACACCTGCAATACGCTGCTTGTGTACGGCCGTTGCAGGCTGATCTGCGGCATTCAACATAGATGACCTGAACGACTGCATTTAAGGACAGCGGTCGGTGGACAACAATTGCGCAGCCCGCCCGCTTCGACTAGCACCCCGAACAGCCAGCCAGCCCAGGCCGACTGCGACGGCTCTCATGACCGACCGTCAGGAGCGGCGACAGGCGTGCTCTCAATCGCTGATTTGGATGCTCCCAGTAGACTCGGCATGCATCTCTGGGGAGAGTGGCATCGTTCATTGCGACTAGTAGCAAGGGAGCCTCGTGCGCATCACCAACAAGGACTACACCCCGCTCGACATCTTGGCTGAACTTCTGGCCCACAGCCCGCCGACGGCCGGGGAAACAGATCGATTTTCCGAGAAGGAGCTCAGCAGTCACACCTATTTGCTGTCCGAACTTCGCGACCGCCTGGAAGCAATATTGAGTTCCTTTGAGCGCCTCGGATGCGAGTCGAGCGAGAACCAAGGTCTCGATGACTGAACCGCCCCGGGTTTCGTGGAGGCTGGTTGGTTTAAGTCAGGCCACCACCATGGAGGTCTGACTGGCGAGTTGCCGGTAGTAGTTTGCCTCAGCCTC
>PHCQ01000132.1 GCA_002840835.1 Betaproteobacteria bacterium HGW-Betaproteobacteria-16 | reverse complement strand
TCACTTACGCACTGAAATACGGCTGGCTGACCATCGAAGAAGTCACCGAAGCACTCCACCAGCGACCATCCATGCAGCATGTCATCATCACCGGCCGCGCCGCGCCGGATGCACTAATCGAGCTTGCCGACACGGTGAGCGAGATCCATCTGATCAAGCATGCCTTCCAGAACGGCGTGCAGGCCATGCCCGGCATCGAATTCTGATGAATTGAGCCCTCACCGTGAGCAAAGTCAGCTGTCCCGCCGTTCTCATTTCCGCTCCCGCTTCCGGTCAGGGTAAGACACTGGCGACCGCGGCGCTGGCGCGCGCCTGGAAAAACCGCGGCCTCAAGGTACGCGCCTTCAAATGCGGGCCCGACTTCCTCGACCCGATGATCCTGCAAAAAGCCAGTAACCACCCTGTCTACAATCTGGACCTCGGCATGTGCGGCAGCGATGATGGCTTGAAACGCCTGCACGCCGCCGCGCAGGAGGCCGATGTCATCATCGTCGAAGGTGTCATGGGTCTTTATGACGGCAACCCTTCCAGCGCAGACATCGCTGCCCGTTACGGACTGCCGGTGCTGCTCGCGATTGATGCTGGCGGCATGGCACAAACCTTCGGCGCCCTCGCCTCCGGCCTGCTGGCGTACAAACCCGAGCTGAAACCGGCGGGCGTACTGGCCAACAAGGTTGGTAGCGCCGGCCATGCCAAACTACTGCGTGACAGTCTGCCGCCGCATTTGAGCTGGTTCGGCGCCCTGCCCCGGGATGCCGACTTTGCGCTGCCGGAACGTCATCTCGGCCTGTTCCGCGCCGATGAAATCGACGACCTGGATGCTCGTATCGAAGCGGCTGCACGCGCACTGACCGATTCCGGCGAACTGCCCTTGCCGCCTGCCGTCAGCTTCGAACTCCCGGCCGGCGAGGGCCAAGCGCCATTGCTGGCCGGCAAAACCATTGCCGTTGCCCGCGATGCAGCGTTCTGTTTCATTTACCCGGCCAACCTCGACTGGTTGCGCGAAATGGGCGCAAAGGTCGCATTCTTTTCACCCCTGCACGACCAGGCTCTGCCGGATGCCGATGCCTGCTGGCTGCCCGGCGGCTATCCGGAACTGCACCTTGAAGCGCTCGCCGGCAACACGGCCATGCGCGATGCGCTCCGTCGCGCATGGCAACAAGGGAAACCGATGCTGGCGGAATGTGGCGGCATGATGGCACTGACGGAGAGCATCGACGACCGGCCGGCTTTCGGCCTGTTGCCGGGGAAATGCCGCATGCACGACCGCCTGCAAGGGCTGGGCGTCATGCAGATGACTCTGCCGACTGGCGACCTCGGTGCCCACGTCTTTCACTATGGCAGTTTCGAGACCGGCCTGACGCCGGTCGCCACCATGCCGAGCCGTTTCGGCAAACCCGAGCATGTCTACCGCCACGGCAGCCTGCAAGCGAGCTTCCTGCATTTCTATTTCGCTTCCAATCCGGCAGCCGCCGCGAGCCTGTTTCTATCGAACGAGCACCGATCATGAGCACGCACCGCTATTCCGATGCTGAAATTGCCGCGATCTACCGCGTGATTGAAGAGCGGCGCGACATGCGACATTTTCTGCCGACGCCGGTAGCGCCGGAAGTGCTCGGCAGAATACTGACCGCCGCCCATCACGCGCCCAGCGTCGGCCTCATGCAGCCCTGGCGCTTCATCCGCATCACCGACCAGGAACTTCGCCACAACATCCACCGGCTGGTCGATGCCGAGCGCGTGCGCACCGCACAGGCCATCGGCGAATACGAGAACACGGCGCGCATGGCCGAATTCATGCGGCTCAAGGTCGAGGGCATCCTCGATTGCGGCGAACTACTGGTAGCAACCCTGTGCGACAAACGCGAACAGCATATCTTCGGCCGCAGGACGCTGCCGGAAATGGACCTGGCCTCGGTCAGCTGCGCCATCCAGAACATGTGGCTGGCCGCACGGGCAGAAGGCCTCGGCGTGGGCTGGGTGTCGATCTTCGAGCCGAAGGAGCTGGCGCAACTGCTCGGCATGCCGGACGATGCGAAACCGGTCGCCATCCTCTGTCTCGGCCACGTCAACAGCTTCTACAAGGAACCGATGCTGGTCGAAGCCGGCTGGAGGACGACAAGGCCGCTGCAGGACATGGTGCTGGAGAACGGCTGGGGCAGCAAAAAATGAGATTCCCGCAGCGCATCGTCTGCCTGACCACCGAACCGACCGAAGTACTCTACCTGCTGGGCGAACAGCAGCGTATCGCCGGCATCTCCGGCTTCACGACGCGCCCCGCCATCGCGCGCAAGGAGAAACCCAAGGTCGCCGCGTTTACTAGCGCCAACATCGACAAGATACTGGCGCTGGACCCCGACCTCGTGCTCGGCTTCTCCAACCTGCAGGCCGACATCGCCGCCGAACTGGTGCGCGCCGGAATCGAGGTGCATATCTTCAACCAGCGTTCCATAGAGCAGATGCTTAACATGGTCATGACCGTCGGCAGTCTGGTCGGCGCCACGGACAAGGCGACCGCGCTGGTCGCCGATCTGGAGAAAAAAATCGAGCGGACGCGTGACGTCGCCAGCGAATTTACGGCCAGACCCGTCGTCTATTTCGAGGAGTGGAACGACCCGCTGATCAGCGGCATCCGCTGGGTCAGTGAACTGATCGAGATTGCCGGCGGCAGCGACTGCTTTGCCGAGCTGGCGCAGTACAAGGACGCAAAAAGCCGCATTATCACCGACCCGGACGAGGTCATCCGGCGCAATCCGGATATCATCATCGGCTCCTGGTGCGGCAAGAAATTCCAGCCGGAACAGCTGATGCAGCGTCCGGGCTGGGCTGCCATCAAGGCGGTACAAAATGGCTTCGTGCAGGAGATCAAGTCCGCCGATATCCTGCAGCCGGGCCCGTCACTGATCACGGCAGGTTTGCCGCAACTGCAGGACATCATCCAACGCTGGAACGTAGCGCAGACTTTCAGGAAGCATTGGGATTAGATGTGATTAAGGAAAACAGAAATCTATGAGCACGACACTGATTCTGGGTGGCGCCCGCTCCGGCAAGAGCGCGTTCGCCGAGAAGCTAACAGAGCAAAGCGGGCTCGACGTCACCTATATTGCCACCGCCCAGGTCTACGACGACGAATTCGCCGCGCGCATCCGCCACCACAAGGACCGGCGCCCGCCGCACTGGGCCCTGGCCGAGGAACCGCACTATCTGGCGCGGGCACTGCAAGCCAACGCCGCGGAGCAGCGCTGCATCATCGTCGATTGCCTGACGCTGTGGCTGGCACAGTGGATCTGCAACGACTGCAACCCGCCCGCCGCATCCAGCTGGCAGGCCGAGCGTGCGGCCTTGCTCGAACTGCTGCCGAGTCTGCCGGGACAAATCATCCTGGTCAGCAACGAAGTCGGCATGGGCATCGTGCCGCTGGGCGAGATCAACCGACGTTTTCAGGACGAACAGGGGCGACTGAATCAGGCCGTCGCCGCCGCTTGCGATCAGGTCTATTTTGTCGCGGCCGGTTTGCCGCTCAAGCTCAAATAGAACCGTCGGCAATCAGGGCAGATAAGCCTTGATCCTGTCCCAATCGAGGTACTGTTCGACGCTGTCCGCCAGCCGGTCCAGTCCTTCTTCACGCAACTGCTCGTAATCGAACTCAGGGCCACCGGACGCCAGCCCGGCCCATTGCAGCCAGGCCGCACAGGATTCTGCATGGTCGAACAGGCCGTGCAGATAGGTGCCGGCAATTTGATTATCTTCAGAAAGCGCGCCCTCCGGCGCGCCATCGACCAGCAGCGCCGGCCGGCTCAAGGCAACGCCGCTGCTGACCCCCATGTGGATCTCATAGCCGCTGACAGCGGCATCGGCGAACGCCAGTCTGGCGCGTACCTGCGCCAGCCGCTTTTCCGGCATCAGCGTGGTTTCCATGTCGAGACAACCAAGTCCAGGGCTGCTACCGGCTTCGCCTTCCAGCGCCTGCGGGTCATAAATCTCACAGCCCAGCATCTGGAATCCGCCGCAGATGCCGAGCAGCTTGCCGCCGTAACGCAGGTGACGCGCGATGGCCTGCGGCCAGCCGCTGGCAAGCATCTGCGCCAAGTCGCCGCGCACGTTCTTGCTGCCCGGCAGGATGATGAGATCAGCCGGCGGAATCGCCTCGCCCATGCGGACAAATTGAAAATCCACCTGGGGATGCAGACGCAGGGCATCAAGGTCGGTATGGTTGGAAATGTGCGGGAATACCGGCGCGATGACGCGCAGCACGGCATGCCCCCTCCCCCTGCCGGGGGGAGTGCGGGGGTTGGAAGTATGGCAATCCAACAGTTCACCCTCATCCCGGCCTTCCCCCTGGCAGGGGGAAGGTGGCAGCGGCACGGCATCTTCCGCTTCGATATGCAAATTGTGCAGATAGGGCAAAACGCCGAGCACCGGTTTGCCGGTCGATTGCTCCAGCCAGTCGAGGCCGGGTTGCAGCAGCGCGAGGTCGCCACGAAAGCGGTTGATGACAAAACCGATCACGCGCTTGCGCTCACTTTCCGACAGCAAAGCCAGCGTGCCGACGATGTGTGCAAAGACGCCGCCGCGGTCGATGTCCGCCACCAGGATGACCGGACAATCCACCGCCTCGGCAAAGCCCATGTTGGCGAGATCATTCTGCCGCAGATTGATCTCGGCCGGGCTACCGGCCCCCTCCACCATGACGCAGTCATATTGTTCTGCCAGCCGCCGGTAGGAGTCGAGCACGGCCCGCATCGCCGTCGGCTTGTAGGCATGGTAATCGGTCGCCTCCAGATTACAGACCACCTTGCCCTGAATGATGACCTGGCAACCGGTATCGGAATTGGGCTTGAGCAATACCGGATTCATGTCGATATGCGGCGCCAGCCCGCAAG
>PHCQ01000131.1 GCA_002840835.1 Betaproteobacteria bacterium HGW-Betaproteobacteria-16 | reverse complement strand
CGCCCGCCGCCTGCCCCCACCTTTGAATTGCAGACCGAACCAGGAGCGTGCGGTGTCCAGACTCGTCTATGCGTTTTATCAGGGCCTGCTGGCGCTGTCCTGCCTGTCCATGCTGGCCGCCTTCGGTTCGGTGGCGCTGGGGGTGGTGGCCAGGCAGGCGCAGTGGGACATTCCCGGGCTTGATGCCTATGCCGGCTACGCGATCGTCTGTGCGCTGTTTCTGGCACTGCCGGCCACGCTGGCCAGTGGCGACCACATTCGGGTGACCCTTGTGCTGGACCGCCTGCCGCCTGCGCTGCGGGGTTCGATGGAGTGGTTCTGCCTGTTGGCGGGTCTGACGGTGACAGGCCTCATGGCCTGGTTTTCCGTGCGGTTGGCGTGGCAATCGTACGTGTACCACGACGTGTCGCCCGCAGCCGATGTGACGCCGCTGTGGATTCCGCAAATGGGCCTGGTGCTCGGCAGCATTGGATTTGCGGTGGCGTTTGCGCACGCCATTGTGTTGCGCTGGCAGGGCGGCGACTTCATGGCCAAGAGCGGCGACGAAGCCGCCCGCGCCGAATAGCAGTGGCCTGGTGCCCTGAATCAGAAAGAACAACATGGACGTCGTGATCGCGCTGGCACTGATGGTGCTGCTGTTTGCCATTCTGGGATCGGGCCTGTGGATCGGCCTTTCCTTGACGGCGGTGGCCTACATCGGCATGGAACTCTTCACCTCTCGCCCGGTGGGTGACAGCATGATGCTCACCATCTGGAGCCACACCTCCAGCTGGACCCTCACCGCCTTGCCCCTGTTCCTGTGGATGGGTGAAATCCTTTTCCGAAGCAAACTCACCGACGACATGTTCAAGGGCCTGGCGCCCTGGCTGGAGGCGCTGCCCGGCAGGCTGCTGCATACGAACGTGGTGGGGTGCACCATCTTCGCGGCCATATCCGGTTCTTCGGCGGCCACCTGCGCCACCGTGGGCAAGATCACGCTGCCCGAACTGCAGAAGCGCGGCTATCCGGAAGAAATGTCGGTGGGCACGCTGGCCGGCGCCAGCACACTGGGTCTGCTCATACCGCCGTCCATCATCCTGATCGTCTACGGTGTGGCGGCCAATGTGTCGATCGCCAAGCTGTTTCTGGCGGGGGTGGTGCCTGGTCTGCTGCTGGCGGCGCTGTTCATGGGTTACATCATGGTGTGGTCGCTGTTCAACCGCGACAAAGTGCCCGCCGCCGGCATCCACATGAGCTTTCTGCAGAAGGTGGCGGCGGCGCGCCACCTGATTCCTGTGGTGGTGCTCATCGGGTTGGTGCTGGGCGGCATCTACAGCGGCATTGCCACCGCCACCGAAGCGGCAGCGGTGGGCGTGGCAGGTGCGCTGGCGCTCTCGGCCATTGAAGGTTCGCTGAACTGGAGCCGTTTCAAGGAAGGGCTGGTGGCGGCCTGCAAGGTGTACTGCATGATCGGCCTCATCCTCGCCGGCGCCGCCTTCCTCACCCTGGCCATGGGCTTCATCGGGCTGCCCAGGCACGTGGCGGAGTTCATTGGTGCCCTGAACCTTTCGCCGTTCGTGCTGATGCTGATGCTGATCGTGTTCTTCATCGCGCTCGGCTGTTTCCTGGACGGCATTTCCATGGTGGTGCTCACCATTGCCGTGCTGCTGCCCACGGTGGAGGCCGCCGGCTTTGACCTGATCTGGTTCGGCATCTTCATCGTGCTGGTGGTGGAGATGGCGCAGATCACACCGCCGGTGGGGTTCAACCTGTTCGTGCTGCAGGGGCTGACGCGGCGCGAAGTGACCTGGATTGCGAGAACCGCGCTTCCGCTGTTCCTGCTCATGGTGTTTGCGGTCATCACGACCTACTTTGTGCCTGATCTGGTGCTTTGGTTGCCGAATCGGGCCTGATCCACCTTCCGTCAAGGAGCTTCCCATGAAATGGATTGTTCTGGTTGCGCTGGCCGCAGCCTCGATGGCGCACGCCCAGACCCAGTGGAAGCTGGCCACCGGCTACCGGGCCGAGTCTTTTCACACCGAAAACATCGCGCAGTTCGCCCGCGATGTGGAGCGGGTCACGAATGGCGCCCTGCGCATCGAAGTGCACCCGAACAACTCCCTGTTGAAGCTGCCCGAGATTCCGCAGGCGGTGCAATCCGGCCAGGTGCAGGCCGGTGAAACCATCATGACCAACATGGTGGCTGATCTGCCCATCGCGGGTGCCGACGCCATTCCATTCGTGGTCGGCAGTTACGCAGACGCCCGAAGGCTCTGGGACCTGCAGCGGCCCCTGATTGTCAGGCACTTTGCCCAGCGGGGGTTGATGCCGCTGTACGCCGTGCCATGGCCACCACAGGGGCTCTTCACCAAATCGCCGGTGCAGTCGCCTGCCGACTTCAATGGAAAGCGCATGCGCACGTACAACCTGTCTACCCAGCGCATCGCCCAGATGCTGGGCGCAGAACCGGTCGACGTGCCCATGGTGGAGGTCAACCAGGCGCTCGAAGGCGGCAGGATCGACAGCATGATCACCTCGGCCATTACCGGCGTGGAGAACCAGGTCTGGGGGCAGATTGGCCATTACTACACCATCAACGCCTGGTTCCCCAAGAACATCGTTTTCGTCAACCTCAAGGCGGTCGAAGCCTTGTCGCCTGCGGTGCGCGAGGCGGTGATGTCTGCGGCCAAAGAAGCCGAGTCGCGTGGCTGGGCCATGAGCCAGCAGGTGGCAGAGGCTTCTACCCGGGAACTTGAGCTCAAGGGCATGAAGGTGGGCCGGATTTCCCCCAGCTTCGAAGCCGAGCTCAAGCGCCTGGGCGAACGTTTTTCCCGTGAGTGGGTGCAGTCCGTAGGCAATGAGGCCAACGTGATCTTCGTGCCCTACTACTTCCAACCTGGAAACCGCAATTGACCGCGCTGACTTCCGCTGGAGATGCCCATGAACACAGATAATTTTGGCCACGAAGAGGTTTGCCTTATGAATGAAGGCGCTACAGACCCGATTGAGCCGCCAGGGAGCGCGCTGGCTGCGTTGCTCCTCCTTGCGGGCATTAGCCCGCTGCGTCGTCGCGCCTTGCCAGCGCACTCCCTGACAGCCCACTCGGGCCCGTCCAACTGCCGTTTCCAGGTTCAACGCTAAAGTCCCGTCACCATGCAAGACACAACACCTCCCACAGGCAACCGCTGGCAGTTCTGGATCGACCGGGGCGGCACATTCACTGACATCGTGGCAAAGAAGCCCTTGCCCGATGGAAGCTGCACACTGATCACCCACAAGCTGCTGTCCGAGAACCCGGAGCAGTACCGCGACGCGGCGGTGGCCGGCATTCGCCATTTGCTGGGGCTGAAGCCCGGTGAACTGGTGACACCAGATCAGGTGGAGTGCGTGAAGATGGGCACCACCGTGGCCACCAATGCGCTGCTCGAACGCAAAGGCGAGCGCACGTTGCTGGTGACCACACGCGGTTTCCGCGATGCGCTGCGCATCGCCTACCAGAACCGTCCACGCCTGTTTGATCGCCACATCGTGCTGCCTGAATTGCTCTACAGCGAGGTGATCGAAGCGCGGGAGCGCATGGGCGCTGTGGGCGAGCTGGTGCAGCCACTGGATGAAGCCGCATTGCGCGACGACTTGATCGCCGCTCACGGTCGCGGACTTCGCAGCGTGGCTGTCGTGTTCATGCACGGCTACCGTTTCACCGAGCACGAACGCATCGCCAGCCGAATTGCGTGCGAGGTGGGCTTCACCCAGGTGAGCACTTCGCACGAAACCAGCCCGATGATGAAGTTCGTGAGCCGGGGCGACACCACCGTGGTCGACGCTTACCTCTCACCCATCCTGCGCCGCTATGTGGACCAGGTGGCAGGTGAGATGCCGGGCGTGAAATTGTTCTTCATGCAGTCGTCCGGTGGCCTGACCGATGCGCGCGCTTTCCAGGGCAAAGACGCCATTCTCTCCGGCCCGGCGGGTGGCATCGTGGGCATGGCACGCACCGCGGGTCTGGCGGGGCACGAGAAAGTCATCGGCTTTGACATGGGGGGTACCTCCACCGACGTCTCGCACTACGCGGGCGAATTCGAGCGCGAGTTCGAGACCCAGGTCGCCGGGGTGCGCATGCGTGCGCCCATGATGAGCATTCACACCGTGGCCGCAGGCGGCGGCTCCATCCTGTCTTTTGATGGGTCGCGTTTCCGCGTGGGGCCGGAGAGCGCCGGCGCCAACCCCGGGCCGGCGAGCTACCGCCGTGGTGGTCCACTGGCGGTGACGGACGCCAACGTGATGACCGGCAAAGTCCAGCCACACCACTTTCCAAAGGTGTTCGGACCCGGCGCCAACGAATCACTGAGCCATGAGGCGGTGAAAGCAAAGTTCGATGAGCTGGCGACGCAGACCGGTCGGCAACCCGAAGAGGTGGCTGAAGGCTTCATCAACATCGCCGTGCAGCAGATGGCCAACGCGATCAAGAAGATATCGGTGGCACGCGGCTACGACGTCACCCGCTACACCCTGCAATGTTTCGGCGGAGCAGGGGGGCAGCACGCCTGCCTGGTGGCCGACGCGCTGGGCATGACACGCGTGTTCGTGCATCCGCTGGCCGGTGTGCTGAGCGCCTACGGCATGGGCCTGGCCGACCAGAACGTGATCCGTGAGCAGGCCGTTGAGCTGCCCCTGGAGGCCAACGCCTTGCCGCTGGTTGCTGACCAGCTCGACAAGCTGGCCGCCACCGCTCAGGGAGAGCTGGAAAGCCAGCAGGTCAGTGCAGGGCCAATCACCTTGCACCATCGCGTGCATGTTCGGTATGAAGGCAGCGACGCGGCGCTTGTTGTGCCGTTCGGCGACCTGGCCGCCATACAGGCCGGGTTCGAGGCGGCCTACCGCCAGCGATTTGCATTCCTCATGCAGGGCAAGCGGCTGGTGATCGAGGCGGTGTCGGTTGAAGCGGTGATCGCAGGCGACGCGCCAGACGAGCCCCGCTT
>PHCQ01000056.1 GCA_002840835.1 Betaproteobacteria bacterium HGW-Betaproteobacteria-16 | reverse complement strand
GCGTACTTCTTTCCAGGCTACCGCCTGCTGCGCGATCTGCGACGTGCGGCGCGCCGGGGGGTGCGGGTCGACCTGATCCTGCAGGGGCAGCCGGATATGCCGTGGGTGCAGCGTGCCACGATGCTGCTGTACGAACTCCTGCTGCGCGCAGGGGTGCACGTACACGAATTCGTGGAGCGCCCGCTGCACGCCAAGGTGGCGGTGATCGACGATGAGTGGGCCACCGTGGGCTCCAGCAACCTTGACCCGACCAGCCTGAGTCTGAATCTGGAGGCCAATGTGATGGTGCGAGACCAGGCCTTTGCGCTTGAGCTGCGCCAGGTGCTTGAGGGGCTGATCCAGAACAAATGCCAGCCCGTGAACCGCCCCCGGCCAGGGCCGCTGCGCTCGGCGTGGATTTCCATCCGCACCGCCGTCGTGTACCACGTGTTGCGCCGCTTCCCGGCCTGGGCGCGCTGGACGCAATGGCGCACCCCACGGGTCGTTCCCTTGCATGTCGAGACACCATGACCCGCCAGGGTCACTGACCTGCCATCTGGCAAGCACTCAAGGCGTTTCCTCTCGGCCACCTACCGATCATGGACGGACTGCTGAAAGGACATACTTGCCCGCGCGGGCGCGGTCCAACATAATAAAAAAGTTCGATGCAATTGCCGCCCTGCCTGCGCGAGGAACCAGGGCGGACCGTTCAGCCCCTTGAGTGCCCTCCACGCATGTCCTCTCCTGCGCCCGAGTCGCCCCGCGCGAACAGCCATGACCGGCGTCAGAATGCCAGCGGCGCGGGCGTTTGCGGGCGTTGCAAGCACCCGCGGCGCAAAGGGGACCGGTTTTGCGCCCATTGCGGGCTGCAGTTTGAAGAGGCGCTGGCCGAACGCAAGTTCGTGACCCTGCTGTTTGCCGATCTGTGTGGCTCCACCGCCCACGTGGCCAGGGCCGACCCGGAAGAGGCACAAGTGTTTCTGGACCGGGCGCTCAGGACCATGGCTGAGGCCGTTGAAACCTACGGCGGCTCGGTGAGGCGCTTGCAGGGGGACGGCCTGGTCGGCCTGTTCGGCGCACCCATCGCCCAGGAAGACCATGCCCTTCGTGCCTGCCTGGCGGCCCTGGCGGTGCAGCGGCGCACGCGGGAGCAGGGCGCAGGCGAACCCGATGCCTCCACTCAGGTGCGCATTGGCATCCATTCCGGCGAGGTGGTGGTGGGCTCCATCAACGACCTGCTCACGTCACACCACCGGCTCGACGGCGCGGCCATCCACCTGGCGGCGCGCCTGGAGCAGCTCGCCCCGCCCGGCGGTGTGCTGGTGAGCGGCGCCACGGTGCGGCTGCTGGACGGCGAACTGGAGTCGCGCGTCATCGGGCTGCGACCCATCCGGGGATTTGACCAGCCGGTGGAGTTGCATGAGCTGGTGCTGGAAAGCCAGCGCTCGGCCGCCGCGCCGCTGGCCAAGCGCCGCCACCTTTCACCGCTCGTGGGTCGCGAGGCCATATTGACAGCCATGCATGCCGTGGCCTCCCGGGTGGCCAACGGCAGCATGCGCGTGCTGGGTGTGCGCGGCGACGCGGGCATTGGCAAGTCGCGGGTGGTGGCGCGCTTTTGCGTGGATGCCCGCACCATGGGCTTCGATGTGTGCGGCATGACAACGCGTTCGTACACCAACCACCTGCCTTACAGCGCCCTGGCCGACCTGATGCGCGCCCTGATGGGGCTGCGCGAAGACATCGACCCCGAGCGCGAGCGCGACATGGCCCGCGAGGCGGTGGCTTCCTGGGGTGAGGCCGCGCAGCGGCATGTGCCTGCGGCCATGGACCTGCTCGATCTGGGTACCTTGCCGCCGGAGTGGCTGGCGCTCACACCCGGCCAGCGGCGTGCCCGCATTGGCGAGGCCCTGCTCTGGTTGATCGCGGGCCGTCTGACCGATGGGCCCCTGCTCATCGTGGTGGAAGACGTGTTCCTGGCCGATCGTGACAGTCTTCGCATGCTCGAAGGCCTCTGGCGCAAGCTCGACGAGCTGCCCGTGCTGCTTTGCGTGACCTACCGGCAGGATTTTGTGCACCGCTGGGCCGATCCAGTCTGGTTTGAAGAGGTCTGGGTGGCGCCACTGACGCAGCGCGACATGAAGGCTCTGGCCACCTCACTGCTGGGGCGACACGAGTCGCTGAACGCCGTGGTGCCCATGCTGATCGAGCGCGCCGATGGCAACCCGTTCTTCCTGGAGCAGATGAGCCTGACATTGGTGGACACCGGTGGCCTGATGGGATCGCCGGGCGACTACCGTTTTCAGGGCACCGACGCCGGGCTGCGGGTGCCGGCTTCGATCGCTGCCGTGATCGGCGCCCGGGTGGACCGGCTGCCGGCCGCCGCCAAATCGACGCTGGAAGGCATGGCGATCCTCGGCGGAGTGGTCACGGCAGAAACGCTGGCCGCCATGCTGGGGGCGCCGGCTGCAGAGGTGGATCTGCACCTTCGCCTGGGTTGTGCGTCTGGCCTGCTGGTGCAGACCGGTGCCGTCCTGCAGGGCGACAAACCGGTGGGGGAGGGCGAAGCGGCGGCGTCCACGGCGGCTTCTGTGGCGTTCCGCCATGCCCTGGTGCAGGAGGTGGTGGCCGCCGCGCTGACCCGCCCGCGCCGCAAGCTGTTGCACCAGGCGGCCTTCACCGCGCTGGTGGCGCGACTGGGCGAACGCGCCAACGAGCGCGCTTCCGTGCTGGCACATCACGCCTACCAGGGTGGGTTCTGGATGGACGCGGCGCGCTTCTCCGCCGCAGCGATGGTGCGCTCGGTGGCCCGCTCGGCCAACCGCGATGCCCTGCGCATGCTGGACACCGGGCTGGATGCGGCGCAGCGCGTGGACGACGAGCCCACCCGCCTGGCCTGTGAACTGGTCCTGCGCAGCGAAGCGCTGGGTGCCCTGTGGCCGCTGGGCCACTTCGACGCCATGTTTGTTCATCTGGAGCGCGCCCAGGCCATCACCGAGCAAATGGGCGACCCCAAGCGCCAGGCGGCGGTGTCCTTGCAGATGGCGAGCTTGTTCTGGGTGCGGGGCAAGGCGGCCCAGGGTCTGGTCGCGGCACAGGCGGCCAAGGCGGCCGCACTCTGGGCGGGCAGCCGGGGCGCACAGATGACGGCGGACCAGCTGGAACTCATGCTCCACCATGGCCTGGGGCGCTACGCAGAGGTGGTGCAGCAGGCGCGGGACGTGGAGCGCGATTTCGCGGTGGAACTGGGTGGGCGGCGCATCATGCCCGGCTGGGCCACCCTGCCCTTGATCAACGTCAAGGTGTTTCTGGCCGACGCATTGGCCCGCATGGGTGACACGGTGGCCGCGCAGGCCGTTTGCGACCTGGCCTACCGGGAACTGCAGGCGCAGGACCATGCGTTTTCGCGCACGCTGGTGGATTTTGCACAGACCAGTCTGTGGCTGCGCCAGGGTCTGCATGCACAGGCCATCCCGCTCCTGCGTGAAACCCTGGTGAGCTGCCGGCAGCACGACATCCACACCATGACGCCCTGCATCGTGGGCCTGCTTGCCGAGGCTCTGGGGCTGGCCGGAGCGTTCGATGAGGCGCAGGCCATGGTGGAGCAGGCACTGGCCGACAAGTCGTACCTGCTCGCCGGCCTGTACAGCGAGTTCTACTTGCGCTTTGGATGGGGCGTGGCCTGTGCCACGGCACAGCAGCATGCCCAGGCGCTGGCCCAGTTCAGCGCTGCGCAGGCACACGCTGCGCGCTACGAGCAGTGGGGGCACGAAGCCGACGCCCTGCTCGCCATGGCCGAGGTGGCCGCCAGCGCCGGCGACACCTCGGCCGCACTGCTCCATCTTGAAGCCGCGCGGAAAGCTGCCCAAGCCTGCGGCATGCAAGGCGTGGCACAGCGGGCTCAGGCACTGTCCGAGCGACTGGGCAAGCCAGCCCGGGCGGCGTCCCTCACGGAGCTGGCCGATGACTGAGGCCACGCTGGACCGCGCTGCCAGCCCCGGCAGCGGATCGGGCTTGCTGCATGCGGTTTGGTGTTTCCTGATGCGGCAGCCGCGGCTGTTGCGTGTGCTCGCTGCTGCGGTCAGGCGCTGGCCCGGCGTGTCCAACACGCTGCCCATCGTGGCCCGGCGCGACGCGGTGGTGGCAGCGTTCTTGCGCTCGGCTTCCTTCTCCAACACCGCGCATGCGCCGAACCTGGTGGCGGGCCCGTTCTCGATCGGCATGCCGGACGGGCCCCGCTACCGCGGCGAGCGCGCCACACTGGAAGCCATGCTGCTGCAGCCCGGCGAACTGGGCCGTACCAGTGCCGAACTGGCACGCGAACGCGTCAAAGCGCTCCAGCAGTGGGCATCAGTGGGCCGTTTCGATCTGGTGGACGACTATCTGGGGCCGCTGGTGTGGCACACCATGAAGCACTGTTACGGTGAAGCGGGTGACGCCCTGGCAATGGGGCATCCGGGCGCCCGCGCCCCTGAAGACGCGGAAAAACAGCTGTTTCTTCACCTGCGGCACGTGGCATCGCACCTGGTGGTGGGTGGTGTGGCCCCCGCTGGCGTGCAGTGCCGCGCCGATGCAGCAGGCGCGGCACTGAACCAGTGTGTGCACGCCCACAAGGACGTGGTCCGGCAGGCCTTCGCCCAACGTCTGCCCGATCGACCAGAGGCCGCTCTCCATCGAAACGCGGTGGGACTGATGTGGGTGTCCCACCCTGTGGCGGTGCAGGCCGGCGTGCACCTGATGCGGGAACTGATCGAGCGCGAAGACTGGCACATGAAGCTGCGGCAACAGGTGGCCGAGGCCGGCGAGAAGGCCTGGTCGGATGACGGCTTGCGCCACCATGTCCGCCACGTGATCCTGGAGCTTCTGCGCTTCAGGCCGGTGTTCCCGATCGTGGTGAGGGATGTGCCGCGCGCGACGAGTTTTCAGGCGGGTGATGACCGCCCGGCCCGCGTCAAGGCGGGGCGATCCCTGAAGCTGATGGTGATCGGCGCCATGTTCGATCCCGCTGCCGTGGACCGGCCGGGGGATTTCCTGCCCTACCGCACCTGGCGCAACGAGGACGACCGCTACATGGTGTTTGGCCATGGGGATCGCCAATGCCCGGGCAGGGAACATGCGCTGGAAATGCTCACCAGCCTGTTGGTGGGTTTGTTGATGCTGCCACGGCCATGCCGGCTGGCAGGGCGAAAGGCAATGGTGTACGACGGTCCGGCTGCAGCGCACCTGCATCTGGTTTTCTGAGTTCGAACAAGACGGAGCGCCATGCCGGCAAGGACGGTGGCGGTTTCGGGGGATGCAATGGTCCGACAGCAGATGCATTGTGTGCTGACGCCAGGCTGGACAGGCGACACGCAGACCCTGCCCGCGCTCAAGGGCGGGCTGGACGCGCTGTTCGACAGCCTCGGTTTCGTGCACTTCGCGAGCATCGCCCTGCTGCCCATGCGGCCCGGTGAGCCCGACACTGCCTTGCCATCGCTGATGCTGGAACTGGCGATCGATGAAGGCATGCAGACCCCCTTGTTGCTCGAATTGCTGGTGGCCCGTGGCCTGGAGGCGCTTTGGCCCTTGTACGGCGCCCATGCCGACGCGGACCTGCCAGCCTCGCGCGAGGCACGGGCCTCCTGGTTGCGCCATTGGCTGGCCAGACACATCCATGGTGCAGACGGTGGCTTTGTGGGCGCACGCGACCGCACGGTGCGGCAGATCCACCGCGAGCATGCGCTGTACCGCGCGGTGCGCGATCAGGCCGCCAGACTGACGGCCGAACAGCCACTCGACAGTGATGTGCTGGCACTCAGGCTGTCGAATTGGGCGGCTGAGTCGGCCGGGTTCGACTGGGCCCGAACACCTGCGCCGCGCAGCTTCTTTCGCCGGGGCGGCCTGGGTCGTGCGCTCGCACTGTTGGGTGGTGTGGCCGCACTGCTGGAGGCGGGGCTTGTCGCCGCCTGGTGTTTGAAATCTGCAGCCCTGGCGTGGTACTGGGAGTGGCTGGCACTGGTGTTGACGACTTTGGCCGTGGTGGTGGCCACTGCAATGGCTGCGCTCCTGCTATCGCCGCTGGCCCTCTCCGCCCTGTCGGTATGGCGCAGGGCGTGGCGACCCGTCAGTCAGTCCTTGAAACGATGGGACCGCGCGCGCCACGCCCGCGCGACCCGCGAAGTGCCCCGGGCGCACCAGGTGCACCCGATGGTGGCTCGCTGCGAGGCCGAGCTGATCGAGCGCCCCAACCACATCGTGAGCCTCACGGAGGTGCGCTCCCCCTTTGTCTGGCATGCGGTGTGGCTGCGCCTGTGGCTGGGGGTCATCAGCTGGTTCGGCCGCTGGTGTTTTGTGAACGGGGTGCTGGGCAAGGCCACGGGCATCAAGTACGGCCACTGGCATGTGGTCGACGGCGGGCGGCGGCTGCTTTTCTGCAGTAATTACGACGGCTCTTTTGGTGGCTACCTGGGGGAATTCATTGCCGGCGCCACGGTGGGGGTCAACCTGTTCTGGCGGCGCACCCGGTTGTTGCCCCGCAAGGCCGCAGCACCCGGCCACCCGGCCGTGCAGCATGCGCGCGACTTCCCGCCCACTCGCTGCCTGGCATGGCATGGGGGTTGCGAACATGAGCAGTGGTTCAAGACCTATGCGCGCGACAGCATGTTGCCGCACCTGTACCTGTACCAGGCGTATGCCCACAGCCAGGCGGAAATCGAGCGGGCCACTTCGCTGCGAGACGCGCTGTTTGGCCCGCGCAACCCGGTCAACGACGACATCATTGCAAAGGCCGTGGCGTCATGAAACATCCCGACGTGCAGGCCCTGGTCTACGCATCGTTCGCCCAGTTGCGCCACTGCCGCTACCTGCTGCTGCGCATTCGCGATGCCGATGCCGCACGCGTCTGGCTGCGGCAACCAGAGGTGCTGCGCATGGTCAAAGGCGGAGGCGATCTGGGGCGCGAGAATGCGCACGACGAAGCGCTTGCCGTTGCCTTCACGCACACCGGGCTGCTGGCCATGGGTTTGCAGGAAGACGGTGATTTCCCGTTCCCCACTGCGTTCCGGGAGGGCATGAACCAGCCCGACCGTGCACGAGCCCTGGCAGATCGGAATGTCGATGAGTGGGTCTGGGGCGACCTGGGTGGCGAGGTGCGCCAGCATGTGCATGTGCTGCTGGCGCACTTCCGCCGGGAGGCGTTTGTTGCCGAGTTGGGGCCGCTGTGTTTGCCGGCGTTGGAGCGCAGCGGCCTGGAAGTGGTGCAGGTGGTCAACACCTGCCCGAGCTACATCCAGAACGACGGCGAGGGCACGCAGCTTTTTGAGCCATTCGGTTTTTGCGACGGCCTGTCGCAACCGGTGTTGAAAAGCACTGCCGACGATTCACGCACCCAACGGCAGCGCCGCGAAAGGGTGGGGGGTGATCTGGCCGAAGACAGCGTGGTGGCCGATGGCGAATTCATCCTGGGTTGGCCCAACGAGTATGGCGACCCGGCCTACGCGCCCGACGATGCCCGCTGGCGCACGGCACGCCCGGAAGTTGCACCGCCTCAGCGCTTCGCCACCCACGGGAGCTACCTGGCCGTGCGGCACATCCGCCAGCACGTGGACCGGTTCGAGGCCTTCGCTGCGGCGCAGCCTGCGCCCAATGAAACAACGCCGAGCCTGGTCGAGAAGATGGTAGGCCGCCGCAAGGACGGCACGCCCCTGGTGGACTGCCCGTTCGCGCCGCCCGACCCGGACGCCTTCCGCTACCGCGTGGACGATGCCGAAGGCTTCCAGTGCCCTCTGGGCTCGCACATCCGCCGCGGCAACCCGCGCGACACTCTCGGCTTTGACGTGGCATCCGGCGTGGCCGAGTCCAAGCGCCATCGCCTGATCCGGCGCGCGCGCATCTACGCTGGTGAATGCCAGCAGAGCGACCAGGGTGGTTGTGGCCACCCGGACGGCCGGCGGGGCTGTGGACAAGGGCTGTTCTTCATCGCGTTGAATGCGGATTTGGACCGCCAGTTCGAATTCGTGCAACAACGCTGGGTTGGCAACCCGCGCTTTGCCGACCTGGCCGGTGAAAACGACCCCATCATGGGCGGGCCGGGGGCCAACGCCTTCACCGTGCAAGGCCCGGCCGTGGGCCAACGCACGGTGGACATCCCGCCGTTCACCGAGATGGTGGGGGGCGGTTACTTCCTTCTGCCAGGGCTGACGGCGCTGCGCTTCCTCGCCACACAAGGCCAGAGTGAGCTGTCCGGTAGCGACTGAGCCGAGGCGCTGAGCGCTCCGGTCCGCGCCCTCGGCACGCCTTGTGCTTCGCTGAAAGCATGTCGCATGCCCCATCTTCCTTGCTCGTGCATTCCTGGCTGGACGACGGCCATGCCCTGGTGGCTGGATCGTTGTTTGTGGCACTCGGGTTGACCATGTTTGCCCATGCCGGCTTGCTCACCGGTGGGGTGGCCGGGGTCGCGTTTTTGCTGAGCTACGGCACGGGCTGGAGCCTTGCGCTGTGCTTCTTCGTGCTCAGCCTGCCGTTCTTTGTATTGTCGTGGCAGCGCCTGGGGCAGACGTTCACGATCAAGAGCCTGGGTGCGGTGGTGCTGGTGTCGGTCTGCACCGAACTAGCGCCTCGCGTGGTGCGGTTCGAGGTGCTCAATCCATGGGTGGCGTCCGTGCTGGGCGGGTTCCTGATCGGGTTCGGGCTGCTGGCCTTGCTGCGCCATCAGGCCAGCGTGGGTGGCGTGAATATCCTCGCGCAGTGGCTGCAGCAGTCGCGCGGCCTGAGTGCCGGCAAGGTGCAGATGTCGGTCGACATCGCGGTGGTGCTCACGGCGCTGCTGGTCGTGCCGCCACAACGGGTGCTGCAGTCGGTGGTGGGCGCGGTGGCCATCGGCGTCATCCTCACCCTCAACCACCGGCCTGGGCGCTACCTGGGGGTGTAGATGCCACCAATCAGGGGCGCTTCAAATCCCTGTATCGTTCTGCGCTTGCGCAAACCGGGTGTCTGCGCAGGCAGCGGGCTTTCAGCGGCCCATTCAAAATCAAAGCGGAGGAAAAAATGCACCCGGAGATCTGCCCCAAACCCGACCGTTCGAAGCTGGTTCCCAACTTCGTCAAGACCGCCGAGAACGATGTGCTGGACATCGGGTGGGCCGAAGGGGCCCTGTCTGATGGGCGCCCCTACCGGGCAGAGTACTGGGCGCAGGACCAGATCGGCATGGTCACCTTTTTCTTCTCCGTCAACGACATGGAAGCCCACACGGATTCGATGTTCCAGGACCTCCTCGTCAAGGAAGGGCTGGTCGAGTTTCCGCAAGCCAAGGTTCACCTGTCTGCGCGCAGCCTCCTGGACTGGAGCGGCAACCGGATGTGGTCCGTCAATGTGGTGCTGGACGCCGAAGATGGCGTGTTTGCGCGGGTGCGCTTTCCCTTCAACAGCTTTGAAAAAAGGGGCGACTGACCTCGCCGCTCCTTTCAGGCCGCGCCGCTCTTGTATTTGATGGTGCAGCCGTAGGCTTGGTTGGTGGCCACGCTCACCGGCTTGCCTTCCTTGATCTCAGCCAGTGCCTGCCGCACATAGTTGGTGGCTTTTTCGATGTCGCCCACCCGGGCAGAAGCGATGCTGTCGATGGCGCCGGCGTACACCAGCACACCCTGGGCATTGACGATGTACATGTGCGGGGTCACGCGGGCGGCGTAGGCCTGGCCGACCTTGCCGTCTTCGTCCATCAGCGTCGCGCTCGGGCTGGCCTTCTTTTCACTCATCCAGGCGGCCAGGGTCGCCGGTGCCATGTGGTCGCTGGCGGCTTTTTCGGTGGAGTTGATGGCCAGCCAGACCACGCCCTGGTCAGCGGCTTCTTTCTGGAGCGCCTGCATGTTGCCCTGGTAGTGCTTGCGCACAAACGGGCAGCCCGGGTTGTTCCACTCCAGCACCACGGTCTTGCCTTTGAATCCGGAGAGCTGCACCGGCTTGCCGTCCGTGTCCATCAAGGTGAAGTCGGGCGCTGGCTGACTCACACTGGCGGCCCTGGCACTGAGGGGCAGCAGGGAGGCGAAAGGGGCGAGGGCGCCCATGGCGAGCAGAGGACGGCGTTGCATGGTGATGACTCCTGAAACGGGGAACGCTGAACCAACAGAACGGCACCAGTCGCCACACATTCAAAGGCTGGTCAGGGCCGCACGAACCTCCTCCACAGAGATCACTTCAGACAGCACCTGGGTCGGCTGTCCATTCTTGTAGATGGCATACACGGGAATGCCGTTGCGGCCCAGTCGGGCCAGGGCCTCGGTCACCGCCGGGTCGCGGCGCGTCCAGTCGGCGCGCAGCAGGGCGATGTTCTTGCTGGCCATCTCCGCCAGCAGGCCTTCGTTGGCCAGCGTGGTGCGCTTGTTGTACTGGCAGGTCACGCACCAGGCGGCGGTGAAATCGATGAACACGGGCCTGCCTTCGGCGAGCAAGGCATTTTGCCGGTCCACGCTCCAGGGCTCCCAGCTCACCCCCTGAACGGACGTGGCCACCACAGCGCCTGGGTCTGCATCCAGCTGGCGGGTGACGTTGGGGCCCACGGCCCATGCCAGCCAGGCCAGACCCAGCAGCGACGCACCTGCCAGCACGGTGCGGCTGCGTCCGCGCAGACCCATGGCCCAGACCAGCAGGGCCAGCACCACCAGCAGCATCAACAAGGCAGCCGCGCCATCGATACCGCTTTGTTGCCCCAGCACCCACAGCAGCCACACCACGGTCGCGAACATTGGGAAGGCCATCAACTGGCGGAAGGTCTGCATCCAGGCGCCGGGGCGGGGCAAGGCGCGCGCGATGGCCGGTACCCAGCTGGCCGCCAGGTAAGGCAAGGCCATGCCCAGGCCCAGCATGCCGAACACGGCCAGCGCCTGTACCGGCGGCAGGCCAATGGCCAGCCCCAGCGAGGCGCCCATGAACGGCGCAGTGCAAGGCGATGCAATGGCGGTGGCCAGCACACCGGTGAGGAACGAATCGGCGGTGGGGTTGCGTGCCTGCAGGGTGGCCACGCTGCTGGGCAGCAGGTTGCCCACTTCAAACAGGCCAGCGAGGTTCAGGCCGATCAGGGTGAACAGCACGGCCAGCGCGGCCACCACGCCCGGGCTCTGCAGCTGAAAGCCCCAGCCGAGCTGCTCGCCCGCTGCGCGCAAGGCCAGCAGCAAACCGCCCAGCGCCAGGAACGACAGCACCACGCCAGCGGTGTAGGCCAGACCGTTGACGCGGTGGGCACGCTGTGCCCCGGCGCCATCGCCGTGGCGGGCAAATGCCAGCACCTTGATGGCCAGCACCGGAAACACGCAGGGCATGAGGTTGAGGATCATGCCGCCGATCAGCGCGCCCAGCAGCGCGGCCCAGAGGGTGATGGGCACGCCCGACGGGTCCGCCGGTGGGGTTTGAGCCGCGGCGCGGGCGGCATTGGCTTCGAGGGCGGCGCTCAGGTTGTCCGGCACCGCCACCGGCAGGGCAGCCGGGGCGGGCCACGTGCCTTGCACGGGAACGTCCATCCGCACACCCGGGCTGCCCGGGCCTTCGCCTGTTGGGTTGGCTTGTGCCACCACCAGGGACAGGCTGGCGGGGCTGTCGCTGCGGTGCGGCGACAGCGGCACACGTGCCGTCCAACGGTCGCCGGTCCATGCCTGCGTCCAGGCTGCACCGGGTTCGATGATGCCGCCGGCTTCGGGGAAAAACTCCAGCGTCTGTTTGTGCCAGGCGGCGGGCAGACCGTCCAGCGACACGCTGATGAAGCCTTCTTCTGGCGCAATGGCGCTGTCCCCTGGTGGCTGAGACGTGGGCGCGGCGGCAAACGTGGCTTCAAACGCCTGCGCGTTCAGCCCCGTGGAGCCATCGACCGGAATACGCAACGCAAAATTGCCCTCTTCAGGGATGCACTCCTTGCGGCAGACCAGCCAGGCTGCGTACAGCTGTACATCGATGTGGCTGCCGCGAAACTCGGGCGAGATGGTCAAGGGCACCGGCAGCAGCACGGTGCCGTTGAAACCGTAGTTGGCCAGGGTGCCCAGTGGGAACTTGCGCGGCGTGGGCCAGGCGACTTCGCCCGCGCTCACACCGGGCGGCAGCGTCCACTGCAACTCGGTGGGCAGGCCCGAGTCGCCTGAGTTTTTCCAGTAGGTGTGCCACTCGGGCGCATGGGTCAGTTGCAGCCCGACCCACACTTCCTGCCCCGGCCCCGCCCCTTGCGGTGCGTGCGCCATGAGTTCGGCGCGCACCAGGTCGCTCTCCACCTTGCTCGGCAAGAGGGACGTGCCCAGCACGCCTTGCGCCATCACGGCCAATGGCAATACCAGGGTCAGCAGGAAAGCCATGCCCTGGCGCAAGGACGAGACGACAAGAGAAGGTGGACGGTGAGGCATCTGGGGGTGGTGAACAAGCAGGCACGTGCGCGCGGCGGTGTGCTCCGCGCTGACTTATGAGAGGTCCGGCGCGGCCAAGTTCCTTGCGGTCGGCTTGGTAGCGCAATGGCGGGGATATTAGGTCACGACACCCGACATTGTCGGTGGAGGGTGATGGGTCATGGTCTATGACTATCGACTTCATAGATTGCATTGAGGTGTCATGGGCTTCACACGCGGGCGCATGCGGTTTAAAAAGAGGCCTCTCATCTTGGTGGGGCATTCTTCCAGGAGGTTGACGCATGGGATCGATCGTGGAGCGCGCTTTGCTGCCGTGGGCGCAACGGGTGAAGACGCGGGTGAACCTGCCGGTTCGTCTGCGCTGGGGTGAGATGGGTGATTCTTCGCTCACGCTGGGTGATTTCGAGGAACCTCAGGTCGACATCCGCTTGCGCGACACGGCGGCGCTGCCCTTGCTCATCAATCCCGGGCTCGACACCCTGGGGCAGGCCTATGTGGAAGGCATGGTGGATGTTGACGGTTCCCTGGCCGACATTCTGGCGGTGGCCCACCGGCTGGCAGAAACCGCCGAGCCGGAGGGCGGGCTGCTCGGCCGCATTCGCCGGCGGTTTTCCCACACCAAGGAAAGCGACAGCCAGGCCATCCAGTACCACTACGACGTGTCAAACGACTTTTACGCGCAGTGGCTGGGCGAGAGCATGGTGTATTCCTGCGGTTATTTCGAAAACGGTGACGAGACACTGGACCAGGCGCAACTGAAGAAGATCGATCACATCCTGCGAAAGATCCGCGTGCAACCGGGCCATCGCCTGCTTGACATCGGCTGTGGCTGGGGCGGTCTGGTGATCCGTGCCGCGCAGCATTTCGGCGCGCACTGCGTGGGCATCACACTGTCGCAAAACCAGTTCGATCTGGCACGTGAGCGGGTCAGAGCCGCGGGCCTTGAAGACCGCGTCGACATCCGCTTGCAGGACTACCGCGATGTGAGCGACCAAGCCTTCGACCGCATCACCAGCGTGGGCATGTTCGAGCACGTGGGGCTCAATTACCTGACCGGCTATTTTGCGCAGGTGCGAAAGCTGCTCAAGCCAGACGGCTGGGCCATGAACCACGGCATCACCAGCACCGATGCACACGACGGCGAAACACGCCACGGTGGCGGAAGCTTCATCGACCGCTACGTGTTTCCCCAAGGCGAGTTGCCGCACATCGGCACCGTGCTGCGCACCTTGCAGGAAGGTGGGCTGGAAGCCTTCGATGTGGAAAACCTGCGCCGCCACTACCAGCGCACCACCCAGTTGTGGAGCGATGCTTTCGAGGCCAACACGGAGCGCATCAAGCCGCTGGTGGACGAAAGGCGCTGGCGCATCTGGCGCGTGTACCTGGCGGGCTGCGCCTGGGCTTTTGCGCACGACGAGGTGTCGATCTACCAAGTGTTGTGCCGGCCGGCCGGCCAGATGGCCGACGAGTTGCCCTGGTCGCGGCGCTGGATGTACGGCCGCTGACCGCACGTCACGCTCGCGTTTCAGGCGGCAAAGCCCAGCACCACCCGCCGCGTGGTGGCCGACTTTTTTTCGATTTTGGTCACCACCACGCGACCAATCTCGGCGGTGTTGGCCACGTGCGTGCCGCCGCAGGGCTGCAGGTCGATCTGGGTGGCATGGCCGATCCGCACCGTTCGCACGGACCCGCTGCCGCGGGGCGGCGAGACACTCATGCTCTTGACCAGTTCGGGCTGCGCATCCAGTTCGGCGTCGCTGATGGTGCCGATGGTCACGGGCAGGCTGGCGGCGACCAGGGCGGCAATGCCCTCGGTCAGGGCCTCCTTGTCCAGGGGGTCGGTGAGCACCAGATCGAGCCGCGCGGCGTCGGCCGTGATGGAGCAACCATTCACGGGCACCGGCACCAGATGGCACAGCAGGTGGGTGGTGGTGTGAAAGCGCATCAGCCGGTGCCGCCGCTCCCAGTCGATGCGGGCGGTGAGCTCGACGCCAGGCCGCAGGCGGGCCAGTGCATCGCTTTGACCCGCCTGGGGCACGTGCCAGATGTCGGCCGTGGGGCGGCCTTCGCTGTCCTTGGCCTTGCGCGTGTCGGCGATGGCGATCTCCGTGCCGTCGCTCAGCAGCAGCGACCCGGTGTCGCCTGCCTGCCCACCCCCGAGGGGATAGAACACGGTGCGATCGAGCACGATGCCGTGTTCGGTGACCGCTACTACATGGGCGGTGCAATGCTGAAGATAGGCGTCCTGGCGAAAGAGATCCTGGGTCATGGGCGGATCATAGTCAGCGGCGCCTGAGCCTCAGGCGAGCCTCACTCGGGTTCGATGCCGGCGGCCTTGATCACGCGGCCCCATTTGTCGGTTTCGGCGGCCTGGAACTTGCCCAGTTCTTCTGGCGAGGTGGGAAAGGCCACGCCACCGCTGTTGTCAAAGAACTGGCGCACGGCCGGGCTCTTCAGGGCCTGGTGCAACAAGGCATTGAGACGCTGCACCACCGGGGCCGGCGTGCCGGCGGGCACGTAGGCGGCAAACCAATAGCCCATGTCGTAGCCTTTGACGCCAGCCTCATCGATGGAGGGCACATCGGGCAACACCGGCATGCGCTGTGCAGAGGTCACGCCCAGGGCGCGCAGCTTGTTGGCCTTGACCTGCGGCACGCCGGTCGATGCATCGGTGAACATCATCTGGATCTGCCCGCCCAGCAGGTCGGTGATGCCCAGCGGGTTGCTTCGGTAGGGCACGTGCAGCAGCTGCACGCCGGCCATCTGCTGGAACAGCTCACCGGCCACCCGGCTGGACGAACTGCCGCTGCCGAACGACAGCTTGCCGGTCGACTGGCGCGCCGCAGCCAGCAGCTCCGCCACGCTGGTGTAGGGCGCGTCGCTGCGCACCACCAGCACCTGACCACCCTTGCCCAGACCGGTCACCGGTACAAAGTCCTTCACCGGGTCGTAGGAGAGCTTTTTGTAGAGGTGGGTGTTGGCGGCGTGGGTGGTGTTGGTGGTGATGAGCACGGTGTAGCCATCAGCCGGGGCGCGGGCGGCAAACTGCGCGGCGATCATGCCGCTGGCGCCGGCGCGGTTGTCCGCCACCACGGGTTGTCCGGTCTGTTCGGTGATGGACTGGCCCAGCGCGCGGGCCAGAGAGTCCGTGGCACTGGCCGCCGCAAAGGGCACCACGAAGTTGATGGGCTTGTCCGGGTAGCTGGCCTGGGCCCAGGCGGGGCCACTCAGCGCGAGCGAGGCCAGGGCAGCGAGAACAAGGCGGCGTTGAGGATGGTGCATGAGAGTCTCCGTTGTGGTTGTGGAAAAAGCGGTAAGGGGAGCCGATAGGGAACGGGCTATTCGGCAGGCCGCCTCAGCAATGGCTGAAGCGCGGCGGGCACGGAAATGGGCAGGTCCATCAGCCAGTACGACAGCGCCTTGCCGTGGCTGTCGAGATTGAGCGAATCGTTGACGCCGCCATCGAGCGCGTCGTCGAGCACCAGGTTCAGCGCGTGTAGTTGCGGCAGTTCGTAGCACTGGACGCGGGAGGGCTGGCGGTGGGTAAACCGACGCGCCACGCTGTCGGCCGTGACCTGTTCAAGCAGCAACGGGTACAGCGCGGGGTCCCAGGCGATCACGCTGATGTTGGAGCGGTTGCCCTTGTCCCCGGTGCGGCCATGGGCCAGCTGCCAGAGTGGCACGGTGAGATCGGTAGAGGGAGCTGTCATGTCAGTGGCGCCCGGCCGCCCGAAGGCACTGACGCGCCCCCCCCGGGGGGCAGTGAACGAAGTGAGCGTGGGGGCAGTTTCATGTCAGTTCAAAACGCACCGGCACCGCATCGCGCGGCAGCAGGGCGGGCAAGGTGCCCAGCGTGGGACGAAGCGCGGTGCGCACGCCGCCACCGCCCGCCGGGCCGCAGGTGTAGAGGGCCGTGACCTCGCGCAGCAGGCGCTGCGCGGTGGCGCGGTGTTCGTGTCGCAGGGCCAGGCGCAGGCGCACATCCTGGGCATCGCCGGCGGTTTGTCCTGCCATCCAGCGGCCATGGTCGTCGGCCAGCACACTGCTCACACCGATCAGGTCCATGCGAATTGGTGCCACGCCGGCCAGCCGTTCGCGCACCACCTGTGCAGCCAGGCGGGCGCGTGCCTCGGCGCGCGGTCCGGCATAGGAGATTTCGCCTTCGGCCAGCCAGCCACTTTCAAAACACACATTGACCTTGAGGGTGTCCGGGCGCGCGTGGCCACGCACGCCGCTCAGGCGCACGCGGTCGTCACCCAGGTCGTGTAGCCGGGCCTGTGAGATGTCGGCCACCACGTCGGGCGTGAGGTAGGCGGCGGGATCGTGCACCTCGTACAGCAGTTGTTCCGTGACCGTGTGGCGGTTGACCACGCCGCCGGTGCCCGGCGGTTTGCCGATGGTGCAACTGCCGTCGGCTTCCAGGTCGGCAACGGGGTAGCCGAGGTGGGCGAGGTCGGGCACATCCTTCAGACCGGGGTCGGCGAAGTAGCCGCCGGTGACCTGGGCGCCGCATTCCAGCAGGTGGCCGGCCATGGTGGCGCCGGCGATCCGGTCCCAGTCGTCAAGTGCCCAACCGAAATGGGCCAATGCCGGGCCCAGGGCGAGAGCAGGATCGGCCACGCGGCCGGCGATCACGATGTCGGCACCGGCGCGCAAGGCGTCGGCGATGGCTGTGGCACCGATGTAGGCATTTGCACTGACCACCGGCCGGTCGCGCAAGGCGTCCCCGACCTGGATCATCAGCGCATCGCGCCAGGCGGGGCCAGCCACATCATCGCCTTCGATCACGGCCACGCGCGGGCGCGGCAGACCCAGTTCCTGCGCCAGTGCATGAATGCGCCGCGCGGCTGCTCGGGGGTTGGCTGCACCCATGTTGCTGACGATGCGCACGCCGTGTTGCAGGCACCGGGCCAGCACGGGGGTGAGCAGCTCATCGAGCAAGGGCTCGTAGCCCTGTTCAGGATCGGCGCGGCGTGCCAGCTGAGCCAGCGCCAGCGTCCGTTCGGCCAGTGTCTCGAAAATCAGGCAGGCCGCCGTGCCGCCACGGATCAATTCGTCAACCACCGGGCTGGCCGCGTCGGTGCGGTCGCCCGAGAAGCCGGCGGCGCAGCCGATGCGGAGGATGTCTGTAGAAGCCATGACTGCCACTGTAGGCAGCGGTGCATGATCTGTGAAATAGAAAAAAAGGATATATTCATTTGACATGCCGATCAATCTGTCCACGCGCGAACTTCGCGCCTTCGTGTCGCTGGCCGAGCAACGCAACTTCACCCGTGCCGCTGCCCAGTGCCATCTGTCGCAGCCAGCGTTCTCGGCATTGATCGGCGGGCTCGAGCAAGGCCTGGGCGCGCGCCTGTTTCATCGCACCACGCGTCATGTGGAACTCACCGCCGAAGGCGCAGCCTTTCTGGGCGCAGCAGAAAACCTGCTGCGCGACGCCGAGGCCGCCGCAGAAGACGTGCGCGACCATGTGGCGCGGCGACGCGGCAGGGTTTCTGTGGCGGTGCTGCCGTCACTGGCAGCGGGGTGGCTGCCACCTTTGCTGGCCAGGTTTCACCGCGACCATCCCGGCATTGAGCTGGACGTGGCCGACGTGCTGTCGGAACAATGCATTGAACGTGTGCGCAACGGCCAGGCCGACTTCGCGCTCGCATCCACGCGTCTGGACGCCCCCGAGCTGCGGACCGAAGGTTTCTGCACCGACGACTTTCATGTGGTGTTCCCGGTCGGACACGCGCTGGACCGGGGCACCCGGTCGGTGCCGCTGAAGGCGCTGGCGAGCTTTCCCTTCATTCAGCTGGCACGGTCCAGCAGCGTGCGCCAGTACCTGGATGCCGCCATTTACCCGGCGCGCCTGCGCACCTTGCTGGAGCTGGAACAGCTCAGCACGGTGGCCGGCATGGTCGAGCAGGGGCTGGGCATCACCGTGGTGCCGGCGCTCACCTTGTTCCACTTCCAGAGTGAGCGCCTGCACACGCGCCGCGTGCGCGCCGAGGGTCTCACACGCCAGGTGTTTCTGGTGCGCCGCGCAGACCGGGCGCTGTCGTCGGCGGCGCAGGCGCTGTATGAGCGTGTCATGCTGTACCGCCCGCGTTGAACGGTCACCCGTCTGCTCGGCCCCCCGTACCTTCAATGCCTCGTAAGATGACGCCCATGAGCCGCCCCGCCCGTTTCTGGTCCGATCTCACCACCGCCGAATTCAGCGCCCTGGACAAGTCGCGCGCCATTGCCGTGCTGCCCGTGGCCGCGATCGAGCAGCACGGACCGCACCTGCCGCTGTCGGTCGACACCGACATCGTCAATGGCGTGATCTCGGCGGCCCTGCCGCACCTGGAAGAAGATCTGCCCGCGCTGTTCCTTCCCACCCAGGCCGTGGGCTTTTCACCGGAACACACGCGGTTTGGCGGCACGCTCACCCTCAAGGCAGACACCGTGCTGCGCTTGTGGACCGAGATCGCCGAATGCGTGGCCGCCAGCGGCGTGAAGAAGCTGGTGCTGTTCAATGCCCACGGCGGACAGGTGGGCCTGCTGGACGTGGTCGCGCGCGACCTGCGGGCCCGGCTGGGCATGCTGGTCTACAGCGTGAACTGGTTCCACCTGCCGCTGATGGATGAGCAGGGCAAGGACGTGAATGCCCAGTTCAGCGCCGAAGAACACCGTTTTGGCATCCATGGCGGCGAAATCGAAACCTCCCTGCTGCTGGCCCTGTCGCCCGATCGTGTGCACATGGACCACGCCAGCTATTTCCGCTCGGCCTCGCAGGAGCGTTCCCCGGATTTCCCCATCCTGGGCAACGGCAAGACCGCCAAACTGGCCTGGCAGATGCAGGACTACAACGCCGACGGCGCCGTGGGCAACGCCAGCGCAGCCACTGCCGCCAAGGGCCAAGCCGTGCTGCAGGCGGCGGGTCGATCACTGGCCCAACTGCTGGCAGAAATCGACCGCCTGCCGCCAGACACGCTCACGCACCGAACCGCATTCGAGTGATGGGTCCCCACGCCGCTTAGCATTGCCCTTGGCGAAGGCGTGAAGGCGGTGGAGGTGTTTCCAAACACTACCGGAGCGAAGTGTCTCAGTCCAGAGATACCGTGGAACCGGCTTTGCCGGGCCACAGGTATCGCCCCCTTGAGGGGGTCGCGCGAAGCGCGGCGGGGGTGCTTCCGAATACAGCCGGTCCAAGGGGTCGTCCCCCCTTCAGGGGGGAAGCCGCGAAGCGGCGCAGGGGGGTAGCTTATTCTTGGGGGCTACGTGTACGTTATCCAGTCAGCAAAGTCCGGCCCGTCAAGGTGGGGGAGGGTGTTGTAGGTCAGCAAGGTGTGCCGCTTCGCTGAAAACTGGAACTCGGTCACCGCGCTGTTGCGGATGCGCATGTTCAGGTCGATGGTGCGCTCCGGGCTCAGACCCAGCACATGACCCACTGCGGTGGCGATGGGTCCGCCGCTCGACACGATCAGCACCTTGCGGTCCACGTGGTGGGCGCGCACGTGATCCAGCGCGCTTGTGATGCCTTGCACGAAAGCCTCGTAGCTGGGCATTCCCCTGGGGCTCACCGTGCCCGCCATCCACTGGGCCAGGCCGTCGCGCAGCAGGCGGAAGTGTTGGCGGAACAACTCGGGCGCTTCCGCAGCGTGCTGCGGTTTGGCCAGTTCGTGGGGGTAGATGGCGCGGATCACCGCTTCGCTGTCGTACTCGTTCAGGCCGGGCCAGGGCAGGGGGGTGGTGCCCAGCCCGGCACCCTCGGCGATGCCCGCCCAGGTCTGCTCGTGGCGCTTCAGCGTGCCGGTGATCACGGCGTCGAACACGACCCCACGCGCGGCCCAGTAGCGGCCGAGTTGCACGCTCTGCTGCCTGCCGCGCTCACTGAGCTGGTCGTAGTCTTCAGCGCCAAACGAGGCCTGGCCGTGGCGCACGAGGTAGAGGGTTCCCATGGCAGGCATTCTGTGACAGACAAATGTCTGCACTTTGTCTCGGCAGCGACTGTTTCACCGGCTGGATCGCCCTGACAGTCGCCCAGGTGTCTGTGGTCTGGTCCGAAGAAATCCAAAGTGTTAGTCGGGCTTTTCCCCGGTTTTTGGGGTGGATGGCTGTGCTTCAATGGCGGGAGTTTCAACAGCCGATACCCTGTGCCCACACCCTTGTTTGACCTGCCAACCTTGTTGGCGCTGCGGATCGGCGTCGACGCCCTCATCGCCATCGCGTTCTGGGCCCTGATGCGCCGCTACCCTGCCATTGGCGGTCCAGGCTGGTGGTCGGTGTCTGCGCTGGTGTCCATCGTGGGGTCGGCCGGCTTGTGGCTGCGCGGCAGCGCGCCCGAGTTTTTTACCGTGAGCATTGCCAACTCCGCACTCACCGCCAGTGCCCTGCTGGCGTGGATGGGCCTGCGCAGCTACCTGCATCTCCCTCGGCCACCCGGTTGGATCGCTTTGGCGCTGGGGTTCCTGCTGGCCTGGCAGACCGGTTTCCTCCTGGTGTGGGATCTGCCCGCGCTGCGCCAGGCCTTCTTTGCGCTCACCTCGATCGCCATCATCGTGCTGGCCATGCGGGACATCGTTCTGGCCGACCCGCAGCGGCGCGTTCCCGAACTGCAGGCGCTGAAATGGCTGTCCGTGCTGGAAGCCAGTACCCTGGCGATGTTTCTGGTGGCCGCGCCCGTGCTCAAGGTGCCGCTGGATGTCGTGGCCTCTGTCGCCCTGTTCTTCTTTCTGCTCGCGCGCCTGTTGCGCGTCGTGCTCTATGGGTCATTGGTGACTTACCGGCTGCGCCAGGAGGGCGACCGCGCACGCAAGGACCTGCAATCGCGCGAGGTGGAACTGCGCACCCTGGTTGAAAACCTCAGCGCCGGTGTGATCGTCCTGCGACCCGACCGGACCGTGGTGACGATCAACACCGCTGCCAGGGAGTTTCTGGGCTGGGACGAGGAGACCGCCCGCACCGCCATGATCGAACCCATCGCCCGCGACTGGCGCCTGATGCGGGAAGACGGGCAGTGGATGGTCCGGCATGAAGTGCCGTTCGAGCGCGTGCTGGCCAGCGGCCAGCCCATGAAAAGCGTGGTGATGGGTGTGAAGGCTGGCGCCGACAAGCAGGTTCGCTGGGGCCTGTGCAACGCCTTTCCTGAAAACGACGTGCTGGGCGGCTTGCGCCATGTGGTGTTCACTTTCGTTGACGTCACTTCGCTCAAGGAGGCGCAGGACCAGCACCGTGTGCTGGAACAGCAGCTTTCCCAGTCTCAGAAGATGGAAGCGCTGGGCACGCTGGCCGGTGGTGTGGCGCACGACTTCAACAACATTCTGGCGGCCATTCTGGGCAATGCCGAGCTGGCCCGGCAGGACCTCGAGTCCGGCTCGCTGGCGCGGGAAAGCCTGCATGAAATCAGCACCGCAGCCAGACGAGGGCGAGAACTGGTGCGACAGATCCTGGCATTCAGCCGCCAGCAACCCCTGGCCCGCACCTCGCTCGACCTGGGCCACACGGTCGCGGAAACCTGCCGTTTGCTGCGCACGGCCATCACGCCACAGATCGAACTGGTCGTCCAGACCGGTGGCCCGTTGCTGCCCGTGCGGGCCGACGCCACACAGATCGGCCAGGTGCTGCTGAATCTGGGGACCAATGCCATCTACGCGCTGGAAGGCCGGCCCGGCCGTATCGAATACCGGGTTGAAAATCTCTCAAATGACGACACCCGCGTGCCACGTGAGCTGTCCAAGGCCTGCCAGGCAGCCGGCGTGGACGTGGTGTCGGTCAGCGTCAGCGACAACGGCTGTGGCATGACAGAGGCCACCCTGAAGCGCATGTACGAACCCTTCTTCACCACCAAAGTGGTCGGGCAGGGCACCGGCCTGGGCTTGCCGGTGGTGCTGGGCATCGTGCAGGCCCACGACGGGGTGATCGAGGTCGACAGCCGTCTGGGCGAAGGCACACAATTTCGCCTGTACTTTCCCGCCATGGAGGCCCTGGGCGCCATGAGTGGCGTTCAGCGCGATAAAGTTGGCACCCCGCCGGCATCGCTTGACGGCACAATGCCTCTGGACCTGCCTGTTTCGTCAGGCAGTGCCCTTTCGTCAGCGACACCGATACCGCCGTCTGTTCAACAGGAGAAATCTGCGATGGCAGAAACCCCGTCAGCCCTTGCCCGCCACATCTTGTACCTCGACGACGACGACACCCTGGTGTTTCTGGTGCGTCGGTTGCTGGAGCGGCGCGGCCACCGGGTGACGGCCTTCACTGACCAGAGAGAGGCCATCGAGGCGGTGCGGCAGCAGCCGGATGCCTTCCACCTCATGCTCACCGACTACAACATGCCCGGTATGTCGGGCCTGGATGTGGCGCGCGAGGTGCTGGCCTTGAGCCCGGCGCTGCCGGTGGCGGTGGCCTCGGGCTACATCACCGACGAACTGCAGGCTGAAGCCCTGGCCGCTGGCGTGCGCGAGGTGGTCTTCAAGACCGACGCTGTGGAGTCGTTCTGCGAGGTGGTGGCGCGGCTGGCAGGGTAAACCTGTCCTGTTCGCAACGCCTGGAATCCGTTGCATTGCAGGGTGGGTAGACGCTCCGTCGCGAATTGTCTTCCTCCAGAGATCCCGTGAAACCGGCTTCGCCGGGCCACTGGTATCGCCTCCCTTGGAGGGGTCGCGAAAAGCGCGGTGGAGGGTCACCCCCTGTTCAGGACCTTCGCGAGTACCGTGCTGTCCACGTTACCCCCACACAAGGTGGTGCCCACCACCTGTCCTTGCAGTTGATCGCGCTCCTGCCAGGCCGCTGCAAAACTGGCTGCACCCGCTCCCTCGGCCACGTTGTGCGTGTCGGCGAACAGCATGCGCATGGCCTGAGCCACTTCGTTGTCGGTGACTTTCACGATATGCGCAAGGTTGGGCGCCAGCACCGCCAGCGCTGCCGCATCGGCCACGCGGCAGGCCATGCCGTCGGCCAGTTCGGTGGTCACTGGCGAGGCGACCACCTGACCTGCTGAAATGGAATCGGCATAGGTGGTGGCGTGCGCGCTGACCACACCCACGATCCGAGCCCGATGATTCAATGCCCGCTTGGCCGCGATGGCGGCGCAGGCGCCCGAGCCCTGCCCGATGGGCACGTACACCACGTCCAGCTGCGGCACGGCGCGCATGAACTCCCACCAGTAGGTGGTCACGCCGCGCACCAGGTCGGCATGAAAGCTCGGCACCATGTGGGCCCCGCGCTGTTCGGCCAGTTGCATGGCATGTTCGCGGCTGTCCTGGAAGTCGTCGCCGTGTTCGATCAGTGTCACGCCCAGCGCGCGCATGGCGGCATTCTTCTCGACCGAATTGCCGTGCGGGACGACGATGGTGCAGGCCACGCCGTGCGCGCGCGCCGCCCACCCCATGCTCTGGCCGTGGTTGCCGCGCGTGGCGCTGATCACTTCGCGCGGAAGTGCGCCTCGCTGACGCAGTGCGTCGAAATACGTCAGGCCGCCGCGGATCTTGAACGCCCCGACCGGCGTGTGGTTCTCGTGCTTGACCCAGCATTCCGTGCCCAGGCGCTGGCTCAGCGTGGCCCACCGGTACTGGGGCGTGGCAGCGAAGTCCCGGTAGACGACTTCGGCAGCGGCCTCGATGGCCGCCAGATCGGGCAGGGTATCGCTCATGTCTGATCAGGATTCAGAGTGTGGAGGCCAGCGTGACGCGGCCTTTCGAGGTTAGCAATTGCGCCACGAGGGTCGGCGGCTCGTCGCTCACCCGCACGCCCGCCAGCCCTAACGCCTGCAAGGCCTCTCGCAACTCGCCGGTGCGGGGATGGCTCACTTCGAACGCGGTGAGCGTCAACCCGCTGTCTGGCATCGTACGCGCGGGATGGGTTTCACCCCATTCAATCAGGGTGGGCAAGGCGCCATCGAACAGCCGCTGGCCGTCGTCCCGGACGCTGATGTGCCAATGCAGCAGACCTTGCGGCGTGGCACGCGAGGCTTGCAGCACCTGCCCACGGTCGATGCCCAGCGCCTGCAGTGCCGCCACCGCAGGTTCGATGGCGGGCACGCGCGCCACCCAGTGCACGAGCTGCGGTCCATGGCGTTGAAGTCGCTGGTGCATGGCCGGGTCGTCCAGATCGAACCAGCGCCGCAGAGAGCTCGCCCTCGTGGGCTGCGCCAGCGGGTTGATGGCGATGATCTCCAGGTAGACCGGTGGCTCGGCGTCGCTGTGCAGCTTGAGCAGCCGGTTGTGTGTGCCGAACAGGGCGTGCTCACCGCCCGGGCCGGGCGTCACGCCGAGTGTGCGCTCACACCAGGCCACGCCGGCTTCGAGAGTGGTGGCGGCCACCACCAGATGGTCGATCTGCGCCGTCACAACCTGACCTGCCCTTCGATACACGTGATGGATGTGCCACCGATCCAGATCGTGCCGGTGGCGTCACGCTCCACATGCACCCGGCCTTTGCGTGCCAGGGCTGTGCCTTGGGCCGCCACGTAGCGTTCGGGCGCCAGGCCCGTGCCAATCAGCCATTGCGCCAGTGCCGCGTTCAGACTGCCGGTCACGGGGTCTTCGCAAAGCGTCTGTGCGGCGTGAAAGAACGCGCGCACCTCGAAGGCGGTTTCTGAGCCTTCGGTTTGCGGTCCGATCAGGCCGATTTCCATGCCCGCGAGCACCGTCGCATCCGGCCGCACGGCCAGCACCTGCTCGGCCGAGCGCAGCATCACACCGCGCCAGGGCGGACCGTTTTCGCACCAGGCGTGCGCAACGATCTCGTCGCGTGCGAGGCCCAGGCCGCGTGCGATCAAGGCCACATCAGGTTCGTCCAGAGGGCCGCTGCGGCGCAAGGGAGGCGCGGCAAAAGCCAGCCGGTTGGTCTCCCGGCGGATTTTCACCAGACCGACGCCACATTCCTGCACCACATGCTCGCCGCGCGGCGCGCCTCCCGCCGCCAGCCATGCGTGGCAACTCCCCAGCGTGGGGTGGCCGGCAAACGGCAGTTCGCGCCCCGGGCAGAAGATGCGCACGCGGTAGTCGGCACCGGCAGCTCGACCTTCATCAGTGGGAGGCAGCAGAAAGGTGCACTCCGACAGATTGGTCCAGTCGGTGAATTGCTGCATGGTTTCGGTAGACAGGCCGCTGCCGTCCAGCACCACCGCCAGGGGGTTGCCTCGGTAGGGGGTCTCGGTGAACACATCGATTTGCTGAAAAGGGCGCAGGATCATGAAAAGTCTCCGGTCTGTCAGGACAAAGGCAGGTCGAGCACGCCACGGCTCGCGGGCAGGTTCAGCCACCGCGCGTACCAGCGTTCCAGGTTGGGCCAGGCCGGACGCGCCTGCGGCAGGCCCCACCAGCGATGCACTTCGCAGGCCATGGGAATGTCGGCCATGGTGAGTTCGTCACCGGCCATGAAGGCGTTTTGGGCCAGATGGGCGTCAAGCATTGCAAACAGCGGTTCGGTGGCGGCCACCGACTGCGCGATCAATTGGGCGTTGCGCTGTTCGACGGGGGTGCGAATCCATTGCACGAAGGCGGGGCTGCCGGCGCGGTTGAGTGTGGTCTGTTGCCAGTCCATCCAGCGTTCGGCGTTGAAGCGTTGTCGCAGATCGGATGGGTAGAGCTGGAGCGCCGCAGCGCCGGGCGCCCCCTCGGGGGGCAGCGAACCAGACGCAGCGGCGAGCGTGGGGGCTGCACCGTAGCGTGCGCAGAGGTAGCGCACGATGGTGTTCGACTCCCACAGCGAGAAGTCGCCGTCCACCAGCAGCGGCACCAGGCCATTGGGGTTGCGGGCGCGGTACTCAGGGGTGTCCACCACGCCGTGCGACAGGCCAGCGTCGGTGCGCGGCAGTTCCAACCCGAGCACCTGTGCGCACAGCACCACTTTGCGCACGTTGATTGAACTCAACCGGCCCCACAGGTGCGGCATGTCGCTCAGCCCTGATGTTGTTCGCGAATGGCTTGCGCCAGTGCGGCAATGCCGGTGCGGATCTGTTCTACGCTCGCGGTCACGAAGCTCAGGCGCAATGCGCGCGGGTCCGGATCCGCCGCAAAAAATGCCGCGCCTGGCACAAACGCCACGTTGTGCGCCACCGCGCGGGGCAGCAGCTCCGCCGCATTCCTTCCCTCAGGCAGCCGCACCCACAGGAACATGCCACCATCCGGTGAGTTCCACTGGACGTCCAGGCCGGCCATCTCGGTTTGCAAGGCGGTCAGCATGGCGCCGCACTGCGCCTTGTAAAGGGCACGGATGCCGGGCACATGCCGGTCCAGGAATCCGTCCTTCAACACCTCGGCCACCACACGCTGGTTGAAGCTGGGGCTGTGCAGATCGGCCGCCTGCTTGGCCTGCAGCAGCTTCGGCATGATGGCCTTGGGTGCCACCATGAAGCCGAGGCGAAGACCGGGTGCCAGCACCTTCGAAAACGATCCCAGGTAGATGCAGCCCTCGGGGTTGCGCGCGGTCAGCGGCGGTGGCGGAGGGTGGTCAAACCACAAATCACCATACGGGTTGTCTTCCACCAGGGGCAGACCGATGGCGGCCGCACGCGCCACCAGGGCCGCGCGGCGCGCCTCGCTCATGCTGCGGCCCGTGGGGTTCTGGAAGTTGGGCAACACATAGAGGAAGCGGGCACCTTCTGGGGACAGCGCCGACGCGTCAGCATGGAGCGTGGCGGCAGCTTTCTTTTCCAGGTCGTCGACATCGACGCCCTCGGCATCGCTGGCCACGCCCACAATCTGCGGCTCCATGGGTGTGAAGGCCTGCAAGGCGCCCAGGTAGGTGGGGGTCTCCACCAGCACGCGGCTGCCTTCATCGATCAATACCTTGGCGACCAGGTCCAGGCCCTGCTGGCTGCCGGTGGTGATCAGCACCTGGTCGGGTGACACGTCCCAGGGCAGGCTGGCCGCCACCCATTCACACAGCGGCCGGTAACCTTCGCTGGCGGCGTATTGCAGCGACGCTCGCGCGCTGTCGGCACCGCCACCACGCAGCACCTGGTCACAGGCTTTCGCAAAGGCATCAATGGGGAAGGTTTGCGGCGACGGCAGGCCACCCGCGAAACTGATGATCCCGGGTTTTTCCGTGACCTTCAGGATCTCGCGGATCACCGAGGGGTTCATCTTGAGGGCCCGGCGGGCCAGGGTCCAGGTCATGCGTGTTCTCCTCCAGGCGGGCCGTAGAAAACGACCCAGGTTGCAAAGTCTTGGCTGAATTCTTCAAATCTGTGCTCGACGCCCGCCGGAACGAAGCGAACATCGCCCGCTCTCAAGGCGTGTTCTTCGTTGGCGATGCGCAGGCGCGCGCGGCCGTGCTGGACCAGGTACAGCGCGTCCTGGGCGTGGGGCTGTTGCACGTCTCGACCAAGCCCGGATGCCGCAGGCACAAACAGTTCGACCCGCATGGATCCGTGTACCAGCGCCGTCACAAACGGCTGACCATTGGGGTAGGTCCCATCTACCGGACCAGGCATTTGCGCCAGCAGCCTGTGCAGATCTGAGGCCATGCGGCCGGGGTGGCGAGGTTCGGAGGGTCGCCGCATGGGCGTGGGGCTGAGTGTGGTCATGCAGGTTCTCTGTTGGTCATCGCTGCAAGCCGCTGGGTGCAAGTGCGTAGCGCTTGCCCGTGAACACGGTGGCGACCACGGCAAGGGCAAATCCCAGCGTCATCATGTCGAGCGGCTCACCCAGCAGCGGCACCGCCGCCAGGATGCTGATGAACGGTTGCAGCAATTGCGTCTGACTCACCCGCAGGGCGCCACCCATGGCCAGACCCCGGAACCAGGCAAAAAATCCCGCCCACATGGAGAACACCCCGACGTACAGCAGAGCAGCCCAGGCCGAAGGCGCGATGTCATGGGTCGGCCAGGTGAGCCACGCACCCGGCACGGTGATGGGCAATGCCATCACGCAGACCCAGCAGATCACCCGTTCCGCTCCCAGCGTGGCGGTGACCTGTGCGCCATACACATAGCCCAGTGAAGCCGCCATCACCGCGCCCACCAGCAACAAGTCCGCCCAGGCCCATCCGAAATCTCCGGTCTGGTGGTAGGCACGCACAAGTGAGTACGCCACCACCAAGAGGCTGCCCAGGGCCGCAAAGACCCAGAAGCCCAACCGCGCGCGTTGATGCAGCACCCAGGCTGCGGCCGCGGCGGTGGCCAGGGGCAGTAGGGCGATGACGACGGCCGCATGGCTCGCGCTCACATGCCTTAGCGCCCAACCCAACAGCAGCGGAAAGCCAACCACATTGCCCAGCAATGCCATGGCCAGGGGCTTGCGCTGCGCAGGTGTGGGCCATGGTGAACGTGTCAGCAGCAGGTAGACCATCGACAGCGCACCCGCCAGCGCCGCGCGCCCCCAGGTCACGAACCAGGGTGAGAGTTGGGGATCTTCGGCGCTGCCGGTGGCCAGTCGTGTCATGGGCAGGGTGAGGGCGAACACGAACACACCCAGCAGACCCAGCCACAGTCCCATGTTCTCGCGCCGTGTCGTGTTCTGGGCAGTGAGCAAGCGGGCATCTTGCGTGGCGATTTTCATGGGGCGCCTCCGGCCGCCATGGACGGCGTCATGTCTGTTCCACTGGCCAGCATCCATAGGGCGGTCAACCCCAGTGCCAGCGCCATCAAGCGGTTGAACACCTGCAGGCGGCGCCCGGTGGCCACGCCATCTTCGAAGGGGCCTGCCAGCCAGTGCCTCAACAGCGAGCCGGCGCCGGCGTAGGCCAGATTGCTGAAGAAAGCGAAGCCCAGCATCAAGGGAAACACCAGGGCAAAGCGCATCACTGCATCCGGGTGCCCTGCGATCCAGCCCGCGGTGATGGACAGTGCCAGCATCCAGGCCTTGATGTTGAGGAACTGCAGCATCACGCCCTGGGTGAACGTCACGTTCAACCGGGCCTGATCCACATCGCTCAGCCGCTTGCTGCCCGCCAGCCGCCAGGCCAGCCACAGCAGGTAGCCCACGCCACCCCACAAAATCGCCCAGTGCAAGGCCGGCCAGGCCACCACCAGCGAACCCAGGCCGCCCGCACACAGTGCCAGCAGAAGGCCCCAGCCCACAGGCACCGCACACACGAATCGCAGCGACTGGCGCAGGCCGAGGTTGGCTGCCAGCGCGGTGGACAACGTGGTGTTGGGGCCTGGAGTGAAACTCGTGGCCGTCGCGAGCACCAACAGTGCGCTGAATTCTGCACCCGTCATCGGTGCCCACCTGTTTCAACGCCACGTCCAATGTCAACCTGGCGGGGTGTCGACACTCGCAGGTGGATTCGAGAGGGGGCTTGCCGGAACATGATCGCTACTCTATCCTCTGCATCCATACACAGGCCATACAGATGGGTGGTTCAGAAGCCGAATCTGTGTGGCTGTTTTCGACCATACAGATCATGACCACCGAACCGCCGCTCGATCACGATACCTTGCCCACTTTGCGGCCGCAAAAGCTCTCGCGAACCGCCGCCCAGACGTTGACCGAGCAATTGGCCGAGCGTTTTGCAGGCAGAATCCGCAGCCGCCTGCTGGCCCCTGGTGCGCGCCTTCCAAGCGTCCGTCAGTGTGCCGCCCAGCACGGTCTGAACCCTTCCACCGTCGTTTCAGCGTACGACTTGCTGCTGGCGCAAGGCCTGGTAGAAGCCCGGCGCAACCGCGGCTACTTTGTTCGCGAGCGTGCTCCGGCGAGAACACGCAGCGACGATGGCGAAGCCGCCACCATGGAACGCCCGATTCGCTCTCCAGGTGAAGACAGTCACCGCATGGCCGCACCCATCAATGCCGCCGCGCTGATCCGCGGCATGTTTCATCCCTCGGGTGATCGCCCGCAGCCGGGCATGGGTGTGTTCCCTCCTGACTGGCTGGAGGGCACGTTCATGGCTGCGGCGGTGCGGCGGGTGTCGGGTGCCAAGGCATTGGCCGACAGTTCGCTTCGCTATGGCGAACCCTTGGGCGACAGTCACCTGCGTCAGGTGCTCGCGGGTCGGCTGCAAGGCATCGGTCTGCCCGTCGAGCCCAGCCAGATCATCACCACGGTGGGTGCCACCCACGCACTGGATGTGGTCAGTCGCACCCTGCTCAAACCCGGCGACGCCGTGATGGTGGAAGAACCCGGCTGGGCGGTGGAGTTCGCGCGGTTGGGTGCATTGGGGATGCGTATCCTGCCGGTTCCGCGCGGTCCTGCCGGGCCTGATCTGTCCGTCATGGCCCGCTACTGCGAAGCCCACGCCCCCAAACTGTTTGTGAGTGTGAGCGTGTTGCACAACCCCACCGGCTACTGCCTCACGCCCACCAGTGCCCATCGCGTGCTGCAACTGGCCCAGCAGCACGACTTCTATGTGGTGGAGGACGACACTTACAGCCACATCGCTCCCGAACACGCCACCCGCATGAGCGTGCTGGATGGCTTGCAGCGCACCATCTACGTGAGCGGTTTTGCCAAGATCCTTGCGCCGAACTGGCGTGTGGGCTACATGGCCGCCCCGACCGCCTGGGTCGAGCGCCTGCTGGATACCAAGCTGCTGAGCACCTTGACCACGCCCAGTCTGCTGGAGCGGGCACTGGCTCACTGTATCGAGCAGGGCCAACTGCGCCGACACGCCGAACGCATCCGCATCCGGCTCGATGCGGCGCGCCATCGCAGTGTCAAGCTGGCGCTGGCCGCTGGCTGCCAGCTCAAGGCGGAACCCTCCGGACTGTTCGGTTGGGTGGACACTGGGGTGGACACCGATGCGCTGTCCCAACGCATGCTCGACGAGGGCTACCTGATCGCGCCCGGTGCCCTGTTTCACGCAGCACGCGCGCCCAGCACCCTCATGCGCATCAACTTCACCACGACGCAGGACGCTGCGTTCTGGCGGGTGTTCAGCCGGCTGACCGCAGAGCGTTGAGCCAAAGGCAGGTCAGGCGCTGCAAAGCGACTCCATGCGTTCCATCGCAGCCAGCCACGCTTCTTCGATTTCAGCGTGACGCGCACCCAGTTGCGCCGCACGGGCCGGGTCACTGGTGTAGATCGCGCCGCTTTCCAGCACCTTGTTGATTTCGGCTTGTTCCGCTTCCAGTTCGGCAATCTTGGCCGGCAGGCTTTCCAGTTCCCGCTGTTCTTTGTACGAGAGCTTCTTGCGCGCGCTCGGGGCCGCAGAGACCGGCGACGCGGCGGCAGTTGCAGGCACTGGTTTCGAAGCCGGTGCAGCAGCCGAAACGTCGCTGTCGCGGTTCAAAGCCGCTGCTCTGGCGGATTGCGTCATCCAGTCCTGCACATCGCCCACATACTCGCGCCAAGCGCCATCACCTTCAAAGACCAGCGTGCTGGTCACCACGTTGTCAAGAAAACGCCGGTCGTGGCTCACCAGGAAAACCGTCCCTTCGTACTGTTGCAGCAGATCCTCCAGCAACTCCAGCGTATCGATATCGAGGTCGTTGGTCGGCTCGTCAAGCACCAGGACATTGGCAGGCCGTGCAAACAGACGTGCCAGGAGCAACCGGTTCCGCTCGCCCCCCGAGAGGGTGCGAACGGGGGCGTTGGCGCGTGCCGGCGAAAACAGGAAGTCGCTGAGATAGCTCTTGACGTGAGTCCTTTTGGATCCGATCTCGATCCACTCGCTGCCCGGGCTGATGAAGTCTTCCAGTGTGGCGTCCAGATCCAGTTGATCGCGCATCTGGTCAAAGTAGGCCACGCTCAGGTTGCTGCCCTGACGCACGGTGCCGCTGTCGGGGGCGAGTTCGCCCAGAATGATCTTCAGTAGCGTGGTCTTGCCCGCTCCGTTGGGCCCGATCAAGCCGATCTTGTCGCCGCGCAGAATGGTCGAAGTGAAGTTCCGGATTACCGTGCGTTGCCCACCGGATGCTGTCGGAAACGACTTGCTCACCCGATCCAGCTCCGCAACGATCTTGCCACTGGATGTGCCGCTGGCCACTTCCAGCTTCACGCTACCCAGCGCGTTGCGGCGTTGCGCCCGCTGTGCGCGCAGGCGCTCCAGGCGGGTGATGCGTCCTTGGGCCCTGGTGCGGCGAGCTTCTACGCCTTTGCGAATCCACACCTCTTCTTGTGCCAGCAACTTGTCTGCCCGCGCATTGATGACGGCCTCCTGCGCGAGCTGTTCTTCTTTCAGCAACTGATACTGCGCGAAATTGCCCGGGTAGCTCAGCAGCCGCCCCCGGTCCAGCTCCACCATTCGAGTGGCCACACGGTCCAGAAACGCCCGGTCGTGGCTGATCGTCACCACGCTGCCCTTGTATTCCAACAGCAGGTCCTCCAGCCAGGTGATGCTGTCCAGATCCAGATGGTTGGTCGGCTCATCAAGCAGTAACACGTCGGGCCGACTCACCAGGGCCTGCGCCAAGGCGACCCGCTTCTTGTTGCCGCCAGAGAGAGCGCCCACCAGACCCTGGGGCTCCAGATGAAGCCTTTGGAGGGTCTCCTCCACCCGTTGCTCCCAGTTCCAGGCGTCGAGCGCCTCAATACGGGTTTGCAGATCGTCAAGGTCTAGTCCATCAGCGCCGCTCAGATAGAGGTCTCTGGCAGCCCGAGCGTCCGCAAGACCCACACTTGCAGCTTCAAACACTGTGCTGTCCAGATCCAGGATGGGTTCCTGGGGCACGTAGGCCACCCGCAAGCCCGACTGTGTTTGCAGGGTACCGTCGTCCGGCTTCTCCAGTGCGGCCAGGATCTTGAGCAGAGACGACTTCCCCGTGCCATTCCGGCCAATCAGGCCCACACGCTCCTGGGCTTCAAGGGTGAAATCTGTGTGATCGAGCAGCGCGACGTGGCCAAAAGCCAGTTGCGCATCCAACAAAGTGATAAGTGCCATGGGGAAGGGGTGGTCTAAAGTGCCCTGATTATCCTGTGCGGTTCGGTCGGCAACCATGCAGCCAGTGAGTGCTGGGCAGCCAAGCCTATATATAGAGTGCTCGAACGTGATGTGTCGACACCCTCTGGGGCGAGCTGGATCTGCTGTGACGTGACCTGATTCAAGCGCATGGTCCGCTGCCGAAATTTTTTTCCGACCTTTGACAAACGCGAAAAATCTGACGTATACTGCAAGGCTTCGCTGATCACTGAAGTGCTTGCAAAAGCAGTCAGCGGCCGGCGCAGCGAGGACGCAGGAGCAGCCGCTCAGGCAAAGCAAGATAAGTCAGCAAAAACCCTGAATTATTTTGACAAGCCGCTAAAAACTGTGTCATAATACGAGGCTCAGCTGATCGCAGCTAAGCAAGCAGATGAGGAGTTTAAGTGCTCTGAGTTTGCGGGATCATTAAAAACATAC
>PHCQ01000055.1 GCA_002840835.1 Betaproteobacteria bacterium HGW-Betaproteobacteria-16 | reverse complement strand
ATGCGTCTGGACGCCACGCCGGGCTGCGGCGATCAGCGCGTCGCGCAGCGCCTGGCCCACCTGGTCGTCAAACCAGATGAAGGTCTCGATCAGCACCTCCCGCTCGGCCCCTTCGATCGCGCCGAAGACGCGCGGGAAGTAGTCCTCGCCGTTTTCGAGCAGGGTGAAACGGTTGCCAGGTACCCAGCGCGAGTTCATTCGATGACCCTCCGTGTTGCGCAAAGCGGGCGGGGCACGAACAACGGCCGATCGCTGACGAGGCCCCGCACAGGGATGCAGAAAGACACCCACAAGCGGACACCTGGGCGCATGTTGAGAAGGTCCTGCCTGGATGAGCCATGCTCACCCGCACTGGCGAAATTTTGCGCCCGATTCACTGCGTGTTCGCATCCTTGCGTTGTCCGCCAAGGCCCGTGCTTCCCTCTGGAAGCTCGGTATTGGTCGGATCGGCGGGCGGGCTCTTTGGGGGTGGCGGCTCTACCGGGTCGCACGCGCTCAGAAGCGGGACCGACATCACAGCGAGCAGCATGCAGAAACAGGCACCCGCTACGAAAAGTTTGGACACGAGAGGCTCCTTCCAGTTTCCCGACACGCGTCGGGTGCTTTCGGCTTGGCAATTCTGGTGCCCGATGTCGAAGCCGTGTGTCCGTTGGTTCTGGCCACTTCGACGCATTTGTCGTTCGCCATCCGGCAAGCTTCGGGTGGCTTCCCCATGTAGATCTCCCTTGTCCGAAGCAGCGGACATGATGGTCTCAGGAACCCCGTGCGGTCTCTGTTCGGTCGCGCACACAAGGAACAGGTGCCGATGGCCGCGAGAAGCCACCGAGCATCCTGGCCCGCGAACAGACAAGCAGAAGAAGAACCACAGCCATCGGCAACGTCGCCCGGATCGGCATGCCGCTTGCCCGGACTGGGGACCATCGAACACGCAACAGGAGCATCGATATGACCGACAGCCGTCTGCCACCTGACCAGGCACTTGCCGAGCGACCACTGGACTATTCAGATCCGGACCTCAAGGCCTACACGGATGAAAAGGCCCAGGACGTTCTTGAGGAAGTCATTGCCTACATGCCCATCGTCTTGCCGTGCATGGCAGTGCTCCAGATGTTCATGCTGGCTTTCATCGCGGTGATCTTGACCTGAGCATGCATCGCCACCTCGCGATCGCAGAATCAGCAAGGCACCGGTGGCGATGGAATGACCTCAGGCGAGCGCCACAGGCGCTGAAGGAAAGCGCCCATGCCAGGCACGCATCCCGCCGCATGGCCTGAGGCGCCACGGCGGGACGGCGGCACACTCAGGCCACTTCCATGCCCATGAGCACCTCTTTGCGCGACTGCAGTTCTTCACGCATCGCCATCAGGTCCAGCCCTCGTGCGGCCCTGGCTTTGGGAAAGATCTGGTTTCTTTCTTCCTTGACGTGGTGGTCAATGTACTCACCCAGCACCTTGACCTTGGCATCAAACATCTCGTCGGCCTGGTCCATCGCTTCGATCTGGGCAATCAGATCCTTGGCACCCGCGTGTTCCACTTCAGCCTCGGCGAGTGCATCGGTTTCTTTCAGTGCCTCTCGCAGGGCAGGGTAGAAGATTTCTTCTTCAATCGTGGCATGAACCGTCAGCTCCTGGCAGATTTCCTGTGCGAGTTCGCGCTTCTTCTGGTCGACATCGCGCGCTTTGGAGTGCGTGAGTTCTTCGTACGCCTTGAACATTTTCTTGACAGCCTTGTGGTCGGTGTCCAGAAACGTGCATGCGTCTGCTTCGGGGCGGGAATTGGCCATGAGAATCTCCTGAATCGGTGTGGGAAGAATGTGCGAGTGGTCATACGGCTCGGACCTCACCCCGTGTCACGTGCAATGGGATGAGGCGCCGAACTGCAGTTATCTGGCGTTGTCGTCCATGGGCTGGCGGGTGCCGCCGCCCTGTGCGTCCGGGCGAGGACCGTCCTGCTGCTGCGAGGGATTGATTTCCTTGCGGCCTTGTTGATCAGACCCGCCCGGGTTGCTCTGCTCGCGCTGTCCGAACTGTCCGCCCTGATCGCTTTGCTGCCCGGGACTGCGCCCTGCGTTCTGACGTTTGTCCTGGCCTTGGTTCAGGTCCTGTCCGTGCTGCTTCTGCCCGGACTGGCCCTGTTCCTGCTGCTGGCTGCCCTGTTGGCCTTGTTGGCCTTGTTGGCCTTGCTGGCTCTGGTGGTTCGCTGGCATGGGGTTCTCCTGTGTGGGTAAGAGGTTGGCGTCGGCCTTGATTGACCGAACGCTCACCCAGTCGGCAAAGCGCATGCCTGATCAAAGATTCAAGCCGGGTGTCCCTGCCAGCCGTTTCTCCGGCAAAAGTTTCTGCAATTCCTGCGGCCCACCCTGTTCAGGGCCCAGAAGCATCAACCGCATGATCATGGCCATCACAAGCGCTTCCTGGGCAAGGGAACGCCCACGTACCACGGCGACGCGCCGCCGCCAGCATCAGCCCCTGCACATGGAAGGTGCAAAGCCGCTCCCCAAAGTGGCACCCATCACCACCCGGAGGTCCACCGCGACAGCCTCCGCAGGCACGTTCCCCATGCACTGCCGCTGCGTGGCGCCGCACGGCGCCCCCCGGGACCAGTCGGTACAAGCCGGTCTCTCGGTCGCCTGAGCGCCGTGGTGTGGGGTCAAAATTGCGAAATCCCGTTTCGGGATGTAAGACTAGGGTTTCCCCTGATACCCTGTTACATCAGGTGCTGCGCCTCATTGTTGTGTACTTAAGTTCTGCACAGGCATCTTCGCGGCCCTGGCTCGGGTGCCCTCGGCGTTGGCCAACGCGCTGGTGGTCCAGATGAGCGGTTTCGGTTTCTTCGTTTGATGGTCGATGTAATGCGCCGTGGCTTGCTGCAGTTCGGTCAAGCTGGGAAAGCTGTCGCGTCTGATGCGGTGTGCCAGGTCATCGCGCAGGAAGCGTTTGGTCCTGTTCAACCACGAGGTGTTGGCAGGGGCTGGATGCGTGACCCAGCGCAGGTGTCGGGCCAGCCAGGCTTGCACCTCGGGGTACCGCTGGGTGGCGTCGTTGTCGACGATCAGGTGCAACTTGATGTGCCTGGGTGTCTTGCGGTGGATCTGGCGCAGGAACTGGAGCCACATATCTTGGCGATGGCGGTCCCGACACTTAGAGATCACCGAACCATCCAGCGCATTGAGGGCGTTGAGAGCTGCCAGCAAGGTTGTCGTGCCACCACGCCTGTGATTGTGGGTGACGGTACGGGTGAACGCCTGAACCGGGCCCTTCTCCTCACAGCTGAACACCATCGCATGCACGAACGGGCTCATGTGCAGTCCCACGACATCGACCAGCATGTCTTCGAACCGCGAAGGATCCGGCGATACCTTGAGGAGGTCCTGCAGGTGGGGCTGGATGCCGTTGCGCTGCCACACCCGCCGGATGGTCGTGGCACTGAGACCCAGATGCGAAGCCAGCGTGCGTGTGCTCCAGTGAGCACCGGCCGTCGGTTGCTCGTGCAGCGTCCTGCTCAGGATGAGCGACTCGAACGCTCCCGTCACGCTCGGCGTGCGCCCTGTGCGCGCGGCGTCCTGCAGCAATGCCTGTAGGCCGCCTTCAATGAAACGCCGCCGCCACAGCGCCACCTGTCGACGGTCGAGCTTGACCTCCGCCGCAATATCCTTGTTCTGCCAGCCTTGTGCCGCCAGCAGGATGGCGCTGGCGCGCTGCTGCACGCGAGCCTCCACGCGCCTTCCCTTGGACAGCACGCGCAACCCGCGCTCGGTTTGCGCATCCAGTTCGATCGCCTCTGCCACTCGCATCGATTCAACCTCCCGGCGTTTCGGATAGGACCTGTAAATATAAGTTCAATCAATTGTGGCGCACCCAACGACACACGAGGTGGCATCGTATCCAACCCAGCTCGATTGAACGCAAATCCTTGTGAACGAACTCAAAGCTCGTTACATGCCCGAGGTTCACAGCTTCTAAAAATGAAGCAACCAGTGCAGGCCTGCCTGTGCAAAACCAAAGAACCCCGGGAGTCCATGTATGACGAGCTTCAGCCAGCAGATTCATCTGCGCGCCATGCGTGTGCATGCCATGCACTCTCTCGGTGCCTGCCCGCCGACCTTCTTTTTCCGCAGTGGGCGTTGACATGGCACGTGCGCACACCCAGTCCCTTGAGGCGCCCTTACCGGTGGATGGTGCGCCGGGCACCGTCATCCCGCTCTACAACGAACATGACCTCGCTCGCAGCCTTGCGCCCTGGGCCAACCTCAGCCAGCGCCAGAACCAGGTCAAGGCCTTGCTGCTGCTCACCGACCTGAGCGTACTTGCATTCTGTTTCATCGCCGGGCGCCTGCCGGCCTGGTTTCGCGACGATGTGAGCCTCTCGCAGGCCATGAACGTCTGGTTGGAGGCCCATGGTCACCTGCGTCCCACGCTGTTTGCCGCGATTGCCCTGGCCATGGTGAGCTGGATGTGGACGGTGCAGGGCCACTACTCCGCCCACCGTCGAAAGCCCTGGTGGGACGAAGCGCGTCAGATGATCCAGGTCATCGTGCTCGCGGCACTGCTTGACGCCATGGTCATGTACCTCGCCAAGTGGCCGCTTTCGCGTCTCTGGACCGGCGCCACCTGGGGTCTCGTGCTCGTCTGTCTTCCGCTGGCGCGCTTGGCGGTGCGCACCTGCTTGCTGCGCGCGGGCATGCTCACCCAGCCTTACGTGCTCATCGGCCACCCCGACGATGTTGAAAAGGCCGCTGCGGCCCTCGCCAGCGAACCGCTGCTGGGCTACCGGCCCGTGGCCGTCGTCTGCCCTGACCCGGGCGCACGGCTGGTCGCGCTCGGGGACGGGCAGGTGGCTGCGCCCACTGCACTCACGCCTGGCGTGCGCGCGTTCCTCGCCCGGCCCGGGCCCCACCAGCTTGTAGGCGTGCTCGGCATCCGGGACAACAACTGGCTGCGCGAACTCGCGCAAGACCTCATGCTCACCCGCGACGACCTGGTGATGGTCCCCGCGATCGGGGGCCTGCCAATCTACGGCATGGAGGTCTCGCACTTCTTCAGCCACGAAGTTCTGCTTCTGCGCGCCCGCAACAACCTCAATCGCCCCGGTCCGCAAATCCTCAAACGCGTGCTTGACGTGGTGGGCGCCGCCATTCTGCTGGTGTTGCTCACACCGCTGTTTGCCTGGGTCGCCTGGCGCATCAAGCGCGACGACGCCGGTCCCGTGTTCTTTGTGCAAAAGCGCATCGGCGTGAACGGCCAGTTGTTTGACTTCATCAAGTTCCGCAGCATGGTGATGGACGCCGACGGCGCGCTGGAACGCTGGAAGACCGAGAACGAGAAGCTCTACGTGCAGTACCTGGCCAGCAACTTCAAGCTCGCCAACGACCCACGCATCACGTCCATCGGCCACTTCATCCGCCGCACCAGCATCGACGAATTGCCCCAGCTCATCAACGTGCTCAAAGGCGACATGAGCCTGGTCGGTCCGCGTCCGCTGCTCGCCCGCGAGCTCGGCGAATACGGAAAAAGCATCGCCGCCTATGGCAAGGCCCGCCCCGGCATCACCGGCCTGTGGCAGATCAGCGGTCGCAGCGCCAGTACCTTCCAGCACCGCATCAACATGGACCTCTGGTACGTGCGCAACTGGTCGCTCTGGTACGACCTCGTGATCCTGCTGCGCACCGTGCGCGTGGTCCTTCGGCAGGAGGGTGCGTGTTGACCGCAGCCTCAAAACAACCTCAACGCATGAACAACATGATCACCCCCGTCGTTCTCTGCGGAGGCTCAGGCACCCGCCTGTGGCCGCTGAGCCGCAAGAGTTTCCCCAAGCAGTTTGTGCCGCTGATCAACGGCAGGAGCCTGCTCCGGTGCACCCTGGAACGCGTGCGCCCGCTGGGCCCTGACCTCATGATCGTCACCACCGAAGCCCACCGTTTCATGGTGGCCGACGCCCTGCAGGAAGCCCCCGGCGCGGCGCAGGTGATCCTGGAGCCCGTGGGGCGCAACACCGCCGCGGCCATGGCGCTCGCTGCGCTGCTGTCGTCGCACAACGGCGAGCCCGATGCCCTGCTGCTCTTCTGCCCGTCAGACCACCACATCCCGGACGACCTGGCCTTCGCCCGCACCATCGAGCAAGGCTTGCCTGCAGCCGAGTCCGGCGCCATCGTGACCTTTGGCATCGTGCCCAGCGCACCCAGCACGGCCTACGGCTACATCGAGCACGGCACGATACGCGACGACGGTGCCCACGAGGTCAGGCGCTTCCTGGAAAAACCCGACGCAGAGCGAGCGCTGCAGTTGCTGCTCAATGGAGATGTCCTGTGGAACGCGGGCATCTTCCTGTGCCGCGCCAGCACCTTGCTGCAGGCGCTGCAACAACACGCGCCCGACATTCTGGCCAGTTGCCGCGAAGCCCTGCCCGCACCGCTGGCCTGCCCGCCGGAGCCAGCAGCCGCCCCTCGGCGCGGCACAGCAGTCGAGTGGATCACGCCATTGCCCGGCGCCTTTGCCGCCTGCCGCTCGCAAAGCATCGACTACGCCGTGCTGGAACACCATGCCCATGTGGCCGTGGTGCCCTACACCGGTGCCTGGAGCGATGTCGGCAGCTGGAACGCCGTGGCCGAACTCTCGTCCGCCGATGCCGATGGCAACCGCATCGAGGGCCAAGGCCTGGCCCCGTACTCGCGCGACACCTACATCCATGCACCGCACCGCCCCGTGGTCGCGCTCGGCACCCACGACCTGCTCATCATCGACACGCCCGACGCCCTGCTCGTGGCCCACCGCGACAGCGCCGAACAGGTCAAGGACGTGGTGGCCCAGTTAGAGCGTCAGCGCTGCGCCCAGGCCGTGGTCCACCGCAAGGTGGCTCGCCCCTGGGGCTGGTACGACAGCATCGACCTCGGCGAGCGCTTTCAGGTCAAACGCATCGGGGTGCGACCCGGTGCCAGCCTCAGCCTGCAGAAGCACCACCACCGCGCCGAACACTGGATCGTGGTCAAGGGCACGGCCGAAGTCACCTGCGGCAGTGAAACCTTCCTCCTGGCCGAAAACCAGTCCACCTACATCCCCATCGGTGAGCTGCACCGCCTGAGCAACCCGGGGAAGCTGGAGCTGGAAATGATCGAGGTGCAGTCCGGCAGCTACCTCGGCGAAGACGACATCGTCCGTATCGAAGACAGCTACGGCCGCGCCACCCCCACCCCCAACCTCGTGACCACCCCATGAACCAGCCTGAAACCATTTATGTGGCGGGCCACCGCGGCATGGTCGGCTCGGCCATCGTGCGCCACCTGCTCGATGCCGGCCATCCCGCCAGCCACATCGTCACCCGTACCCACGCCGAGCTCGACCTGACCGACCAGGCGTCGGTGCGTGCCTTCTTTGCACAGACCAAGCCGCAACAGGTGTACCTGGCCGCAGCCAAGGTGGGCGGCATCCATGCCAACAACGTCTACCCCGCCGACTTCATCTACCAGAACCTCATGATCGAGGCCAACGTGATCGAAGCCGCGTTCTGCAACGGCGTGCAGAAGCTGCTGTTCCTCGGCTCCAGCTGCATCTACCCCAAGCTCGCCCCGCAGCCCATGAGCGAGCACGCCCTGCTCACCGGTCCGCTCGAATCCACCAACGAGCCGTACGCCGTGGCCAAGATCGCCGGCATGAAGCTCTGCGAAAGCTACAACCGCCAGTTCGGCTCCAGCCATGGCGTGGACTACCGCTGCGTCATGCCCACCAACCTGTATGGCCCGGGCGACAACTACCACCCCGAAAACAGCCACGTCATTCCCGCGCTGATCCGCCGCATCCATGAAGCCAAGGTGACGGGCCTGCGCGAGGTCGCCATCTGGGGCAGCGGCAGGCCCATGCGCGAGTTTCTGTACGTGGATGACATGGCCGCTGCCTGCGTTCACGTGATGAACCTGCCCAAGGCCAGCTACGAACGACACACCCAGCCCATGCTCAGCCACATCAATGTCGGCTACGGCAGCGACCTGACCATCGCCGATCTCACCCGCAACGTGGCCGACACCGTGGGCTACGCCGGGCAGATCCGGTTTGACGCCAGCAAACCCGACGGCACGCCCCGCAAGCTCATGGACAGCAGCCGACTGCACAAGCTGGGCTGGCAGGCCAAGGTCGATCTGCCGACCGGTCTGGCACTGACCTACCAGGACTTCCTGACGCAATAGCCTCCCCGCGCCCTCCTCCGCCTGCGGAGTCGGGCGGGTCGAGCTCACTCAACTTCAACCACCTAGCGAGCGAAACAAGATGACCAAAAACCCCCCTTTCGGTGTCTGGCCCAAAGTCGCCCTCATCACCGGCATCACCGGGCAAGACGGCTCGTACCTGGCGGAGCTGCTGCTCGAAAAAGGCTACATCGTGCACGGCATCAAGCGCCGCAGCAGCCAGTTCAACACCCAGCGTGTGGACCACATCTACCAGGACCCGCACATCGACAATGCGCGCTTCCACCTGCACCACGGGGACCTCAGCGACACCAGCAACCTGATCCGCATCGTGCAGGAAACGCAGCCCGACGAGATCTACAACCTGGGCGCCCAGAGCCACGTGGCCGTGAGCTTTGAAAGCCCGGAATACACCGTGGACGTTGATGGTCTGGGCACGCTGCGCCTGCTCGAAGCCATCCGCATCCTGGGGCTGGAACACAAGACGCGCTTCTACCAGGCCAGCACCTCCGAGCTGTATGGACAGGTGCAGGAGACCCCGCAGAAGGAAACCACGCCTTTCTACCCGCGCAGCCCTTACGCCGTGGCCAAGCTCTACGCGTACTGGATCGTGGTGAACTACCGCGAGGCCTACGGCATGTACGCCTGCAACGGCATTCTGTTCAACCACGAATCCCCGCGCCGCGGCGAAACCTTCGTCACGCGCAAGATCACACGCGGCCTGGCCAACATTGCGCAGGGTCTGGAGCAATGCCTCTACATGGGCAACCTGGATTCGCTGCGCGACTGGGGCCACGCCAAAGACTACGTGCGCATGCAGTGGCTGATGCTGCAGCAGGAGCAGGCCGAAGACTTCGTCATTGCCACCGGCGTGCAATACAGCGTGCGCCAGTTCATCGAGATGGCCGCCAAAGAACTGGGCATCACGCTGGCCTTTCAGGGCGAAGGCGTGGACGAACGTGCGGTGGTCCTGAAGGTCGAAGGCGACAAGGCACCGGCGCTGCGGCCCGGCGATGTGATCGTCAAGGTGGACCCGCGCTACTTCCGCCCCACCGAAGTGGAAACCCTGCTGGGCGACCCTTCCAACGCCAAAGCCAAGCTCGGCTGGGTGCCCCAGATCGCGCTGCAGGAAATGGTCACGGAGATGGTGGTCTCCGATCTGAATGACGCACAGCGCCACGCGCTGCTCAAGACCCACGGCTACGCATCCACGGTGTCCAGCGAACACTGAGCACCGCTCCATCCCCATGTCGGTTTCACACCCCTTGCGCACGTCTCCCCCCGGTCTCTCGTCCATCGCCGGGCGCATCGCCTCGGGCGCGGGCGCGTACGGCTATGCGCAGGCGGTCAGCATCGGCACCCAGCTGGTGTCGCTGCCGCTGTTCCTGTACTACTGGGACATGGCCACCTATGGCTACTGGCTGGCCCTCACGGCATTGCCCTTCTACCTGTCCCTGGCCGACGCCGGCATCTCCACCGCGTCGAGCAACCAGATGATCGGATTGATCACGCAGGGCCAGAAGGCGCGCGCGGCCGAGGTGTTCCAGAGCGCCGTGGCCTTCCTCGCGGCCGTCTCGCTGCTAATCCTGCTCATCGTCGGTACCACCCTGCTGCTGCTGCCTGCCACCACACTGGCCGCGCCGCAGTGGAAGGCGGTACTCATGCTGCTGTCCATCAGCGTGGTGCTCGGCCTGTTCTGCAGTCTGGCCGAAGTGATCTACAAGGCCACCGGGGGTTATGCAGCGGGCACCTACCTGGTCACCACCGGCCGCCTGGTTGAATGGGCCGGCGGCCTGACCGGTCTGGTGCTCACGCGGAGCTTCATCGGGGTCGCCAGCGCGGCGCTGCTGGCCCGCCTGGGCTACACGCTGTTCTGCATTGGCCTGAGCCAGCGTCGCACCGACTATCTGCGCTGGGGCGTGCGGCGGGCCAGCCTGGCCGACATCCGGCAGGCCGCGACGCCAGGCGCGCTGTTCCTCTCGCTTTCGCTCACCAATGCGCTGAGCCTGCAAGGCTTCACCTTGCTGGTGGCGGCCACCCTGGGCCCAGCCGCCACCGCCGTGTTCAACACCTACCGCACCATCGCCCGGATCGTGGTGCAGGTCACCAACGCACTGAGCAACCCGCTCTGGCCGGAACTCACGGCCCTCAAGGGCCAGCGGGACGACGGCGCTTTCTGGAAGCTCTACCGCAGGGCCAACCGCCTGGGCCTGCTCATCGCGGTCGTCGGTGCCCTGCTGGTGTACGGCGTCTCCCCCTACCTGCTGGAGATCTGGACCCACGGCCAGATTCCCTTCACCACCACCAACATGGTGCTGTTCCTGTGCTACGCGGCCGTGTGTTCGGCGACCCAGGTCCCGCGCGTCGTGCTCATGTCGATCAACCGCCATGCCGGTCTGGCCGCACAGAGCCTGCTCGCCGCCGCGTTCTCGCTCGTGGTGGCCTGGCTGGCGTGGCGCAGCGCCGGCATGAGCGGCGTGGTGGGCGCGATGGTGGTGGGAGAGGCCCTGGTGTGGCTCACCGCCACGCGCGCCGTGCGCCGTCTGCGCTCAAACAAAACCGCCTCATGATTGTCGACCTGAACCATGCCTCGCCACCCGACACACCGCACGACGTCGTCATCGTCGGCGGTGGCACGGTGGCCCTGTTGCTGGCCGTGCTGCTGGAGCGGCAGGGCCAGCGCGTGCTGGTGCTGGAGACCGGCGGTGGCAGCTTCGAGGCCCCGGCGCAGGAACTCAATGAGGCCACCGTCACCGGCCGGGCCCACGCTGGCATTTCCGTCGCCCGGGGACGCGCCCTGGGGGGCACCTCCAACCTATGGGGTGGCCAGCTCACAGGCTTTGTGCCGTCCGACTTCGAGGCACGCGAAGGCGTGTCCGATGCCCCCTGGCCCATCACCTACCAGGAGCTGCTGCCCTGGTACGAGGCCGTGGCCAAGGAATTGCGTCTGGCCGATGCGCTCGATGAAGGCACGCCCCAGGCGCACAAGCTCTTCGGCGACCAATACCCCGACATTCCCGGCTTCACCCTGTTCCTCACGCGTTGGCTCAAGGAGCCCGCCATGGCCCGGTTCTTCCGCGAACGCCTGCAAAATGCACCCGGACTCACCGTCTTGCTGCATGCCCACGCCACGGGGCTGCATCTGGCGGCTGAAGAGGACGGGCGCATTGCGTCGGTCCGTGTGGCGCGACCCGACGGCACCACCTTTCGCATGGGTGGATCGCACTTCGTGCTGGCCAACGGCACCATCGAAATCGCCCGTCTGCTGCTCGCCAGCGCGGCGGAGCAGCCCCAGGCCCCGTGGGCCGGCAACACGTGGGTGGGCGCCGGATTCCAGGACCACCTCGAAATGCGTGGTGGCCGGGTGCACCTGCTGGACAAGCCCCGCTTCCTGCGCACCTTCCAGAACATCGTGCTGGCCGGCCACAAATACCAGCCCAAGCTGCGGCTGAACACCGGCGCAGGCAGCACCGGCGATGAGCCGACGCTCAACGTCACCGGCTACTTCGCGTTCGAGTCCAGCATCGCCGAACACCTGCAGCACCTGAAGGTGATGGTCAAGTCGCTGCTGCGCGGCGGTCTGCCGCGAGAGGGTCAGGGCCTGGGCCTGAACCTGGCCGAGATGCTGCGCCACATGCGGGGCATGGGCAGCGCCTGGGTGCCGATGATCGTGCAGTACCTGCGGCACCACCGCATCTACAACCCGGCCGACCGGGGTGTCTGGCTCGTCATGCACGCCGAACAACTGCCCCGCAGCGACAGCCGCATCACGCTGGACCCCGAGCGCACAGACCGCTTCGGCATGCCGCTGGCCACGCTGGACTGGCGCATTGGCGGTGCACCCGAAGTGCGCGCCATGGCGGCGTTTGTGCGTCGCATCGGCGCGAGCCTGCAGGCCGCCGGGCTGGCCCGCGTGGAGATCGATGCCCTGCTCGACACCGAAGACACCGGGGTGCTGGCGCAGGCCACCGACACCTACCACCAGTGTGGTGGCGCGCGCATGGGCCACCATCCGCAGGACGGTGTGGTCGACAGCGAACTGCGCGTGTTTGGCACCCACAACCTCTACGTGGCAGGCGCTGCCGTGTTCCGCACCTCCAGCTACGCCAACCCCACGTTCACCGCCATGGCCCTCACGGCCCGTCTGGCCGATCGGCTCATACCGAGGACCGCCGCGTGAACGCAGCCTCCACTCCCATGCTGACCAGCCGGCTGGGCTTCGGATGCGGTCGTCTCAAAGGCGGCGGCGACAAGGCGACCTCTCTGCGGCTCGTGCACGCCGCGCTGGACCAGGGCATCCGCTACTTCGACACCGCGCCCCCCTATGGGCTGGGCGCCTCCGAATCCGTGCTGGGCGAGGCGCTCCGGGGCCGGCAGGAAGATGTGATCGTTGCCACCAAGGCCGGGCTGGCACGCCCGGCATCGCCCGGCCTCAAGCAGACAGCCAGGGCCATCGTGAAGCCATTGGCCCGTTGGGTCCCCGGGCTGCGACAGGCGGTGCTCAAGGGCATGGCAATGAGAGCGCCCACGGGCAACTTTGCATTCGAGTTCATCGCCCGGTCCTTCGAAACCAGCCTGCAGCAGCTGCAACGCGATCGGGTGGACTGCCTGCTGCTGCATGAAGCACAGCCACACGATCCGTTGACGCCCTTGCAGGCCCTGCTCGATCGCTATGTCGCCAGTGGTCAGCTGGGTTCCTATGGCAGCTCCACCGGTGAACCAGTGAGCGAGCTGGTCCGCTTCGGCACCGTGTTGCAGTACCGCTGCCCGGCTCCGGGTGCCGATGACACGACGGTCGCCCCTTGCGACGTTCTGCACGGCGCCTTGCGCTTCATCGCGCCAGCCATCGGGTCGGCGCTGGAGCGCAGCCCGCAGCTCAAGGCCCAGTTGGCCAGCCTGCTGCCTGCAGGCACCGATCCCGCCACCGCGACGGGGTCGCTGGCCCTGGCCTACACCCTGGCCCGGTTCGAAAGCCGGGTGCTGCTCTCGACCAACCAGCCGCAACGCCTGACCACCACCCTTGAGCAGGTCCGGCACATCACGGCATCGCCAGAATGGCGACCCGCCATCGCGACCCTTCACGCTGCGCTCGAACGGGTGGCTGCACCATGAACCCGGCCATCCGATTCGTCTCGATGAGCATGCTCGGCCTGGCCGTCTACGTGGGCGGCTGGTATGTGGGGGGTTCGCTTTTCCAGCTCGTGCAGCTGGGCGCGATCGGCCTGTTTCTCGCCGCCGGCTTTTTCGCCCTGATGACCGGCGGCACACGCCGCATCGAGCTGTGTGCGGCCGAATACATCCTGGGCAGCGCGTTCATGTTCGCGATGCTGGTGGCATTCGTTCGAGGGAACGCCCTGTCCACCGAGTTCGGCGCCATGTTCCTGCTGGTGCTGGCGGCGGCAGGTGTCCTGGCGCGGCAGCACTGGGTGGGTCGTATCGACCACGTGTTTCGATGCGCCTACATCGCGCTGATTGCATCCGTCCTGGTGGTCCAACCCACCGAGTACCTGACATCCGTGGTGGGCACCGTCGAACGCAGCATCGGGCTGGTGCGATTCACGCCGCTGGGCATGCACCCCAACCTCTGCGGTCTTGTGTATGGCGGCGGCAGTCTGCTGTTCTTCCAGCACTTTCTGTCCACCCCCCGCCTCCATCAGAAGCTGTTCGCGCTGCTGATGTCCGCGCTGTGCCTGAGCATGGTCCTCGCTGCCTCTTCGCGGGCCAGCCTGCTTGCCCTGGCCCTGACGGGCGTTGTCGCCGTGTGCCTCATTGCATGGCGCGGCTCCCGCCGCGCCCGGATCACCTTGACGCTGTCGGCCCTCACCCTACTGGCCGTTGGCGTTTTCCAGGCCACGGCCATCGCCGACTACCTGACCGTCATCCTCGACCTGGACTCGCCCACGCGCGGGGTGAATTCGGGCGCCACGGGCCGGGAGGTCATCTGGCAGGAGGGCGTGGAGCTGGTGTTCTCGGACCCCGTGCTGTTCTTCACCGGCAGGGGTGTGCGCGCTGCCGGCCCCGAAGTGATCGGCTTTCCGGTGGAGAGCTCATACATCAATCTCGCGCTCGAACATGGCGTGGTCTTCGGCTTGCTGATCACCCTGGCATTTGTTGTCACCGCATGGCGCACCCTCGGTCGCAGTTTCGAAACAGGGGTGATGAACCCCGCCCTTCTGGTCAGTGGGCTGATGCTGGTGTTCGTGCTGTTGCAGTCGGTCTTCAACCGCTACCTGGTCGCGGTGGGCAACCCCTATTCGCTGTGGGTGCTGCTGTTGCTGGTGCGCCTCAACCTGAACCCTGCCCGGCTTGCCTCCGCCTCGGCCGCCACGCCCCCTTGGCGAGATCACCCACCGCTACGTCCCGCCGTTGGCACCAACGCCGTCTCGCAACCATGACCTACGTCTTCTGGCATTCCTACCTCATGTTTCACCAGGCCGCGTACATCCGCGCTCTGGCGGAGGTGCCCGGCACCACCGTGCGCTGGTGTGTGACAGAGGACCTGCCCGCCTACTACCGTGACCGCGGCTACCCGGTCCCGGATACCGGCAAGGTCCTGGTCCACATTGCCCCCACGCCCGAGCGCACCGCCGAGCTGGCCCGGCTGCCCGGGTCGGTACAGGTGTTTTTTGGCCTACGGGGTTTCGCACTGCCGCTGGCTGCGTTCAAGGCCAGCCTGGGCGCGCCGGTGCACCGTTTCCTGATGACGGAAAACCGCTACGAGCCCGGCGCCCAGCTGCTGCCCCGCTGGCTGGCCTACACCTGGGACGCCCTGCGCTACCGGCGCCATCTGAAAGGTGTGTTCTGCATCGGCCATTCGGGTCGCTACGGCGGCGCACGGTTTTTCTCGTCCTGCGGCTACCCGCTGGAGCGCATCGTGCCCTTCGTGCACGTGGTGGGCGGCACGCCGGTGCAGCACCAGCCGGTGCAGCGCGACCACAAGGAAATCCTCTACGTGGGCCAGTTGATCACGCGCAAGCGGGTCGATCTGCTGCTGCAGGCTTTCAGCCAGCTCGACCTGCCCACGGCCCGCCTGCGCATCATCGGCAAAGGCGACCAGGAGCAATCCCTCCAGAAGCTCGCCCACCAGCTCGGCATCGCCGAACGGGTGAGCTTCTCGCCGGGCATGCCCAACGCCGACATTGTCGCGGCCATGGCCGCGGCCGACGTGCTGGTGCTGCCCAGCCGGTTTGACGGCTGGGGCGCGGTAGTCAACGAAGCCCTGATGGTGGGCACCCCGGTGATCTGCAGCGACCGCTGCGGAGCCAGTGACGTGATCGAGAACGGGCGCAACGGCTACGTGTTCGAGGCCGGCAACGCCGGCGCTCTGCTGGATCGCCTGCGCAGCGTCTGCCACGACTTCCACTGGGACCGGGTCGCTCTTGCGTGCACCGAGTCCACCCGCCTGGGCGGCCCGGCGGTGGCCGCGCGCTTTCAGCTGCATGCGATGCGGCTGCTCTCACCGGGCCCCGCCGCCGTTCGGCCCACGGCACCCTTGGACGGCGTGCCCCGTCACCGGGGACAACAACCATGAATCCGGCAGTCTCGGACACCATCCGCATGGCAAGGATCCTCTGCATCCTGCTGCTGGTGTATGCCCACGCCCAGCCGTACCAACCCGGGGTGCCCGAGTCCCTGCTCTCACCCATGGGCTTGATCCACTACCTGCGGCAGTTGCTGGGCCACACCAGCGTGCCCCTGCTCAGCCTGATCTCGGGTTACCTGCTGGCGCGCACGCTCAGCGCCCGGCCCTTCATGGACGAGCTCGGCAACAAGTGGGCCTCCCTGATCGTGCCGCTGGTGCTGTGGAACCTGATCACCATCGCCAAGGTGTACCTGGAGTCGGGCCTCGAGACCGCGCCTGCCGTCCATGAATGGCCGAACGCGGTGCTGGCCATCAGCGCGCCCCCGGCCATGATGCCGCTCTACTTCCTGCGGGACGCCTTTGTCTGCTTTCTGATATCGCCCGCGCTGATTTTCCTGGCGCGCAAACTGCCCGGCACCGCAGCGGCCGCCCTGTTGCTCAACGCCTTGTTGAACATGGACGGCGTGCTGTTCATCAACAGCGCCATTCCCCTCTTCTACTTCGCCGGCTGTGTGCTGCTGGTGCACAAGGTCCCGATTCCCACCCATGCGCTGCCATGGAAACCCGTGTGGGCCGCAGGCCTCGCCATGGTGCTGTTGTCGGTCGTGGCCTACCACATGCCATCTGAGCCAGGCGTGTCCGAACCGTCCAGCGTCGCAGACGCCGCCGTCGACATCGCGCTCAGGGCGGCGGGCTGCGTGGTCTTCTGGTCCGTCGCCTCAAAGCTGGTGAACAGCCGGGCCGGCGGGCTGCTCCTGCCCTTCGAGCCCATGGCATTTTTCATCTTCTGCGCCCATGGCATGGCGGCCGGTCTGTGGTGGATGGCCATCGTCCGCCTGGGCTACGCCGAGGTCACCCCGGTGTTTCTCAGCTACTTCGTGCTCTCGCCCCTGCTGGCGCTGATCGCCTGCGTCGCGGCGGTCTGGTCCATCCGCCGGGTGGCGCCCGGCGGTTTGTCGCTGCTCATGGGCGGACGCATTCCCAACCAACAACAAATGGCATCCATGTTCAAACCCCTCGGCCACATACACCTGGCACGGACCACCGGTGTCTGAGCATCTCAAGGAATCCAAAGAGATGAACGTCGGCATTCTCACTTTCCACTTCAGCGACAACTACGGTGCCGCGCTGCAGGCCTATGCCTTGCGTCGCTGGTTGCTGGAGCAAGGCCATCAAGCCCGCTTCATCGACTACCGGCCGGCGCACATCGAACACGGCGGCCAACTCAGCCTGCCCACCTCGCCCGCCAGGCTCAAGGCCAACCTGAAGATCGTCTATCTGGCGGCGTCGTCGTTCGTCAACCAGCACTTTGGCCACCAGGGCCAGAAGGAGAAATTCGTCAACTTCAGGGAACACTTTCTGGGCATCCCCGGCGGCGCCGCACCTGCAGACAACGGCCATTCGCTTGAAGAGGCGCGGTCGTTCGACCTGATCGTGGCGGGCAGCGACCAGATCTGGAGCCCCTCCCAGCATTTCGGTTTTGATCCGAACTACTTTCTGGATTTCGCCCAGTCGTTCCCGGCCCGAAAGATCTCGTATGCCGCGAGCTTCGGCAGAGACCGGGTGTCCGCATCCGAGGCTTCGCAACTGCCCGGCCTGCTGCGCCACTTCGACGCCATTTCGGTGCGTGAAGCCTCAGGGGTCACGCTGGTGGAACAGGCCACCGGGCAAACACCGGCCAACGTGCCCGACCCGACCCTGCTGCACAACAACTATGCGGAACTGACCGACCGCGCGCCGTCCGGGCACACAGCCCCCTACATCTTCTGCTACGGGTTGCGCTCGCCGGACAACATCCGGCAGACGGCCGATCTCGCCTCGAAGCAACTGGACTGCCCCATCCTCTCGCCGCACAACCCGCACCGGCGATGGGTCGAGATCGGCCAAACCGTCCACCCCGATCCTGGCGAGTGGGTCTCGCTGGTGAAGAACGCACGCTTTGTCGTGACCAATTCTTTCCACGGCACCGTTTTTGCTCTGCTGTTCCGAAAGCCTTTCATCGTGGCCGGGCTCACCGGCGACAAAGCCACCGCCAACGCCCGCGCCATCAACCTGTTGCGGGCGGTCGGTCTGGAAAACCGGTTCACGTCGGGTTTCTCGGCGCAGAACGTTCAGGCACTCATGGCCCATCAGATCGATTGGTCCGAGGTGGACCAACGGCTGACGGAGCTGCGGCAGGCCGGCGACGCGTTTTTGAGCACCCAACTGAAGGCGGTGGCCCCGCCATACGCAGCCCGGAGGACCGTCCAATGAGTGATGCCATGAGCGATGTGATGAATGAAACCGTGAGCGGCTTCCGTTCACTGCGGTACCGCAACGACTTCACCGCTTCGGCCAAGCTGCGCCGGTTCGCGTGGGAACTGGTCTGGCTGCTGGCCTTTCGGCCCACCCCCCGCTGGGCGCTGCACGGGTGGCGGCGCCAGTTGCTGCGGTGGTTCGGTGCCGAGGTGGGCGCCGGCTGCCGGATCGCGCCGTCCTGCCGCGTCTGGGCGCCCTGGAACCTGATCATGGGCGAATTTTCCGTGCTCGGCCCTGGTGTGGACTGCTACAGCATGGGCCGCATCACCATCGGCTCCAAGGTCGCCGTCAGTCAGCGCTCCTTCCTGTGTGCGGGGTCGCACGACGTCCGTTCGCTGTCCCGTCCCCTGACCACCGACCCCATCGTGATCGAGGACCATGTGTGGATCGCGGCCGAGAGCTTCATCCACCCGAACGTGGTGATCCGGGAAGGTGCAGTCATTGGCGCGCGCTCCGTGGTGATCAAAGACATGCCCGCCTGGTCCATCTGTGCCGGCAACCCATGTCGAAGAATCAGAAGCCGCGAGCTGAGGGTGCCCCATGCTTGACAAGGTTTCCAAGGTAGCCGGCATCTTCAGCGAGGCCTTGCGCGACGCCTTGCTGTTCCTGCGTTTCAACTCGTATTCGCCGTTCGTGGACAAGTCCAGGCGCGCGTTCTACAAGATCATCATCGAGGCTCACACCATCGAGAAAGGGTTGTCCCTGTCAGATCCGAAGCTGCTGTTCGGCAAGGACAAGATCCGTTTCGTGATGGCCGCGCTGTCGCGCTACGACATCCGGCACTCGCCGGTGCCCGCCCACATGTCGCTGGGTGCCCTGGATGCCTATGTGAACTTCCACGCCAGAGCCGGCATGACCGATCCCTTGCTCGACGAGATCGCTGGCTACCTGAAGACCTGGGAGGCCCGGTTGCCCAGACCCTGGAAGGGCGGCACGCGGGACTATTCGTTCAATGGCCACCCACCCGGCACGCTGCAAAACCTGATGGCGAGCCGGTCAAGCATCCGCACGCTCCGGCCCACGCCACTGGCGCCCGACCAGATCCTGGAAGCGATCGCGATCGCGCAGCTCGCGCCTTCGCAATGCAACCGCCAGTCCTCCCGCGTCCATGCCTACCAGGACCCCGCGCGCATCAAGGAACTGCTCGCGTTGCAGGGCGGCTCACGGGGTTTTGCGGATTCGGTGGGCAACCTGTTCGTTGTGAGCTCGGAGATCTGCGCTTGGGGAGGCCCCGGGCAACGCAACCAGGCGTATGTCGACGGTGCGCTGTTTGCCATGTGCCTGATGTTTGCGTGCCGCTCGATGGGCTGGGGCGCCTGCCCGCTCAACCTGGCCATCGACCACAAGACCGAGACCGCCATCCGCCGCGCAGGCGGCATACCGGCGGGTGAGCGGCTGATCATGATGATCGCCTTCGGTGAGCCGCTCGCACCCGAGACCCGGGTGGCTTTCTCGCCGCGACGGCCCGCGGCGGAAATCGTCACCCTGCATGCATGAGGCGTTCCCGATGAGCATCACCGCGATCATCCTGACCTACAACGAGGCCCGCCACATCGCACGGGCCATCCGGTCCATTCGGGCGTTCGTTGACCAGATCTGTGTGGTGGATTCCGGCTCCACCGACGGCACCACCGACATTGCAAGGCAATGGGGCGCCGAGGTCCACACGCACGCCTTTGTCAACCAGGCGAAGCAGTTTCAGTGGGCCCTCGACACACTCGACATCCAGGGCCAGTGGGTGCTCCGACTGGACGCCGACGAAGTCATCGAGTCCGATCTCGCCCTCGAGATCACCGAGAAGCTGCCCCGGTTGGCGGCCGACGTGGTGGGCGTGAACCTCAAGCGCAAGCACATCTTCATGGACCGCTGGGTGCGTCATGGCGGGCGCTACCCGCTCGTGATGCTGCGCCTCTGGCGCCATGGGCATGGTCGCGTGGAAGATCGCTGGATGGACGAGCACGTGCTGGTCTGGGGTGGGCGCACCGTCACCTTCAACGGTGGCTTTGCCGACCACAACCTCAATGATCTGAGCTACTTCACCGACAAGCACAACAAGTACGCCACGCGCGAAGCCATCGAGGTACTGAGCCAGCGCCTCGGTCTGTTGGCGCGCGATGAAGCACTCAACTCGCGCAGCACCTCCACCCAGGCCTCGTTCAAGCGCTGGGTGAAGGAGCGCCTCTACAACCGCATTCCCTTCACCGTGAGCGCCCCGCTGTATTTCCTGTGGCGCTACGTGTTCCAGCTGGGCTTCCTGGACGGCCGCAGCGGGTTGGTCTACCACCTTCTGCAGGGCTTCTGGTACCGCTTTCTGGTGGGCGCCAGGCTCATGGAGCTGGAGCGCGCCGTGGCCCACCTCAGAGACAAGGCGCACATCTGCGCCGAATTGAGCCGCTTGACCGGCCACCGGCTGGTGGCACAGAACGAAGCGCCGGCGGTGGCGGAAGTCAGCGAAGACCGCCTGGCACCCCGGGTCTGAGCCCGCGCATCTATGAGGAATTTCATGCACACCGCCTTCCATCTCCGCACCACCCCCCGAACCAAGGCCCCAACCACCTGGCTGGCCCTGGCGGCCATGTGTCTGGCCGCGCCCGCCTGTGGTGGGGGCAGTTCCTCCAGCGCCGGCACCAGTGGGCAGTCCATTTGTACCGATTCCTCGACCCCCCCGGGCGCTGCACAGGTGGGTGCGCATCAGCTCGTCATCCAGGACTGTCCAAAGATTGGCGATGTGGACTTCACAGGAAGGGCCGAGATCCGCAAGTACTACAACGGTCTGTACTTCACCCAGCCCAGGGCCCGAACCCTCTACGAGCAGGCGCCCGACGGTCTGATTCTCAAGCGGGGCGGCGTGGTGGCCACGGTGAAGATGACCTCGTACCCCGGGCTTTTCCCGCTGCTCAGCGGGGCACGGCCCTTCTACATCGAGGCGCAGGCCGCCACGTCCTCCAACCACCCCGACAATTTTCCGGCCATCTGGCTCATGCCGATCGAACACAACCTGCGCCTGGAAGACGTGTACCCACCGGATCCCAGGCGGTTCGAGCGCTGGTTCGAACTGGACATCGACGAAGGCGGCTTCGGGCCGGGCAGCCACCACACGGCCATCTCATGGTCAGGCATCCACCCCAACTACAAAAAGGTCCAGAACCCCAACCCCACCTCAAAGGTGCCACTTGACCGCACCCAGCCCAACGTCTTCGGCGTTTCGTACGACCCCGCCACCCTGACCGTGCGGTGGTGGGTGAACGGGCAACAAGTGCTGGAAGCGGGGCCCCCTGCCGTGCCCGAGGTCGCCCGTCGCCAGAACTTCTACCTGATCGTCTCCGCACAGAGCCATCGCAACGTCAGCGACTACCACTTGAAGTTCATGGGCGTTCGCGCCTATGTGGGCGCCGCCGCGCGGGCCAGCGACGCCACGGCAAATCCCATTGACTCCCCCCAACCGAAAGGCGCACGATGAAAATCCTCTTCTACGGCATCAATTTCGCCCCCGAGCTCACCGGTATTGGCAAATACACCGGTGAGATGGCGCAATGGCTGGCCAGTGCGGGGCACGAAGTCCGCGTCATCACCGCGCCGCCTTACTACCCGGCCTGGGAAGTGGGCGCCGGCTACAGCGCCCGTCGCTACCGCACCGAGGACTGGCAGGGTGTGCGGGTGACGCGCGCGCCGCTGTGGGTACCGCAGCGTCCGGGAGGTCTCAAGCGCCTGCTGCACCTGGGCAGCTTCGCGCTCAGCAGCCTGCCGGTGCTGCTGGCCCAATGGCGCTGGAAGCCCGATGTGGTGTGGGTGGTGGAGCCGCCCTTGATGTGCGCACCTGCGGCGGTGGCGTTTGCCTCCCTGCGCGGCGCCAAGAGCTGGCTGCACATTCAGGACTACGAAGTCGACGCCGCCTTTGACCTTGGCCTGATCAAGGGCCAAACGCTGCGCCGCTGGGTGCAAAGGGCCGAACGCTGGCTGATGCGCCGGTTTGACCGCGTTTCCACCATTTCCGGCCGCATGGTGGACCGTGCCATGAGCAAGGGCGTGGCCACCGAGCGCGTGCTGCACTTTCCCAACTGGGTGGACATCAGCGGCGTCACACCGCTGACCGCGCCCAGCCCCTACAGGGCCGAACTGGGCCTGGCACCGGACGCCGTGGTGGCCCTGTATTCCGGCAACATGGGCAACAAGCAGGGACTGGAAACGCTCGCTGAAGTGGCCCGCCTGCTGCAGGACGACCCGGGCATCCAGCTGGTGTTTGGTGGCAACGGCTCCGGGCGGGCCGACCTGCAGGCGCGCTGCGCCGGGCTGGACAACGTGCGTTTCCTGGATCTGCAGCCGCTGGAGCGGCTCAGCGACTGGCTGGGGCTGGCCGACGTGCACCTGCTGCCCCAGCGCGCCGACGCGGCCGATCTGGTGATGCCATCCAAGCTCACCGGCATGCTGGCCAGCGGCCGCGCGGTGCTGGCCACCGCGCTGCCCAACACCGAGCTGTGTCGTGTGGTGACCCAGGACGCGGCCTGTGGCCTCGTGGTGCCACCAGAGAATCCGGTCGCCATGGCCGACGCGCTGCGGTCGCTGGCGGCGGACCCGGCCTGGCGCGCCAGGCTGGGCGCCAACGGCCGCCGCCATGCCGAGGCCGAGCTGAGCCAGGACGTGATCCTGCGCCGGTTCGAGCTGCAGTTGATGGGCCTGGTGCAGGGAGATGCTGCGGCCAGCCAACCGCTCCGTGCGCAGGGGCAGTTGAAGTGAACCAGTTTGTAGAGGCCCGAACCAGGGCCGGAAAGGGGTGCACCATGTACCAGAAACCCATCATCACGAGCAAGCCATGGAGGCCTTGGGGCCTGGGCTTGATGGCGGCCGTGGCGGCCTGGCCGCTGCAGGCGCAAATGGCCACCAACACCACCGGCGTCGAGCCCCTGGGCATGGTGCAGATGGCACCCGATCAGGCAAGCTCCGCGCCCGGCCCGGTGAACGCCACGGCCCCATCCACCTTGTCCGCTCGCGCCCCCTTGGACGCAGCGAGCGCGTCACCGTCCCTGAGCGCATTGACGACGGTTGGGCCGGACTACCGCATTGCGCCCAACGACCTGATCGAGTTCAACGTGTTCGGCGTGCCCGACATGCAGCGCGATGTGCGCGTCAACGCGTCGGGCGACGTCTCGCTGCCACTCATCGGCCAAGTACCGGTGGCAGGGCTCACGGCCCAGGCCGCAGAGCAAAAGATTGCCGCCAGCTACCAGGAGAAATACCTGCGCGACCCGCAGGTGTCGCTCTTCATCAAGGAGTTCACCACGCAGCGCGTCGCCATCGAGGGCGCGGTGACCCGGCCGGGGATTTATCCCGTGACGGGACAGCTCACGCTGCTGCGGGCCCTGGCCCTGTCGGGCGGCTTCGCGCCCTACGCCGACATCAACCAGATCGTGGTCTACCGCGGCGGCACAGACGGTCAGCGCGAGCAGTTCACCTACGACCTCGACAAGGTGCGCGCAGGCCAGGAAGCCGACCCCCAGATCCGCTCGGACGATGTGATCGTGGTCCAGCGCAACGCCCGGCGTGCCGCCCTGAAGGATTCGCTCTTCCGCGACATCCTGGACACGCTCAACCCTTTCCGCTGACACCAAGGCAAACACCATGGCCTCCATCGACACACACCCCTACCCCGCCGTTCCCGGCCCCCAGGGTGCACTTGCCTTGCGCCGGGAACGCGCCCCTTCTTCCCCGCAGATGCTGTCCCGCGGCGAAACCGTGGCGCTGGCCGATGAACGCATCGACCTCAGGACCATCTGGCGTGCCCTGGTCAAACACAAGTGGACCATCCTGTCCATCACCACGCTGTGCACCCTCGGCGCCGTTGTGTACACGATGCGAATCACCCCGCAGTACTACAGCTCGGCACTGGTGCAGATCGACCGCACCGCACAGAAGGTGGTGGGCTTCAACGCCGAGGTGGAGGTGGACGAGGCTCCGCTGTCTGAACAGTTGCGGCTCAGCACGCAAATCGCGTTGCTCAAGAGCCGCAGCTTGGCTGAGCGGGTGATCGATGAAATGGGCCTGTACCAGACCGACCCGTCCGCCGATGCTTCAGCCGAAACGTATCCCGCCCTGCCCGGCGAGCCTGGCACCAGCGAGGCCGTCGATTGGACCGGCGTTGCGCTGGTGGACAAGGCATTGAGCAAGGCACGCGCATGGGTGGGCAAGGTTCGCTCGCTGTGGAGCCCACCCCAGGCAAGCCCGGAAATCATCAGCCGGACAGACGCCCTGGCACGGTTTGAACGCGGGCTCAGGGTGGAGCCCGTGCGCAACTCGCGCCTGGTCAAGATCGGGGTGCTCAACGCCGACCCGGAACTGGCCGCGCGCATCGCCAACACCACGGCCAATGCCTTCATTGCCAGCAACATCGAACGCAAGATGGACTCTTCCATCTATGCGCGGCAGTACCTGGAGGAGCAGATTCGCCAGACCAAGGCCAAGCTGGAAGAGAGCGAGCGCGTCATCAACAACTACGCGAAGAAGAACGAGATCCTGAATCTGGGCGACAAAGGCAGCGCGGCCACCCAGACTTTCGTGGATTTTTCTGCTGCGCTGGGCAAAGCGGAGCAAGACCGCATCAAGGCCGAGACACTGTACAACCAGGTGCGGCTGGACCCCGAAAGTGCGCCCCAGGCAGTGACCAACGAAGCCATTCGCGCCTACAAGGTGCAGCGCGCCCAGCTGGAGGCCGAATACGCCCGAGACCTGGCCATCTACAAACCCGACTACCCCACCATGGTGCAGGCACGGGCCCAGATTGCCGAGCTGGAGGGGCACATCAAGAAGGAGGTGGGCAACATCCTGAACAGCGTGCGGGCCCAATACATTTCAGCCAGAAATGCAGAGGAACAGCTCAGAACCAGGGTGGCCAGTACCCGCAGCGAAGTGCTCACGGTGCAGGACCGCAGCGTCGACATGAACCTGCTGAGTCGCGAACTGGACTCCAACCGGCAGGTGTACGACAGCCTGCTGCAGCGCCTGAAAGAGGTGAGCGTGACAGCGGGCATCACCACCAACAACGTGAGCATCGTGGACGAGGCGCGGGTGCCACTGTTCCCGGCCCAACCCAACACCAAGGTCAACATCGGCCTGGGTGTGATGCTGGGCCTGTTCCTTGGCATGCTGGCGGCGCTGGTGCGCGAACAGTTGGACGATTCCGTGAAGAATGCCAACGAGATCGAAGCCCGCTACCGCCTGCCCCTGCTGGGGCTGATCCCGTTCACCCGACAGGTGGGCGTGCGCAACAACGCTGTCGCCATGCTGGCGCACCGCGATCCCCGCAGCATCTTTGCCGAGGCCTACCGCTCCATGCGCACGGCGCTGCAGTTCAGGACGGCCGGTGGCGCGCCCCAGTGCTTCATGGTGACGAGCTGTGGCAAAGGCGAGGGAAAGACCACCACCGCGCTCTCGCTGGCGATCAATTTCGCCCAGTTGGGCCACAAGGTGTTGCTGATCGATGCCGACATGCGCAAAGGCGGGCTGCACCAGATGCTCCAGGTTTCCAATGAGCGGGGCCTGTCCACCCTGCTGCGCAGCGACCGCAGCAGCGAAGCGCTGATCCAGGAAACCACGATTCCCAACCTGGCCGTCATCACGGCCGGCCCGGTTCCGCCCGATCCGGTGGAACTTCTGATGGGCCCCAAGCTGGGACTGCTGCTGGAAAGGGCGCAGGCCATGGGCTTCCAGCAGATCGTGATCGACGGGCCGCCATTGCTGGGCATTGCCGACGCCATCGTGCTGGGCAACCAGGTCCAGCACATTGTGTTTGCGGTGAAGGCGGGCGGCACGCGCAAGGACAACATCCACGACGCATTGCGCCGCCTGCGCAATGCGGGCCTGGTGCCCATGGGCATCGTGCTCACGCACGCTCGAAAGGAGCATGCCGGCACCTACACCTACGCGGCCTACTACGGCGGCTATGGCTACGGCTATGGCTATGACAACGCCTACACACCCCGCCCTGCCGGGCCCCACCCGGGATCGGGCATGAGCCCCATCCCAATGGCGGACGGTCCGCGAATCGAACCCACGCTGGGGCCGTCATCTGCGGCCAGCTGACAGCTCAGGTTCCTTCGATGCGCGGATAGAAGTCACGGTTCTCGCGCTGCATGCGCTCGAACACCATGCGCAGCACGCGGTTGGCGTCGTTGCGAAAACCCTGTTCGTTGTGGCGAACGCTCTCGGGGCGGTTCCACTGCCTTGCGAAGGCCTCATAGGTCTGGGCGATCGGGCCCATGTCGCGCTGGTACTGCGCGCCCATGCGTGCCAGCTCGGTGTTGCTTCCACGCTGCAACGCTGGATACAGCGCCTGATCTTCCACAGCCAGATGCAACTTGATGGTCGAACTCATGGACACGATGAGCCGGGCAATCTCGGTGGCGTTGCGCGCAACGCCTTCATGCGCGAGCTTGCGCAAGGCGGAAATGCTGCCCAGGATGTCCATGTGCTGGTGCTTGAATTTGTCGATGTTCATGGAATGGCCCATGGAAGAACAAGGGGGCCGGGAGCCTGCGGCCCCCGGCAGGGGGTTCAACGCTTTGCATCCGCCAGCGTGGGGCCGACCGGCGCGGTTGATGCGCGCGCACCGAACACGCCACTGACCACCTGCCAGGCGACCGAAAGCGCGCCGACGATGAAGACCACGTCGCCGAATGTGCGTACCCAGCGCAGGGTTTCCAGGAAGGGTTGCTGCAAGAATTCTTCGCTGCGCGCGTACCACAGACCATGCGTGACGCTGGCGTGGAACTGGAACAGACCGATGGGCAGCAGGCTGGTGAAGATCATCAGCGCCAGGCCCGCATTGAGCCACCAGAAGCCCGTCTTCATGAGGCGCTCGCTGAACACGAGTTGCGGGCGGATGTAGCGCAGCACAAGCAGCGTAAAGCCCAGAGCCAGGAAGCCATACACCCCGAACAGCGCAGCGTGTGCGTGCACAGGTGTGGTGTTGAGGCCCTGGATGTAGTACAGCGAGATCGGCGGGTTGATCATGAAGCCGAAAACGCCTGCACCCAGCATGTTCCAGAAAGCCACGGCGACGAAGCACATCAGCGGCCACTTGAGCTGGCCCATCCAGGGGGTCTTGTTTTTCAGGCGCCAGTGCTCCCAGGCCTCATGACCGAGCACGACCAGCGGCACCACTTCAAGCGCACTGAAGGCGGCTCCCACGGCCATCACTGGCGTGGTGGTGCCGCTGAAGTACAGGTGGTGGAAGGTGCCCGGTATGCCGCCCAGCATGAACAGCGAAGCCGAGGCCAGGCTGGCCGTGGTCGCCATGCGGTAAGACACCAGGCCCAGCGTAGAGAAGATGAAGGCCAGCGCCGTGGTGGCAAATACCTCGAAGAAGCCCTCCACCCACAGGTGCACCACCCACCAGCGCCAGTACTCCATCACCGACAGGTGAGTGCGCTCACCGTAGAACAGTCCCGTGCCGTAGAACAGGCCGATGGCCACAATCGAGAAGGTCAGCAACGCCAGCAGGTTCTTGTCCTGGCCGCTGGGCGCCAGCAGTGCGGGGAACACACCTCGTGCCATCAGCACCAGCCAGAAGGCAATGCCGGCGAATTTGCCGATCTGCCACAGGCGGCCCAGGTCCACATATTCATAGCCCTGATGTCCGAGCCAGAAGTTCCACTCCGGAGGCATGATCTGCGCAATGGCCAGGTAGTTGCCAATGAACGAACCGGCCACCACCACCACCAACGCCCAGAACAGAACGTCCACGCCCAGCCTCTGGAACTTGGGGTCCTTGCCGCCGTTGATGAGCGGCGCGAGGAAGAGGCCCGCAGCCAGGAATCCCGTTGCGATCCAGAACAGCGCGCTCTGGATGTGCCAGGTGCGCACCAGCGAATAGGGGAACCACTGCGACACGTCAATGCCGTAGAACTCCTGCCCTTCCACGGTGTAGTGCGCCGTGAATCCACCGAGCATGACCTGGAAAGAGAACAGCGCCACCACCAGGAACAGGTACTTGCCCAGTCCGCGCTGTGAGGGCGTGAGCGGCACGCGCGCAAGCGGGTCATGCTGCGGGGGTGTTGGGTCCTGCTCATCGTGCTTGCCCAGGAAGGACCAGGCCCACACCAGAAAGCCCACGCCAGCGATCAGCAGCACCACGCTCGCGACGGACCAGATCATGTTCTCTGCCGTGGGCTTGTTGTCGATCAGTGGCTCGTGCGGCCAGTTGTTGGTGTAGGTGGCACCGGTGCCACCGCCCAGCTCGGCTGGTCGCTCGGTGGCGGCCACCCAGGCCGTCCAGAAGAAGAAGCCTGCCATCTGCGCGCGCCGCTCGGCGCTGGGCAAGGTGTTCTCCTTCATGGCGTAGCTCTCGCGCGTCTTGCGGTACTGTGGCGCGTCGCTGAACAACTGGCTGTAATACGCCACGTTGCGCGCAATGGCCTGCTCGCGCAGCCTGGACACCGTCATCGTGCCCGTGGCCGCGTCGTAGGTGTTGGTGCGGTACTCCTTCTTCAGGCGCGCACGCAGCACGGCCTGGCCGTCGGCGTCGAGCTGGTCAAAGGGCTTGCCGAAATCCTGCTGCGCGGCCAGGTCCAGCCAGCCCATCAGCTCGCGGTGCAGCCAGTCGGCGGTCCAATCGGGCGCCTGGTAGGCACCATGGCCCCAGATCGAGCCAAGCTGCATGCCCCCCACGGACTGCCACGCGGTCTGGCCGTCCAGGATGCCCTCTTGCGTGTAGAGCACGCGGCCGTCCTCGGTCTGCACCTTTTGGGGAATGGGTGGGGCGGTGCGGTAGACCTCGGCCCCGTAATAACCCAGCAGGCTGAAGCAGACGATCATCACGCCGATCAGCGTGAACCAGAGCTTGCGGTAGTTACCCATTGGCCACCTCCATCAGGGCCAAAGCGCCTGCGTTGCGGTGTGCCGAGATGGGTCCGGTGCGCCCCCTCAGGCGCGGGGATGGAAGAGTGTGGTTCATGGATGTGTTGTTGGAAAAAGTGAAAAACACATGAACATTTGCACAGACCGGGCCAACCAGGGAAGCACGACAAATCAAGGACTTGCACGCACTTATGGTCTTTTTCACCCTTTCAGATCAGGGTGCTTGTTACCATTGCAGGGTCATGAATACCCTGATCGATGCCCCTTGGCTGGCGGACCTCACCACCGAAATGGCTTCCACTCTGCGCCTGCAGCGCCTGATAAGCGGTCTGCGCACGCATTTTTGCTGCGGCGCCGTGGCGCTTCTGAAACTCGAGGAAGACCACCTGTGTCCGGTGGTGGTGGATGGGCTGGTGAGCGAATCGCTGGGGCGGCGCTTCGCCTTGCAGCAGCACCCCAGATTGGCGGCCATTCTGGCGCGGGGCGAGGTCACCTGCTTCGACCACGACAGCCAGCTTCCCGACCCTTATGACGGCCTGCTCGACACCTTGGTGGGTGAGCCACTGCCGGTGCACGACTGCATGGGCGTGGCGCTCAGGGTGGATGGTCGGGCCTGGGGCGTGCTCACTCTCGACGCATTGCAGACCGGCACCTTCGATGCCGCTGCCCGTGCCGCGCTGGCCCCCTTCGCCGTGCATGTGGAAGCCGCCGTGCGCGTTACGCGGCTGGAGCAGCAATTGCACGCCCTGAGTCGCATCTCCAGCCAGCAGTTGGGTGAGTCCACCGATGATCAGTACTCGCGCGCCGCGCTGGACGACAACGAAATCCTGGGCCAGAGCGACGCACTTCTGCGCCTGCAGAACGAAATGAAGGTGGTGGCCAGCTCCGACCTGCCCGTGTTGCTGCTGGGCGAAACCGGCGTGGGCAAGGAGCTCTTTGCGCGCTTTGTGCACCGCCACTCACCGCGGCGGGGCAAGCCGCTGGTCCACGTGAACTGCGCGGCGCTACCCGAATCGCTGGCCGAAAGCGAACTTTTCGGCCACCGGCGTGGTGCTTTTTCGGGCGCGGTGACCGACCGACCTGGGCGCTTCGAGGCCGCCGAGGGCGGCACCTTGTTTCTCGACGAAGTGGGTGAACTGCCTCTGTCGGTGCAGGCCAAGCTGCTGCGCACACTGCAGAACGGCGAAATCCAGCGCCTGGGCGCTGACGAACCACGACGTGTGAACGTGCGCGTGGTGGCCGCAACCAACCGGAGTCTGCGCGACCTGGTGCGCGACGGCTCGTTCCGCGCCGATCTGTACCACCGCCTCTCCGTTTATCCCGTGCCTATCCCGCCACTTCGTGAGCGTGGCGAAGACGTGCTGCTTCTGGCCGGACGCTTTCTGGAACAGAATCGCGCCCGCCTGGGGTTGCGCAGCCTGCGGTTGTCGGCCGACGCCCAAAGTGCACTACGCCACTACCACTGGCCCGGCAACATTCGGGAACTGGAACACGTCATCAGCCGTTCTGCCCTCAAGGCACTCAGCCGGGGTGCCAGCCGCAAGGACATCGTCACGCTGGAAGCTGCGCTGCTGGATCTGGACGCCTTGCAGGCGCCATCCGGTTCCGCGCTCGCAGCCGACGTCCCCACCGCACCTCTCGCCACGCTGGCCGCACCCTTTGTGTCATACACACCCGACCGGCCTATGGCCATGCGGGATGCAGTGGACGCTTGCCAGCGCCAGACCATTGAAACCGCCCTGGCTCGCCACCGGGGCCAGTGGGCCCGCGCCGCGCGCGAACTGGAGATGGACCCCAGCAACCTGCACAAGCTGGCCAAACGGCTGGGGATGAAGGCGTGATGGTGCTTCACCTTCACGCTGGTTGCTGATCCGGTCCGGTGCCAAGCGGTCACAGATTTGACACGCCAACCACTTCCTGCTTGGCGTGTGGCCCCACAAGAATGCTGCTTTGCGGGCGGCGCGCGGGTGGTGGCATGTGAAACCCTTGAATGGGCAGCGGCGGGACGAGGTGCAAGGCGCGTGTCGACAGGGGAGCACGCCTTCAACCCACTTGGCAGGTCATGTTGCTTCTCAACGCCGCGCTTTCACGCACCTGACTTTGCCTTGCTCGCAGACGTGCGAAGACCCCGGGGCCCCGCCGCAAAAGCAACCCGCGCAATGCCACGCTGCGATTCGCGGCGACGTGTGCCCTGCGCCGCCACAGGCTCGACGATGTCGGCCAGCGTCATGCCGTCGAGTTCCTTGAAGTAAGCCCCCAGCGCGGCATTGAACAGGCCTTTCAAGCGGCAGGTCGGAGACAGCGTGCACTGATTGAGGTCAGCATCGAAACATTCGACCAGGCGGAAATCGGTCTCCGAGGCACGCACCACATCCCCGATGCGCAACTGGGTCGGGTCCTTCATCAGGCGAAGTCCACCGCCACGGCCCCGTGTGGTTTCCAGCACACCCTGGCGACCGAGGTCGGTGACGATCTTCATCAGATGGTTCCTGGACACCCCATGGTGTTCGGCCAGTTCGCTGATGGTCACCATCTGATGTGGGCGTGCCGCGCAATACATCAGCACGCGCAAGGTGTAGTCGGTGTACTCGGCAAGTCGCATGGATACCCCTAAAGAGGCACCAAGTTTACGTCTTTAAAGGCATTTCAGATATAAGATTCATCTCACATACTTCTTATAAGGCCTTCGCTGCGACTCGAGGGTTTCCGCAACCGCCACCACACCATGTCCGCCCCCACCTTGCAAGCCTTGCCACTCAAGCCCACCGCAGCACCAACGCCCCCGGGCTGGCCGCTGTTGAGGCTGGGATTCAGACCCTTTTACCTGGGGGCTGCGGCGTTCGCGCTGCTGTCGATTCCCCTGTGGGTGGCACTGTTCCTGGGCCAGTGGAACCTCACGATGGCGCTGCCACCGCTGCTGTGGCATGCGCACGAAATGCTGTTCGGCTTTGCGATTGCAGTCATCCTGGGGTTCTTGCTGACCGCGGTCAAAGCCTGGACGGGGCTGGTCACACCGCGCGGCGCCTTTCTGGGGGCCCTGGCCCTGTTGTGGCTGGCGGCCCGGGTGGCCGCCGTGACCGGGCCCTACGCGGTCTACGCCGTGCTGGACCTGGCGCTGCTGCCCCTGGTGGCTGCCGTGCTGACCCAAGTGTTGCTGCGCGGGCGCAACCGGCGCAACCTGCCGCTGGCGGGCATGTTGATGTTGCTGGCGCTGGCCAACGGCTTCTTTCACCTGGGCGTGATCGGTGTTCTCGAAATGTCCCCGCTGACCCCGTTGTACGCCGCCCTGGCCCTGATCGTGATGATCGAGTGCGTGATCGCGGGCCGGGTGATTCCGGCCTTCACCATGAGCGCGACCCCGGGTCTGAAGCTCAAGGTGCGCGCGCCGGTGGATCGCGCCGCTCTGGCGCTCACGGCGCTGGCCTTGCTGCTGTGGGTGTTTGCGCCGGCCGCTGCTGGCTGGAACATGGTCGGTGGTCTGGCGTTTTCGCTCGCGGCGGTGGCCCAGGTGTGGCGACTGCTTCAGTGGCGGCCTGCGTTGACCCGGCACCGCCCGATCCTGTGGATCCTGCATGTGTCTTACGCCTGGATTCCCTTCGGCCTGGCCCTGCTGGCTGCGGCCCGGTTCGGCTGGGTCGGTGTTTCAGCCGGCGTGCATGCGCTGGCGATCGGCGCCACCGCCGGACTCATCATCGGCATGATGACCCGCACCGCCCGCGGCCACACTGGTCGCGCGCTGCAGGTATCCCGCCCGGAGATCGCGGCCTACGTGCTCGTGGTGCTGGCGGCATTGGTGCGCGTGCTGGTGCCGCTGGCCGTACCGCAATGGCTGCCATTGGCTTTGGTGATGTCTGCAGCGGCCTGGTCGGTGGCGTTTGCCATCTACCTCTTCATCTACACCCCCTGGCTGCTCAAGACGCGCCTCGACGGCAAGGATGGCTGACGCCACTTTTTCATCCCACTGCGCTTTTCAGCCCTTCTCCATTCACCCATCTCAGGAACTGTTCATGAACACCACCACCACCACTCCCGCTCCCACCGTGGACCTTCGCACCACACCTCCCCACGAACGCCACTCGCTGGTCTTTTCCACCTTCAAAGCCTTGCCACCCGGCGCGGCCATGGAACTCATCAACGACCACAACCCGCGGCCACTGCGTGGGCAGTTCGAGAGTGGTCTCTACGGCGCCTTCAGCTGGACCGCGCTGGAAAATGGACCCGAACAATGGCGCGTGCAGATCGCCAAACCGGCCGATGGCAAACCCGTGCACGGGGTGGATTCCTGCTGCGGGTCCTGCGGGGGCTAGGGCCATGACCTTCGTGGTGACCGAATCTTGCATCCGGTGCAAATACACCGATTGCGTCGACGTCTGCCCGGTCGACGCCTTTCGCGAGGGACCAAACTTCCTGGTGATCGATCCCGACGAGTGCATCGACTGCGCGGTCTGCGTCCCGGAGTGCCCTGTCTCGGCGATCTACGCCGAGGAAGATGTGCCCAGTGACCAGCGGGATTTCACGCCGCTCAACGCCGAGCTGTCGCTGCTGTGGAAGCCGATCACCCGGACCAAGGCCGCGCTGCCCGACGCCGACGCATGGAGCGCGGTTCAGGACAAACGCGACCAGCTCGAACGCTGAAACCACCCCATGTGCACGAGCCCGGGGCCGCCACCGGGCCGCGTCACAGGCCCAGTGACAACATCGCGGCTTCAGACATCCGCGAACGGTCCCAGGGTGGATCGAACACGAATTCCAGGTCCACCTCGGCCACATGGGGCAAGGCCAGCAGCTTCTCATGGATCTCGTCCACCAGCATGTCGCCCATGCCGCAGCCGGGCGCCGTCAGGGTCATCTTGATTGACACCCTGAATTCGCCGCCCTCCATCGGCAACACATCGCACACATAGACCAGACCGAGCTCGACGATGTCGACCGGAATCTCTGGGTCGTAACAGGTCTTGAGCGTTTGCCAGACCTGCCCACGCAGGCCAGCTGGCCCCGCAACGGCGTGCAGCACCGGCGCGAGCGGCACCGGCTTGCCGATGGCGTCGGCATCGGCGCCGGCCAGGCGCATCAGCTGGCCGTCGACCAGCAAGGTGAACGAGGCCCCCAGTGCCTGGGTGATCTGCACCAGCGTGCCGGCCAGTAATTCGGCGGGACGACCATCGGGCACGCAGGTCACGGCCACCTCGCGCGTGACCATCACCCGTTCGCGTCGTGTTCTCACTGGAATACCTTCGCCCTGCGGGCTGCGGTGCGAGCTTGCTTGGGAACGGCCCGGCGCGGCGCTCATGGCGCGGCCTCCGGCGGGTTGTCCGCGCGATCGGTTTCGCTGCCCAGCGCGTGCGTCAGCGCGTGCCAGCCCAGCAGCGCGCACTTGATGCGGCCCGGGTAGCGGCGCACACCGGCCAGGCTGATCAGCTTGCCCAGGTGCGCTTCTTCGGCTTCCATCTGGCCGGTGAGCACGGCCCGGAAACGGCTCTGCAAAGCCTGCGCCAGCGCCACCTCTTGCCCGAGCACCGCTTCGCTCATCATGGACGCGGACGCGATGCAGATCGCGCAGCCCTGGCCGTGGAAGCGGATGTCGTTCACCCGCCCGTCGTCGACCACCAGGGCCACCTGCAGATCGTCGCCGCATTGCGGGTTATGCCCTCGGGCCTGGTGGGTTGGCGCGGCCAGCGTGCCGAAGTGGCGCGGCGCGCGCTTGTGGTCCATCACCACGTCCTGGTAGAGGTCGAGTTCGGCAGCGGTTTCGGTGTTCATCTCAGTTGCTCCATGGCGCCGGAGCGCGACCTGGTACGCATGAAACAGCGCCATCCAGGGTCGCCGAAGGTCCGGCTTTGCCGGCCCAAGGGGCCCCTCCAAGCCGAAGGCGCCAGGAAGGGGGGAAGCCGCGCAGCGGCGCAGGGGGGTGTTTCACTTCAGCACCTTCATGGCATGCGCCACGCCGGCGAGCAGGCGCTCCACCTCGGTGTGCGTGTTGTAGAGAGCGAACGAGGCGCGCGTGGTGGGTCCCAGGCCCAGGTGTTCGAGCAGCGGCTGGGCACAGTGGTGACCGGTGCGCACCGCGATGCCGAGTTGGTCCAGCAAGGTGCCGATGTCGTGCGGGTGC
>PHCQ01000054.1 GCA_002840835.1 Betaproteobacteria bacterium HGW-Betaproteobacteria-16 | reverse complement strand
ATGCGTCTGGACGCCACGCCGGGCTGCGGCGATCAGCGCGTCGCGCAGCGCCTGGCCCACCTGGTCGTCAAACCAGATGAAGGTCTCGATCAGCACCTCACGCTCGGCCTCTTCGATCGCGCTGAAGACGCGCGGGAAGTAGTCCTCGCCGTTTTCGAGCAGGGTGAAACGGTTGCCAGGTACCCAGCGCGAGTTCAAGAAACGTCCCTCAGTTGCAGTTCTGCCGCCAGCGGTGCGTGGTCCGAGAGCTGGGACCAGGGATGGCGGGGCATGAACAACGGTCGGTCACTGGCCATGCCACGCACATAGATGCGGTCGAGCTTGAGCAGGGGCCAGCGGGCGGGGAAACTCCGGGCGTTCTGGCCGTCGGCATGGCGAAACACCTCCACCAGACCAGCGGGCGCGAGCAGCGCATCGGCGCGGGAGCGCCAGTCGTTGAAGTCGCCCGCAAGAATCAAAGGCGCATCGGGCGGCACTTCCTGCTCCACCAGTGTGCGCAAGACCGAGAGTTCATGCTGGCGCCGGCGTTCTCTCAGGCCCAGGTGCGTGCACATCACATGCAGCGAATCGCGGCCGGGGCCCATGTCGAGAACGCAATGCAAAAGGCCGCGCGGCTCTCCCGGACCCTGCGAGAGCGCATGGTTGCGGTGAGACACGATCGGAAAGTTGGACAGCACCGCATTGCCGAAGTTTCTACCGGAGACCACGGCGTTGCGACCATAGGCGTGTTCCGGCCACAGCGTGTCGGCCAGAAATTCGTATTGCACCGGTTCGACATGCATCGCGGTCTCTTCTGCTTTGCCGGTGACTTCCTGAAGAAACACCAGGTCGCTCTTGACCTCACGAATGGCGTCACGGAGCTCATGCAGCATGAAGCGGCTGTTGAACAAGGTGTAGCCCTTGTGAATGTTCACCGTGAGCACCCTCAGGGTGGTGGCCTCCTTTTGCATTGCTGGCCCTGATGCCGGGACAAGGGGTTCAGATGCGCCCATGGTGACTCCTCCCGACATGCGATGCACGCCCCGCTGCACGGGGGCGTTGGCCATTCCTGGCAAACGTCGACAAATCCATTGACACCAAAACCTGTCTTGCTCCTTTTGAGTTTTGAATCCTGCGTTCCACGGGGCCTAGCCGCAGTGTCGGGCACCGGCAAACCCCAAGGGATGACGGTCACAGACAAAGGCAAAGCATACGGACACCGGGCGCCGCATATGTAACCGGGGGTTTGCCGTGCAACGAGCGGCCATTCAATCACCTGCCGGTCCGTGCCGTCCAGTGTCGCGAACGCCTGAGTTTGCGCCCTTGTTCCGCTTGCCATTGCACTGCGCATCGGAGCGGTCGATCTGTTGGATAGCGAACAGACCCCGCCATGCACCTCCTTTAATTTGACCCATCGCTTCAGCGGGCGACACGCCCGGCGCCAGGAACCCGGTGCATGGCTTGCGCCATGCCAGATCCGGTGCCGTCGCGCTGCGTCGAACACCCACCAAGGAAAAAGTGATGACCCTCCTCACACGCATGCCCAGATCGCCTCTGCCCCTCATCGTCCTGACGGCGGTGCTGCTGGGGGCCTGCGGCGAGTCGGCCAAACTGAAGGTGGATACCGGCTATGGGGCCGATCCGCCCCTGCCCGAACCGGTCAAGACCGTGATTCCCACTGTGAAAGTGGCACCCGCCCAGCCCTGGAAAGAAGGTCAGCTGCCCACCGCTGCAGAAGGCACCACGGTTCGCCAGTTCGCTGGCGGTCTCGATCACCCACGCTGGGTTTACGTGTTGCCCAATGGCGACGTGCTGGTGGCTGAAACCAACGCACCCGAACGCCCCTTGCGTGACGAGCTGCTGGGCCTCAAGGGCAAGGTCATGGGCTTCGTGATGAAGCGCGCCGGCGCCGCCACCCCCAGCGCCAACCGCATCACCTTGCTGCGCGATGCGGATGGCGATGGCGTGGCCGAGCTGAAGACCGTGTTCCTGGACAACCTCAACTCGCCTTTTGGCATGGCCCTGGTCGAAGGTGAGCTTTTCATCGCCAACACGGATGCCCTGGTGAAAGTGCCCTATCAGGAGGGCGACACAAAAGCCAGCGGACCGGTGACCCAGGTGGCCGAACTGCCTGGCGGACCGCTCAACCACCACTGGACCAAGGGCCTGGTGGCCCGCCCGGACGGCGCCCGGCTGTATGTATCGGTGGGGTCGAACAGCAATGTGGCCGAGCACGGCATGCAGCATGAAGAGGGCCGCGCGGCGATCTGGGAATTCGATCGCACCACCGGCAGAGGCCGCATCTTCGCCAGCGGGATACGCAATCCGGTGGGCATGGCCTGGCAGGGCGACACCTTGTGGACATCGGTCAACGAACGCGACGAACTGGGCTCCGATCTGGTGCCCGACTACATGACGTCGGTGCGCGACGGCGGCTTCTACGGCTGGCCCTACAGCTACTACGGCCAGAACGTGGACACCCGGCCCGAGCCACCCCGCCCTGATCTGGTCGCCACGGCCATCAAGCCCGACTACGCGCTGGGCAATCACACCTCGTCCCTGGGGCTGGCCTCGGCCCAAGGCAATGCCCTGGGCGGCCCGTTTGCCGGGAGTGGCATGTTCGTGGGGCAGCACGGTTCCTGGAACCGCAAACCACCCAGTGGCTACAAGGTGATCTATGTGCCCTTTGACGGCGCACAGCCGAGCGGGCCGCCCATCGACGTGTTGACCGGGTTTCTCGATGCCGATGGCAATGCCCGGGGCCGCCCGGTCGGCGTGGCCATCGACAGCCAGGGCGCCTTGCTGGTGGCCGACGACGTGGGCAATGTGATCTGGCGCGTCGACGGCACAGACAAGCTCGCGATGTCGGCCATCGCGCCACAGGTCGGTGGCGGGCTGCCCGCGCCGGCCGAACCCATTGTGCTGTCTCTGCCGCTGGGACCAGTATCGGCAGCGCCGCGCTGAGCCACATCGACCCTGAACGCCCACGTCATCGCCTGGGCGAAGCCTGCGCACCCCTGAGCGACGTGGCTTCCAGCGAGCCCAGCCACCGCGAACCCGCCCACACGGCCACCAGCAGATACACCAGACCGCCCGGCACCCACATCAGCAGACCCGCCATCTGCTGGTCTGCCAGAGCGGACTGAGCCACGCTGTACAGCGGCTCTTTGGAAAAACTGAGCAGCGCGCCCAGCAAACCCGTGTGCATCACGGTGAACAGCAGCGCTGCGGCGGCTGCCAGCGCGCCCGCACGCCCGGGCCGCAGCACCGACCACCAGAACAGCCAGCCGCTGAGCAGGAAGCAGGCGTGTTCGGTGACGTGCCACAACGGCGACGCCAGGGCGGCGATGTAGGGACCGGGCAAATGCCAGAACCAGATCGCCACGGCGTGCAGCAGGGCGCAGATCATGGGTCGGCGGCTCAGTCGGTGCAGCGTGCGCCAGACCGTGTCGACCCGCGCCCCCAGCACGGCGCGCCACTGCGGCAGCGGCCGGGCCAGCACCAGCAGCGGTGCCACCACCACCATCAGCAACATGTGCTGCACCATGTGCCAGGCCACGCTGCGCTCGGACCATTCGTCGAGCGGGCCGAACAGCGCGATCCCCGCCATGAGCATGGCGCTGTGCAAGGCCAGCCGGGGACCGAAGCGCGGGCGCTGGCGCACAGCGCCCACGGCATAAACCAGCCATGCGAACAGGAACAAGGCCTGCGTGAACCAGACCGGCGCCTGTCCGATGCCGCCTTGAACGCCATGCGCCCAGCCAGTCACAGGCCACGCAAACAACAGTGCCCGCACGGCCGAGCGGGCCCACCCGGCGTCGCAGCGCATGGGGGCGTTCACACACATGGCGGCAGCACCACGGCGGGCAAGGCCACCAGTGCGGTGGACACGGCCGAAGTGGCATACAGGGCCGTGGCTGCGCGGGCCATGAAGCGCTGGCGCGCCTGCGTCGCATCGGTCTTCAGGTGTTGCGCCCCGCGCGCACTCATCCACGCAGCGCCGCCGAAGGCCGCCGTGCAGCCGACCGCCAGCAACAACACCGCCGCGTTGAGCCAGGTCCACGCCCCCTGCGCGGGCGACGGCGGTGCCAGAGCACAGGCCACGGCCACACCGCCATAAGTGGCACAGAACCAGGCAAACCAGAGCGCCAGCCCAATGACAAGGTGCCAGGCGTTCGGCTTCATGGTCTCGCTCCAAAAGCCATGGGGAGCAAAGCCATCAATGCCCACGCCAGCCCGGTGGCCAGCGCGCAAAACTGCCACACCATGGTGACCACCCCCGGCTCGTAGGGCGCCAGCAGACTCACCCGCCCGCTGTGAACGCGCAAGGCCTGCAGGGCAGACAGCACGGAAGCCAAAGCGCCGTGCAGCAACAGAAACACCAATGTGAAGCTCAACACCGCATCGTGGGCATGAAGCCTGGGCTGCAGCCCTGCGGTCGTCAGCAACCACAGCAGGCCAGCGCAGCCAGCCACACCGCAGGCAAAAGCGCCCCACAAATGGTGCTGCAGGTGGGCATCGCTGCCGGTGCGCAGGCGGTGCACGGCTGCACGCATCAACCAGAGCCCCACACTCCACAAAGCCGTCACCAGCGCCAGCGGCCAGGTGCCCAGCGGCGATGCCGCATCCGGTTGACCGCCCGGCACCACCGTCCAGAGGTAAAGCCAGCCAAACAGCAGCGCGCCGTACAGCGCCGCATCGGCCAGCATGGTAAGGCCCATGCCCCACAGACCCGGGCCGTCGAAGGTGTGCGAATGCAGCTTCAGTCCTTCAGGCAGGTCGCCTGTTTCGCCTTGCACGGAAGCGGGATGTGCGCCGTTCTCCCACGACCAGCGCAGCAGCACCGCCACAGCCACCAGAGCCAAACCAATCGCCATCGGGTACAGCTTGAGCAACAGCGCCAGGCACAGAAACGCCAACGTGGCGCCGGCCGCCAGCGGCCACCAGGAGTTGCCCGGCAGGTGAATCACCTCGCGCACCCGGCCACTGACCGGGTCGACGCCCAGCGTTTCGCGCCGCCCATGCGCGGCGTGTGGCAGGGCGTGCTGGCCGGTGGCGATGGTCTCGGGCAGATCGGTCGCGTCCCACAGCGGATGGCGGGTCGTGATGCGCGGCAGGCTGGCGAAGTTGTACGAGCGCGGCGGCGTGCCGCTGGCCCATTCCAGCGTGTCGGCATGCCAGGGATTGAGCGGCGCCTTTCGGCCGTAACGCCAGTGCAGGACCAGATCCAGCAGCAGCGTGGCGATGCCGAAAGCCATCACGAAACTGAAGACCGAAGAGATCAGGTTGGGCAGGTCCCAGCCCAGACCGGCCTCGTAGGTGTAGACGCGCCGTGGCATGCCCAGCAGGCCGGTCCAGTGCATCACCAGAAAGGTGCCGTTGAAACCGATGAAGGTGAGCCAGAAGCCGGCCTTCGACAACCGCTCTGATGGCAGGCGGCCGCTGAAATGTGGCAGCCAGTGGTAGATGCCCGCAATCAGCGGGAACAGCATGCCGCCGATCAGCACGTAGTGAAAATGCGCCACCACGAAGTGCGTGTCGTGCACCTGCCAGTTGAAGGGAACAAAGGCCAGCATCACCCCCGTGAGTCCGCCGACGACGAAGATCAGCAGGAAGCCGGCGATCCACAGCATGGGCACGCTCCAGACCGGGCGCCCGCTCCACAGCGTGGCGATCCACGCAAAGAGCTGGATCCCGGTGGGGATGGCCACCAGCATGCTGGCCACCGCAAAAAAGGCCTGCGACAAAGCCGGAATGCCGACCGCGAACATGTGGTGCACCCACAGACCGAAGCTGATGAAGCCGGTGCCGATCATCGACACCACCACCCAGCGGTAGCCCACCAGCGGCCGGCGCGCGTACACCGGCACCAGCATCGAGACCACGCCCGCAGCAGGCAGGAAGATGATGTAGACCTCCGGGTGCCCGAACAGCCAGAACAGGTGCTGCCACAGCACCGGGTCGCCACCCCGCGTGGGGTCGAAGAAGGCCCAGCCGGCGGCCCGTTCCAGCTCCAGCAGGATGCTGCCCAGAATCAGCGGCGGAAAACCCACGATGACCATGAGCGAGGTCACCAGCATGGACCACGCGAAGATCGGCAACTGATGCAGACCCATGCCGGCCGCACGTGCGCGCAGGATCGACACCGTGATGTCGATGGCGGCGGCCATGGTGGCGATTTCGATGAAGGTGATGCCCAGCAACCAGAAATCGGCGCCCTTGCCCGGCGAATAGGTGTTGCTGGACAGCGGCGTGTACATGAACCAGCCGGCGTCGGGCGCCAGGCCCACCAGCAGGCTGCTGGTGAAGATGAGGCCGCCGAACAGATAGCACCAGTAGCCGAAAGCGCCAAGCCTTGGAAAGACCAGGTCGCGCGCGCCCAGCATCTTGGGCAGCAGGTAGGCGGCCAGCCCCTGCTGGATGGGCACGGCAAAGAGGAACATCATCATGGTGCCGTGCATCGTGAAGGCCTGGTTGTAGGCCTTCGCCCCCATGAAGTCCTGCCCGGGCTGCGCCAGTTGTGCGCGCAACAGCATGCCCAGCAGACCGGCGATGAGGAAGAAGACGGCACCGGTCACGATGAAGCGGTTGGCCACGCTGGTGTGGTTGACCACGCTCAGGGAGCGCCAACCTTTCGGGTTGCCCCAGACGGCTTCAAACTCCGCGTGCAGTTCGGCTGCGTCGCGCGCTGGTGCGTTGCGGGTGGGCTCGGTCATGGCCTACCCTCTGTGGATGCCGTGACCGGCTGCGCGGCCAGCCAGGCCTCGAACTCGTTGGCGGGCATGGCGATCACCGTCATCACCATGTGGGCGTGGTTCAACCCGCAGAACTCGGCACACTGGCCACGGAAGGTGCCCGCCTGATCGGCCTGCAGGCGGACCACGTTGGTGCGACCGGGGATGGCATCGATCTTGCCCCCCAGTCGCGGCACCCAGAACGAATGTATGACGTCGCGGCTGCCCACATGGATGTCGACGGGCCGGCCCACGGGCAGGCGCAGCTCGTTGTCTAGCTGCACGCCGCTCTCAGGGTACCGCAGCGACCAGACCCATTGCCGTGCCTCGACATCGACGCGCAGCGGCGCCGGACCGCCGGCACCCGTCAAGTGCAGCGGCAACTGGTGAAATCCGGCTGGCGTACCGAACACCAGCAAGGCCGCGATCGCCGCTGACGGCAACAAGATGCCTCCGCCGACCATCCAGCGCCATCCATGACTTGTCGCGATGTCGTCGGTGGCGTTGGCCTCTGACCCATGGCCGCGCCGCATCGCCAGCCACCCGGCCACCATCACACCCACCACCACCAACACCGCCACGCCCAGCATCCACCACCACACCAGCGCGATGGCCTGGGCCGAAGGCCCGGCCGGGTCCAGCATCGACTGTGAGCCGGTACAGCCTGTGAGGCCCGCTGCGGCGGTCATCAAAGCGGCCGTGCAAAACGCTCGCGCAGAAAGCTTCACAATGACCTCATGAATACCAGCACCAAGCCCATTCTGAGTCGTGCTGCGATCGCAGGGCATCCCATCCATCCCATGCTCATCCACTTCCCGGTGGCCGCGCTGATCGCGCTGGTGGCCACCGACGCGGCCTACCTGTACGGCGGCGACCCGTTCTGGGCCCGTGCGGGTTTGTGGCTGGCGGGTGTGGGTGCACTGGGCGGCTGGACGGCCAGTGTGGCCGGACTGATCGACCTGCTCAGCGTGCGGCAGATCCGTCGCCTGATCACCGCCTGGGGTCACGCCATCATCGCCGTGATGATGCTCTCCGTGGCGACGCTGAACTGGCAATTGCGCATGGGCGATGAACCGGGTCAGCTCGTGATGCCCTGGGGCATGGGTCTGAGTCTGCTCACCGCCGCTTTCATCTCCCTGGCCTCGTACCTGGGCGGGCGCCTCGTCTACGAGAACGCGGTGGGTGTCCACACCGAAGAGGAATGACAGGCTGAACGTCATGCGCTCATGCCATGGGACGACGGGCATCACCGACTTCATGCCGGCTTGCGGAGAACGAGCCAGGCAATGGCCAGCAACACGAACACGACCCATGCCGTCAGCGCATGGCAGAAGCGGCAACGCTCAAGCCGGCCCGCTTCCGCACGAAGCACCAGCATCCCGCAGACACCGTGGCCCAACACCAGCAGGCCGACAAACGCCAGCTTGTAGATCAGCCAGGTCGTGACCAGGGTGTCTGCCACAAAGATCACCGTGCCCGATCCGATCGCGAGCAGCGCAGCGGGTGTCGCCACACCAATGAACACGTGGCGTGGCCACTGGCGCAGCGCCCGCACAGATCCGTGCGCCACACTGGACCTCACCAGCGTGGGCAAATACATCAGGCTGCCGCACCAGACGATCACGGCGCTGATGTGAAAGAGTTTGAGCCAGGGCACGAGCGGGTTGAGCAGGAGGGCCTGGGCAGAGGGTACACGCACAGGGTGCACCCCTGAACGCTCTATGGCCTTGAAATGGCGACCAGAGCTTCGGTTGTGGCCTCGATGTCGTCTGCATCCACAGCGAAATCGCCGAGGGAGACGATACCCACCAGGCGCTTTTCACGGCTCACCACCGGCAGGCGCCTCACCTGGTTCTCACTCATTTTCTCGGCGCCGCGCTCCACGGTTTCGTCCTCGTAGCACCAGATCACTTCTTCGGACATCACGTCGCGAACCGGCGTGTCGCAACCCAGGCCTTCTGCGACCGCGCGAATTGCGATGTCGCGGTCGGTCACCGTCCCGATCATGCGGTCGTCCTCCCCGACCGGCAGCATGCCGAAATCTTCGTCCCGCATCAGGACGGCGGCCTCTTTCAGCGTGGCGTCAGGGCTGATGACCTTCACTTCACGTCTCATCACGTCTTTGAGCTGTTGCATCTGTATCTCCAAATGGGTTAACGGTGGACAGGGGGATGGGTTCTTGCGCAGGCACCCTGACACGACACGACAAGCAACTTGCCAGCCTCGTTGCCGCAGGTTTCGCGCGTCGCCATGTCCAGCGACCTGGTCGGGCAAACCGTAGGACCATGGTCTCAGGGAAGGCAGGTCGGCTCTGTTCGGTTCCCAACACAAGAAGCGCAGGAGAGGTTCGAATCAGTAGGTCGCAGGGCAAACAAGGCCGCCGGAATCTGAGCTGGTGGCTCCTGAGCCAAGAGGTCCGGCCTCCACAGTCACGGCAAGTCAGAAAAAAGCCAGTTGATACAAATCTTGTCACCGTGGCGCCACATGACATCTGAATGATCTGGGTATAGCAACTCAAATCGGGAATCGTGTGGAAAAAGAAGGTGCTGTGGCCTCCCTGGGTCAGTCATCGCTGCTTCTGCCTGCGTGGATCAAGGCCGCCCTCCAGGCCAACGACCGCCTCAAACTTTACCTGTCGGTTTTGCAGTCAGCAGCGCAACGTGCGGTCAACCCCGCCGCGACTTCCGTGGACTGGACGCGCGAGATCACGCACATGGGTCTGCGCGATGCCACCTGGCTCAAAGATGTGGCCACGACCGCCTACCTGCAGGACCAGACACTGATCGTGCCCCAGCTCACGCTCTGGCTTGATGCACTGTCAGCCGATCTGAGCATCATGGCCCGGCCGCTGTGCGACATCCCCGAGCACAAAGATCCAGCGCTCGCGACAAGACGCGACCTCTGGCTCCAGAAGCTGGAAGAACTCAACGACGAGGAAGGCCTGAGCCCGCAGGCACTGAGCGACCTGACACACGGCAACCGAAAAGGCAGCGACAGTTTCCACCTGCTGGTGATGGACCTGCACAAGCAGCTCAATGCCATGGCGGTCACGGTGGCTACAGAGGATGTGAATGGTGCGCACGTCTGGCAGATCGAGGACGATGACCGGACGCTGATTCGCGCCTTCATGCGCGGCATCGCGCGCACCGCTGCGCTGAAGTTCAATCACCCCGGCCTGGACACCGCCGCCACCCGAAACGGGAAGCGCCTTCTGATCCAGAACGACATTGGAACCAACGACGCGCATGTGCTGGTGATCGAGGTGGAGAAGCGCACGGTCCACCTCACTTATTCGGATCTGCACGTTGCACGCTTTGACTTTTTTCGGCAGATGCTGGAGGGCATCGGGTTCGAGTGGACGGTGTTCGATCCACGCACGACAGATGGCCTGAATCAGGGCAAGCCGTACCAGGTGGGCAGTGCGCTCTGCAAGGCGGCAGACGATGAAGCGCTGCAAGAAGTGCTCGAGGCGGTGGCCTCGCGCATCGTCTTCGTGATCGACTGGAACCGTGCCCGAAAAAGGCTGCAGTCATTCGTGCGCAAGCCTGTGGCCATTGCCGTTCTTCGCTTTGCCGCTGATCAGAATCTGGGCCACATGGCTTGGCTGCTCGCTGGTGGTGAGCAACTCATCCACGAAGCGATGCAGGCGGTGGACGGTGAAGCATTTCGAATTGGAGACCGCCTGGATCAGGTTTTGGGCGAAGCCGCGACTCAGTCGTTTCTGCAGGATTTGCTGCGCATTGCCAGCACAAAACTGCGTGAGCAGCAGCCTGTGGCGCTGATCGCCGATGAGGCACGACTTCTACTCGCTCGGGTGCTTCAGCGCCGCACCTTTGAATACGATTTGCTGGCCGAGCACGCGGCCTTCTGTCACGGGCTGGCATTCGCGCTGAGCGAGGCCCTTGAGTTCGCCAGTACCAGCGCAGACACAGTTCAGCGCGCGAAAAACTGGGAGCGCAAGGCGGACCATTTGCTCATGGAGGCTCGACGCCGAGCAGAACGCCAACCCCGCTGGCTACCAATGGTGCAACTGCTCGACGAGATGGATGACATTGCCGATGCGCTGGAGGAGGCCACCTTCATTCACAGCATGATGCTGGCGCAACCGATGGCTGGCCTGCCAGTCCCGGTGAATGCGGTGCTGTGCGAGCTTGCCGACACCACGCTGGCCGCCATCCAGGATCAGATCAAGGCGATCGAGATCGCACGCCACATGAGCGAGCAGACCGACCCCGCAGACAGTGAGGACTTCCTGCAGGCGCTCTGGCGAATTTTGCGTGCCGAGCGAATTTGCGACGACTTGTTGCGCAACGCGCGCGTGCTCATTGTCCAGACCCTGAATGCAAGCCCCATGACCTTTTCACTCGCGACCGAACTGGCTGCCACCATCGAAAAGGCGACGGACAGCTTGCTCACTGCCGGCTATGCACTGCGCAAGCTGGTACTCAACAAGTCGGGAATGTCGGCATGAAAGCCACGAATCATTGGCCCAAGCATTTTTATCTGATTGGCAGCGGTCAGACGCCACCACACCACAAGCCCACACGAGAGAACATGGGCTCCAAGGCACACAACCTGCTGAGAATGTCGTCGATTGGCCTGCCTGTGCCCCAGGCGCTGGTGATTGGCACGCACTTCACCAGTTCCCCCGAAGACTGCATGCTGCCCTTGTTCAGCGTTGGCCTGCCCGCTCTGGAAGCGGCAACCGACATGGTCTTTGGTGATCCGCGAGCGCCACTGATTGTTTCGGTGCGTTCGGGTGCACCGGTGTCCATGCCCGGCATGATGGAAACGTTGCTCAATGTGGGCCTGTGTGAAGCCACGCTCCCTGGCCTGCTGCGCCAGACCGGGAACCCGCGTCTGGTGTGGGACGCCTACCGTCGCCTGATCGCCACATATGGTGAGGTTGTGGCGGGTGTGCCAGGTGCCCTGTTCGAGGATGAGATCGATCGCACCACCGTGGGGCGGGATGAACGCTCGCTGGATTTCAGCGAACTCCGCGACCTGAGCAAGCGGTTTCTCAGCATCTATTCCGAACACGCTGGCGAGCCGTTTCCGCAGGATGTGCGCACGCAGCTCAGCGGTGCGGTCAAGGCCGTGTTTGCCTCCTGGCAACTGCCCAAGGCACAGGCCTACCGAGAGATGCACGGGATTGACGACGCGATGGGCACGGCGGTGACCATACAGCGCATGGTTTTCGGCAACTCTGGTTGCCACTCAGGCGCAGGTGTTGGCTTCACGCGTGATCCCACCAGCGGCGAGAAACTCATCTGGGTGGATTTTCTGGCCAACGCTCAGGGAGAAGACGTGGTCGCTGGCCAACGCAATGCCCATGGGCACGAAGTGCTGGCCCAGACCGCGTCAGATGCCTGGAGCGAACTGCAAGCCACCGCGCAACGGCTGGAGCAGGAGTTCCAGGACATGCAGGACTTCGAGTTCACGGTGCAGGACGGCGCGCTCTACATGCTGCAGACCCGATCGGGAAAGCGCACTCCGCTGGCGACGGCCCGCATCGCGCTGGACCTGCTCGACGAAGGCTTGATCGATGCCGACCAGGCGATGGAGCGTGCGCAGTCACTGGAGGATGGCGACCTGGCCACGCTTGAACTGGTTGAGCAAGGCGCCAACACGCCGGGTGGAATGCCCGTGACGGCCCTGGCGCGGGCCACCGCAGCTTGCAACGGCGTGGTCAGCGGTGAAATCGCACTGGACGCTCAACGTGTGCAGGAACGTGCCACTGTCGGGGCGTCGGTTGTCCTGGTCCGCCAGGACGCCCAGACAAGCGACATCGCCGCGCTTGAAAAGGCCGCCGGCTTGTTGACCCAGCGGGGTGCACGCACTTCGCACGCTGCCGTGGTGGCGCGTCAGATGAACAAGGTCTGCCTGGTCGCTTGCAGCGCCCTGCACATCGATGAGGTTCGCCGGAGTGTGCGCATTGATGACCGCGAGTTCGCCGAGGGCGATCTGATCACCCTGGATGGCAACGAAGGCCTGGTGTACTCGGGTCAGGTGGCGACTGTGAGCGTGACCGACGAGACGCTGCTGGCGCGGTTGCACGCGCTGCGCAATGCCAGTCCGCGCACTGATCCTTTGGCCCACAGATCCGGGAAGCACCAGCACCCTGCGTGAACAACCGCGGCACCTGCCCGCACACAACCACTGACTGCCCCCCATGAACATCGGCAACGATTTTGTCGAGAACCACACCTTTGACGAACTTCAGATCGGACAGAGCGCCCGCCTGCTTCGAACGCTGACGCCGCAGGATATCCAGGCCTTCGCAGCGGTTTCCGGGGACACCAACCCGGCTCACCTGAACGCCGAATACGCCAGCGCGACCCAGTTCCATGGTGTGATCGCCCACGGCATGTGGAGTGGCGCCCTTATTTCGGCCCTGCTGGGCACCCAGTTCCCGGGGACGGGAACCATTTACCTGGACCAGGCCCTGCATTTTTCCCGACCGGTTCGCATTGGCGACACCTTGACCGTGTGCGCCACCGTCACCTCCAAGGACGAGCACAAGAAGATCGTTGAGCTTGCCTGCGAAGCGATCAACCAGAACGGCGAGAAGGTGGTCAGCGGCACCGCTCGGGTGCTCGCGCCACCCCACAAGATCCGCATGCCTCGGGGCAGCTTGCCGCAGATCCAGGTGTTTGATCCGGAGGCCCGGTTCAACGACCTGCTCGCCATGGTCCGGGCCCTTCCGGCCGTGCGCTGTGCTGTGGTGCACCCGTGTGACGAGGGTTCGCTCAGAGGCGCAGCAGACGCTACGAGCTATGGCCTGCTCGTGCCGGTGCTGATCGGTCCCGAAGCCCGCATCCGCGCGATCGCGGAAGAGTTCGACCTGGACCTGAACGGGATGGAAATCGTGAATGTGCCGCACAGCCATGCGGCGGCCGAGCAGGCCTCTGCCATGGCCGCTGCGGACGAGGTGCAAAGCCTGATGAAGGGCAGTCTGCACACCGACGAACTGATCCATGCCGTGCTGGCGCGCAAGGAACTGCGAACCGGGCGGCGCATGTCTCACGTGTTCCGTTTTGACGTGCCGCTTTACAGCAAGCCGCTTCTCATCACCGATGCCGCACTCAACATCCGCCCGACGCTGGAGGAGAAGGTGGACATCGTGCAGAACGCAATCGATTTCGCCCGCCTGCTCAGCGTTGAACGGCCACGTGTGGCCTTGCTGGCAGCGGTGGAGAGCGTCAGCGCCAGCATGCCATCCACGCTCGATGCAGCGGCTCTTTGCAAGATGGCTGACCGCGGTCAGATCCGCGGCGGACTGCTGGACGGTCCCCTGGCTTTTGACAACGCCATATCTTCCGAGGCCGCCATGATCAAGCAGATCGACTCAGAGGTCGCCGGTCAGGCAGACATCCTGGTCGTGCCCGATCTGGAGAGCGGCAACATGCTCGCCAAGCAGCTTGAATACCTGGCCGGCGCCACAGGCTCGGGCATCGTGCTGGGCGCACGGGTGCCCATCGCACTGACCAGCCGCGCCGATGGCCCGCGATCCCGCGTGTCATCGGCCCTGCTGGCCCAGATGGTGGCGCATCACGGTCACGTTTCGGAGCGCCGGCCTGCGGTCTGACAGGCGCCCCAAGCAGCGCGGCTGATAGCCAGCATTCCGCGGGGCACCGTGGTCTTCGCGCACAGCGTCAAGCCATGTTGTGCAGGCCCGCGTCGACGTAGATCACATCGCCTGTCATGCCAGAGGCTCCACCGCCGACCAGAAAGGCCACCGCTCGGCCGACTTCTGCAATGTCGACCAGGCGGTGCCCCGGCGTGCGGGTGACAGCCATGTCGATCAGTTCGTCGAAGTGCGCAATGCCCGATGCTGCCCGTGTGCGCAGCGGACCGGGCGAGACGGCGTAGACGCGGATGCCCTTCTCTCCGAGCTCCTTGGCCATGTAGCGCACCGTCGATTCCAGCGCTGCCTTCACCGGGCCCATGAGGTTGTAGTTGTTGACCACCTTGTCGGCGCCGTAGTAGCTCATGGTGACCAAGGCACCGCCCGGGTTCATGAGGGGTTCGGCGAAGTGCGCCATCTCGATGAACGAATGGCAGGACACCTGCATCGCCTGCAGGAAGCCGGACTGCGAGCAGTCGATGATGCGGCCGTGCAGGTCGTCTCTGGGCGCAAAGGCGATGGAATGAATCACGAAATCGAGGCTGCCCCACGCCTCTCCGATCTTGCCGAACACCTCCTGCATCTGGCCTGGCTGCGTCACGTCCAGCGCAAGCACAAGATCAGCGTTGATCTGCCGCGCCAGCGGCTCGACATATGGCCGACTCTTCTCGTTGAGATACGTCAACGCGATGTCGGCACCGAAGGCGCGCAGTTTGGCAGCGCAGCCGAAGGCGATGCTGTCGCCATTGGCCACACCCACCACCAGGCCACGCTTGCCCTTGAGCATGTCGCCAATGCGGGTGTTTTCATGCCAGACCTTGGGCAACGGATCGATGGAACTCGGATCGGTGAACATGACAGTTCCTTGGGTTTTGGTGGATTGCGTTGCGGGCCAACAGCCTCATAGCGCCACCAGTTCGGCAGCGTGCTCGGCGAGCATGCGTTCTTCATCGGTCTTGAACACCAGAACCTGCACGCGCGATGAGGGCTGGCTGATGACAGTGGCATTGCGTTTGTTGGCTTCGGGATCGATGTCAATGCCCATCCATTCCATGTCGGCCAGCATCATGGAACGCACCTGCTCGGCGTTCTCGCCGATGCCACCTGTGAGCACCAGGGCGTCCAGTCCTCCCAGGCATGCCGCCAGCCCACCGATCTCGCGACGGCCACGATCCGCAAAGTACATCAAGGCGTCCAACGCAGCGGGACTGTCAGAGTCTTTCAGATCACGAACGTCGTGAGACAGACCAGAAATACCCTTGAGCCCTGCATGCTGGTAGAGCAGGTCGCTGATGGACGCCGCGTCCATGCCTTTCTCTGCCATCAGGTACAGCACCACACCCGGATCCAGCTGGCCGCAGCGTGTACCCATGGGCATTCCATCGAGCGATGTGAAGCCCATGGTGGAGGCCACCGATCGGCCCTCTCGCATTGCGCACATGGATGCCCCGTTGCCCAGGTGCGCGACGATCACCCGGCCGTGGGCGAGCGCCGGGTCGTAAGCAAGCAGGCGACGTGCAATGAACTCATAGGACAGCCCATGGAATCCGTAGCGACGGATGCCTTCGTCGTAGTAACTTCGCGGCAGGGCAAACGTGTCCGCCACAAAGGGGTGGTTTCGGTGAAAAGAGGTGTCAAAGCAGGCAATCTGCGGCACGCCGGGAAACGCTGCTCGCGCGGCCTGTATGCCGGCGAGGTTGTGCGGCTGGTGCAGGGGCGCGAGCGGCACGAGGCGCTCAAGATCAGCAACCAGTGCATCGTCGATCCGTGCCGGCACCAGATGGTCAACCCCACCGTGCACCACACGGTGGCTCACGACCTCCACACGGGTACCGGCATGGGCCTGTTCCAGCCACTGAAGGATCGCGTGAACCGCTTCCGCATGCCCCACGGGCCCCAAGTCAGGATTGAAGTCAGAACCGGAAGCACTCACTGCTGTGGACTGGACGGAAAACCTGCCCCGTGTGCCTAGGCTTTCAATCTGCCCGGAGGCCAGGAGCGGCAACTGGTTGGCGGCCGCATAGACCGCGAACTTCAGGGACGATGAGCCCGCGTTCAGTGTGAGCAATAAGGAAGGAATGGGCATGTGAGGATGCTTTGCAGCCGGGAATCCACAAAGCTGTGCTTGCCACAGAAGTTAGTGCCTGCAGGTGTCCGCGGCATGACGCCGACACGGCAAAGGCATGGCGGGCCGACTGGGTACGGCTTACCTCCGGATCAATCTCCGTAACGCTGCATCACATAGCGTCCAGGGGCCGCACCCAGATCGGGATCGGCGGGCGGCTGGCGCGCGTCGACCATCTCTTTACTGCCGTGACCCTGCATCCAGTCGCTCCAGGCCTCCCACCAGCTGCCCTGGCGGTGCGGGGCCGTGGACACCCATTGGTCAGGCGTGGGACGTCTGTCCGCCTGGGCCGTGGTCTGCATCTGGTAGTGCCGTCCCGCGTGACCGGGTTCGGACACGATGCCCGCGTTGTGCCCGCCGTTTGTCAGCACAAAGGTCACATCCGTGTCGGCCAACTGGTGGATCTTGAAGACCGAGCGCCATGGCGAGACGTGGTCCTTGGCCGTGCCCACCGTGAACATCGGCACAGCAATGTCATGCAGCGAAATTGTCTGTGCCTCGAATGCGTAGCGCCCTTCGGCCAGATCGTTGCCCAGGTACATGTGGCGCAGGTACTGGCTGTGCATCACGGCGGGCAGTCGCGTCACATCGGCGTTCCAGACCATCAGATCGTTGCTGTAAGGGGGCTCGCCCATCAGCACAGAGCGGGTGCGTTGCGACCACACCAGCTCGCGTGAATGCAGGAACTGGAACGATCCGGCCATCTGTCGACCGCTCAGGAAGCCTTGCTCCGCCATCATGTCTTCGAGCATCTCCACCTGTGCCGCGTCGATCAGCACACCCATCTCACCCGGTTCAGAGAAGTCGGTCTCGGCCGCCATCAGCGTCAGACTGGCCAAGGGCGGCGGTGCGCTGTCCGTGACCTCGTGTCGCGTGAGTGCCGCAGCGGCAATCGCCGCAAAAGTCCCGCCCAGGCAGTAGCCGGCCAGATGCACCGGCTGCTTCGTGGCCAGATGCACATGCTCCAGCGTGTCGAGTACGCCCATGCGCACGTAATCGTCCAGCGTCAGCAGGGCGTCGTTCTCGTCCGGGTTGCGCCACGACACGATGTACACGGTGTGTCCTTGCTCTGTCAACCAGCGCACCATGGAGTTGTGCGGCGACAGATCCAGGATGTAGAACTTCATGATGCAAGACGGAATGATCAGCACCGGCTCGGCAAACACCTGCGCAGTGACCGGCTGGTACTGGATCAGTTCGATCAGGTCGTTGCGCAGCACCACCTGCCCGGGGGTCATGGCCAGGCCCTGGCCTGGCGCCAGCACCTCGCTGCTCGGCTGCACTGGCTTGAGACCATGGCGCTGACGCCATTCTGCTGCCGCATGGCTCATGCCCTTGAGCAGACTCTGGCCACGAGACTCAACGGCCTTTTGCAATGCCTCCGGGTTTGTCAAGAGGCTATTGCCCGGGGAAACCAGATCCAGCCACTGCCTGGCGAAGAACTGCAGTTGTTCGCGGGAGTGGGGCTCCATGCCCCGCAACTCGGCTGCGCTTGTCCACCAACGCTCCCAGGACTGATTGGCCGAGGCCATGGCGCTCCAGGGCCACTGGCTCCATGCCGTATCCGAAAATCGTGGATCTTCGGGCACCGGAGTCTGAGGCGACTCCTGGGTTTGCGCGCCTGCCGCAGCGAGAGCAGTGGCGCCTGGCAGCAACTGGGGGACCGCCCCACTCAACGCCTCTTTCAACCAGGCAAGACCGAGCGACTGTGCCTCTGCACGCAGACGCGCCTGAGAACCCGGTGACACGGACAAATTGAGAATCCAGTCCGTCCAGGCGCGGGCAAGGGAGACGGGAGACAGTCCCACACTGGCGCGAGCCAGGGCTGCATGGGCGATTTGGTCAAGCGCTGCAGCAGCAGCGTGGAGGTGGGATGGGTTTTGATCTATCGGCATCTGCACAGGATATGAAGTACCTGTGACAGAGATTTGAATGCCCTTCAATCGAGCGTGCGACCAGACGCTGGACCATCAGGAGTTCAAGCAGTCGCCCTCCGGGAAATCGAGGGATCGCTCAAACCACCTGGTCAGCCTGCCTGGCTGCCCAACTCTGTTGCATGCATTGAAACATCGAGGAGGCGACCCTTGCTGCTGTAGTACTGGTCCAGTCGCCACTCGCGAAGTATTTCCAGCGCCAGTTCGAAATGTGGGTAGGTCAGTGTGTAGAGCTGACTCAAGGGGAAATCGCGCTCGGCCTCCAAGGCGATGACCAACGCCGAAAGGGTTTTTGCCTCCGGACTGCCCGGGTTCGCCAGAATGATCTTTCGGGCTGTTTTGACTGCAAGCATGGGACCGCCCTTGTACAGGTGAACGTGGAAATGAGTCGAAGGCAAAGCCAACGAGACGCCTTCCCGCGATCTTATTCGCCAAGTCTCCGTCTCTGCTGATGTATGTCAACCGCGTGGTGGGTACCACTCAGTGATGAAGTCCGAAGCCCACATGGTGGTTCAGGACGTTGTCACAACGCGGTCATACGCCGCCTGAAAAATGTAAACGTTTACGCAACGTTCCCGTTCAGGCATGTCACGAATCCAATCGCCAGACCAGACCACCGCCACCAAGGCACCCACCATCAGGGAAGTGGCCCTGGTGGCCGGCGTTTCTGTGGCAACGGTCTCTCGCGTGCTCAATGCGAGCGGACGCGTGAGCAGCAAGACCTCGGAAGCGGTGCTCGCCGTCACCAGGCAACTGGGATTCCGGCCCAACCTCCTGGGCCGCAACCTGCGTGCCACCCGCACCCGCACCATTGGCGTGGTGCTGCCTTCGCTCAACCACCCGGTCTTTGCCGAGTGTCTGCAGGGTATTGAGGCGGCGGCGCAGGCCAGTAACCATGTGATTGCCATCAGCACCACGGGGTACCAGGTCGAATCAGAAGAACGGGTGAGCGAGCGCCTGCTGCAACAGCGGGTGGACGGCCTGATTCTCACCGTGGCCGACGCAGCCCGGAGCCCGGTGCTTGACAAGCTCGATGCCGAGGGCATCCCCTATGTGCTGGTGTTCAACCAGACGGGCCAGCGACACGCCAGCCAGTCCTTGCGCCCTTCGGTCAGCGTCGACAATTTTTCAGCTGGCCGCCAGGTGGTGGAGCACCTGCTCGCTTTGGGACACCAGCGGGTCCACATGCTGGCGGGTCAGTTTCAGCAGTCCGACCGCTCTCACCAGCGCTTCCTGGGTTACCAGGCCGCCATGCGCGCCGCAGGCCTCCCGTGGAGCACGCCGCTGGAGCTTCCTTTCAACACCTCCGACACACGCGCCGAGCTGCAGGACCTGCTGAACCGGCGCCAGCCGCCCACTGCCCTGTTTTGTTCCAACGATCAGCTGGCCATGACTGTCATGCGCGATATGCGTGGCCTGGGTCTGCGGGTTCCTGAAGACATCAGTCTGGCCGGCTTCGATGGCGTGCGAGTGGGCGAATGGATGACACCTGTGCTCACCACGGTGGTTCAGCCCACAGCCGAGATCGGACGCACGGCGGTGGAACTGCTGCTGCAGCTGATGGCCGGTGAACGTTACCTGGGCCCTGCTCTGCTCCACCACACGCTGCGCCTGGGCGGCACTTCGGCCCGTTGCAAGACGGCAGATGGCACGTTCCCAAGCAATGAATGCTGACCGACTGAAATCACCACCTCACCCCACCCGCCCCTCCACCCCTGTCAACAAGGAACTCTGATGATGAATCGCCGTGAACTCCTAATGGCCGCAGCAGCAGCCGGCACCACCGCCGCCCTGCCGGCGTTCGCACAATCGGCCCGCGCCATCTGCTACAACTGCCCCCCGGAATGGGCAGACTGGGGCGGCATGTTGCGCATGGTCAACCAGCGCCTGGGCATCCTGGTGCCTCCTGACAACAAGAATTCCGGCCAGGCGCTCGCCACACTGATCGCCGAGAAAGCCAAGCCTGTGGCCGACGTGGTGTACCTGGGTGGCCAGGTGGGGCCACAGGCCAAGGCCGCCGGTGTGATCGAGCCCTACAAGCCTCAACGGTGGGCAGATATCCCGGCCTCGCTCAAGGATGCCGAAGGCAACTGGTTCACCATCCACTCCGGGACACTGGGCTTCTTCGTGAACACCCAGGCGTTGCGCGGCAAGCCGGTACCCCGCAGCTGGGCCGACCTGCTCAAGCCCGACTACAAGGGACTGGTGGGTTACCTCAACCCCGGCAGTGCGGCAGTGGGCCAGGTGGGCGTCATATCTGCCAATCTGGCGCTGGGCGGCAGCTACGAAAACCTGGACGCCGGCATCAGCTACTTCAAGCAGCTGCAGGCCAACAGTCCCATCGTGCCGACGCAAACCGCTTACGCACGTGTGCTCTCGGGCGAAATCCCGATCCTCATCGATTACGACTTCAATGCCTACCGCGCGCAGTACAGCGACCAGGCCCCGACCGTGTTCGTGATTCCTGAGGAAGGCACACAGCAACTGCCGTATGTGATGGGTCTGGTCAAGAACGGTCCCAACCCGACGCAAGGCAAGAAGGTGCTGGACTTCGTGCTTTCAGACGAAGGCCAGAGCCACTGGGCCAACGCCTACCTGCGCCCGGTGTTCTCTGCCGCCATGTCGGCCGACGTCAAGAAGCGCTTTCTGCCGGACGCGGACTACCAGCGCGCCAAGGCCATTGATGTGCAGCGACTGGCTGTGGCTGCGAAAGCCATCGGTGAGCGCTACCAGAAAGAAGTGGGCTGATGAAGTCTGACCGCGCCTGGCTGCTGGGTTTGATGCTGCCAGGCGCGGCTGTCTTCCTGGTCTTTTTCGCCATCCCGCTCGCCCGGCTGCTGTTCATCGGCGGAAGCGGCGAGCTGGGGTGGTCTGCGTACACCGCGGCCTTCACTGAGCCGCGCTACCTGCGCAGCATGTTTTCCACGGTGGCCCTCTCAGCGCTTGTCACGCTGGCCACCCTGGTGATCTCTTCCATTGCAGGCGTCTTCCTGGCCCGCCATGAATTCACGGGCCGGCAGGTGCTCACCGCCATGCTGACCCTGCCGCTGGCCTTCCCCGGTGTCGTCATCGGGTTCATGGTCATCATGCTGGGCGGCCGCCAAGGCCTGATCCCGCTGGCTACCGAACTGCTGATCGGTGAACGTCTGGTGTTTGCTTACTCCATGGTTGGCCTCTTTGTGGGATACATCTATTTCTCGATTCCACGCACCATCCTCACCGTTATGGCTGCCGCCGAGAAGCTGGACCCCAAACTGGTGGAAGCAGCCCGGTCGCTTGGCGCTTCCAACTGGCACATCTTGCGCGATGTGCTCATTCCGGGGCTGCAGCCCGCGCTGCTTGCTGCAGGCGCCATCTGCTTCGCCACGTCGATGGGCGCCTTTGGCACGGCCTTCACACTGGCCACGCGCATCGATGTGCTCCCCATGATCATCTACACCGAGTTCACGTTGCAGGCCAACATCGCCATGGCGGCCGCGCTCTCCTTCGTGCTGGGTCTGCTGACCTGGGCAGCCCTGGCTTTTGCGCGATCCCTTGCCGGCAACACCGTTGCCGCCGCCGCATGATGGCAATGCTTGACCAACCCGCCCCCCAGCCTCGACGCTCGGGCCGATCGCCCCTGTTCTGGGCGCTGCTCGCCTTCACGGTGTGCGTGGCCGCGTTTCTGATCGTGCCCATCCTGCTGTCGGTGCTGACCGGTCTCACCAACAACCAGTTCGAGGGGCTCTCCAGCGGGCTCACGCTGAAGTGGGTGATCAAGGTCTGGACGGACTACCAGCACAGCCTCTGGCTTTCCATGGGAATCGCCCTGGCCTGCCTGGCCTGCAACCTGGTGCTGGGCGTGCCTGCTGCCTACGTGCTCTCGCGCACCCAGGGGCGCGTGGCTCGCGCCATTGAAGAGCTTCTCATGCTTCCAGTGGCTCTTCCAGGGATTGCCACCGCCCTCGCACTCATCGTCACCTATGGTGCTGTCGGCGAGTTCAGGACGCACTGGACATTCGTGCTGGTGGGCCATGTGCTCTTCACGCTGCCTTTCATGGTCCGTTCGGTGCTGGCCGTTCTGCTGTCGGTGGACATGCACACGCTTGAAGAAGGCGCGCGCAGCCTGGGCGCTTCGTTTGCCCAGCGCTTCTTCGGTGTCGTGCTACCCAACTGCCGTTCGGGCATCCTGGCCGGTGCGCTCATGGTGCTGACGCTGTCCATTGGCGAATTCAACATGACGCTCCTGCTGCACACCCCGTTCACCCAGACCCTGCCCGTGGGTCTGGCCGACGCCTATGCCTCATTGCGCATTGAAGTGGGCAGCGCCTACACCATCGTCTTCTTCATGATGATCGTTCCCCTCCTCATTGCCTTGCAGCTCGCAGGCGCCAGGAAGACCACCCCATGAATTTCGGCCACCCCGACCACGGCGTTCGCGTGCATCTGAACGCCTGCACCAAAGCCTACAGACAGCAGCGCGTGCTTGAACCCACCGATCTGCACATCGAAGCAGGCGAGACCCTGGTTCTGCTGGGTCCTTCAGGCTGTGGCAAGACCACCACCTTGCGCCTCATAGCTGGCCTGGAAACACCAGACACCGGACAGGTGATTTTCGACGACGAAGATGTGACCCGCCTGCCCATCGAGCAGCGCCACGTCGGCATGGTGTTCCAGAGCTATGCATTGTTTCCCAACATGACTGTGCAGGAGAACATCGCCTATGGACTGAAAGTGCGGCGCATGCCTGCAGCAGAACTCAAGACTCGCGTGAACGAGATGCTGGACATGATGCACATCGAGTCGCTGGCCACGCGTCAGGTTCACCAGTTGTCTGGCGGACAGAAACAGCGCGTGGCACTGGCGCGCGCCATTGCCCCACGCCCACGCGTTCTGCTGCTGGATGAACCTCTGACCGCACTGGACGCCCGTCTGCGAGAAACACTGCGATCCGACATCAATGCCCTGCTGCGCAGCCTGGGCATCACCGCTGTCTATGTGACGCACGACCAGGCCGAAGCCATGGCACTGGGCGACCGCATCGCCGTGATGGACCGGGGCCGCATTTCGCAGATCGGCACACCCAAGCAGATCTACTTCAACCCCGCAAACGCTTTTGTGGCGGACTTCATCGGCACACTCAACGTGGTGGGCGAAAGGCGATTCAGGCCGGAAGACGCGATTCTGGTGCCCGTCGATCTGGCAGATCTGAAGGGCACAGTGGTGTCCTGCCTTTTTCTGGGCGACCACCTGCGCGTTCAGGTGCGGCTGACGGGCGAGGAAGTCGTCATCCTGAAGCTGCCGCCCCGCACCTCTCTTGCACGAGGAGAAGTCGTAGGACTGCGGGTTGATGCCTTCAGAGAGAGTGCCTCATGTTGATTGCACAGATTTCAGACATGCACATCAAGGCCAATGGGCGACTCGCCTACGGCATCGTCGACACCGCAGGCATGCTACGGGCCTGCATAGACCACATTCTGGATCTGGACACCCAGCCCGACCTGATCCTCCTCACCGGAGATCTGGTGGACTACGGCCGTCCTGAAGAGTACGCCTTGCTTCAGGAACTGCTCGCACCATTCACAGTGCCGATGTACCTGGTGGCAGGCAACCACGACGAACGCATGGCGTTGCGCCATGCCTTTACCGGCCCCCGCTTTGACTACCTCGCGCAAGCGGGCGAATTCCTGCAATATGCCGTCGACCTGGGGCAGATCCGGTTGCTGGTTCTGGACACCGTGGTGCCGCAGGAAGGACGTGGCAAGTTGTGCGCGCAAAGGCTCAACTGGCTGGACGAACGTCTGGCCGAAGACGCTCGACCTACCGTCATTGCCATGCACCACCCCCCGTTTGCGACCGGCATCGCCCACATGGACGCCATCGGCCTGGAGGGAGCAGAAGCACTGGAGTGCGTTCTGAAGAAGTACACGCACGTGGAGCGCGTGCTGTGCGGGCACCTTCACCGGTCCATCCAGTGCCGTTTTGGCGGCACAGTGGCATCCACGTGCCCCAGCCCCGCACACCAGGTGGCGTTGGATCTGAGCGCCGACGGTCCTGATTGCTTTGTGATGGAACCCCCCGGCCACCAGCTGCACCATTGGCACGCAGGCCGGCTCGTCACCCACACCTGCGTGGTGGGTGAGTATGCCGGACCCTACCGGTTCCGGGAGGGTGGTTTGCTGATCGACTGAGGCGGCGCTGAACAAGTCCCCGTGGATGCGCGCGCCAGGAGGACTACTTCAGATCGCGACAGAACTGCCATGAATCTGCCATGTGGATTGCCTAGCATGCCTGACGTGCTTCGGGTACAGAAGCGCCCACCCATCCCATCCACCAAAGAGGTAGCCATGCGACGTTTCATTGCCGGTTGTGTCCTGCTGAGCCTTTCCACCACCCTTCTTGCGGATTCACCGCGGCATCACAAGCCTGTCCGCCACGTGGAGCGATCAAGCCATGTGCAGTTGGGACAGCGCCCCTTCTTTCTGGTGGACGACATGGTCGAATCCCCACTCAAGCAGAAGTTGCAGCAGTGCGCCCAGCGAGGCCACTACACGCCTCGCGACTTCTCCATCGGGCACCGTGGCGCAGCCATGCAGTTTCCTGAACACACGATGGAGTCGTATGTGGCAGCCGCCCGCATGGGCGCCGGCATCATTGAATGCGATGTGACCTTCACCAAAGACAAGGAACTGGTCTGCCGCCACGCACAGAACGACCTGCACACCACCACCAACATTCTTGCCACGCCACTGGCCAGCAAATGCACCCAGCCCTTCGTGGCCGCCACGTTCGACGCCAACGGCAACCTGCTGACACCTGCCAGCGCGGAGTGCCGCACCAGCGACATCACGCTGGCCGAATTCAAGACGCTGCGCGGCAAGATGGACGCATTCAATCCGCGCGCCCGCACCGTCGCTGAATTCCTGGGTGGAACCGCCAACTGGCGAACGGACCTGTATTCAGGCCCCACCAGCGGCACGTTGATGACCCACAAGGAGAGCATCGAACTGTTCAAGCGGCTGGGCGTAAAAATGACGCCCGAACTCAAGAGCGCCAGCGTGGACATGCCCTTCGACGGGTTCACGCAGGAAGCCTACGCGCAGAAGATGATCGACGAGTACAAGCGCGCAGGCGTGCACCCCACCCGCGTGTGGGCGCAGTCGTTTGACCTTCGAGACCTGCAATACTGGGTGCGCTACGAGCCCACCTTCGGGCGCCAGGCGGTCTACCTCGACGACGCCAACACAGTGGCGGATCTTCCCACCAAGGCCGATCTGATGAACTACAAAAGCGAGGGCATCAACATCGTGGCGCCCCCGATCTTTGCGCTTCTGAGCACCGACAACTCGGGCCAGATCGTTCCTTCGCAGTACGCACGCAACGCGCGCGCAGCGGGTCTGGACATCATCACCTGGACCCTGGAGCGCTCTGGCCTGCTGGCCGATGGCAACAACGGCTTCTACTACCAGACGTTCGATTCCGCCATCAAGACCGAAGGCGACATGCTGCGTGTGCTGGATGTGCTCGCTCGCGATGTCGGGGTCATCGGCGTTTTCTCCGACTGGCCGGCCACCACCACGTTCTACGCCAACTGCGCCAACCGGAGGTAAGTGGCCATCGGCCCCACCTTGTACATCTGTACCCGGCTTCGGCCGGGTTTTTTGCGTCTGCTTCTCTGCGCCGGCGCGACACAGGGCTGTCACTTACGGCAGGCAGCATGCGGCTCAACGTCCGATCCTTCAGGAGACACTCCATGACTTTCAATGCCTCACGCCGTTGCGCCCTGTGGATGGCATCCAGCTTCGTGTTCGCCCTGGCCGCCTGTGGCGGCGGGGAAGAGACCGGTAACCAGGGCCCCAAAGATCAGCCGAAGTTCCCTGCGGTGGAACTGACGCTGATGCACATCAACGATCACCACTCGCAGCTGGACCCGTTCTCGAACACCGAGCTGCTGATTGACGGCATTGCAACCCGTGTGGAACTGGGCGGTTTCGCGCGCGTGACCAGCGTTTTCAAGGCCGCCCCGGCCAAGGCCAACGTGATCAAGCTGCATGCGGGCGACGCCATCACCGGCTCGCTGTACTACACGCTGTTCAAGGGCGAGGCCGACGCCGCCATGATGAACACCGTGTGTTTCGACGCCTTCGCTCTGGGCAACCACGAGTTTGACGACTCGGACGCCGGCCTCAAGGTGTTCCTCGACTTCCTGCGCAACGGCACTTGCAAGACGCCTGTGCTGGCGGCCAACGTCAAGCCAGCGATGGGCACGCCGCTGGCCATGAGCAGCGCCACCGACTACATCAAGCCCTACACGCTCAAGAAAATCAAAGGTGTGCAGGTGGCCATCATCGGCATCGACATCAAGGGAAAGACCACCAATTCTTCGCGCCCGCTGCCAACCACGGTGTTCGAAGACGAGACGCAGGCGGCTCAGCGCACCATCGATGCACTGAAGAAGGAAGGCATTCGCCACTTTGTGCTGCTGACCCACCAGGGGTATGAAGCCGACAAGGCAATGGCTGCACAACTCACTGACGTGGACGCCATCATTGGCGGCGACTCGCACAGCCTGCTTGGCGACTTCACCGCCTTCGGCCTCAGCGGCTCGGGCGACTACCCGACCCGGGCCACCAACAAGGATGGCAAGCCCGTCTGCATTGGCCAGGCCTGGGAATACGCGAAGGCCATCGGCGAAATGCAGTTGAAGTTCAACAAGCGCGGTGAAGTGGACAGCTGTGCTGGGCAGGCTTCACTGCTGGTGGGCTCCAGCTTCCAGCGCCAGGACAGCAGCGGCGCCTGGGTGGCCGTGGACGAAATCACCCGCAAAGGCATTGTGGATGGACTCAAGGGATCGCCGCTGCGCGTGACCGAGCCTGATGTTGCTGCCGCAGCCATGCTGTCCGACTATTCTTCTGATGTGGATGAGAAAAAGGCAGAGCTGATCGGCCTGGCGGGCGAATCGCTGTGCCTGGTGCGCGTGCCAGGTGAATCCACCAACCGCTCTGCAGGCGTCGCAGGATGCGAGAACGCCAACACCCTGGCGCGCGGCAGCGACGCAGCACAAGTGGTGGCCGAGGCGTTCCTGGCCGGCAGCCTGAGGGCCGACATGGCGATCCAGAACGCTGGCGGTGTGCGAATCGCGGTGCCGGCCGGCCCGATCAGCCTGAATACCGCCTTCACCTTGCTGCCATTCACCAACGTGCTGGTTGAGTTGCCGATGACCGGCCAGCAGGTGATCGATGTGCTGGAAGACGCGGTGTCCAATCACCTGGATGCTGGTCAGTCCAATGGTTCGCACCCCTACGCCGCCGGCCTGCGCTGGAACCTGGACATGAGCCAGCCGCGCGGTGCGCGCTTTGCCAACGTGCAGTCGCGCGACCGAGTCACAGGCAACTGGGCATCCGTCGACCTCACGCGCACCTATACCGTGGTGACGAACGACTTCATCGCCAGTGGCCGCGACGGCTACTCCACCTTCGGCACCGTTTTTGCCACTGGCAACTACGTCAACAACTACCTCCTGTACACGCAAACCTTTGTGGACCATGTGCGCCGCCTGGGCACGGTAAACCGCCCGATGCCCGGAGACTACGCCCACCAATCGGTCATCACTGCCGCCGGCGTACCTCTTCCCTGACAGCGCACAACCCGGTTGCTGCTTTCCACTTCACCCGTGCAATGGCCATGCCTCGTTGCAGGCACTCCTGGTAGCGGCATCAAACAAGGCGCAGGGCTAAACGCTCATCCATTCCTTTCATGCGGATCGATGGGCGTTTTGCATGGGTGCGTGCCGCTGCCTTGTCACAGGCCGACGATCGGCGGACCGTCACCCAAAAGAAAGAGCCCGGATGGAGGTCGGTCCGGGCTCTTGTATGTAGCTGAAAACGGGTTCAGAAACTGTAGTTGTAGTTGACTCGAAAGGTTGTCTGGCTGTGCGACACCGTGCCAGCCATGCCCGGGCCAAACATGTTGGGGTTGGTGCGCGTCACCTTGGGCGCGATGGCCACGGACCCTGCCACCGAGTGGCCACCGCCGCTGCTCCAGCCCAGACCGAACGTGTAGTGGGTTTCGACCGTGGCAGGGAACAGGGGATTCAGCGTGTTGTCGGGCACGGGGTTCTTGCCGTAATTGACGCCTGCACGAACAGCCACATTCGGTGTGAGCATGTACTGGCCGCCCAACATGAAGACGGTCTGGTTTTTCCAGTTCTGGGGAATGGCCCCTTCCTGGAAGCCCATGCCCATGTCCATGGCCAGGCGGAAGGTTTTCATGCTGCTGGACCACTGCAGACGCTTGACGTCGGCCGCCAGCATGAATCGGGGCGTCGCCTGCCAGGCCACACCTGCGCCGAATGTTTCAGGCCACTGAAAGTCCACCACCTTGAATTGCGTGGGTATCTGCCCACCCTGCGGGAACATCGCGTTGGGGAACATGGTGAAGGTGCCGCTGCCTTCCAGATCGCTGATGTCGGTCTTGCTGTGGTACGCACCACCAATCGAGAGCGTGTCGGACACCTTGTAGTGCGCACCCAGCTTGTATGCCCAGCCATTGCCTTTGGTCCTTCCGGTGAAGTCGCTGCTGTTGCTGAAGCTGACGTGTCCAGAGCCGTCGGGCATCAGCATCTGCACGTCCATGCTGGCCCAGACGTAGTCGACCTGACCAGCCACCGTCAGCGCTTCGTTGACGTTGTAGGCCAACGGCAGCATCAGGCGACCAAAGCCCACTTCGGACCGCATGGGCAATCCCGTGCCATTGGAGAGGAACGAGTTCGAGCCGTACTCCGTCCCCATGCCACCCTGGGCCAGCATGCCAACGCCGTAGGTCAGTTGACCCGTCTTCCGTATGAAGGACAAGGACGGCATGTGATAGGCATCACCCCCGGATTTCGCGTTCATGGGGCCGGCCATCGGATGGTTCATGCTGGTGTTGACCTTGGGGGACAGCAGCGTCCAGCCCAGCCCGAGGTTGCTTCCCTCGGCGCGCAGGCCCAACGTGGCGGGGTTGTTCATCAGCGCGGAGTTGCCGTTGTCATAGCCGAACGAAGCCCCACCCATGCCACCCGCTTTGGCACCGTAGGCTTCAAGGTTCATGCCGTTGGTGGCTGCCGCAGGCAGAGACACCAGACAGGTCAGCGCCGCGGTGATGGCGGTGCGCTTGTGGTTGAAATGACGTCGTTGAGCATTTGGCATACGAAGGCCCCAAGGTGGAGGAAGTGGATGGCGGCCCAAGCGTACGCACGCGGGTATGGCGTGAACATGGGTGGAAACCGCATTACCCAGATGGACTACGCGTCATCACCCTTCGCGGTGATAGACGGGTGATGCGTCCTCTTGAAGAATCGGTTTCCATGCGGCAATGGACGCCTGCCCAGAACACTTCAGGAGACACAGATGGAATTCAACAAGGAATTTGACGCATCGGGCCTGGCCTGCCCGATGCCGATCGTCAAGACCAAGAAGGCGCTGGCGGACATGGCCAGCGGACAGATCCTGCGCGTGGTGGCGACCGACCCCGGCTCGGTGTGCGACATGGCCGCGTTTGCCGAGCAGACAGGCAACGCCCTGCTTGAACAGGGCAGCGAGAACAGCAAGTTCGTGTTCTATCTCAAGAAGGCCTGAACCCCTTCTCGCCTTTTTCCCACGCAGGAGACACGCAACGTGGCAACCAAAAAAATGGCGTTGATCGCCACCAAGGGCACGCTGGACATGGCCTACCCGCCCTTCATCCTGGCGTCCACCGCGGCATCACTGGGCTGGGACGTGCAGGTCTTCTTCACCTTCTACGGCCTGCAGCTGCTGCGCAAGAGCCTGGATGGTGTGCAGATCAGCCCGCTGGCCAACCCCGCCATGCCGATGCCGGTGCCCATGCCGGTGATGGTGCAGATGCTGCCGGGCATGGAAGCGATGGCCACGATGATGATGAAGAAAAAGATGAAGTCCAAGGGCGTGGCCTCGCTGCAGGAACTGCGCGACGTCTGCCTGGAGCTGGAGGTCAAGTTCGTTGCCTGCCAGATGACGGTGGACCTGTTCGAGTTCGAGACCAGCGAATTCATCAAGGACGTCGAGTACGGCGGCGCCGCGACCTTCATGAAGTTCGCCGGTGAATCGGACGTCTGCCTGTTCATCTGACGCCCCCTGCCGGCAAGGCAGCCAACGCGGCGCGGTGATCGCCCGCTACCGCCACGCGCTGCCGCGGCTGGCGATCTTTGCCTGAAATGGAGCCCAACACATGAGCGAAGGAATGAACCCGTCGATGCTGGTGGTCTGGGGTGGTTTTGTCCTGGCCTTCATCTTTGGCGCCGTCGCCAACAAGACCAACTTCTGCACCATGGGCGCGATCTCGGACGTGGTCAACATGGAGCACTGGGGACGCATGCGCATGTGGCTGCTGACCATCGCCGTGGCGGTGATCGGGGCCAACCTGCTCTATTACTTCGGCCAGATCGACCTGTCCAAGTCGGTCTACCAGCGGCCCGTGCTGCCCTGGTTGTCGCTGCTGCTGGGCGGCGCCCTGTTCGGCGTGGGCATGACGATCGCCGCCGGCTGCGCCAACAAGAACCTGGTGCGCGTGGGCGGGGGCAGCCTGCGTTCGGTGGTGGTGCTGACAGTGCTGGCGATCTCGGCCTACATGACGCTCAAGGGCCTGTTTGGCCAGTGGCGCGTCAGTTTCCTCGACCCGGTCTCTGTGGACCTGTCGCAATGGGGCTTCAGCGATCAGGGCCTGCCGCAGGTGCTGTCCAGGCTGACCGGCCTGCCGGACAAGACGGCGCTGCTGATCACCCTGAGCGTGGTGGGGCTGGGCCTGCTGGCGTTCGTATTCAAGGACAAACGCTTCCGCAGCAACCCGTCGCACGTGTTCGGCGCGCTGGTGCTGGGCCTGCTGGTCGTGGCGGCCTGGTACCTGACCGGTCATCTCGGACACGGCGAAGATCCCGAGACGCTCGAGACGGTGTACTTCGCCACCAACACACGAACGCTGGAATCCCTGAGCTTCGTCGCACCGGTCGCCTTCAACCTGGAAATGCTGATGCTGTGGACCGACAAGTCGCTGCGCATGACTTTCGGCATTGCATCGGCCATCGGCGTGGTGCTCGGCTCTTTCGCCTACGCCATCAGCACGCGGCAGTTTCGCTGGGAAGGTTTTGCCTCGATGGAGGATCTGCGCACCCAGCTTATCGGCGCGGTGCTGATGGGCTTTGGTGGGGTCACGGCAATGGGCTGCACGATCGGTCAGGGCCTGTCGGGCGTTTCCACGCTGGCGATCGGTTCGTTCATCGCCCTGGCAGGCATCGTGGTCGGTGCCGTGGCCACGATGAAGTGGCAACAGCGATAGGGAATAGGCCCCCACGCTCCGCCGCTGCGCGGGTCGCTGCCCCCCCGAGGGGGATGACCTTGCTTGGGGCGGCCCGGCGCTGCGGTTTGGAAAGGCCCCCACGCTCCGCCGCTGCGCGGGTCGCTGCCCCCCCGAGGGGGCTGACCTTGCTTGGGGCGGCCCGGCGCTGCGGTCTGGAACGGCCCCCACGCTCCGCCGCCGACGCGGGTCGCTGCCCCCCAAGGGGGCTGAGCCTGCCTTGGGGCGGCCCTACGGCAGTCTCGGTTGCCCCCACGCTCCGCTGCTTCACGCGTCTGGCGGCGGGGCGCGGCGCTTCGGTTGCGTGGCCAGGATCTGCGCGACGATGCGTTCCCAGGGCAGTTGCACCAGGCTGCCGTGTTCCTCCTGGGCCTGCACAACCATGCGGTGCACATCGGGCTGGGGAGCGTCCAGTACCTGCTGCAGACCCTTCAGGCCACCACAGTGCAGGCGCATGATGGTGCTGTGTGTCAGTGGTGCGCCTGGGTGCAGCTTCAGCGGAAAGGTGGCGCGCTCCAGGAACAGGCGCTCCAGCGTTTCACAGTTCAGGTGGGCCGGGGCCTGGCTGCAGGACAGCACCTCGCGCTCAGCCACCGAGTGCCGGACCGACAGCTCGCACACGGCCTGACGCGCCAGCAACGCCGCCTTGAACACGCAGGGCAGGCGGTTGACCTCGGCCTGGGTGCGGCGGTAGACGGCCTCGTCGACCATGGCCAGTTCCGCGTGCCTATTCTTCGCCTGGGTGCCCGGGTTCGCGCACCTGGCACAGCAGCTCTTCGGCCTGCCAGGCGTTCTCGGCGAAGATCACCTTCACCTTGTCGGGGGTGTCTGGCGGCAATGCGGCACGCAGCGTCTTGGCCTGGCCAGAGGCGGCAGCGAAGGCCCCGTGCTCTTCCAGTTTGTCGAGCTGGCCAAAGGGTTTGACGCGGTAGATGTAGTACGGCACAGAGCTTCCTCAGACGTAGCGTTTGCTGGCGCGGCGCCGCCCGGGCAGCGCCTTCTGGATGATCACGCCCCGCACAGCCAACAGATCGGGCAACGACCGGTCGGCGAAGGCCGGGTTCAGCGCGCGCAGCGTCCAGCCGCTGGGCTGCTGGCAGAGCTGGCGGAAGATCCACTCGTCGGCGTGCTGGGCCAGCACGAAACTGCCGTCGCGCAACAGACCCTCGGGCTCGATGAGGATGATCTCGCCCTCCAGGAACTCCGGCTCCATGCTGGTGCCGAGCACACGAAGGGCAAAGACTTCACTTCCTGAACATGCCCCCACGCTTGCCACTGCGTGTGCTGCGCTGCCCCCCGAGGGGGCCTTCGCGCCTTGGGGCGGCCCGGCGTCGCTCAACTTGGCGGTGGCGGGCGCTTCTTCTGGCCAGTCACTCACTGGAGCACCTTCACCCTGCGGGCTTCGGTGCGAGCTTGCTTGGGAACGGCCCGGCGCGGCGCTCACTGGACTACCCTCCGTGCTGCGCACTGCGGGGCTGAGCGCCTTCGGAACGGCCGGGCGGCGCTCATGCCAACTCCCCCACCGGCTCGGCCAGCAACAGGGTGTGGATCTGCGCCGCCGGCACACCCGCGGCGCGCAGTTCGGCGTCGAGCGCCTCGACGAAAGCCGCTGGTCCGGACAGGTAGAAGTCGCAGTCAACCTCGAACAGATCGGCGCGCATGGTCCGCGCCAGCTGCAGTGCACCAAAGATCACGTCGGGCTCGGCCAGCAGCTCGTATTCGAACAGCTCCAGCGCCTCCGACCAGGCCCTGCACTGGTTGGCCAGGAAGTGCCCGTCCGGCCGGGTGGCGAGCCAGAACAGCGAGAGCGAAGGCGCGTTGTCGAGGGCCAGGGCATGCTCGATCAGGCTCTTGATCGGTGCAAACCCGGTGTCGCAGGCGGCGAAGACCAGCGGCCGGGCGCTGTCGGCCAGCACGAAGTCCCCCACCGGCCCCCACACCGTGACGTTGTCGCCGGGCTGGATGCCGTCGGAAAACAGCTGACATGCGAAGGGGTCTCGTGCATGGCGCTCGATGAAGAAGTGCAGGTTGCGGTCGTCGCACGGGCAACTGGCAATCGGATACAGGGCATGCACGTCGCTGCCGTCCGGGCGGCTCAGGCCCAGCGTGACCGACTGGCCGGCCAGAAAACGCAGGCGGTGGCTGCGTGGCGTCTGCAGGTGCAGCAGGCGCGTGCCCGGCGCCAACTGCGTGACGGCACGCACGGTGGTGACGATCTGCTGCGGCGGGATGTCCTGCGGACCGCTGGCCTCCAGCAGCTCCAGCGTCAGCTCGCTGCTGGCCGCGGTGTGCGCACACGCCAGCGTGTAGCCCTGCGCGCGCTCCGCCTCGGACAGCGGGTAATCGCAGGGCTGGGTGCGCGCCACCTGGCCCGAGATCACGCGCACCTTGCACATGCCGCAGGTGCCATTGCCACAGCCGTAGTTGAGTTTGAGCCCGGCGAGCAGGCCGGCCTGCAACAGGGTGGCGTGCCCCTCGACACAGAACTGGTGGCCGCTGGGGCGCACCGTCACCTGGGCTGTCATCACTTTGAGCATGTCGTCCATCACCGTGAGCAGATCGGCCTGTTCGGTCGCGAGCGCCTGCGCCAGACCCTGGTCGACAAAATCCTGCAGTTCCGACAGCGCCAGCGGCGTGGCGTCGTCGTCCTGCAGGGCATGGATGCGCGTCTGCAGCGCAATGACCAGCGCGTGGTAACGCTGCAGCCAGCGCCGCACATCAGCCAGCTCCTGCGTCTGGTGAAAGAGCCGCTGCGCCAGCACTTCCTGGCTGGGCAGCAGGCGTTCGCGCAGGCGCTTGCCGAAGGCCTCGTCGCGGATGTGGGCCACGCGCTCCAGCAGGCCGGATTCTTCGAGCTGCACGCCCGGGTAGAGCCGCAGCAGCTCGTCGGTGGACACCAGGCCCTCGGTCAGCACCATCGCGCCGGAGCGCACCTGCTGCTGCAGCGTGCCCCGCGACACGCCCACGAGCTGGGCGGCGCGCCAGATGGTCAGCCAGTGGCTCACACCCATAGCTCCGGCTGGGCAGCCTGCGGCGCGTGGTGCTGGGGCGCTGGCGGTGCACCGACACGGTCGAGGAAACGCGCCCGGTACAGCAGGCGCGGGCGCTGCGGGTCGTCGGTGAAGCCGCTGCGCTCGTGCGGCACGTTGTTGCAGACGATGCCCATGCCGGGCTGCAGCCGCAGGCGAAAGATCCAGGGCGCGTCGCTGGACAGCAGCTGCTCCAGGAAGGCGACCGCAGCGCGCGTGTCGGCTTCGTCCTTCCAGGCGATGCTGCGCGTGCGCGCGGTGTAGCGCATGTGCAGCGCAGGGTCTCCGCCCACCCCCGGCAACACGGTGAACACCGGGCCGCTCTGCGCAGGGCGGGCCACGCCGTGCTCGTCCGCCCGCTCGGGAATGGTCATCGCGTCGGGCGCCATGAGCGCGCGCACCCACGCGGGGTTGGCGTCGCGCAGCGCGATGTAGAGCCGGTCGTGGTCCACCAGCCCGCTGATGCCGCCCTCGCCTGCCGCACGCACGCAGTGCAGCACCATGCCTTCGATGCGTCGTGACTGCGGGTGGTAATAGCCGTCGGTGTGCCACCGGATGGCTTTGTCGGTGTAGGGGATGAAGTCGGCACGCGCGCCAGGCCGCTGCGTCGACACCGCGATCGGCGAAATGCCGTCTTCATCGGCCAGCCAGTTGGCGTCGAGCCGTTGCAGGCCCAGCTGTGCCCCGAGCAGACGCGGCAGCGACTTGTCTTCTTCGACCACCGGGCTGCGGTAGACCACCATGTTGGCGAGCGCGCAGGTCTGCAGCAGCGCCGCGCGCTCGTCGGCGCTCAGGCGACGCGGATCGGCCACGTCGACGATCAGGTCTTCCACGCACGTGGGTTGAGTGGCCAGTTTGGCCGCCCGCCACTGCGCGTAGGCCTGCG
>PHCQ01000053.1 GCA_002840835.1 Betaproteobacteria bacterium HGW-Betaproteobacteria-16 | reverse complement strand
TCACCGCCACCGACCGCTACCGCCACTGCCTGCGCCTGAACTTCTCCGGCCCCTGGAACGCCATCACCATGCAGGCCCTCGCGCGCATCGGCGAGATCGCGCGCCAGATGCTGGATCGCCCTGCCAACAGCCCGACGCCACCGCTACTGCGGCGTGCCTGACAGGCTGCGTGGCCTGGCCCGGCGGGAAAACCAGCAACCCCATCGCTCGGCTCGCAGCCACAATGGGCGTACCATGTTCAAAGACCAGATCACCCCCACCATGAGCGCGGACCGTGCGCGCGAGATCGCTGCCAGTTTTGACCTGCGCGCCTTGCCCGCCGACTTCCTCGCCAATCCTTACCCGGTCTACGCCGCACTGCGCGAAACCGAACCGATCCGGCGCATGCCCGACGGGTCCTGCTTCCTCACTCGCTACGCGGATCTGGTGGCGGTGTACCGCGACGCCCAGACTTTCAGTTCCGACAAGCACGTGGAGTTCGCCCCCAAGTACGGCGCTGACTCGCCCCTGTTCGAACACCACACCACCAGCCTGGTGTTCAACGATCCACCCCTGCATACGAGGGTGCGCAAACTCATCATGGGCGCGCTCACGCGGCGCGCCATCGCCGAAATGGAGCCAGGCCTGGTGCAACTGGTCGACCAGTTGCTGGACCGCATCGATGCACAAGGTGGCGGCGACCTGATCGAGGATTTCGCCTCGGCCATCCCGGTGGAGATCATTGGCAATCTGCTGGATGTGCCACACGGCGACCGAGGCCCGTTGCGCGACTGGTCGTTGGCCATCCTGGGCGCGCTTGAACCGGTGGTGACGCCCGAGCAGCACGCGCTGGGCAACCGAAGCGTGACAGAAATGCTCGACTACTTGCGCACGCTGGTGACCGAGCGGCGGCGCCGGCCTGGCGATCCCGAGCGCGACGTGCTCACGCGCCTGATCCAGGGCGAGGCCACAGGGGACAAGCTAAGCGAGGTGGAGCTGCTGCAGAACTGCATCTTCCTGCTCAACGCAGGCCACGAAACCACCACCAACCTGATCGGCAATGGCCTGCTGGCCCTGCAGGAGCATCCACACGCCAGGGAAGGACTGCTTGACGCCTTGCGCGTGCAGCACAGCGACCCGGCCATGCTGGAAAACACCCTGACGCTGGCGGTGGACGAGTTCCTGCGATTCGAGTCGTCGAACCAGCTGGGCAACCGCCGGGCCCTCAAACCCACGACCGTGGGCGGCGTGGACCTGCCCGAAGGCGCACTGGTGACCCTGTGCATCGGCGCGGCCAATCGCGACCCTGCGCAGTTTGATCGGCCCGAGGTGCTGGACCTGACGAGAGAGAGCAACCGGCACCTGGCATTCGGCTTCGGCATTCATCAGTGCGCTGGCCTGAGCCTGGCACGCCTGGAAGGGCGCATTGCCATCGGCCGCTTCCTGCAGCGCTTTCCCGGCTACCAGCTCGCCGAACCGCCGACGCGAGGCGGCCGGGCACGCTTTCGGGGATTCCTCAGGGCGCCGTTTTCGATCCGGTGATGGCCGCTTCGTGCACACCAGCACCCGAATGTTGCATCCCGCCGGACTCTGACGAGTCCAGCGCCTCTGCCACCGTGAGCTGTCTCCATTGGCTCAAGGTCCAGAAGCGGGCGGTGCTGTCACTGTGCACGAGCAGCAGCCGCTCCACCAGCGGGGCCAGCGAGATTTTTTCCGGGGCGATCAGCAACACGTAGCGCTCGTCGTCCTCATCCAGACGCCCCACCCAGTCCAGCGCCACCATGGCGGCCACCGGCTCCTCCAGCTGCAAGGCCTCCACCCGCATGCGTTGTGCCAGCCCTTCCAGGCTCAGTCCCGCACCGTGGGCTTCCCTTTCCAGGCGCAAATACTGCAGCACTTCCAGCGCCAGCTGAAAACTCCAGCCGGGCACATCACCCCGCCGCGCCACGCCCGACAACAAGCTGGGCAGGTAGGCGGCCACCACCGCACCCAGCAACACGATCACCCAGGCCACATAGATCCAGACCAGCAGGATGGGCAACGTGGCAAAGGTGCCGTAGACCACGGAATAGGTTGGTACCTGCGCGAGGTACCAAGTCAGCACCTTCTTGGCCAACTCAAGCCCTGTGGCCACAAACAAGCCGCCCAGCAGCGCATGGTTCCAGCGCACATGGGTGTTCGGCACGAACCGGTACAACGCGGCAATGCCCACGGTGACGATGGCGAACTGGAAGGTGTCCAGCAGAAACTGCACACCACCCGGTGGCGCCGACACGACGCCGCTGGAGGCGGTCAAGGCGTATGAGGTGATGCTCAGACTGCCGGCGAGCAACAGCGGCCCCAGGGTCAGCACCGCCCAGTAGACCAGCACGCGCTGCGTCAGCGAGCGGGACTGGCGCACACGCCAGATGTCGTTGAGCTTGCGATCGATGGTGAGGATCAGCGCCAGCGCTGTGACCAGCAGCACCAGTGCGCCGGCCCAGCCCATTTGGCCGGCCTTGCCGGCGAACTCGTTGAGGTAGCTCAGCACCTGTTTGGCGATGTTATCGGGCACCAGGCTTTGCACCAGCCAGCGCTGCAACGACGCCTGCAGTCGCCCGAACATCGGGAACGCGCTGAAGACCGCCAGCGCGACGGTGAACAGCGGCACCAGCGAGATCGTGGTGGTGAAGGTCAGGCTGCTGGCGGTCACCCCCAGCCGGTCTTCCCGGAAGCGCTCGCGCAAGGTCTGGGCCGTGGTGGGCCAGGGGAAATCCAGCGCGCCTGCCCACAGGTCGCGCAAAAAGGTCTCGATCGCCTGCAGGCGCTCCTTGAGGGTCATGCAGGTATCATGCCATTTGCTCCCCCAGTCGTTTACCGCCAGATATGTCTGCCCCTCCGATGGCCTCCGTCCCGCGCCCCGCCGGCGCTCCACTCCCAACGAATTCGTCCACTGTCGAAGCCACTCGCTGGCTTGCCGTGGGCAGCCTGCTGGGCCTGATCGTCCTGGGTCTGGCGTGGGAGCTGTGGCTGGCGCCCTTGCGGCCGGGTGGTTCGTGGCTGGCGATCAAGGTGTTGCCGCTCACGCTGCCACTGGCCGGTCTGCTGAAGAACCGCATGTACACCTACCGCTGGCTCAGCCTGCTGGTGTGGGTCTATTTCACCGAAGGCGCGGTGCGCGCCACCAGCGACACAGGGCTCTCTGCGTGGCTGGCCGGTATGGAGGTGCTGCTGTGCGTTCTGCTGTTTGCAGCCTGTGCCCTGCACGTGCGTATCCGCCTGCGTGCGGCCGGCAAGGAAGCCGTGGCCGCCGACGCCGCTCGCCACGCCCTGGCCACCGGCGCTGCAGCCGACCCCGTTGGACCTCATTCGGCGAGCAAGCCATGACGGCCCTGCTGTCCAGATTGCGCGCGCTGGTGGGCGACGCCCATGTGCTCACACACGACGACCCCGCGACCGACCTTTCCGCCTGGGAACAGGACTGGCGCAAGCGCGCCCACGGTCGCGCATTGGCGGTGGTGCGCCCGGGCAGCACCGATGAAGTGGCCGAGGTTGTGAAGGCCTGTGTGGCCGCCCGCGTTTCCATCGTGCCGCAAGGAGGCAACACTGGCTTGGTGGTGGGCTCGGTGCCTGACGACACCGGCACCCAGGTGGTGTTGAGCCTGGGACGCATGAACGCGGTGCGCGAGCTGGATGCGGCCAACCTCACCTTCACGGTGGAGGCAGGTTGCGTGCTGCAAGACCTGCAAGACACGGCAGAACGTGCCGGCCTGCTGTTCCCCCTGAGCCTCGCCGCTGAAGGCAGTTGCACCATTGGCGGCAACCTGGCCACCAATGCAGGCGGCACGCAGGTGGTGCGCTACGGCAACACACGCGATCTCTGCCTGGGGCTGGAAGTGGTCACGGCGCAGGGTGAGATCTGGCATGGCCTGGGCGGCCTGCGCAAGGACAACACCGGCTACGACCTGCGCAATCTGTTTGTCGGCAGCGAAGGCACCCTGGGCATCATCACCGCCGCCACGCTCAAGCTCTATCCCCTGCCCGCCGCACGCCTCACAGCCTGGACCGCCGTGCCCACGCTCGACGCCGCCGTGGCATTGCTCGGCCTGGCCCACCAGCACCTTGGCGCCGGTCTCACCGGCTTCGAGGTGATGGGCCAATTCGCGCTGAGCCTGGTGGACAAACACTTTTCGCAACTGCGGGTGCCGCTGTGGCGCGACGCTCCCTATTGCGTGCTGCTGGAGAACAGCGACAGCGAGTCCGAAGCACATGCGAGAGCACGGTTCGAAAGCTTGCTGGAAACGGCCATGGAACGGGGTGTGCTGAGCGACGCGGTGGTGGCCGAGAGTCTGGCACAGGCCCAGCAACTCTGGCACATGCGCGAAAGCATTCCGCTGGCCCAGGCCGAAGAAGGGCTCAACATCAAGCACGACATCAGTGTGCCGGTGTCCCGCATACCGGCGTTCTGCCAGGAAACCGATGCACTGCTTCAGCGCGAGATTCCAGGTGTGCGGCTGGTCAATTTCGGCCACCTGGGCGACGGCAACCTGCACTACAACGTTCAAGCCCCTGAAGGCACAGACGGCCCGATCTTCCTCAATTCTTACGAAGAAAAGGTTAACTCTCTGGTTTTTGACGCCGTAAAGCGCTACCATGGTTCCATCAGTGCCGAGCACGGCGTCGGAAGTCTCAAGGTGGGCAAGTTGCCCCACTACAAGGACCCGGTGGCCCTGGCGCTGATGCGGCAGATCAAACAGTCGCTGGACCCCCTCAACCTTCTCAACCCCGGTCGCGTCATAGAGCCATGAAACTGAACCCCCTGTTCCTGATGGTCTGGTGCTTCGCATCAAGCGCAGGGGCAGTTTCGACACAGCCGGCCACGCAGGCGCCACAAGAGGTTCAGGCAAGCGCATGGCGAGAACGGGCCGTTGCCCTGGAGCACGGCCATGGCGTCAGGCGCGACCCGGTGCAGGCTATGGCCTTGTACTGCAAGGCCGCACTGGCTGGCGATGCCGACTCGCGCTACCGCCTGGGGTGGATGTACGCCAACGGGCGCGGCACCGAACGCAACGACGCCTACGCCTCGTTCTATTTCCATCAGGCTGCCGAACAAGGCCACCCTCAGTCCGCGAACATGTTGAAGATCGTGGGCCTGCAATCAGAAAAGCCGCCTTGCGTGGTGCAGGCGGAAGTGCTCGAAGCCCAGCGCCAGGCCGAACGGCTGGCCGCCGAAGAACGCGCCCGGCAAGAGGCCCGCTACCGCGATCTGGCCGACACTCCCCAGCGCCGCAAGATCCTCGCCATCGTGGACCGCCTGGCACCCGAATACGGCATCCACCCCGGTCTGGCCTTTGCGGTGATCCGGGCAGAGTCCAACTTCAATCCTCAAGCCGTGTCGCACAGGAACGCCCAGGGCCTGATGCAGCTGATCCCGGAAACCGCCGCGCGTTTCCGGGTGAACAAGCCCTTCGACCCAGAGCAGAACATTCGCGGCGGCCTGGCCTACCTGCGCTGGCTGCTGGCCTACTTTCAGGGCAACGTGGCGCTGGCGGTGGCCGCCTACAACGCCGGCGAAGGCGCGGTAGACAAACACCGCGGCGTACCGCCCTACGCTGAAACCCGCGGCTACCTCAGCCGCATCCAGGAAATTTTCAATTTCCAGCAACACCCCTTCGACGCCAGAGTGACCAGCCCGTCCCTCATCGTGAGCCAGACCGTCGTCAGCCGGTAATACTAAGCGGGAGTGGGAGATCCCCATCCAGGGGAGCACCAAGCACTTTCCGGCGCGGGGTGCCTCATACCAAGGCACCCGTGGAACCGGCTTCGCCTGGCCACAGGGTGCGTCCCCCCTCCAAGCGCCGAAGGCGCGCCAGAGAGGGGGGAAGCCGCGTCAGCGGCGCAGGGGGGGGGTGCTCCCTATACTCCGGCAAGCACCCGCAAATGCGCCTCCACACTGCGCGCCAGCGCACTCAGGCTGTAGCCCCCTTCCAGGCAGCTCACGATTCGGCCTTTGGCATGGCGCTTCGCCACTTCCATGATGCGCTGCGTCATCCAGGCGTAATCGTTCTCCACCAGCCCCATCTGGGCCATGTCGTCTTCCCGGTGGGCATCGAAACCCGCGCTGATGAAAATCATCTCGGGTCGGTGCGCGTCCAGCCTGGGCATCCACATCATGTCGATCAGCTCGCGCACTTCCATGCCTTTGGTATAGGCCGGCACCGGCAGATTGACCAGGTTGGCCGCGGTCAAATGCTCGCAGGCGGGGTAGAACGGGTGCTGATAGAAACTGCACATCAGGATGCGCTCATCGCCGGCCACGATGTCTTCGGTGCCGTTGCCATGGTGCACATCGAAGTCGATGATGGCCACGCGCTTGAGGCCGTGGCGCTCCAGCGCGTACTTGGCCGCCACCGCCACGTTGTTCACAAAACAGAAGCCCATGGCCTGGTTGCGCGTGGCGTGGTGGCCGGGCGGGCGCACAGCACAAAAGGCGTTCGCGAGTTCGCCAGCCATTACCGCGTCTGTGGCGTCGATGGCGGCACCAGCCGCCATCAGGATGGCGTCCCAGCTGTGCACATTGATGGAGGTGTCGGGATCGACCTGGGCATGTTCAGGACCGCCAGCTGCGATCTCGTCCCGCAGGCCGTCGCTGAGTCCACGCAGCGAGGCCAGGTGCATGCGGCCGTGGGCCAGTTCCATGTCGGCCATCGATGCCGCCGTGGCCTCTCGGCGCTCCAGCGCAACGTCAAGACCTGAGATGAGCAGGCGGTCCTGAATGGCGTCCAGTCGCTCGGGACACTCCGGGTGTCCGTGGCCCATTTCGTGTCGCCAACAATCCTGGTGGGTGAAATATCCGGTGGCCTGGCTCATGGGGGTTTTGCGGTATGGTTCGCGGCATGCACGCCGATACAAAATTACACCAACTCCTAACTCAGCTTAACACGGTCATCGTAGGCAAGCCCCAGCAAGTGGCGGACTGTGTGGCCTGCCTGCTGGCGGGCGGACACCTGCTCATTGAAGACGTGCCAGGCGTGGGCAAGACGACGCTTGCCCACGCCCTTTCCCGTTCTTTCGGCCTGCAGTTCTCGCGGGTCCAGTTCACCGCCGATCTCATGCCCAGCGATCTGGTGGGCGTGTCCGTCTACGAGCGTGGTCGTGAAGGCTTCGTGTTCCATCCCGGCCCGGTGTTCGCCCAGGTGCTGCTGGCCGATGAAATCAACCGCGCCAGCCCCAAAACCCAGAGTGCCCTGCTTGAAGCCATGGAAGAGAAGCAGGTCACGGTAGAAGGTGCCACACGCGCCCTGCCGACGCCGTTCTTCGTGATTGCCACTCAGAACCCGCATGACCAGTTGGGCACCTACGCCTTGCCCGAGTCCCAGCTGGACCGTTTCCACATGCGCCTCTCGCTGGGCTACCCCGACCGTGCCGCCGAGCGCGAACTGCTGCGCGGCCAGGACCGGCGCGACATGCTGGAGCAACTGCAGCCAGTGCTCACGCCTGCTGACCTCGCACGCCTTCAACAGGCGGTCAGCGCTGTGCACACCGCCGAGCCGGTGCTGGACTACCTGCAAGACCTGGTGTCCGCCACGCGATCTGGCCGCTGGTTTGCGCAAGGCCTGTCGCCCCGCGCCGCACTGGCCGTGGTGCGCTCGGCCAAGGCACAGGCCTTCCTGAGCGGGCGCGACTACGTGGCCCCCGACGACATCGCGGCCATCCTGCCCCAGACCGTCGCACACCGACTTGTCCCGGTGAGTGATGCGGGTCGTGGCCCGGTGGAACAGGTGCGTGCCATGGTCGAGGCCACCCCGCTGCCATGACCCTCCCCCGAAGCGCCTTGGGCGCCTCCGCCCAGGGGGCAGCAGCGCAGAGCCGGGACCGCGGTGCTTCGGGATGGGCCCACCCGGTCCGCGCCGTCAAAGCGCGTCTGCGCTCCTGGTGGCACAACCGCCTGCCGCGCGCCGACACCCTCACGCTGACCCAGCGCAATGTCTACATCCTCCCATCGCGCCCGGGCTGGATGCTGGCCTTCACGCTGGTTCTGTTGCTGGTGGCCAGCATCAACTACCAGCTCAATCTGGGCTATCTGCTCACCTTCCTGCTGGCCGGCTGTGCGCTGGTCGGCATGCATGTCTGCCACGGCAATCTGCGCGGCCTCACTCTGCATCTCTCGCCCCCCGTCCCCGTCCATGTGGGCCAGGCGGTATCGCTCGACATCCGCCTGGTCAGCGAACGCAAGGGCACACGCTACGGTATCGGCTTGGGCGTGGTCGACCAGGACACCCGGACCACGCCACTGGGCTGGACGGACGTGCCCGCGCAGGGAAGCGCCCAGGTGCGGGTGGCCTGGCCGGCCCTCCAGCGTGGCCTGCACCGCCTGCCCCCCCTCACGGCCACGACCATGTATCCGCTGGGCACATTTCGTGTCTGGACGGTGTGGCGCCCAGCCTCACAGGTGTTGATCTATCCTGCCGTTGAGGCCCACGCACCGCCCCTGCCCGCAGGGGAGCCGCAGGCTGGGCACCAGGGTGCTGCCCGCGTGGAAAGCACCGGGGAATTTGACGGGGTGCGGGCCTACCGTCGGGGCGACCCCATCCGCGCTGTGGTCTGGAAAAAAGCGGCCCAGGCGTTTGCGGCGGGGCGCAACGATCTGGTCAGCCGCGATGCACTCTCGACACAGCGCCATCAGCTCTGGCTGGATCATGCCCAATGTGGACTGGCTGACCACGAAGCCCGTCTGTCCCGGCTGACGGCCTGGGTCATCATGGCCGATCAGCTCGGCATGGACTACGGCCTGAGGATGCCCGGTCGCGAGCTTTCGCCCGACCAGGGGCCGTCCCACCGCTCACGTTGCCTGGAGGCGCTGGCCCAGGTATGAATCACCCCCTGCGCCGCTTCGCGTCTTCCCCCTCTCCTGCGGGAGGGAGACGCAGCCTGTGGCCTGGCGAAGCCAGTTCCACGGCTGCCCTGGCATATACCACCTCGCGCCGTGGCGCTCTCTGACATGGCTGCCCTGTCACTACCTTCCCTCCCGCGCGACACCCGCGACACGCTTTTTTTGCTGGTCGTGGTGGGCTGGGTGGCCTTCATGCAGATCGGCCACATACCTTGGTGGTGCACCGGGCTGACAGCCGGGGTGTTGATCTGGCGGGCCACGCTGACGCTGCGCGGTCTACCGCTGCCGCCCTGGTACTGGCGGGCGGGCCTGCTGGCCGTCACCCTGGCCGCCACCTGGGCCACGCACGGTTCACTGCTGGGTCGGGACGCGGGTGTCACGCTGATCGTGGTGCTGCTGGCCCTCAAGACGCTGGAAATGCGCGCCCGGCGCGATGCCTTCGTGGTGTTCTTCCTGGCGTTCTTCACGCTGCTCACCCACTTCTTCTACTCTCAGTCGTTGTTGACGGCAGCGGGCATCCTGCTCGCGCTGCTGGGCCTGCTGACCGCGCTGGTCAATGCCCACATGCCGGTGGGCCGCCCGCCCCTGCTGCTGGCTGCGCGCACCGCAGGCGGCATGGCCCTGATGGGAGCACCGATCATGCTGGTGCTTTTCATGCTGTTCCCGCGATTCGCACCGCTCTGGGGGGTGCCCAGCGATGCCATGACCGGGCGCACCGGTTTGTCTGACCGCATGAAGATCGGCGACGTGGCCAGCCTGATGCAGCTTGACGAGATTGCGCTGAGAGTGAGGTTTGACGACCAGGCGCCACCGCTGGGCGTGCTGTATTTCAGAGGTCCTGTGTTCAGCGATTTTGATGGTCGGGAGTGGCGCGGTCTGCGAACAGGTTTCCCCGCATCCATGCAGCTTCAACCCGAGCTCGCGGTGCGCGGCGACCCTGTCCGCTATGAGGTGATCCAGGAGCCCACCAACCAGCCTTGGCTGTTTGTCCTGGAGGCCACGCCCACAGCCCCCACGCTGCCCGGCGCTGTGCCGTTCATGACGGCAGATCTGCAATGGAAGACCCGACGTCCGATGAACGACCTGGTGCGCTTCCGGGCAGAGAGCTACCCGGACTTCCGCCACGGGCCGCGCAGCCAGCAGGTGACCCTGCAAGACCACACGGAGCTGCCCGGCGGTTTCAACCCGCGTACGCTGGCGATGGCCCAGGAACTCCGGCGCCAGCACGGCGCGGGCCCCGAACACGCCCGGGCCCTGGTACAAGCTGCGCTGGGGCAATTGCGCACTGGCGGCTACGTCTACACGGTGGATCCCGGGCTCTACGGCGAGCACACAGCAGACGAGTTCTGGTTCGATCGCAAGGAAGGTTTCTGCGAACACATCGCCTCCGCCTTCGTGATCCTGATGCGTGCAATGGACATCCCCGCGCGCATCGTGACCGGCTACCAGGGTGGCGAACTCAACACGATCGACAATTACTGGACCGTGCGCCAGCGTGATGCCCACGCCTGGGCCGAGGTCTGGTTCGCGGGCCAGGGCTGGGTGCGCGTGGACCCCACCGCCGCCGTGGCTGACTGGCGCATCGGTTCGCTGGACCGGCTGCGTCCGGCAGAAGGCGCCCTGGCATCGGCCTTCCGCAACCTCAACCCTTCGCTGGCCACCCAGTTGCGAGACTTCTGGGAGGCAGTCAACAACCGGTGGAACCAGTGGATCCTGAACTACACCCAGGGGCGCCAGCTGGACCTGCTCAAGAACCTGGGCTTCGACTCTCCGCGCTGGACCGACCTGGCCTACGTGTTGATCGGTGTGATCGTGCTGGTGAGTCTGGCCGGCGCCGCATGGACCTTGTGGGAGCGCCAGCAGCACGACCCATGGCTGCGGCTGCTGCAGCAGGCTCGGCACCGGCTTGACAAGCTGGGCGTGAGCCACACCGAGCACCTGCCACCGCGCGCCTTGGCCACGCTGGTGGAACAGCACTTTGCCGCTGAAGAAGCCACCCCCCTAAAACAATGGTTGCTCAGACTCGAAGCGCAGCGCTACAGCAAGTTCAGCGCACACTCCCTCGGTACACTTCGTTCTGAATTCAGACAGCTTGTGTGGCCCAGGGAGAAAAATCGTTGATGTTCAGGTTGGCTTGTGCCCGTCCAGTTGTCGTGGCGGCTTTGACTTTGGGTGTGGGTCTGGCGGCAATCGCGAACGCGTTTGCCAACAGCGGCGCGTCCAAGACGCGTCCAGCGGCCACAGCGCCGGCTTTCTTTTATCACCAGCACAGCGGGGCCATGGCCTTTGCCGACGACCTGGCCGTGCGGCGCAATCTGGATGCCACATGGGTGCGCGAGCAGATCGGGCAGGCCCAGCACCTGCCCAATGTGGTTCGCCTGATGTCCCCCGCGCCCAGCGGAACGCCCAAAAACTGGGCGGCCTACCGGGCCCGGTTCATCGAGCCCACACGGCTGAATGCCGGCTTGCGCTTCTGGGAGGACAACCGCGACACCCTGGCCCGCGCCGAGAAAGAATTTGGCGTGCCCGCGAGCCTGATCGTGGGTGTCATCGGAGTGGAGACGCTCTATGGCCGCCACACCGGCAACTTCCGCGTGATCGACGCGCTGACCACGCTGGCCTTCGATTTCCCGGCCTCTCACCCCAGGGCCGCCGTGCGCACCGAGTTCTTCCGGGAAGAGCTGGAGCAGTTTCTCAGCCTCGCAGACCGCTCTGGCATGGACCCGCAGACGTTTCGCGGCAGCTATGCGGGGGCCATGGGCTGGCCGCAGTTCATGCCCAGCAGCTGGAACAAGTACGCCATTGATTTCGACGGCGACAGCCGCATCGACCTGTTCAACAGCCAGGCCGATGTGATCGGGTCCGTGGCCAACTATTTCAAGGCTTTTGGCTGGCACCCCGGCATGCCCACCCACTACCCTGTGGCCTTTGACCACACCCGGCTTGATCTGCCGACCTTGCTGGCGCCCGACATCCTGCCCAGCTTCGATGTCGAGAGCCTGACCAACAAGGGCCTGATCCTGCAGGAGCAGGCGCAACAGCACATCGGGAAGATGGCGCTGGTCGAACTGGAAAACGGCGATGCGCCCCGCAGCTATGTGCTGGGCACCGACAACTTCTACGCCGTCACCCGCTACAACTGGAGCAGCTATTACGCGATGGCGGTGATCGAACTGGGTGAATCCATCGAGGCGCTGCTGACCAGCACTCGCTGAAGCCGGCAGTCGCCTGTTCCGACGAGCGGCCAGCCTGCCTGTCCATGGCCACCCCCACCAGGCAGCGCCTCGCGCGTCTCCCTGCAGGAGTCCTCAGTGCGCCTTGTCCCAGTTCGGGCCAACGCCCACTTCGGCCAACAGCGGCACCTTGAGCTCGGCCACGCCCGCCATGAGCTGAGGAACCCCGGTTTTGAGCCATTCCACTTCGCCCTCGGGCACTTCGAACACCAGTTCGTCGTGTACCTGCATGATCATCTTTGTACCGCGCTGATCGGTGTCCAGTGCCTTCTGCACCGCCACCATGGCCAGCTTGATCAGGTCGGCCGCCGTGCCCTGCATGGGGGCATTGATGGCCTGGCGTTCCAGGGCCGCCAGCTTGGCACCCTTGGCGTTCTTGATGTCTGGAAGCACCAGGCGGCGCCCGAACACGGTTTCCACGTAGCCCAGGACCTTGGCCTGCTCCCGGGTGTCGTCCATGTACTGCTTGACGCCAGAGAAGCGCTCGAAGTAGCGCGCAATGTAGTTTTTGGCAGCGGTGTTGTCGATGCCCAGGGACCTGGCCAGGCCGAAGGTACCCATGCCATAGATGAGGCCGAAGTTGATGGTCTTGGCGTAGCGGCGTTGTTCGCTGCTGACGTCGGCGGGCGCGATACCGAACACCTCGGCGGCCGTGGCACGGTGCACATCAAGGCCTTCGTGAAAGGCCTTGAGCAGTGCCGCGTCGCCACTCAGATGGGCCATGATGCGCAACTCGATCTGCGAATAGTCGGCACTGGCAATCACATGACCCGGCGCAGCCACAAAGGCCTCGCGCACGCGCCGGCCTTCGGGTGTGCGGATGGGAATGTTCTGCAGATTGGGGTCGTTGCTGGAAAGCCGCCCGGTCACAGCCACCGCCTGTGCATAGTGGGTGTGCACGCGGCCGGTGCGCGGCAACGCGAGTTGCGCGAGTTTGTCTGTGTAAGTGCCTTTGAGTTTGGAAAGGCCCCGGTGCTCCAGGATCTTGGCCGGCAGTGGATAGTCTTCGGCCAGCTTTTCCAGCACCTCTTCGTCGGTGCTGCGCGCGCCGGTGGCGGTTTTTTTGATGACGGGCAGACCCAGTTTGTCAAAAAAGATTTCACCGAGTTGCTTGGGGCTGCTGAGATTGAAGGGCTGGCCGGCAATCTCAAAGGCTTCCTGCTCCAGCGCGTGGATACGCGAACCCAGTTCATGGCTTTGTTTGGCCAGCGTGGGCGCATCGATCAGCACACCGTTGCGCTCAATGCGGTAGAGCGCTTCGCTGCTGGCCATCTCCAGTTCATAGACAAAGAGCAGCCCTTTTCCAGGTTGACTGTCAGCCTGCAACTGCGGCCACAGTGCCAGATGCACGTCCAGCGTCTGGTCGCTGTCTTCACACGAGTACTCGGCCGCCTTGGCCACATCGACCTGTGAAAAGGGGATCTGGTGCGCGCCTTTGCCGCAGAGGTCTTCGTAGCTGATACCTTTGCGGCCCAGGTGGCGTTCGGCCAGGCTGGCCAGGCCGTGCGGCTTGTGCACTTCGAGCACATAGCTTTGCAGCATGGTGTCGTGCACATAGCCCTGCACCTCGATGCCGTGGTTGGCGAACACATGGCGGTCGTACTTCACATGCTGGCCGAGCTTGTGGTGCCTGGGGTCTTCCAGCCAGGGCTTGAGTTTCGCCAGCACCTCGTCAAACGGCAGTTGCTCGGGCGCATCCGGGCCTGCGTGACGCAGCGGAATGTAGGCGGCTTCGCCGGGCTTCACGCTGAAGCTGATGCCCACGATTTCGGCCCGCATTTCGTCGAGTGAAGTGGTCTCGGTGTCGACGGCCACCAGCTCGGCGGCCTGCACGCGGCTCAGCCAGGTGTCAAAAGCATCCCAGGTCAGAATGGTGTCGTAGGCCACGTTGGAGGTGCGTGGCACAGGGTCAGTGGGATCGTCGAACAGACCCGGGTTTGCGCTGTTCGCGTTCTCGCTGCGAACCTCCCTCAAGGCCTCCACGGCTTCGGGCTTCGCACTGGTCTTGGCGGCCAGACCCTTGAATCCATAGGTTTCATAGAAGGTTCTAAGGGCCACATTATCAGGTTCGCCGATGCGGATGGCGTCCAGCGCGGGAAGATCAGGTACCCAGCCGTTGAGATCGCAGTCGGTCTTGATGGTCAGAAGCTGTCGCCCGGTGGGTAGCCAGTCCAGCGCCTTGCGCAGCTTCTCCCCCACGGCACCCTTGATCTGACCAGCCTGCGCCATCAGAGCGTCCACCGAGCCGTATTCCTGCAGAAGTTTCACGGCGGTCTTGGGTCCCACGCCTTGCACCCCGGGCACGTTGTCAATCTGGTCGCCCACGAGCATCTGGTAGTCCAGCATCAAGCGGGCCGGCACGCCAAACTCGGCCTCCACGCCAGCCAGATCGCGCACTTTTCCGCTCATCGTGTCGATGATGGCGATTTGTTCGTTCACCAGTTGGGCGAGGTCCTTGTCGCCGCTGGAGATGATCACTTTCATGCCCTGCTGCGCCGCAGTGACAGCCAGGGTACCAATCACGTCGTCAGCCTCCACGCCAGGCACGTCCAACACGGGCCAGCCCATCAGGCGAACCACCTCGTGAATGGGGGCGATCTGACTGCGCAGGTCGTCGGGCATGGGGCTGCGCTGGGCCTTGTATTCGGGGTAGATGGCGTCCCGGAAGGTCGGGCCTTTGGCGTCGAACACGCAGGCGCCGTACATGGCGGGGTGATCCTTGAGCAGCTTCTGCATCATGTTGATCAGAATGCGGATGGCACCAGTCTTTTGCACCGTGCCGTCAGGCAGGGTGGTGCTCATGGCGTCACCACCGGCAAAGAACGCGCGGTAAAGGTAGCTGGATCCGTCGACCAGCAACAGGGTGGGAGCGGGGGATTGGGCGTCTGACATGGCACGATTGTGGAGGAAATCACTTTGACATCGCGGCGGGTCAGGAAGCCCCGGTGCGCTCACAGTGCCCTAGCCTGCCTACAATGCGGCATGAACGCCCAAATCCGCCCCCTGATACTCGCGCTGGCCCTCGCGCCCGTGCTGCCTGCCTTTGCACAGCAAGCGCCTGAACCAGCGCCTGCAGCCGCCCAGCCCGCGCAGGCGGCCGACCGTATCGAACGCATCACCCACGAAGACGACCTGTCGCGCATCGACGAACTGCGGGTGGGCGGTCAGACCAAGAGCATCGAGGTGCAGCCCAAGAATGGCGCCCCCGCCTACCAGATCACCACCGAACCAGGCGTGCCCTCGTCCAAAGGCGATGTGGCGGGTCAACGCACCGGCAACGCCGGGCGCAGCAGCTGGCGCATCCTGAGTTTCTGAAGCGGGTTGCTTTCATGGCCGTTTACACCGAAGTGGCGTTTGCCGAAGCCGCTGCCTTGCTGCACGCCCTCGATCTGGGCGATCTGACCGACCTGCAGGGCATCAAGGGCGGTATCGAGAACACCAACTATTTCGTCACCAGCGAGCGCAGTGGCACCACGCTGCAGCATGTGCTCACCGTGTTCGAGCGGCTGGGTTTCGAGCAACTGCCGTTCTATCTGCACCTGATGAAGCACCTGGCGGGCAAGGGCGTTCCCGTGCCCGATCCGGCCGCCACCGCCGATGGCAACATCCTGCACACGATCCAGGGCAAGCCGGCCGCGGTGGTGAATCGCCTGCGTGGCCACAGCGAACTGCAACCCACTGTGGCGCACTGCGAAGCCGTGGGCGAGATGTTGGCGCGCATGCACCTGGCCGGGCGCGACTTCGAGCTCACCCAGCCCAACCTGCGCGGCCTGCCCTGGTGGAACGAGACCGTTCCGGTGGTGCTGCCCTTTCTCGACCCCGCTCAGGCCAGCCTGATCCGGTCCGAGCTGGCCTACCAGAACCATGTGGCGGTATCGCCTGCTTATGTGGCCCTGCCGCGCGGCCCCATCCACGCCGATCTGTTCCGCGACAACGTGATGTTCGAGGACGGCAAGCTCACCGGGTTGTTCGACTTCTATTTCGCCGGTTGCGACACCTTCCTGTTCGATCTGGCCGTGTGCCTCAACGACTGGTGCGTGCGGCACAGCGCTGACAGCGACGACGGGGCACACGACGCCGCGCGTGCGCAGGCCCTGCTGGCGGCCTACCAGTCGGTGCGCCCGCTCACGGCGACCGAACGGCAACTGCTTCCTGCCATGCTGCGTGCCGGTGCGTTCCGGTTCTGGATCTCGCGCCTGTGGGATCTGCATCTGCCGCGGGAAGCCGCCATGCTGCAGGCCCACGACCCGAGTCACTTCGAGCGGGTGCTGCGCACCCGCGTACAACAAGCAGGCACACCCGCCGTTCTGACATCCAGCCAGGAAGCCTGTGCGGCAGCCTGAGAGGCTGAGGGTTCTTTTGCTCATGCCCGCTTGCCCCCCACTCGCTTTCGCCCGGCCATACAACTGCGCAGCGAACGCCCCCATCACCCCATGAAACTTCGCATCGTTCCTGCCGGTACCGGCATCGTCTGGGTCAAGCTCGGCATCCAGACTTTCTTTCGCCAGCCGCTGGCCATGACGGGCCTGTTTTTCATGTTCATGGCCGTGGTTTCGGTGTTGTCGGTGATTCCACTCATCGGCACGGCCATTTCGCTGGTGCTGGTACCTGCCGCCACGCTGGGTCTCATGGCCGCCAGCCGCGAAGCGCTGAATGGCCGGTTTCCCATGCCGACCACCCTCGTCACGGCGTTTCGCTCCGGCGCGAAAAAGGCGCAACCCATGCTCATTCTGGGCGGCATGTACGCTGCGGCCCTGTTGCTGGTGGTGGCCTTTGCGGGCCTGGTGGGCAGTGCATCGGCCCCTGTGGAGCTGCAGGAAGGCACGCAGGCCACGCCGGAAATGGCGGTCCAGGCCATCGTCAACAACCCCGGTTTCTGGTTCGGGCTGCTGCTCTACCTGCCCACGGTGATGGCCTTCTGGCACGCGCCAGCACTGGTGCACTGGCATGGCGTGAGTCCCGTCAAGAGCCTGTTCTTCAGCTTCATGGCCTGCTGGGGCAACAAGGGCGCCTTCCTCGTTTACATGATGGGCTGGGTGGGCGTGATGTTCATGCTGGTGCTGATCATGGGCCTGCTGGCCACGGTGCTCGGTGGTGCACAGGCGCTCAATCTGGTGGTCTATCCCGCCGGCCTGTTCATTGCTTCCATGTTCCACACCTCCATCTTCTTCACGGTCCGTGACAGCTTTGTCACGGATGATGGACCCACGCTGCCTTCCCCCATCACCGGAGACGACACATGACCCAGCACATCTTGCAAGGCCGTACCGAGGCCGAAATGCTCTGGTTCCAGCGCCGCGACACGCTCAAGGCCGCGGCGGCCTGGGTGGCCATGGGCGGCATGCCTGCCGCCATGGCACAGCAGCGCAGCAATGTGGTGGACTTTGTGGGCGACATCCTGCTAAACGGACGGCGCATGCTGCCGCAGCAAACGGTGCAGACCGGCGATGAAATCCTCACGGGCCCGGCGTCACGCCTGGTGTTCATGATCGGCAACGCGGCGTTTCACGTGCGGCAGAACTCGCGCCTCACGGTGGAGCGAGGCAACACCATCAACACGGTGAGCCTGCTGCGCCTGCTCAACGGAGCCCTGGTGAGCGTGTTCGGGCGCAGCCGCAGCCGAGCCATCGTCACACCCACACTCACGGCCGGCATTCGCGGCACCGGTGTGTACACCGAAGTCATGGCCGACCAGGGCGGACGCACCTATTTTTGCAACTGCTATGGGCTGGTGAATCTGGCGGCGGGCGACCAGCGGGCCGTTTCCGAAGCCAGCTACCACCAGTCTTTCTGGGGAGAGGTCGAGCCGAAGAACGGCCGCCTCCTCACCCCGGCAGGTGCCATCAACCACACCGACGAAGAGCTGGAGTTTCTGGCCGGCCTGATCGGGCAGCGCACCGCGTGGCAGATTGCCGGACGCACCGGTGTGAAAGACGGCCGGGGCTACATGGAACAGCAACCGCCTGAAATGCACCCTGCCATGCCCAGGTAATAACAGGGGCGCCTTGCCTGGTTGCGGATGCAGGTCCGCAGTCGCCTGCACGGGCGATAACCGCGCCCATTTAGGGCCATGTCTTCAAACCGTCACACGGCCATAACACGTGTGTCATGCAACACCTCGATCATGGCGTTTTTCAATCACGCCTCAAGGCAAGCATGCGCGACCAAACCCCACAAAACATCCAGCCCACGGACTTCAACGAAGAGGACTCCAACACCTCGTCCAACCCGCACTTCGAGCAGGTGCTCGACGCCCGGCTGAGCCGCCGCGGCCTGCTGCGCGGCGCGGCTGGCGCCGCTGGTGCGGGTGTTCTGGGTGCATCGGCCCTGAGCGGCTGCGCCACCGCTGGCGGAGCAACTGGCACCACCGGCCCGGCACTCACCAGCCTGGGCTTCAAGCCCGTCGCCAAGAGCCTGGCCGACAAGGTGGTCGTGCCCGAGGGCTACAGCGCCCAGATCATCTACGCGCTGGGCGACCCCTTGGCTGCCGGTGTGCCAGCCTTCAAGAACGATGGCACCGACACCGCTTTCGATCAGCGTGCGGGCGACCACCACGACGGCATGGAGTGGTTCGGCCTGGACGCTTCGGGCAAACCATCCAACAGCTTCAACAGCCGCGGTATCCTGGCCGTGAACCACGAAGCCACCACCGACGAGAAGCTCAGCTCCTTCTTCATCCACGCCAACGGCGGCGCGTCCACCCTGCCCCGGCCGGCCGCCGAAGTCGACAAGGAACTGGCCATCCACGGACTGTCCTTCGTTGAAGTCCAGACCAGCGGCAAACAGTGGGCCTACAAGACCAGCTCACCCTTCAATCGTCGCGTCACCACCATGACCACGGCCACCATCCACGGCCCGGCGCGCGGCAGCGAGCACCTGGTCACCAAGTTCAGCAACGACGCCACACAGTGCCGCGGCACGCTCAACAACTGTGGCACTGGCAAGACCCCCTGGGGCACTTTCGTCAGCGGTGAAGAGAACTGGTACGGCTACTTCTCGCGCGACGCCAAGGACGACGAGCGCCGCAAGAAGGACAAGCAGGTGCAGGCGCTCAACCGCTACGGCCGCAAGGCCGGCGCGGCCAGCCGCCACGGCTGGGAAAGCGCTGGCCCGCAAGACCAGTATGTGCGCTGGAACAACGGCGCCCTGGCTGCCAGCGCCAAAGAGGACTACCGCAACGAGATGAACACCTTCGGCTATGTGGTCGAGATGGACGCCTATGACACAAAAGCACCGATGCGCAAGCGCACCGGCCTGGGCCGCTTTGCGCACGAGAGCGTGGCCTTCGCCAAGCCCGTGGCCGGCCAGCCCGTCGTCTGTTACATGGGCGACGACGCACGCGGCGAGTACATCTACAAGTTCGTGTCTGACGCGAAGTGGGACCCGAAAGACGCCAGCCCGGCCAACCGCCTGGCCGCTGGCGACAAGTACCTCGACAAGGGCACGCTGTTCGTCGCGCGATTCAAAGGCGATGGCAGCGGCGAGTGGATCGAACTGTCGATGAAGAACCCGGTGATCGCCAACAGCTCGTATTTCGAATTCAAGAGCGATGCCGATGTCGCCATCTTCACCCGCCTGGCGGCAGACGCCGTGAGCGCCACCAAGATGGACCGCCCGGAATGGGGTGGCGTGAACCCGAAGACCGGCGAGGTGTACATCACGCTGACAAACAACAGCAACCGCACCGCCGCCACCACCGACGCCGTGAACCCCCGCGTCTACACCGACATGAAGGGCAGCAAGGAGCAGAAAGGCAACGTGCATGGCCACATCGTTCGTATGGCCGACGCCTCGCCCGCCGGCTCGGCGTTCAAGTGGGACATCTACGTGTTTGGTGCAGAGGCCGATGCGGACAAGTCCAGCGTGAACCTGTCTAGCCTCACGGACGAAAACGACATGTCCGCGCCCGACGGCCTGGTGTTCAGCCAAGCCACCGGCGTGTGCTGGATCCAGACCGACGACGGCGCCTACACCGACAAGACCAACTGCATGATGCTCGCCGCCATTCCCGGCAAGGTCGGCGACGGCGGCGCACGCATGGTCAAACACGGCGACAAACAAGTCAACACCCACGTGGGCAAAACCCCGACGCCCACCACGCTGGCGCGTTTCCTGGTCGGCCCCAAGGGCTGCGAGATCACCGGCTGGTGCGAGACGCCCGACGGCCGCGCCATGTTCATCAACATCCAGCACCCTGGCGAAGGCACAGCCATGGCCGATGTGAACAACCCGGCCAAGTACCAGAGCCAGTGGCCCGCCAACGCCGGATACGGCGCTGGCAAGCGACCACGCTCGGCCACCATCGTGATCACCAAAAACGACGGCGGTATCCTGGGCACCTGATCGGGTCCGCCCGCCATCAAACGCCCGGTTCCGGGCGCGATGCCAGTCAGTTCACGCTGACTGGCTTTTTTTTATCTGGCGCTCTGGCGCACCGGCATCCCACTTCCTGTCGCTGCATGCAAAAAAAGCCCGGCACTTGCCTGTGCCGGGCCCAATTTCTATGGCAACTGTCGAAGGCGGTGAATCAGAGACCGATCACTCGCCCGTCCTTGCGGGTGATCACGATGGTGGCCGAACGGGGGCGGCCTGCAGGTCCGTAGCCCTGGTTGGCCGGCCATTCGCTTTGCAGGGCGAAGGCGCTCGCAGCGCCCAGGGCCGGCGTGTTTTCGCCAGGGTGCTGGATGTTCACGAACATGGCCTTGCCGTCTGGCGATTCGGTCACGCCGGTGATTTCACAACCCGCCGGGCCCACCAGGAAGCGGCGCAGACGGGCTTCGCCCAGCAAGGCACCCATGAAGGTCTTCTGGGTACCGGTCACCGAGCCAATGCGGTTCTTGGCCGTGACCGGCCCGCCATCTCCCACTTCGCCGGGAATGGCGGCCAGCATCATGCAGTGGGATTCGTCCGTCATGGCACCGTCATCGGTCTGGATCCAGCAGATACCACTGGCGGGACTGAACCACAGGCCATCCGGTGACGAGAAGGCGTTTTTCTCGGTCAGCTTGGACAGGTTCGCGTCGCCAGCGTCTTCCTCTGCGCCGAACAGGAAAATGTCCCAGGCAAACTGCGTCGCAGAAGCCAGCGAGCGGTCTTCCTTGAAGCGGATGATGTGCCCGTTGGGATTGCCCGTGCCGCGGTTTCCGTCGACGTCCTCGTAGGCGCGCGGGTTGGCAGCGTCCACCGTGGTGGGCGAGCGCAGCGAGGCCGCGTTGTTGGTGAGGGTGATGTAGACCTCGCCGTTCTTCGGGTTGACGGCGCCCCATTCCGGGCGGTCCATCTTGGTGGCACCCACGGCGTCGGCTGCATGCCGGGCATTGACAAACACGTCAGCCTGATTGGCAAACGAGTAAGCGGCATAGCCGCTGATGCGCGGATCCTTGATGTTGAGCTCCAACCACTCGCCGGTGCCGTCGGCATTGAACCTGGCCGCAAAGAGCTGGCCTTCGTTGAGGTACTTGTCGCCGGCGGCAAGTCCGCGCCCTTCGTCGCCAGGTGTCCACTTGGCTGCGCTCACGAATTTGTAGATGTACTCGTTGCGCGAGTCGCAACCCATATAGAAGGCCAGGGGCTTGCCTGCCTTGGGCACGCTGCACACCGCACCTTCGTGCGCAAAACGGCCCATGGCCACGCGCTTGACCGGCGTCTCTTTCGGATCCAGCGGATCCACTTCCACGATGTAGCCGAAGGTGTTGGGTTCGTTGCGGAAATCTTCCGCAGCACTGGCGCCTGCCGCAGAGACGTTCCAGCGCGTGAACCGGTCGTCGCTGTCCGACGGTGTGTACCAGCCTTGCGTGGAAGCGGAGGTGGCGGCTTCGGCAATCGGCGTGCGGGCCACGCCATAGCGGGCGCGCGATGCGCTGAGCTTGGCATCGATGGGGTTGGAGCCCTTGGGCATCTGGAAATAGAACGCCCAGTTCTCCTCGCAGGTCAGGTAGGTGCCCCAGGGCGTCTTGCCATGACCGCAGTTGTTCAGCGTACCGCGGCTGGTCGCACCTGTGGGGTCGAACCGGGTGGCCAGCAATGTCTGAATGTCCTTCAGATGAGCGGCCGGACCGGCGATCTTCATCGGCGTTTGCGCCGTCACGCGGCGGTTGTAGGTGGAGTCGAGCTTGTAGCTCCAGCTCTTGCCCTTTTTGGTGAGCTCGACCACCGAGATGCCGTGGTGGTTGATCTCCTTGAGCACTTCCAACTCGGGGCGTTCACCCAGGTCCCAGCCACCGAACTGGCTGAACTTCTTGCCGTCAATGCCATTCGTGGTCTGTCCACGTGGGTGAAAGAAGTGCGCGTCGGCCGAGCTTTCGTGGTTGACACACAGGACCGCACGGTCGGTTTCCTTGGTGGTGAAACGGCCCTTGCGATCGATGTAGAAAATATCCATACCGTCATGGTGATCGCCAATGCGCCGCGACCAGTCGTCGGTCTCGAGGCCGGCATTGCTGTAGGGCGCGAGGCTCTTGTCCAGGCGGTCGCCGGTGGCGTGCAGCACCTGGTAGGTGTAGCCAGCCGGCAGCACCACGTCGTCCAGCAGGCTTTTGCCCACCGAGTCAAAACCCAGCGCTTTGCCGTCGGGAGGGCCGTCACCGTCGCCACCGCCGCAGGCGGCCAGAAAGGGCACGGTGGACAAGGCGGCCAGGCCAATACCGCCACGGATCAGGTTGCGGCGCGCCGGGTTTTGCAGCGTGCTTTCGATGATGTCCTGGAAGTGCGGATTGTTTGAGGTGTTGCAGACGACGTCGTCATCGGGGTGAGACATGTGGGGCTCCTGGGAGTGTCGGTAAAAAGTGTTCGAATGACCAGCCAGATGCGCCAGCTGGTGTGCAAATCGTCACGCTTGCACATGACAGGCGCATGAATTCGACCTCACTTCAATGACATGAAACCGGGCACAGAGGGGTCATTCGCCGAGACCTGCGCAACGCCCAGGCCAGACCTCTCGTTTGCCCTGCGGCTTGCGCTATCTCTCGTGGATCAACGCTGCGTCGCCAAGCCCGATCGACCCACGCTGGCGCGCCATGGTCTCCAGAAACAAGCCCTCCACCTGAGCCGCAATCTGTGCCCAGTCGAGCTGCGCCACGTGGGTTCGCGCGTGCGGCCTGGCGTCGGTCAGGCGGTGCGGTTGCTGCGCCAGCTCCCGCGCCTGCGCGGCGAACGCGTCGGTCCCGGTGCCATCCACCAACCAGCCACTGCGATCGTGCAGCACCCAGTCGCATGCGGCAGCGGTGTTGAAGGCCAGCACCGGCAGGCCGCTGGCCAGTGCTTCCAGCGTCACGTTGCCAAAGGTCTCGGTCAAGCTGGGAAACAGCAACAGATCGGCCGAGGCGTAGTAGCCCGCCAGCTCACCATGCCCGCGGGACCCCGCAAAGATCGCCTGCGGGCAGCGTTGCTGCAATACGGCCTGCAACGGCCCGCTGCCCACGAACACGAGCTTGACATCCGGATGGTTCGCTCGCATGGCATCGAAGGCGGTCACAGCGGCATCCAGGTTTTTTTCAGCTGCCAGACGCCCCACCACCAACAGCACCAGACTGCGTTCGCTGGCTCCCCATTGACTGCGCAAGACGTCGCTGCGCTGGTCGGGCCGGAACAGGGCGGTATCCACACCGCGCGCCACCACACGCAAATTCTGGAAGCCGTTGCTGAGCAGCTCGGCGCACAGCGCACGCGTGGGCACCATGGTGCAGTGGCTGAGGTTGTGGAACTTGCGCAGGTAGGCCACGATGGGCTTGCGCAACCAGCCCACGCCGTAGTGCTGGCTGTAGGCATGAAAGTTGGTGCGGAAGTCGGTGGACACCGGCAAACGCAGGCGCAGTGCCGCCTGGAGGGCCGACCAGCCCAGCGGGCCCTCGGTGGCGATGTGCACCAGATCGGGCCGGTGCACGGCCCAGGCCGACAGCAGCGCTTTTTTAGCGGGCAGGCCCATCTTGAGCTGCGGGTAGCGGGGAATGGGCATGCCCCGCATCAGCACTTCTTCGAAGCCGATGTCGCTCTGGGCCAGATCCACACCGGTCTGCCGGGGTCTCACCAGCTGCACCTGATGATTGCGTGCACACAGCCCGTTCACGAGACGAGCCAGTGTCAGTGCCACGCCATTGACCTCCGGGGGCCATGTTTCGGTGACGACCGACAGCCGCAGCGAAGGGCGCCCGGCGGGAAAGTCCTGCACCACGATGTGCTGTGAAGCCACTTCTTGCATGCAGCGATCTTCCCGAGGCTGCGCAACAAACTGATGACAGACGCTCGTTTTGTGGCCACGTTGTGCCAGTTCGGTGACAGGCCCGTTTTGTCACCGGGATTTCATGCAAGGCGAAGACCATGGCGCAGGCCTGCCGGCCAGGGTTTCTGATTCCATTCCTCTCAGGAGATGAAGTGAAAGACTTTCTGCGCACCCTCGAAGTCCAGCGCTGGGACGATCACCGCTACTACCACCACAGCCGCATCAACCAGACGCTGCACCTCATCAGTGCGATCAGCTTCGTGGTCGCGTACGCGCTGCTGTGGACCGATCCGGTACTGGCCGCGTTGATCGCCTGGCTGGTGTCGATGACCAGCCGCCAGGCCGGCCACTTCTTCTTCGAGCCCAAGGGCTACGACGTGGTGAACCAGGCCACGCACGAACACAAGGAAGAAATCAAGGTGGGCTACAACCTGCGCCGCAAAGTGGTGCTGATGGCCCTGTGGGCTGGCACGCCGCTGCTGGTGTGGCTGGTGCCAGGGGTGTTCGGTCTGTTCCAGCCGCCTGCAGACGCTGAAGCGTTCATTCGCCAGGTTGGCACGCTGTGGCTGGCGCTGGGCGTGGGTGGTCTGCTGTTTCGCACCGTGCACCTGTTTTTCCTTCAGGACGTGCAGACCGGCCTGGTGTGGATGACCAAGATCCTGACCGACCCGTTCCACGACATCAAGCTGTACCACAAGGCACCACTGCACCTGCTGCGTGGTCAACTGATCGATCCCGGCATCGGTCATCGCCACGGATAGCAGTCGTGCCCCCCTGCCCTTTGCCGGCAGGGGATCTCCTTGCTCAAGTCTTCTTTGGCTGACGCCCAAAGCGCACCGCCAGCATTTCCCGAAACACGCTCTTGCGGATCGACTGGTGGGTCTGACCGCCCTGCCACCACCAGCCATGGGCCTGCATGTCTTTTCCAGCCGCCACAAAACGCTGCAGCACATCGTCGAAATCGGTCTCGGTGAAATGCAGACCGAAGATCAGGCGCCCCGTGCCCACCCAGCTCAAGGCAATGCCATGCCAGCGCAGGTAGTACTGGTACATCCAGTGGTAGCGTCCCGGCGTGGTGTACATCAGGGTCCAGACGCTTTGCATGTTCGCAGCGCGCACCGGCAGACCCTGTGCCTCCATGGTGTCGTTGAAACGCTGTGCACGCGCTGTCCACCTGGCGTCCTGGTCTTCGTACAGCGCAAGGATGGCGGGCGTCTCCAGGCGTTTCAGAAAAGCCGACATGCCGCCCATCACGTAAGGGTGTGCATTGAAGGTGCCACGCGCAAAGCACACATCGGCCGGGCGCTCGGGGCGATAGCGCTGCATCAGGTCGCGCCTGCCACAGACCACGCCCACCGGGTAGCCACCGGCCAGTGTCTTGCCGTAGGTGACCATGTCGGCGCGCACGCCAAAGTATTCCTGCGCGCCGCCCGGTGCCGGGCGGAAGCCCAGAAACACCTCGTCGAAGATCAGCACGATGCCGCGTTCGGTGCACACCTCGCGCAACTGCTTCAGCCAGGCGGTGTAGGACGCGCGGTCGTAGACGGCGGTTCGGCTGCCATCGACCAGCGTGGAATCGCCCGGCGCATTGCGGTTGGGGTGCAGTGCCTGCAGTGGGTTGACCAGCACGCAGGCGATGTCGCGCCGGGTGCGCAGCACCTGCAGGCTCTTTTCGTCCATGTCCTTGAGCGTGTAGGTTTCGCGCGGGGGCATCGGATTGCCGGGGCCGGGTTGCACGTCTTCCCACCAGCCGTGGTACGCGCCGCAGAAGCGCACCAGTTGCTTCTTGCGCGTGTGGTAGCGCGCCAGGCGCACCGCCTGCATCACCGCTTCGGTACCCGACATGTGAAACGACACCTGGTCCTGGCCGGATATTGTCTTGAGACGCGTCACCACGTCGGCCACACAGGGGTGGTAGGCGCCCAGGACCGGACCCAGCGGCTCGGCCATCGCCGCGCCTTCTGCCATGCAGGCCTTGTAGAAATCCACGCCGAAGACGTTCACACCGTAAGAGCCGGTGAGGTCGATCAGTTGATTGCCATCGAGGTCTGTCACACCCACCCCTTCGGCGGACCGAACGAATGCACCGACCCGCAGCCGCTGGCTGACGATGGGACTGAACTGAAACGGCACGCGGTAGGCGCTGGTGAACTGCAGATCGGCCAGGCCTTCGCGAGCCTGAGCCGTCAGCGCCAGGCTACTGGCGAAGCGCTGGGCGAAACCCTTCTCCAGCGTTTCAAACCCCTTGCGCCGCTGCTGCACCACGACATCGGGTGCGCCATCGCAGTTGAAAAAACGGGCCTCGTCGTAGGCATAGCCGGGCAACCAGCGCGCCAGCCGCTTGGCCATGCGCGAATGGCCGGCCAGCGAGCGGTGCTTGGCGCGCGACAGCTCGATGCGCCGCTTGATGCCGGGCAAAGCCAGCGCCAGCGCACCCGCAGGCAACACATAGGAGAAAACAGGCATGGGCAATGACTCCACGATTTCAACAAGCTCTCATTTCTATTTCAGCCACATGACATCACCATGAATCTGCGCCTCTCCCTGCAACGCATCGTCCTCAATGAGGACCTCAACTTCCTGCTGACCAACCGGGTGCCGCGCATCGGCCTCACGCACTTCATGGGATGGTGGAGCCGCATCCGCCACCCGTGGGTGCGCAAGCTGTCCATGGCGGCCTGGACCACCTTCACCGACCTGGACCTGAGCGACGCCAAAAAGACCCGCTTCGAGAGCCTGCACGACTGCTTCACCCGCGAGCTCAAGCCCGGCGCCCGAACCGTGGATGCACGATCCGATGTGCTGACCAGCCCGAGCGACGGCATCGTGGGCGCGCATGGCCTCATTGCAGACGGCGGTGCCGGCAACGGCCCGCAGGTGTTGCAGGCCAAGGGCTTTCCGTACCGCCTGTGCGATCTGCTGGGCGACGACAACCGGGCCAAGGCCCTGGCCCAGTCGCTGGTGGGTGGCAGCTATGTCACCTTGCGGCTCACGTCGAGCATGTACCACCGCTTTCACGCACCCTGCGACGCGCGACTTGAGCATGTGACCTACATCAGCGGTGACACCTGGAACGTCAACCCGATCGCGCTCAAGCGGGTGGAGCGCCTGTTCTGCAAGAACGAACGCGCGGTGCTGCACCTGCGCATGCCCACGGGTGAACGCCTGCTGCTGGTGCCCGTGGCGGCCATTCTGGTGGCGAGCATGCGCCTGCATGCGATCGACGTGCCGCTGAACCTGCGCTATCGGGGGCCCAACGAGTTGCCTTGCGACGCCCCCTACAACAAGGGTGACGAGATGGGATGGTTCGAACACGGCTCCACCATCATCGTGCTCGCGCCGCCGGGCTACGTCATCGCCCCTGGCACAGACACCGGCACCATCCTGCGCATGGGGCAGCCTTTGCTGCAGGCCCATCGGCAGATCGCCAAGGACCACCGGCCTGCACCGTCCAGCGGCTGAAGGGCTGCAGGCGCGGGCGAAGGGGTCTTTCGTCACAGAACTGTCACGAAATACGGCGTCTCGTTGCCTATGCTTGCGCGGTTGGCCTGGCCCGGCCAAGGGCAGGTCTGTCTCTTTTTTTTCATCTACCGCACAGGAGTTCCCATGCTTGCATTGAAGAAGACCCGAAAGCTCATCGAGGCCGACCCTGACCAACCATCGGCGCAGATCCTGTCGTCGCTGGTGGTGTCGCTGGAGTCGAACCAGCCGTTTCAACTGGCGACCCTGTACCAGCTGGACTACGAGAGCTTCCGCCTGGCGCTGGACCTTCTGGCCGAATGGCGGCTGGACCGCTACTACAGCAGCAAGGTGCGCCTGCTGGACGTATCAGTCCAGGCAGAGCAACTCCGCGCCGATACCGGCGACGTGCCGATGCGCCAGGCCGCCTGAGCGGCCCCTTCTCGCGCTCAGGGGATGGGGGTCAGCTTGGCCACACTGAGTGCGAGCCATTTCACCCCGTGCCGAGTGAAGCTGACCTGGGCGCGTGCGTCGGCACCGGCACCCTCAATGGCCAGCACCTTGCCTTCGCCGAACTTGTTGTGAAACACCGCCTGACCCGCGCGGATATCGGTGCCCCGATCGGGTTCGGGTGCGGTCTGGCCCAGGCCTTTGGGGTCGCCTTTTTCATTGAAGCCGGGCGACCAGGCTGGTTGCAACACAGGCGGTGCGCCGAAGCTGCGGCGGCCGTTCTGCCACTGCCCGCCACCACCACCGGCACCGCCGGGCGCACCCCAGGCGGGTTGCTGCGGCGTGAGCCACTTCAGGCAAGCCTCAGGCAGCTCATCAAAGAAGCGGCTCTTCATGTTGTAGCGCGTCTGACCATGCAGCATGCGGGTCTGCGAGTGGCTCAGGTACAGCCGCTTGCGGGCACGTGTGATGGCCACGTACATCAGGCGCCGCTCTTCTTCCAGGCCGTCGCGGTCGCTCATGGAATTTTCGTGCGGGAACAGGCCCTCTTCCATGCCGGTGATGAACACACAGTCGAATTCCAGCCCTTTGGCGGCGTGCACCGTCATGAGCTGCACAGCGTCTTGCCCGGCCTGCGCCTGGTTGTCGCCGGATTCCAATGCAGCGTGGGTCAGAAAGGCCGCCAGCGGGCTCATGGTTTCGCCGGTGTCGGCATCGGGGGCCAGCGGTTCGTCCAGCACCGGGAGCGAAGCGTCGATGCCCTGGCTGGCCGGGCTCTGCGTGAGCGGCTGCCCTGAGGCATCCGCTGTTCGTGCAACGGCGTCCCGGCCGAAGCCTTCGATGCCGACAAAGCTCTTGGCGGCACTGACGAGCTCTTCCAGGTTCTCGACCCGGTCCTGCCCTTCACGCTCGGCCCGGTAATGCTCCACCAGGCCACTGTGGTCGATCACCAGCTCGATGATCTCGGAGAGCGTCATGCCTTCTGAACGCTCGCGCAGCACATCCAGCTTGGCCACAAAGGCACCAATCGCCACACCAGCACGGCCGGTGACCGCGCTCACCGCGTCGTGCAGCGAACAGCCCGAGCTGCGCGCCACGTCCTGCAATTGCTCGATGCTGCGCGCCCCGATGCCGCGCGGCGGAAAGTTCACCACCCGCAGGAAACTGGTGTCGTCGTTCGGGTTCTCCAACAAGCGCAGGTAAGCCAGCGCGTGCTTGATTTCGGCCCGCTCGAAAAAGCGCAGCCCGCCATACACGCGATACGGCAGGCCGGCATTGAAAAGCGCGGTTTCCACCACGCGGCTCTGGGCGTTGCTGCGATAAAGCACGGCCATTTCTGCCTTGGGCACATCTTCGCGAGCGAGCTGCTTCATCTCGTCCACCATCCACTGCGCTTCGGCGAAGTCGCTGGTGGCTTCGAACACGCGCACCGGCTCGCCAGCACCCGCGTCGGTGCGCAGGTTCTTGCCCAGCCGGTGGCTGTTGTGGCTGATCAGTTCGTTGGCCGAGTCCAGGATGTTGCTGCAACTGCGGTAGTTCTGCTCCAGCTTGATCTGGTGGCGCACATTGAACTCGCGCACAAAGTCCGCCATGTTGCCCACGCGCGCACCGCGAAAGGCGTAAATGCTCTGGTCGTCGTCGCCCACGGCAAACACCGCGTTGCCTGCGGGCGTGAGGCCTTCAAGCGGGGGCGTGCTGAACATCTTGATCCACGCGTACTGCAGGCGGTTGGTGTCCTGGAACTCGTCGATCAGGATATGGCGGAAGCGCCGCTGGTAGTGTTCGCGCACCGGGTCGTTGTCGCGCAGCACCTCGTAGCTGCGCAGCATCAGCTCACCAAAGTCCACCACACCCTCACGCTGGCATTGTTCTTCGTACAGCGCATAGAGCTCCACCTTCTTGCGCGTTTCTTCATCGCGCGCCACCACGTCGCCGGGGCGCTGGCCGTCTTCCTTGCAGCCGCTAATGAAGTACTGCACCTGCTTGGGCGGATAGCGCTCGTCGTCCACGTTGAACTGCTTGCACAGGCGCTTGACGGCCGAGAGCTGGTCCTGGGTGTCCAGGATCTGGAAGGTTTGCGGCAGGTTGGCCAGTTTGTGGTGGGCACGCAGAAAGCGGTTGCACAGGCCATGGAAAGTGCCGATCCACATGCCGCGCACATTGATGGGCAGCATGCTGGAGAGCCGCGTCATCATCTCTTTGGCGGCCTTGTTGGTGAAGGTCACCGCCAGAATGCCGCCCGGTGTCACCTGCCCGGTCTGCAGCAGCCAGGCAATACGGGTGGTGAGCACCCGGGTCTTGCCCGAACCGGCACCGGCCAGAATGAGCGCGTGCTCTGCCGGCAAGGTGACGGCGGCCCCCTGTTCGGTGTTCAGACCCGCAAGCAGCGGGGACGGAGCGACGTGATCTTCAAACAGCATCCAGCGATTGTAGGAAGGCGAAGCGCGGCAGCGGGGTATATGGTCACGCATATGGCTCCCATATGAGGCGGCGAGGCCGCAAAGTCACCCCGAAACCGTTCAGGACGCCTAGAATCAAGCACCGGGCCCAAGATTCTTGCGCCCGGTTTTTTTGTGCCTGTTGATTGCGAAGTTCACCGGCCAGGGTCACCGCGGAACTGGCTTTGCCAGGCCGCAGGTGATGCCCCCTTGAGGGGGTGGCGCCGAAGGCGACGCGGGGGTGTTTGAAAGTACTTATGGAAATTTTTGACTACGACAACATCCTGCTGCTGCCGCGCAAATGCCGCGTGGAAAGCCGATCGGAGTGCGACGCCGGCGTGGAGCTGGGTGGGCGCACATTCCGCCTCCCGGTGGTGCCGGCCAACATGAAGACGGTGGTGGATGAATCCATCAGTCTGTGGCTGGCGCAAAACGGCTATTTCTACGTGATGCACCGGTTCGATCTGGACAATGTGCAGTTTGTCCGGGACATGCATGCGAAGGGCGCGTATGCGTCGATTTCGCTGGGCGTCAAAGCCGCCGACCGCGCCACGGTGGACACCCTGGCCGCTGAAGGCCTGCTGCCCGAATACATCACCATCGACATCGCCCATGGCCACGCCGACAGCGTGCGAGACATGATCGGCTACATCAAATCGAAGCTGTCCGCCAGCTTCGTGATCGCCGGCAATGTGGCCACACCCGAGGCCGTGATCGACCTGGAGAACTGGGGCGCAGACGCCACCAAGGTGGGCGTGGGCCCGGGCAAGGTCTGCATCACCAAGCTCAAGACCGGCTTTGGCACGGGCGGCTGGCAGCTCAGCGCACTCAAGTGGTGTGCCCGTGTGGCCACCAAACCCATCATCGCCGACGGCGGCATCCGCAGTCATGGCGACATCGCCAAGAGCGTGCGCTTTGGCGCCAGCATGGTCATGATCGGCTCGCTGTTCGCCGGCCACGAAGAATCGCCCGGCAAGACGGTCGAGGTCGACGGTGTGCTCTACAAGGAGTACTACGGCTCGGCCAGCGACTTCAACAAGGGCGAATACAAGCACGTGGAAGGCAAGCGCATTCTGGAACCCATCAAGGGCAAGCTGGCGGAAACCCTGGTGGAGATGGAGCAGGACGTGCAGAGCTCGATCAGCTACGCCGGTGGCACCCGGCTGATGGACGTTCGCAAGGTGAACTACGTGATCCTGGGCGGTGACAACGCGGGCGAGCACCTGTTCATGTGAGCATGCGCGCCGGGCTTCGTGGCAACAGGCTCATCCTGAAGCCAGAAGCTGACGAGCCGCATTCACCATGAGCAGCAGCCCGCTGGCCGCCAGCAAGACCGCCATGGCCACCCGCAGTTGCCGCATCGGCAGGCGTCCGGCCAGTCGGTGGCCCACCACCACGGCGACCAGCCCCAGAGGCAGCAACACCAGCAGGCGTTGCCACAACAGCGCGTCGCTCAGGCGCCCTTGCCAGCCCATGCCGACCAGCACCAGCAAGGCCACCCCCAGCATGGCAACCGGTGTGCTGGCGCGCATGGCGTCGGCCTGAACGCCGCGCCGGGCCAGCCAGGCCAGCACCAGCGGGCCAGCGGTGCCGAAACTCATCTGCACCACGCCCACCCCCAGCCCGTAGAGCCCGCCCATCCAGGTGCTCGGCGAGGTGGCCGGCGGTGGCCCGCCCAGCGTGCGCCAGCCCACCCAGACCACATAGCCCCCCAGAAAAAGCAAAGGCCATACCGACGTCAGGTAGCGCGACAGCAGCAACCCGAGCACACAGCCCAGCACCATGCCGGGCAACAGACTGCGCAGTTCAGGCCAGGCCACTCGCCGCAGGTTCATGCGCCCCATCAGGGCCGACGCAACCAGATCCATCAACAAGACCAGCGGCACCACTTCCACCAGCGGCCAGCGCCAGGCAAGCAATGGCACGATGACCAGCGCAGATCCAAAGCCCGTGACGCCGAGCACCAGATAGCCCAGCAGCACCACCGCTGCCGCAAAAGCCGCATCAAAACCCATTGCGTGGCGTTATGGGGGGCGGTCAGGCGAGCAGTTCGAGCGCCAGGCGCTGCAGGCGGTGGCCTGGTTGCACCAATGCCTCAAGCACGCTGAAATGATTCAGACCGGGCAAGGCCTCGCACACTGGTACCACGTCCCGCCCCCACGCATCCTGGATCATCTGGTTGTGTCGCAGAAATTCGCTGCTCTCCATCGCGCCCGCTACGGTGTAGAGGTGACCACGGCCGGCCAGTCGCACCGGTGCCGGCAAGCGGGCCGGGCTGGCCTTGTTCACCTGCGCCGGGGTCAGGCGCAGTGAATCGCGCAAAAAGGGTGTGTGCCGCAGGGGTTCAAGGTCGTACAGGCCGGAGATCGACAGCGCGTTCCTGACCAGGGCATCCGGCAGATCACCACCCACCACGGGCCACTGACAGGCCAGCAGCATGGCGGCAAGATGCCCGCCGGCCGAATGGCCGATCACCGTGATGCGCTCCGGATCACCTCCATGTACGCCGATGTGGCGGTAGACCCAGGCCAGGGCGCGAACCATCTGCAGGGTGATGTCTGGAATGGTGACCGCCGGGCACAGGGCGTAGTTGGGCATCACCACGCAGGCGCCCTGCTTCACGAACGCCGGCGCCAGAAACGAATGGTCCGATTTGTCCAGGCTGCGCCAGTAGCCGCCGTGGATGAACACCACCACCGGAGCTGGCGGCCGCCCAGGTACGCGCGCAGCGGGAAAGATGTCCAGCGTCTCACCAGCGCCGTGGCCGTACTGCACATCGAGCATGGCTGTCATGCTGCGGCGCGCTTGCTCGGATGCGGCAGCCCACTCGGCAAAGTGCCGGCCGTGCTCAGGCACCAGGGCCCGGTTGTTGTACTGGCCGTCCAGCCAGGTCGGATTTTTCAGTTGCGGCGAATTCATCGACGGCATTGTGCACGCAGGCGGCGTGTGCAGGGTGCCAACCGCACGCGTGACAGACCATTCAGGATGCGGTATTCTGCATACTGAATTCAAAACATTTCCGCTAATCCATGTCTGCCCAACTGCTCAAGCTTGAAACGTCGCCGGATCTGGCCGACCAGGTCTATCGCGTCTTGCTCGACGCCATCAGTGCCGGCTCGCTCAAGCCCGGCCAGCGCATCACTCAGGAAGAACTGGCCGAACAACTGGCCGTGTCCCGCCAACCGGTCACCCAGGCCCTGAAACTGCTCAAGAAAGATGGTTTTGTGCAGGACGCGCCCATTACCGGTGGCCTGGCTGGCCGCAGCCGCGGACTGCAGGTCGCGCCTCTGGATGCGCACTGGATCGCACAGGTCTACGAAGTGCGAAGCGCGCTTGACGCGCTGGCGACCCGGCTTGCTGCGTCTCGGGGCACGGTCATTGACCCGGCGTTGATCGCCAATGGCCGTGCGGCCGTGAAGCGTGACGACATCAAGGCCATGATCGATGCCGACCTCTCCTTCCACACCGCGCTTTACCGCGCAGCTGGCAATCCACTCATCGAACAGAGTGCGCTCCTGCATTGGCACCACATCCGCCGGGCGATGGGAGAAGCGCTGCAATCCAGCTTGCTGCGCGAGCCAGTCTGGGACGAACACGAGGCCATTGCCAACGCCGTGAACCTGGGTGACGCTGCGCTGGCAGAACAATTGATGCAGCGTCACTGCAGCCACTCCAGCACCAACATGGGCGCGCAAATGGACTCCAATGCGAAATCGGTTGCCGACGGCAAATCCGCCACCCCACAACTCCGTGGTTCTCAGCTGCTTCGGTAGTTGAGCCACTTCCATGCGGTTCCCGGGCTGGCCCGGGGACCGCATTTTTTTACCCAGTTCCCGGTCCGGAGCACCACAATGCCCTGGTCTCCAGACCCGCCATTGCACACCTCAAAGTGAACATTGCCTCCCCCTCCGTTTCGCTTCTGCCCGAGTCAACCGGGACGCCCGATCCATTGCCAGATGTGGCCGTGCTGGGCATCGGCACCATGGGCATGACGGTTGCTCGCCGCCTGCGAGCGGCGGGTGTGGCCGTCGCCGCCTGGAACCGCACGCGCTCAAAAGCCGACCCATTGACCGCGCTGGGCGTGCGCGTGGTCAGTCAACCGGCCGAGGCAGTGGCCCAAGCCGACATCGTCTTCCTGCTGATGACCGACGGCGCGGCTGTCGGGGAGGTGCTTTTCCATCAAGGCACCATGAACGGCCTGCGACCGGGCAGTCTCGTCGTCGACATGTCGTCCATCTCGCCCCGGCAGGCGAAAGACCACGCCGCCCGGTTGAACACCCTGGGTGTGCACCACCTCGACGCACCGCTGTCAGGAGGCGCCGCCGGTGCCGAGCAAGGCACACTGGCCATCATGGTGGGTGGCAAGCCTGCCGACTTTGCACGGGCGCGCCCGCTGTTTGATCTGCTGGGCCGGGCCACCCATGTGGGCAACCATGGTGCAGGCCAGCTGGCCAAGCTGGCGAACCAGATGATCGTAGGCATCACCATCGGGGCGGTGGCTGAAGCCCTGCTGCTGTGCCAGCGCGGCGGGGCCGACATGTCCAGGGTCAAGGAGGCGATCACCGGCGGTTTCGCGGACAGCCGCATCCTTCAAGTGCACGGGCAACGCATGATCGACCGCGACTTCACGAAACATGGCGCGGTCGCGCTCCAGCTCAACGACTTGCGCAATGCCTTGTCCACCAGCCGGGAAATCGGGTTCGAAGCCCCCATCACCCAGCTGCTTGAACAGCTCTTTGCCCAGACCGCCGACCACGGACTGGCCGAACTCGACCATTCGGCCCTGTTTGTTGAACTGGCGAGCCGAAACGGCATGACCTGAGCGCCTTAAATCAGCATTTGCCAAGCTCGCAGCTCACGCGGGGCACACTGCAGAATCCGCCCAGGGGAACACTGAGCGCCGACAGGACTCTGAACGGCATTGCCCGTTTCCATGCCATTGCGGCGCGCCCTCATTGACATCAGTCATCACACACCTCTCATCGACCAAGCTGCACGCCGACTACCGGGCCGACATTGACGGCCTGAGGGCCATTGCCGTGGTGGCGGTGGTGATCCACCATGCGTTCCCCCACCTGCTGCCCGGCGGCTTCGTGGGCGTGGACATCTTCTTCGTCATCTCCGGCTATCTCATCAGCACCATCATCCTGCAAGGCCTGCAGCGCGGGCGTTTC
>PHCQ01000130.1 GCA_002840835.1 Betaproteobacteria bacterium HGW-Betaproteobacteria-16 | reverse complement strand
AAGCCGCGAGAGATTCAAAATGAGCATCAAGGTTTACATCCCCCGAGATTCCGCTGCACTTTCCATGGGTGCAGACCAGGTCGCCATGCAGATAGCGGTCGAGGCGGCTCGCCGTGGCGCATCAGTCGAAATCGTCAGAAACGGTTCCCGTGGCATGCACTGGCTGGAACCCATGATCGAGGTAGCGACCGAAAACGGCCGTGTGGCCTACGGTCCGGTCGCACCGGAAAATGTCGCCGAACTGTTCGACTGTAACTTCCTCTACGGCGGTCAGCACCACCTGCTACTCGGCATCACCGACGAATTGCCCTGGCTAAAAAATCAGGAACGCCTGACCTTTGCCCGCGTCGGCATCACCGACCCGGTCAGCCTCGGCGACTATATCGCGCACGATGGCTATCGTGGTCTGCGCCATGCATTGACCATGGCACCGGCCGACATCGTGCAGCAAGTCACGGAATCCGGCCTGCGCGGGCGCGGGGGCGCAGCATTCCCGACCGGCATCAAATGGAACACCGTACTCGGCTGCGAAGCCGAACAGAAATACATCGTCTGCAACGCCGACGAGGGCGACTCCGGCACCTTCTCCGACCGCATGATCATGGAAGGCGACCCCTTCGTACTGATCGAGGGCATGACCATCGCCGGCCTCGCCGTCGGCGCCACACAGGGCTATATCTACCTGCGTTCGGAATATCCTGATGCTCTGCAGATACTGAATGAAGCCATCGACAGCGCCTACAAGAACGGCTACCTGGGTGAGAACATCCTCGACAGCGGCCGCAGGTTTGACCTCGAGGTCAGACGCGCCGCCGGCGCTTATGTCTGCGGCGAGGAGACCTCGCTGCTGGAAAGCCTGGAAGGCAAGCGCGGCCTGGTGCGCTTCAAACCGCCACTGCCCGCCATCGAAGGCCTGTTCGGTAAGCCGACCGTGGTCAACAACGTCATCAGCCTCGCCAGCGTGCCCATCATCCTCGACAAGGGGGCGACCTACTACAAGGACTACGGCATGGGCCGCTCGCGTGGCACACTGCCGATCCAGTTGGCTGGCAACATCAAGCATGGCGGCCTGGTCGAAAAAGCCTTCGGCATCACGCTGCGCGAACTGCTCTATGATTTCGGCGGCGGCTCCATCAGCGGCCGGCCGATCCGTGCCGTGCAGGTCGGCGGCCCGCTCGGTGCCTATCTGCCCGAATCGCAGTTCGATACGCCGCTGGATTATGAGAAGTTCAGCGAATTGTGGGCCGTACTCGGTCACGGCGGCATCGTCGCCTTCGACGACACCGTGGACATGGCCAAGATGGCCCGCTATGCCTTCGAGTTCTGTGCCATTGAATCCTGCGGCAAGTGCACGCCCTGCCGCATCGGCTCGACACGCGGCATGGAGGTCATGGACAAGATCATCGCCGGTCGTGACCGGGAGAAGCAGATCACGCTGGTACGAGACCTGAGCGACACCATGCTGAACGGTTCGCTCTGCGCATTGGGCGGCATGACACCCTATCCGGTACTCAGCGCGCTCAATCATTTTCCTGAAGATTTTGGCGTGGACGCCAGTACAACGGCAGCATAACGCCGAGGAGACCGCATCATGAACAAACCTATCGATTTCGGCACCCCGCTCAAGCACAGCGATACCCACGTCAGTCTGGAGATCGACGGCCAGGAAATCAGCGTACCCAAGGGTACCTCGGTCATGCGCGCCGCGATGATGGCCGGCGTCACCGTGCCCAAACTGTGCGCCACCGACAGCCTGGAACCGTTCGGCTCCTGCCGCCTCTGCCTCGTGGAGATCGAAGGCCGCCGCGGCTATCCGGCTTCCTGCACGACACCGGTCGATGCCGGCATGAAGGTGCATACGCAAACGCCCAAACTGGCAGACATCCGCCGCGGCACCATGGAACTCTACATCTCCGACCACCCGCTCGACTGCCTGACCTGCGCCGCCAACGGCGACTGCGAACTGCAGGACATGGCCGGTGCGGTCGGCCTGCGCGAAGTGCGCTACGGCTATGACGGCGCCAATCACCTGAAGGCCGAAAAAGACACTTCCAACCCGTATTTCACCTTCGATCCGGCCAAATGCATCGTTTGCTCGCGTTGCGTGCGCGCCTGTGAGGAAACCCAAGGCACGTTCGCGCTGACCATCCAGTCGCGAGGCTTCGATTCCAAGGTCGCCTCCGGCATCGAGAACTTCCTCGATTCCGAATGCGTCTCCTGCGGCGCCTGCGTTCAGGCCTGCCCGACCGCCACACTGATGGAGAACACCGTCATCGAACACGGCACGCCGGAACATAGCGTGACCACCACCTGCGCCTACTGCGGCGTCGGCTGCTCGTTCGATGCCGAAATGAAAGGCGAGGAAGTCATCCGCATGGTACCGAGCAAGAACGGCGGCGCCAACCACGGCCACTCCTGCGTCAAGGGCCGCTTCGCATGGGGCTATGCCACGCACAAGGACCGCATCACGACCCCGATGATCCGCAAGAGCATCAAGGATCCATGGCAGGAAGTCTCCTGGGAAGAAGCGATCAGCTATGCTGCCAGCGAACTGAAGCGCATCGAAGCCAAACATGGCGTCGGCGCCATTGGCGCCATCACCTCCTCACGCTGCACCAACGAAGAAGTCTATGTCGTGCAAAAACTGGTGCGCGCCCGCTTCGGCACCAACAACGTCGACACCTGTGCCCGCGTCTGCCACTCACCGACCGGCTACGGCCTGAAGCAAACCCTGGGCGAATCGGCCGGTACGCAGACCTTCGATTCGGTCATGCAGTCTGATGTCATCATGGTCATCGGCGCCAACCCGACCGACGGCCACCCGGTGTTTGCATCACAAATGAAACGCCGCTTGCGCCAGGGCGCCAAACTGATCGTCGCCGACCCGCGCGAGATCGACCTCGTGTCGTCGCCGCACGTCAAGGCCGACTACCATCTCAAACTGCGTCCGGGTACCAACGTCGCCCTGATCTCCGCCCTCTCGCACGTCATCGTCACCGAAGGCTTGGTCAACGAGGCCTTTGTGCGCGAGCGCTGTGAATGGGATTCCTTCGAGATGTGGCGCGACTTCGTCGCCATGCCTGAAAATTCGCCGGAAGCGCTGGCGAAAGACTTAGGCATCGACCCGCAGACCGTGCGTGCCGCTGCGCGCCTCTACGCCACCGGTGGTAACGCTGCTATCTACTACGGTCTGGGCGTGACCGAACACAGCCAAGGTTCAACCACCGTCATGGGTATCGCCAACCTCGCCATGGCCACCGGCAACATCGGCCGCGAGGGCGTCGGTGTCAACCCGCTGCGCGGCCAGAACAATGTGCAAGGTTCCTGCGACATGGGCTCCATGCCGCATGAGTTCCCCGGCTACCGCCATGTTGCCGACGACGCTACCCGCGCGCTGTTCGAAGCCGCCTGGGGTCGGCCGCTGAGCAAGGACCCGGGCCTGCGTATCCCGAACATGCTGGACATGGCGGGCGAAGGCAGCTTCAAGGCTCTGTATTGCAACGGCGAGGACATCGCGCAATCCGACCCCAACACCCAGCACGTGACCCATGCGCTGGAGTCGATGGAATGCGTCATCGTGCAGGACCTGTTCCTCAACGAAACCGCGATGTACGCCCATGTGTTCTTCCCGGGCGCCTCCTTCCTCGAGAAGAACGGCACCTTCACCAACGCCGAGCGCCGCATCTCGCCGGTACGCCGCGTAATGACGCCGAAGAACGGCTTTGAAGACTGGGAGATCACTGCCATGCTATCGAATGCGCTGGATTACCCCATGCCTTACCGTCACGCGTCCGAAATCATGGACGAGATTGCCGCGCTGACGCCGACTTTCCGCGGCGTCAGCTTCGAGAAGCTGGATCGACTGGGTAGCATCCAGTGGCCTTGCGACGACGAGCATCCGGAAGGTACGCCCATCATGCACATCGACGAATTCGTCAGAGGCAAGGGCAAATTCTTCATCACCCAGTATGTACCGACGACGGAACGCGTCACGCAGAAATATCCGCTGATCCTGACCACCGGCCGCATCCTGTCGCAATACAACGTCGGTGCCCAGACCCGGCGCACCAACAACGTCGCTTGGCATCCGGAAGACGTAATCGAGATCCATCCGCATGACGCCGAAGAACGCGGCATCCAGGACGGCGACTGGGTCGGCATCACCAGCCGTGCCGGCGAGACCGTCCTGCGCGCTTGCGTCAGCGAGCGCATGCAGCCCGGCGTCGTCTACACCACGTTCCACCATCCAGAATCCGGTGCCAATGTTATCACTACCGACAACTCGGACTGGGCGACTAACTGCCCGGAATACAAGGTGACGGCAGTGCAGGTCAGCCGCGTTTCGCAGCCGTCCGAATGGCAACGTGAGTACCAGGCCTTCAGCAAGGAGCAAAAAGCCTTCGCCGGCAAGCAACCGAGCAAGGCGCAGGTTGAATAGTTAGCGGAGCACCCATGCTCGAAGCATCCGCCGATGTCGTCATGGCACAAGCGACCTCCTCCGACTACCCGGTACTCAAATGGGAGCACGGGCAGACGCGGGCGCTTGAGGACCATGTCGCCGAGGAAGTGCCGGTTGCCCTGGTGTATAACGGCGTCTCGCATGCCGTCATGCTCGCCACGCCGCAGGAGCTGGAGGATTTCGCGCTCGGCTTCTCGCTGACCGAAGGCATCATCAGCCGGCCGCAGGATATCTACGGCATCGAGGTGGTGCCGCAGGCCAACGGCATCGAACTGCATATCACGCTGGCGTCCGAACAGTTCCACCAGTTGAAACTCAGACGGCGCAACATGACAGGCCGCACCGGCTGCGGCCTGTGCGGGGCGGAGAGTTTGGAGCAGGTCATGCGCGTGCCACTGAACGTGGTGCCCATGGGCGAACGCGTGCCCGCATCGTCGCTCGAAAGGGCCTTTGAAGAAATCAGCCGCCATCAGCAGCTGCAGCAGCTGACCGGCGGCACCCATGCCTGCGCCTGGGTCAGCAATGCGGGCGACATCCTGCTGCTGCGCGAGGATGTCGGCAGGCACAATGCGCTGGACAAGCTGATCGGCGCCATCGCCAAGTCAGGAGCCGGCACAACAGGCTTCGTGCTGACTACCAGCCGTGCCAGTTACGAAATGGTGCAGAAAACAGCCAGTGCCGGTATCCCCTTGC
>PHCQ01000052.1 GCA_002840835.1 Betaproteobacteria bacterium HGW-Betaproteobacteria-16 | reverse complement strand
CAGGGCCTTGGCCTTGTCGCTGAACTTCTTCACGAATTCGTCGGCGATTTTCTGGTCGACGATGATGCGCTCGGTGCTCATGCAGATCTGGCCGCTGTTGGCAAAGGCACCGAAGGCCGCACCGTTCACCGCGTCTTCGATGTTGGCATCGTCCAGCACCACCAGCGGTGCCTTGCCGCCGAGTTCAAGCACCACGGGCTTGAGGTACTTCGCACAGGTCATGGCGATGATCTTGCCGATCTTGGTGGACCCGGTGAAGTTCACGCGGCGCACTGCGGGGTGGGCCACCATGGCTTCCACCACCGCGCCCGCATCGGCCGGCGCATTGGTGATGTAGTTCACCACGCCGGGCGGAAAGCCGGCATCCTGGAACGCATCAATGATGAGCTGGTGGGTGCGCGGGCAGTTCTCGCTGCCCTTCAAGATGACTGTGTTGCCGCAGGCCAGCGGCACGCAAATGGCACGCACACCGAGGATGATGGGTGCGTTCCAGGGCGCGATGCCCAGCACCACGCCGGCCGGCTGGCGCACGCCCATGGCGAGCGAGCCGGGCACGTCGGAAGGAATCACCTCGCCCGCGACCTGGGTGGTGAGCGATGCGGCTTCGCGGATCATGCCGGCGGCCAGCATCACGTTGAAGCCGCCCCACATGCCGGTGGCACCGGTCTCGGCCGACACCGCTTCAATGAATGCCGGTGTTTTGGCTTCGAGCGCGTCGGCGGCCTTGAGCAGCAGCGCGCGGCGTTCGCTGGGCCCCGTTTCGCTCCAGGTCTTGAAGGCCTCGGCAGCGGCTTCCACCGCCATCACCGCGTCTGCGGGCGATGCAGCGGGTGCGCGTGTGGCCACGCTGCCGTCAAGCGGGTTGCGGCGTTCGAAAGTGGCGCCCTTTTCAGCGGTGACTTTGAGGCCGTTGATGAGCATGGACATGTCGGACATGGGGTTCTCCTAAATAAACAACTTCACGGTGTCAGGGGGTGGCCACGGCCTTGCGCCGCTGCACCGCATCGGCCGCGCTGGTGGTGCCGGTGGCGGGGTCCTTGTCGGCGCCGAGGTAGGCCTCGCGGATCACGGTGGAGCGCGCGAGCAGCTTGGCCGGTCCGTTGGCCACCAGCGTGCCGCGCTCCATCACGTAGCCGCGATCGGCCACGGCCAGAGCCTTCTTCACGTTCTGCTCCACCATCAGCACGGTGGTGCCGGCGTCGGCAATGCGGCGCACGATGGTGAGCAGTTCGTCCACCATCTTGGGCGCCAGGCCGAGCGAGGGTTCGTCGAGCATAAGCAGGCGCGGCGCGCACATCATGGCTCGCGCCACCGCCACCATCTGCTGCTCACCGCCGCTCATGGTGCCGGCCAGCTGGGAGGCCCGCTCCTTGAGTTTGGGAAAGTCCAAAAAGGCCTGCGCCAGACGCTCGGCGCGCTGCGCCTTGGGTACCAGCCAGCCGCCCAGTTCCAGGTTTTCAGTGACGGTCATTTGCGGGAACAGCTGGCGGCCTTCCGGCACCAGCGCCACGCCGGCCTGCACGATTTCGTGGGTCTTCTCGGGCATTTCCTGGCCGTCGAGCAGCACCGTGCCACCGCGCGGGATCAGCCCGTTGAGCGCCTTGAGCAGCGTGGTCTTGCCCGCGCCGTTGGGGCCCAGCACCACGGTCAGGCCGGGCTGGACTTCGAGCTTCAGATCGCGCAGCACCAGGAAGGCGCCGTAGCCGGCCGAGAGGCCGCTGACCTTGAGGCGCGCGCGCCCGCCGCCGCCCAGTTCGAAAGGGGTGGTGCGGTACCACATCATGCGGTGGTCTCCTCGGCAACATGTTCCGTGGTGGGCTCGTTCATTTCGTCACCCAGGTAAGCCTCGATCACCTCGGGGTTGCGCACCACTTGGGCGGGCGTGCCGTCTGCAATCTTCTTGCCCTGGTGCAGAACGATCACCCGTTCCACATGGCGCAGCAATGTGGTCACGGCATGTTCGATCCACACCACTGTGAGGTCGAGTTCGTCGCGCAGACGGCGGATCAGGCGCGCCATTTCCTCCACCTCGTTTTCGGTGAGGCCGGCGGCCACCTCGTCGAGCAACAACATGCGCGGCCGCGTGGCCAGCGCCATGCCGATTTCCAGCAGGCGTTGCTGCGAAGGCGTGATGGCGGCGGCGGGCAGGTCGGCCTGGTCGCGCAGGCCGATCAGGCCCAGGATGCTCTCAGGCGTGCGCAGCACCCAGGGCACGGTCGTCTCTTCGCCCCACCAGATGTACTTGCGCGGCCGCCGGCCGGCGAACTTCAGGCCAAAGGCGATGTTGTCGCGCACCAGCATGTCGGGGAAGGTGCGCGGGGTCTGGAAAGTACGCGCCAGGCCATGGGCCGCAAAGCGGTGCGGGCCTTTGCCACTGAGTTCGCGCCCCTGCACCGTGAGGGCACCGCTGGTGGGTTGGGTGACGCCGGAGATGGCATTGAAGAAAGTGGTCTTGCCCGCCCCGTTGGGGCCGATGATGCCGACCAGTTCGCCAGGCATGAAGCGCGCACTCACGGCGTCGACCGCCACAAGGCCGCCGAAGCGCACGGTGATGTCGCGGGCGTCGAGCAGGGGTTGGCGGTCAGAAGACATCTCTGCGCTCCCTCAGGCTCTTCTCGCGTTCCTTGCGGCGCTTCGTTTCACCACTCAAATCATCACGCGTCTCCTGCCACCACAGCCTGGCGCCATCGCGCCAGCCTCGGAAGGTCTCGGAGCGCAGCGAGGCCAGGCCGCCCGGCAGGTACAGCACCGACAAGATCAGCAGCAGGCCCAGCGACATCATGTAGATCTGCGGCACCTGCAGGCGCAGCGTCTCTGCCAGCACGCTGAACACGATGGCCGCGATCAGGGGCCCCCACAGCGTGGCCGCGCCGCCGATCAGCGCGATCAGCACGGTCTGGAAACCGATGAAAGGGTTGAACACGGTGTGCGGATCGATGTAGGTCCAGCGCACCGACATGGCCGCACCCACGGCGCCCGCCACGGCGGCTGTGAGCGCGAAGCCCGCCACCTTTACCCAGCGCGTGTTGACACCCAGGGTCTGGGCACGCTGCTCATCGGCCCCGATGCCGAGCATGGCCAGACCAAAACGCGTGCGCCGGATCGCGATGGACAGCGCCACCGTGATCACGGCGAGCGCCAGCACGGTGAAGTAGATCGTGTTGCGTTCGGGCACCACCATGAGCACACGGCCCACGGTGCCGGTCACACTCTTTTCAAAGTAACTGATGGCATGGCGGATGAGCTCGGTCATGCCGAAGGTGAGCACCGCGAAGTAGGTACCACGCAGGTGCAGCACGGCGGCCCCCATCACCACGGCCACCGCCGCCGCAATCAGGGAACCCAGCGCGATGGCCTGCACCCACGACAACTGCTCCAGCCAGATCGCGCTGGTGTAGGCGCCGATGCCGAAGAAGGCGGAGGTGGCGAGCGACAGGTAGCGCGTGGTGCCGCAGAACAGCGCCCAACTGGACGAGAGTGCGATGTACATCAGGCAGGTGAGCGCCATGGACACGGCGAACTCGCTGGCAAAGCCCGGCAACGCTATGGCCCAGCCGGTGAGGCCGAAAAGCACCAACAGGTCGCGGATGAGAAATTGTCTTGAGTTCATGAAAGGTCGGTCTCGCCGGGCCGCCCCAAGGGGCAGACAGCCCCCTCGGGGGGCAGCGAAGTACACGTAGTGAGGAGCGTGGGGGTCATGCTTTCCTGCTTTTGCGCGAGAACAGTCCTTCAGGCCGCAACAACAGCACGCTGATGAAGACCACGTAGCTCAACAAAGCTTTGAGGGAAGGGTTGGTGAAGTGCATGCCCAGGGCTTCGATCACGCCCAGCAGCAGGCCACCGGCCAGCGCACCACCCATGCTGCCAAAGCCCCCCAGGGTGATCACGATCAGTGCGGTGATGGTGTAGGGCTCGCCCATGGACGGGCTGATGGTGTAGGCCATTGAGATCAGGCAGCCGGCCACACCGGAGAGCCCCAGACCGATGCCGAACATCAGCGGGTGCAGCTGCCGCGTGTTGATGCCCATGAGCTGCGCGCCGGTGGGTGACTGCATGAGCGCACGCACGCCCTTGCCCAGCAGCGTGGTGCGCAGCAGCACGATCAGCGCGCCCGAGAACAGCAGCGCCAGCGCAAACACCAGCAGCTTGTTGCCGGCAAACTGGGCCGCGCCGTCGGGCAGCGGAATGCGCACCGGCTCGGTCAGGAAGTCGTAGCCGCGCAGGTCGCCACCCCACATCCACGAAGCGAAGTTCTGCACCAGGAACATGAGGCCAAAGGCCACCATGAGCCCGCGCGCTTCAAAGATGTCGATGTTGGGCGAGGTGGCGGTGAGTCGGCGGAAGCACATCCGATGCACCACCCAGCCCAGCACAAACAGCATGCCGAACGACACCGGCACCATGAACAGCGGGTTCAGCCCCAGCGAGGTCTGCGCCATCCAGGTGAGGTAAGCCCCCACCATCAGGAACTCGCCGTGCGCGATGTTGAGGATGCGCATCAGCCCGTACTGCAGGTTCAGCCCGAGCGCGACGAGCGCATAGATGCCACCGGTGATGAGACCGGAGGCGAGAAGTTCGAGCCAGGCAGAGAAGGACATGTGACGAGGGAGGGGGGAGTTATCCAGTAGCGCGGCGGAACCGGCTTTGCCGGGCCGCACGCGCTGCCCCCTTGAGGGGGTGACGCGCCGCAGGCGCGGCGCGGGGGTGGGTCAAGTCACTTCCAGGCCGGCTTGTTGGGATTCAAGGGCGCTGTCGCCACGTTCTTCGGCCACACCACCTCGAACTCCCCGTTCTGCCACTGGCTCACCGTGCCCGGCGTGCCCACGTTCTCGCTGCCGTTGAACTTGATGTCGCCGATGATGGTCTTGTGGGTGGTGCCGGCCACGTAGTCGCGGATGGCCTTGCGGTCCAGGCCCTGGGCCTTCACGGCATTGGTCAGGATTTCAAGACCTGCCCAGCACGCGCCACTGGCCCAACGGTCGGGTTCCTTGCCTTCGAACTTCTTGGTGTGCGCATCGAAGTAGGCCTTGGCACCCGGGCTGGTCTTGCTGTTCCACGAACCCATGCCCAGCACACCTTCGGCGCCGGCGGGGGTCATCACGTTGCGGTACAGCTGGAAGGCGGTGCCCACCGAGGCGTAGAAGAACTTCGGGTTGAAGCCCACTTCCTTGGCCTGGCGGCTGGCCAGGATGGTGTCGGGCGGGTAAGTGAAGCCCACGAACGCATCGGGGTTCTTGTCCTTCATGGAGCGCAGCACCGGCGAAAGGTCTTTCACGCCGCCGGGGTAGCTCTTGTCTTCCACCAGCGTGATGCCGCTGCCCTGCAACGCCACCTTGAACGCGGCGAAGTTCTCCAGACCGAACAGGTCGTCCACATAGATCAGCGCCACGGTCTTCACGCCGTTGGCCTTGAGCATGTCGACCAGCGCGTTGGTCATGGCGCCCGGCTGCTGCAGCAGCAGGAAGAAGTACGGCAGCCGCATTTCCACCAGACGCTTGCTCAATGCGGTGGGCGCCAGGAACGGGTACTGGAAGCGGTTGGCCAGCGGGGCCACGGCGAAGTTGGCGTTGCTGCCCCAGGGTGGCAGCACCAGGTCGACCTTGTCGCTGCCCATGAGCTTTTCGTAGGTGCGCACCACGGTTTCGGTGTCGCTGCGGTCGTCGCTGCTGATGAGTTCGATCTGGCGTTTCACACCCTTCACATCAAGACCGCCTGCGGCGTTCTGCTGCTCGGCCCAGAGCAGGTAGTTGGGCTCCTGGCTCACCTGCGCGCCGCCCGTCCAGGGACCGGTGCGCGACATGGAATACCCGATGCGCACCGGCGCCGACTGCGCCATGAGCTGCGGGGCGAAGGACATGGCGCCCACCGCAGCGGCGGCGCCCTTGATGACCAGACGGCGATTGGGAAGAACCATGGTGTGTCTCCTGTTGTGGGTATCGAGCAACCGCCATACTAGGCCGCCACCTGACTGGCGGCTTTGCTCTGCGTGCAAAACCGGCTTGCCAAAACGTGCACATGGCTGCGGGTTAACCCTCAACCCCACCCCTCGCACAGCGCCACGGCGGGGCACATAATTTCCCTTCCACCCACCCGACGGAGCCTGCCCATGACCCCATCCTCCGTGATGAGCACCGATTCGGTTGCCCCACGCGACCGCGCCGCCATCTGGCGTGACTGGGTGTGGACCCACTTTGGCGGGCTGGAATCCGACCTGTACGGTGACACCGGTTTCGACGGCCACATGGCGGCCACGCAGGCCGGCTCGGTGGTGCTGACCAAGCTGGAAGCCAACCGCCACCGTGTGCTGAAAAGCCCTCGCCTGGCCCGTGCCAGCGAACGCAATTTCCTGAAGATCGTGGCGCCCTGGCGCGGCAGCGCCACGGTGGAGCAACAAGGCCGGCAAGCCTGGGTGCGCCCGGGTGGATGGGCCATCTACGACACCACCGGCAGCTACGAGATCGGCAACCCGGAGCGGGTCGAACACCTCATCGTGATGCTGCCCAAGGAGCAGCTGGTCGAGCGCGGCTTGAAACTGGAGCCGCTCATGGCGCGACATGTGGGCGGTGTCAGCGGCATTGCCCGCGTGACGCTGGAAACCATGCGCAGCACCTACCAGGAACTGCCCAGCATGAGCGAGGCGGCCGCACGCGGTGCCGGCGAACTGATCGTCGAACTGGTGCGCCTGTCGCTGCAGGAACTCGCGGGTCGCGAGAGCGCCACCACCCAGCTCGAAGCATTTCGCGACCGCATCCGCGAGCACATCGGCCGCCACCTGCGTGACCCCGCCCTCACCCTGGACCACATCGCCCAGGCGCTGAACTGCAGCAAGCGCCACCTGCACAACGCCTTCAGCGCAGAAGACGACACGCCAGCGCACTACATCCTGCGCAGGCGGCTGCAGGCCTGCATGCGCGACCTGCAGAACCCCGCCCACGCCCAGCGCACCATCACCGACATCGCCTTCTCCTGGGGTTTCAACAATGGTGCCCATTTCAGCCGTGTGTTCCGCGAACACACCGGGTTGACGCCGAGCGACTTCCGGGAGGCGATGTTGCGGCGGCCGCTGGCTGGGGAAGCCGTCCGGATCGATTGACGTGATGGGCGCGGAAGGCGCGATGGGGATCAGACTGCCCTTCAGGTGAGCGAGCCTTTGCTCCTGCGTCCCTGCTGAAAGGAGCAGTGCCGTCGGCACGGGACCTATTTGTCCCGCAACTTCAGCGCCGCCACAATCGCCAACCCGCAGATCGCGGCCAGCATGACAAAGGTCTCGTTGAACGCCGCCATGCGCTGTGGGCTGGTGGTACCCGTGTCGAGCAGCGCACCGTGGGCGGCCACGCGCCATTCCAGCACGATGCCGCACAGGCTCACGCCGGCCGCACCGCCGAGCATGCGCAGGAAGTTGATGACGCTGGAGCCCTGCGGGATGAAGGTGCGGTCGAGCCCGCGCATGGCGCCGATGTTGAGCGAGGGCAGGATGAAGCCCAGTCCGATGCGGCCCAGGATGGCCCAGGTGATGAGCAGCGGAATGATCTGGCCCGGTCGGCTCAGGTCAATGGACACCATGAGCGCAAACGAGGCCGCCAGCAGCACTAGGCCGATGCTGACCAGTCGGTGCGTGGGCTGGCGGTCGGCCAGGCGGCCCACGATGGCAATGGTGGCCGCCAGCACCAGGCCGGCCGGCAGCAGGATGGTGCCCACGTACGAAGCCGACAGGCCCAGCCCCATCTGCATGTACACCGGCAGCAGGTAGGTGGAGCCGAAGAGGGCGATGCCATAGATGAAGGCCACGATGCTGCCCATGGCAAAGCGGCGGTCGTTGAACAGCAGCAGGTTCATCAGCGGGTCGACGCCTTCATTCGGCTTGCGGCGTCGGGCCTTGAGCGTGCGCCGCTGCAGCCACACAAACGTCAGCAGCAGCAGGGTAGACACACCCAGCAGCGCCATGCCGGTGGCAGGCGTGCCGCCCTGCAGTTCCACGAGTCCATTGAGCAGGCACAGCGTGCCGCCGCCGGCCAGCATCAGGCCGCGCCAGTCCAGCCCGGCGCCCTGCGGGTTGGCCGCACCGCCGCCGGGTGAGGTGATGGGTACGAAGCGCCGGGCCAGGTACAGCGAGGCCAGGCAGAACGGCACCACCATGAAGAAAATGGACCGCCAGCCGAACCCGTCGACCAGCACGCCACCGATGCTGGGGCCAATGGCGGGCGCCAGCACCACACCCATGCCGAAGATGCCGCTGGCGCGCCCCTGCTCGTGCGGCTCAAACGCGCGAAGGATGATGATGGCCGGGATGGGCTGCACCACGCCGGCGGCCAGGCCTTCAGCCACACGCGCGGCCAGCACCAGCGGGAAATTGTTCGCGAAGCCGCCCACGATCCCACCGACCAGCAGCAACCACATGCAGCCAGAATACGTGCGCCGGTAGCCGTAGCGCGCGAGCAACCAGGGCGTGGTCAGCATCGACACCGTCATGGCGGCCATGAAGCCGGAGGTCACCCACTGTGCGCGTTCCTGCCCCAGCGCGAAGTGCTGGCTCATGTCGGGAATGGCCACGTTGACGATGGTGGACGACATGATGGCCGCCATGGTGCCCACCATCACCGACAACAGCAGCAACCAGCGGTAGCGCTCGCCATAGCGTTCGCGCAGGGTGGGCAGGGTGTGGTCGTCGGACTTCATGGGTGCGGGTTGCAGAGGCTTCGAGCTTATCGGGTTTGCACTACCCCTTGCCTGCACCGCTCAGCGTTGCTGGGTGCCGCGCTCCCGGTGCAACCACATGCGAACCAGCCGGGCGACCAGCAAACACAGTGGAACGCTGTGCAGCAGCAGGTCAAAAATGTCGATCGGCTTTTGCAGGTTACCTTGCGACAACATCCTCAACTTCTCCACCAGGTGCGGCTCCGGGGCCACTGGTGCCACCGCCAGCCACGCCGCAATCAGCACCAGCCAGAGCAGCGGAATGCGATCAAGCCATTTCATTGGTCACCTGCGGCGTGGGCCTGTGCTTCGGCCGCGAAGCACGCCACGCAATTCGGGCAGATGCAGGCCTTGCCCGCCGATTCTGCGGGAAGACGGGCCATCAGTTCCGGGCTGAAAGTGGCGGCCACACACCAGCATGGCGGCTGCGGCATGCCGGTGGCGTGCTCGATCTCCATGGCGCAGCGGTTGTCACCGCCGCACAGGGGGCAACGCGTCGGGTCGAAGGCGCCGGCTGGCGGGGCGGTGTGGGTGGGTTGTTTCATGGGCCGGGTCGGTATCCAGGCAGTGTAGGCGGGTGGTGCCGCTGTGGTAGCTTCAAAAGTCCATGCAACGCGTTTCCATTCCCCATTTTTTCGTTTCCATCTGTCTCGCATTGTGGCTTGCCCTGGCCGCATTCGGGGCACAGGCCGCTGAGCCCGATGCGCGCACCGTGCCCGACACCATGGCCCAGCGCATGATGGCCTGCACCTTGTGCCATGGTGCGCAGGGGCGTGCCACCAGCAGCGGTTATTTCCCGCGCATCGCCGGCAAGCCGGCCGATTACCTCTACAACCAGCTGCTGCATTTCCGCGATGGCCGGCGCCAGAACGAAGGCATGACCCGCCTGCTGGACAACCTGTCTGACGCCTACCTGCGCGACATCGCCGAGCACTTCGCCGGCCTGGACCTGCCGTATCCGTCGCCGCAGCCGCCGGCCGTGCCGGCAGATGTGCTGGCGCGCGGCGAAGCGCTGGTGCGCCAGGGCGACGCGGGGCGCGACATTCCCGCCTGCATGGCCTGTCACGGGGAGGCGCTCACCGGAGTCAACCCGGCCGTTCCCGGCCTGCTGGGTTTGCCGCGCGACTACCTGATTGGCCAGATGGGCGCCTGGCGCACCGGCCTTCGCCATGCCAGCCCGCCTGATTGCATGGGGCAGATTGCGAAGCGCCTGTCGGCCGACGAGGTGAGCGCGGCCGCCAGCTGGCTGGCTGCGCAGGCACTGCCGGCCAGCACCCGACCCGCGCCGGCATCGGCCCAGCCGATGCCATTGAAGTGTGGCAGTCACGCCGCGGGGGTGAGCCAGTGAACACGCTCGTCAGGGTTCGGGGCGATGCATCGCGCAAGGCACGCCGCTTCCTATGGCTGGCGGCGGGCCTGAGTTTGCTGATGCTGGTGGGCGCAACAGTGTTGCTGGTGCGCCAGCTGGACGTGCCGGCATTGCCACCTGTCTCAGGAGATGTGCCGGCACCGTCCCCACAACTGGTGGAACGCGGCGCCTACCTGGCCCGCGCTGGCAACTGCGCGGCCTGCCACACCACCAAGGGAGGTGATGCGTATGCCGGCGGTGCGGCCATTGAAATTCCCTTCGGGCGGGTGTTCCCGGGCAACCTCACGCCCGATCCTGAACACGGCCTGGGCCGCTGGAGCGCGGATGCTTTCTGGCGCGCCATGCACCACGGCCAGTCGCGCGACGGGCGCCTGCTCAACCCCGTGTTTCCGTACACCAGCTACACCCACATCACCCGCGAAGACAGCGACGCGCTCTTCGCCTTCCTGCAAAGCCAGCCACCCGTGGCCCGGCCCAACACACCCCACGCGCTGCGCTTTCCGGTCAACACCCAGCTTGCGCTGGCGGCATGGCGCCTGCTGTATTTCCAGCCCGCAAGCGCCTTGCCCGAACCCGGCCCGGCGGTGGCGGCGGCCCGCACCGCCGAATGGAACCGCGGCGCCTACCTGGTGCGCGGCCTGGGGCACTGCGCCACTTGCCACGCCACGCGCGATGCGCTGGGGGGCGTGCGCAGCGGGGCCGATTACACCGGCGGCTGGATGGCCGAACAAGGCTGGTACGCACCCTCCCTGCACGATCGCCGCGAAGCCAGTGTGGGCCACTGGCGCCTGGACGACGTGGTGCACCTGCTGCAGACCGGCGTGGCCCGCGATGCGCCGCAGGGTGCCTCCACCATGGGGCCGATGGCCGAGGTGGTGTTTCATGGCACCCAGCATCTGGATGAGGCCGACCTGCGCGCCATGGCGATCTACCTGCAAAGTCTTGACGATGGTGGGGCGCCCTTGCCCACAAACGCAACCGCCGCCACCGTTACTGCCATGGCACCGGAGCGCGCCATCGGCCAGCGCCTGTACGAAACCCATTGCATCGACTGCCACGGCGGCGCCGGCGAGGGCGCGCGCGACGCCTACCCTGCACTGGCCGGCAACCGCGCCGTGACCATGAGCTCTGCGGTCAATCCGGTCCAGGCGATTCTCAGCGGTGGCTTCGCACCCGCCACGGCCGGACACCCTCAACCCTACGGCATGCCACCGTTTCGCACCCTGCTCACCGACGCCGAGATCGCTGCCGTGACCACCTACATCCGCCAGTCGTGGGGCAACCAGGCGGGGGTGGTGACGCCGCTGGATGTAAAAAAAATGAGGTGACCCCGGAGGTTGTTGACACCCCCCGCGCCGCTTCGCGTCACCCCCCTTGAAGGGGGCACACCCTGTGGCCTGGCAAAGCCAGTTCCACGGGTGTTCTGGATGAAGGCACTTCGCACCGGATACTTCCTCGAGGCGAGTCTTCAAATTGGGCTCATCCGTCGCGCAGGCGATGGCGGTGGCGCGTCTTGAAACCTAAGATGGCCCGATGAACACCACCAACGCTCCCACTTCCGGTTCATCTGACTCAATAGCGCCACCTGACGGCCGCATCAGCTGCGAAGTGCAGGACGGTGTGTTGCTGGTCGGCATTGACCGGCCCGCCAAACGCAACGGTTTCACGCCGGCCATGATGGCGGCGCTGGCCGAGGCGTACACGCAGCTGGACGATGACGCAGCGCTGCGGGTGGGGGTGCTGCATGCGCATGGCGATCACTTCACGGCCGGGCTGGATCTGCCCAGCTTTGCGCCGCTGATGCAGCGCGGTGAGCGGGCCGTGCCGTTCGGGCTGGTGGACCCCACCGACCTGGGGCGTGCGGGCTACCGGCGCCGCAACAAGCCGATGGTGGTGGCGGTCAAGGGCATCACCTTCACGCTGGGCATCGAACTGATGCTGGCCGCCGACATCGTGGTGGCGGCCGACAACGGGCGGTTCTCCCAACTGGAGGTGCGGCGCGGCATCATGGCCACCGGTGGCGCCACGCTGCGCATGGCTGAGCGGGCGGGACTGGGCAACGCCATGCTGCACTTGCTCACCGGCGACGAGTTCGACAGCGCCGAGGCGCTTCGGCTGAACTTCGTCCAGCGGGTGGTGCCCGCCGGTCAGGAGCTGGATGAGGCCCTGCGCATCGCACGCGCCATTGCCCTGCAAGCCCCGCTGGCTGTGGTGGCCACCCGCCACAGCGCGCTGAAGGCGGTGGAACACGGCCCCCTGGTGGCCATGAGCGAGTTCGAGGCCGTGCAGCAGCGCCTTTCCAACAGCGAAGACGCCAAAGAGGGCGTGCGCTCCTTCATCGAAAAACGACCGCCCGGGTTCACGGGGCATTGAGGGCGGGTGCCGTTCGCGGAGCGCGCTGCTCCTAAACTGCGCCCATGCCCTCACGCACCCGCCGCTTCGCTCCCCTGATCGCCCTGGCCGCCGGCGCCGCGCTGCTGCTGATATCCGGCTGCGCCGCCTGGCGCATCGGGCAGGCGGCCGACCTGGCACGCGAAAGCGAGCCGTTGCAGCACCGCCCGGCCGACGCGGTGTTGCGGCTGTTGATCGTGGGCGACAGCACCGGTGTGGGCACCGGTGCCAGCTCGCCGCAGACCAGTCTGGCCGGCCTGCTTGCCAGTGCCTACCCCAGGCTCCACATCGACAACCGCGCAAAGGACGGCGCCACCTTTGAAGGTGTGGTGGAGCAACTGGCTGGCGATGAGCGCTACGACCTGGTGCTGATCCAGGCCGGCGGCAACGACGTGATCCGGCTGCGCAGCGAGGACGACATGCGCGCCGACATCGACCGCGCTCTGCAACTCGCCCGCGCGCGCAGCGAGCGCGTGCTGGTGATGCCGGCGGGCAACGTAGGCAATGCCCCGTTCTTCTTCGCTCCGGCCTCTTGGTACATGACCTCGCGCGCCCGCACCCTGCATGCCCTGGTGCGCGAATCCGCCCAGCGCCACGGCGCGGTTTACATCAACCTGTTCAAGGAAGCGGCCAACGACCCCTTTGCGCAGCAACCCGGGCTGCATGCGGTGGACGGCCTGCACCCCAGCGACGCTGGCTACCGCCTGTGGTTCGACGAGTTGATGGCGCAGGCCGGGCTGGACGAAGTGCTGGCACCGGCCCGCTGAGCCGACCAGGGCCTTTTCATACCGCGGCCACCGCCCCATCGCTGCGCGGATCGGCCGCGCCTTCGATCACGCCATTGGCATGGCGCACCATCGCACCCGCGTGCCCCATGGTGTCGCTGAAAGACTCAGTCAGCACTTCCACATCGTGCCCGGCGGCCTTCAGTTGCTCCACAACAGCAGGGTCGAAGCGGCTCTCCAGCTTCAGTGAGGTGGTCTCGCTGCCCCAGGTTCGGCCCAGCAGCCAGCGGGGTGCGGTCACCGCTTGCTGAAGGCTCTGGCCGAAGCGCGCGTAGCGGGTGAACACCGCGGCCTGCGTCTGCGGCTGGCCCTCGCCACCCATGGTGCCGAAGGGCATCACCCGGCCGTCGTCGAACAGCGCCATCGAAGGGTTGAGCGTGTGGAATGGCTTGCGACCGGGCTCCAGGGCGTTGAGGGCTTTCGGGTCCAGCGAGAAGCTGGTGCCCCGGTTCTGCCAGCACACGCCGGTGTCACCCAGCACCACGCCCGAGCCGAATTCCCAGTACACGCTCTGGATGAAGCTGACCGCGCGGCCCTGTGCGTCCACGCAGCCCATCCAGATGGTGTCGCCGGGCTTGGCCACATCAGGCCAGGGCAGGGAGCGCTGCATGTCGATGTCGGCGGCGAGTGCGTCGAGTTTTTCAGGGGTGAGGAAGTCCGCCGGGTTGGCCGGCAGGCGACCCGGGTCGGTCACCACACGTTCGCGCACGCGGAAGGCCCGCTTGGTCGATTCCACCAGACCGTGCAGGTGGGCAAAGCCCTCGCCCTCGGTCACGCCCAGTCGCTCGAACAGCCCCAGGATCATGAGCGCAGACAAACCCTGCGTGGGCGGTGGCAGGTTGTAGACCGTGCTGTCGTTCAGCCGCACCGCCAGCGGGTCGACAAACTGGGCCCGGTAGGCGGCCAGGTCGCTGGTGCGCAGCGGGCTGCCCACGCGTTCCAGCTCGGCGCCCATGCGCTGGGCCAGCTCGCCGCGGTAGAAGTCGTCGAGGCCGCATTCGGCGAGTTGCTTGAGCGTGTGGCCCAGTGCGGGGTACTTCAATACCGCGCCCGGTTCGGGTGCAGCGCCCTTGGTCAAAAAGGTCTCAGCAAAGCCGGGTGCGTCTTTCAGGCCGGGCAACTTTTCGCGCGTCAGCTGGGACTGGCTGGCGGTCACCACCACGCCGTTGTGGGCGTGGCCGATGGCGCTCTGCAGCAGCCGCGATAGCGGCATCGAACCGCCCCAGCGGCTGGATACTTCCAGCGCCTTCTGCCAGCCGCCAATGGTGCCGGCCACGGTCAGCGCGGCCTGGGGGCCACGCGCCGGGATGGCTTTCTGCCCGGCATAGAACGCGGGTGTGGCCAACGCCGCAGCCGGGCCACAGGCGTCAATGGCCACCGGCACCTTGCCTGGTTCATGAATCAACCAGAAGCCATCGCCGCCAATGGCATTCATGTGCGGGTACACCACCGCAATGGTGGAAGCCGCCGCCACCATGGCCTCGACCGCGTTGCCGCCTTCATGCAACACATCACGCGCCGCCTGCGCGGCCAGATGATGCGGCGCCACGGCCATGCCGCCGAGGGATTTGAGGGTGTGGATCATCGGAGTCTCTCTTTCTTGACTGACAGGAAATGCAAAAGGTGATTGTTGGCGATCGAATGAAGAATCAAGCTTCCGGCGCGGAGTGCTTAAGTCCAGGGGCAGCGAAGGACGGCTCCGCCGGCCCAAGATGCCGTCCCCCCTCGAAGCGCCGAAGGCGCGCAACAGAGGGGGGAAGCTGCGTCAGCAGCGCAGGGGGGTGATCTCAAATCATTCCATAAAACATTCGCAGTGAAGTCAGCGCCAGGAACGCCGCAAACACTTGCCGCAGCCGGCGCGCATCGATGCTGTGCGCCAGCTTCGCGCCAAAACCCGTGGTGAGCATGGTGGCCGGCACGATCAGTGCCATGCCCAGCAAATTCACATAGCCAACGCTCATCGGTGGACGCAGCGGCACGCCCAGCCCGTTGTACAGAAAAGCCAGCGCGCCGGGAAAACTGATGACCATGCCCAGCATGGCGCCTGTGCCCACGGCGGTGTGCATGGGCACGCGCAGCGCGTTGAGGATGGGCACGCTGAGTGTGCCGCCACCAATGCCCATGAGCGTGGAAATGCCACCAATGCCGCCACCCAGCAGCGCGGTGCCGGCCGGGCCGGGCAGACCATTGCCCAAGGCAAAACCGTCCTTCTTGAAGGCCATGTTCAGCGCCACCACCAGGCCCACCGTGGCAAACACGGCGGTGAGCACCGCACCACTGAGGTAGCGGCTGGCGATCGAGCCCGCGATCACGCCCACGATCACCGACGGCATCAGCCGCTTGATCAGCGCCATGTCCAGGCTGCCCTTCTTGCGGTGGGCGCGGCTGGACATGATGGAGGTGGGAATGATGGTGGCCAGCGAGGTGCCCACCGCCACGTGCATGCGCACCGATTCGTCGATGCCCAGCAGCGTGAACAGGTGGTAGAGCACCGGCACGATGACGATGCCGCCGCCCACGCCCAGCAAGCCGGCGAGGGTGCCAGCCACCAGGCCGGTGGCGAGCAGCGCCAGCGCCAGCCCGATCAGCCAGGCTGCACTGTATTGGTCAAAGAAAGCCATGGGTCTCCGTCGTTGTTGTTGAGAGGTGGTTGTGGGATCACCAGCCGATGGCCTTGGGAAGCCACAGGGCGATCTGGGGATAGAAGAACAGCAGCACCAGCGCGGTGAGCTGCAGGCCAATGAACGGCAGCACACCCAGGTAGATGTCCTTGATGTTCACTTCCGGCGGTGCCACACCCTTCAGGTAGAACAGCGCCCAGCCGAACGGCGGCGTGAGAAAACTCGACTGCAGGTTCATGGTGATCAGCATGGCCAGCCACACCGGGTCCACGCCCAGGTTGATGAGGATGGGCAGGAACAGCGGCACGGCGATGTAGCTGATCTCGATCCACTCGATGAAAAAGCCGAGCACGAAGATGATCAGCATCATGAACCACACGGCCATGTTGGCGCCACCCGGCAAAGCCTCGAACAGGCCTTCGATGAGTGCCTCGCCTTGCAGGCCCCGGAACGACAACGCGAACACCTGCGCCAGCATGAGGATGAACATCATGATGGCGGTGATCTTGCTGGTGTCCAGCGCAGTGGCTTTCAACGTGGCCCAGCTGAAGCGGCCGGACAACACCGTGATCAGCACCGCACCCACCGCGCCCATGCTGGCCGCTTCGGTGGGGGCAGCCACGCCACCCACGATGGAACCCAGCACCGCCACCACCAGCATCACCGGCGGCACCAGCACTTTGAAGAAGCGCGCCCACAGTTCACGGCGTGAAACGGCGTCGCGCTCGGCCAGGGGAATGGGCGGCATGCTGGCCGGTCGCAGCCAGCCCATCACCAGCAGATAGACGATGTACACCGCAGCCAGCAGCATGCCCGGACCCACCGCAGCGGCGAACAGCGTGCCCACCGAGAGCTGCATGATGTCGGACAGCAGGATGAGGATCAGGCTGGGCGGGATGATCTGGCCCAGCGTGCCGGAGGCGCAGATCACGCCGCAGGCCACGCTTTTGTCGTAGCCGCGCCGGATCAGCGTAGGCAGGGTCAACAGGCCCAGCGTGATGATGGTGGCGCCCACGATGCCGGTGGTCGCGCCCATGAGCACGCCGAACAGCACGATGCCCACCGCCATGCCGCCCTTCACGCCGCCAGCGATGTGGCCCATCACGTCCAGCAGGTCATCCGCCAGGCGCGATTTCTCCAGCATCACGCCCATGAACACGAACAGCGGAATCGCCATCCACTGGTAGCCGCTCACGATCCCGTACAGCCGCGCGGGCAGCAGATTGAACAGCACGTCGCCAAAACCGAGCCAGCCGAAAGCAAAGCCCACGGTGGCGATGCTCACCGCCACCGGAATGCCGATCATCAGCATCACAAAGAAGCCGCCCAGCATCATCAGGGCGTAGGTCTGCATCTCAAACACGGGCGGCCTCCGGTGGCTCGACCGGCTCAACCGGGTTCGTCAACAAGCGCAGCAGATGCGCCAGCTGTTGCAGCACCAGCAGGCCGTAGCCCAGCGGTATCAGCGCCTTCACCGCCCAGCGGTAGGGAATGCCACCCGGGTCCGGTGAGCCCTCCATGATGGAGCGCGATTGCTCCACATAGCCCAGCGAGAGCTGGATGAACGCCAGCGCCACCGCGATGAGCAGCAGGGCCGAGATCACGTCCACCACCCGCTTGAGGCGTGGCGAGTAGCGCGCGTAGAACAGGTCCACGCGCACGTTGTCGCCACGCTGCAGCGCATGACTCATGCCCAGCAGGATCAGCGCGGCCAGCAGGTGCCACTCCAGTTCCTGCGCCCACACCGAGCCCAGGCTCAGCGTGTAGCGCAGGATCACGTTGGTGGCCACCAGACCGATCATCACCAGCGCGATCCACGCGGTGAGCGAGCCCAGCCTGTCGATGAAGCCTTCGATGCCAGTGGCCAGGGGCCGCAGTGCCTTGAGCATGAGCCTGCCTCCGCCTCAGCCGCGCACGCTGGCGTGGAAAGCGCCTTCGCTCACCTCGGTCCAACGGTTGTACTTGGCCATGAAGGCCATGTAGGAGTCGTGCACCTTCTTCGTCATCGGGTCCTTGGCCACCGCTTCGGCCAGGGCCTTGTCGGTCTCGGCGCGCAGGGCCTTGATGATGTCGTCGGGCAGCGGGCGGGCGATCACGCCCTGGTTCTTCACCAGGTCGTCCATGGCTTCCGAATTGGCTTTCTGGCACCAGGCTTCGCTGATCACGTTGCAGGCGGCAGACGCGTTGCTCACAATGGCCTGCAGGTCCTTGGGCAGCTTGTCCCACGCGGCCTTGTTGATCAGCAGCTCCGACACCGTGGCCGATTCGTGCCAGCCGGTGGTGTAGTAGAACTTGGCGGCCTTTTGCAGGCCCAGGCGGCGGTCCTGGAACGGGCCCACGAACTCGGCCGCATCGATCACGCCGCGCTCCAGCGCGGGGAAGATTTCGCCACCGGGCAGCACCTTCACGTCCACGCCCAGGTTGGCGTAGACCTTGCCGGCCAGGCCGGGAATGCGCATCTTCAGGCCCTTCAAGTCGGCGACCGTCTTGAGCTCTTTCTTGAACCAGCCCGTCATCTGCACGCCGGTGTTGCCGCAGGGCATGGCCACCATGCCAAAGGGCGCGTAGACCTCGTTCCAGAGGTCGATGCCGCCGCCGTCGTACAGCCAGCCGTTCATGCCCTGGAAGTTCATGCCGAAGGGCACGGCGGTGAAGTACTGGGCGGCGAAGGTCTTGCCGGTCCAGAAGTAGCTGTTGGCGTGGTTCATTTCCACCGTGCCGGCGCGCACGGCGTCAAAACCTTCAAAGGCGGGAATCAGTTCACCGGCCCCGAACACCTGGATGTTCAGCCGGCCGTCCGACATCTCGCGGATGCGTTTGGCGAGATCCGTGGCACTGCCGGGGCCGTCCATGTAGAACGGCGAGCCTTTGCCGTAGGCGCTGGTCATCTTCCAGTTGAACTTGGTCGTTTGTGCGCTGGCGATGCTGGGCGCGGCCAGCGCGGCACCCGAGAGGGCTGCGGTGGCGAGGAACTGGCGGCGAATCGGTGTCATGAGCGTGGACTCCTGTGGCGGTTGGAGGGTGGGCAGAGCCCGTGGATGCCGTTTGTAAAGCGGCGCTGACCCTTCAAAGCAATCGCTGTGCCACGCTGGACGTGTGATTCAAGTAATTGATTTTATTGAATAAAAATGCAATGTAGCCGAATCGGGATGTGTCCGGCAAGGTGCATTCATTGAAATTTCTCGGTGTATTCGGTCGACCAAATGGCACGAAATCAGCCATTTCATGAACATTCGTCAGCCGGAACTGCCAATTGGCAAATCTTGGTCTTCCGGACGGGGAGCGGGAACCCCTGCAGAAAACAAATGCACACCATGCACGCAGACCGTGCGGGCGCACCACGACGGGGGTGCGGGGCGTCAACTGTTGTTTTTTGAACCAGGGTCCGGCTCAGAGCCGGGCGCCGCCGCGTCGGTTCTTCACCCGCGTCATCAGGGTCTTGCAATCGACCGAAAGGATTTCCGGCCGGTTGAAGATGTGGCGCCGCACGAAGGCATCAAAGGTCTCGTAGCTGTCGGTCAATGCGTGCACGTGCAGGCTCTGCAGGTCGCTCATGATGTAGAGGCTCACCACCTCCTTGCAGTCCGCCAGCTCCTGCGAGATCTGCTCCATGGCGGCCGGTGCCACCTTGATGTCCACAAAGGTGGAGATCACCTTGCCCAGCTTTTCCGGGTTGATCACCGCGCCAAACAACTCGATCACGCCATTGCTCTGCAGGGCCTGCACGCGTGCCCGTGCGTGGGCGCGGGAGATGCCCAGCTGGCGCGCGATGTCGGCAAACGACGCGCGGCCGTCCTTGACCAGGATGTTGAGCAGGGCGCTGTCGAGTTTGCTCAAGGCCACATCGGGCGTTTCAGGGGCAGGGTTCTTGGGCATGGGGCTGTCCGGGCAGTGAGGCGTTGACCGCATTGTTGCGGATCGGCGCCTCTGCCGTCTGTCGGCCCAGCCGATCCGGAGGCGCGCCAGGGGTGGTCGGCCAGCGGGGAAAGGGGTACAACGGCAAGCGTAAACGGTATAAACAGTATGAACGGTATGTCTCGTTTTTTGGCGTTGCTGCTGGGCCTGTGCGTCCTGGTTTGGTTGCCCTTACAGGCCGCCGCGCGCGACGCCTGCCTGGACGACCCGAAGCGTGCCCACGAGTTGCGCGTGCTGGACGAAGCCCAGGTGATCGACATGATGGACAGCTTCCAGGTGATCGCCCTGCCACCGCGGCTGCACCGCATGCTGGACAGCCTGGTGGCCGCCTCACCCCGGCTGCGTGATGGCCCCGCCATTCACCTGCTGGCCTTCGACGACGCTGAACTCAATGCCTATGCCGCAGACCACGGTCTGGTGATCCTCACCAGCGCGCTGTGGAGCGACAAGGAAAAACTGTCCGACGACGAACTGGCCGCCGTCATCGCCCACGAACTCGCCCACATCGAAAAGGGCGACTCCCTGGCCGAGGCTTGCGCCAACCTGCGGCGCTTGCAGGCAACCGGCATGCGCTTTGAGGAGGCGCGAGACCGCATGGCACTGGAAATGTTCAACCCCTATTCGCACCTGGCTCGCGAAGCCCGTCGCGAACTGCACGAACAGGAACACAGCGCCGACCTGCGCGGCATCGAACTGCTGCGCCGCGTGGGCCGCAACCCGCAGGCCATGGTGAGTGTGCTGGCCAAGCTGCACGGCACCGGCACGCCGGGCCTGAACCTGCTCATGGGATCGACGCATCCAGACGTGCGCGAGCGGCTGCAGCGGGCACAGGCGGCAGCCGACGCCGCCAGCGCACCGGCGGCTGCCGTGCGTTCGCAAAGCCGCTGAGTCTGCCAAGCTCACGGCCTCTCAGGCTGCAGTCGTCAAACTGGGCCACACAGGCTCTGTACCAGACGCTCGCCCCACTCCCAGGGACCAGTGATCGTCAGCGTCACCGTGGTCCATTCGCCATCGGTCTGCACCTGCTGGTCGGCGTCCCAGGCGCCACCTTCGTCCAGCGGGCCGCGCGGGCCAGGGCTGTGTGCTTCGGCCCAGGCCATCACGGCCTCCACTTCTTTCATCACGGCCGGCAAATGCTCGGCCCGCACGCCGGCCATGGCGTCCCAGGTGCCGATGCCTTCGCCGTCGTCGCTGGCATCAAAGATCAGGTAGTGCAGCATGGGAGAAGGGCGTTCAAACGGCCGTGACATCGGGGTTCTGTTGCCGGGCGATCCATTCGACCCAGAACTCGATGCAGGCCCGGACCTTGGGCAGGCGCTGGCGTGCGCTGGCGGTGATGGCGTAGAGCGGCACCGGCTTGTGCTCCACATAGGCAGGCAGTACGGGCAGCAACAACCCTTGCCGCACGAGTGGTTCCGCCGCCAGCGTGGACAGTCGGCCGATGCCCAGGCCTTGAAGCACCATGTTGGCGGCCTGGCCGGTGTCGTTGATGCGCCAGTAGCCTTCTGCCGGCAGCAGCACCGTCTGATCACCCACCACAAACGGCCACTGGTTGAGGTGGGGCGCAGCGGTATTGATGATGAGCCGGTGCTGTCTCAGTTCATCGGGATGCTGTGGCAATCCCGCTTGGCTGGCGTAGGCCGGGGCGGCATAGAGCGCGCGGTCCAGATGGCCGAGGGCGCGGGCCACCTGGGTTTCAGGCAGGGCGGTGCCGGTGCGGATGGCGATGTCGATCCCTTCACGCGCCATGTCCGCGAGCTGGTCGCTCACCTGGATGTCCACGCGCAGATTCGGGTGGCGCTGGTTGAGTGCGCCCAGACTGGGCAGCAAAAGGTATTGCGCGATCAGGGAACTGGCCGCGACCCGCACCATGCCACTGGCCTCGCCCGCCTGATGCGCGAATTCGCCCTGCAACTCGTCGAGCACACCGGTGATGCGGTGGCAGTAGGCCAGAAAGGTTTCGCCTTCGGCACTGAGCGACAGCCCGTGGGTGGAGCGGTGCACCAAGCGAGCACCGCAGGTTTTCTCAATGCGGGCCAGGGCGCGCGACACCTGGCTCACCGGCACGTCTCGCTCGCGCGCCACAGCAGACAGGCTGCCCTGCGCGGCCACGCGAACAAAGAGCTTCAGGTCGTCGAAGGCGAGGTTGTCCATGGCGGTGATGGTAGGCCACCGACACAGTCGGCCGCCAGCCTCCTCGTTGCACTGAATGCAAAACCGTTTTGAAGCTGGTGCCGTTTCCGTGCAGGGGGGTCTTGCCTAAAGTCCATTCACCCCTTCAAAGGAGTTGACCATGCACACCGAACACCTTCACCGCACCCTTTCACCCGAGGTTTATGCACGTTTGCTGGACGACATCAGGCGCCAGGCCGAAAGCCAGCGCCGCCTGGCTGTCCAGACCGTTTTCCTCGGGTGGCCGAGCCTGCTGTTGCAGCGTGCGCGGCGCGCAGGGCGTCCCATTTTTCATTCCCAAGCACTGAGCGCCTGACCATGCCCACCCTCAACCTCAAGATTGCCCCGCTGCAAAACCCCGAGCGCTACAAGGCCCTGGCCGCTGCGCTCACCACCCTCACGGCCGACATTCTGGGCAAACGCCCGGAAGTCACCGCCGTGATCATCGACGACCTGCCGCGGGCGCGCTGGTGGGTGGGCGGCGGACCGGTGCAGGGCGCCACCGCCCAACTGGACATCGCCATCACCGCCGGCACCAACACCGAAGCAGAAAAAGCACGCTTCATCGAATCCGCGTTCCTTGAACTGCAACGCCAGCTGGCGCCAGACGGGGGCTTTGAGGTGGCCAGCTATGTGGCGGTGCGCGAACTGCCTGCCACAGACTGGGGCTTTGGCGGGCAGACTCAGCGGGCGCGGCAGCTAGCGCGGGCGTTGGTGTGACGCCACGCAAGGTGTTGAACGAGTACTGCGCGTGATGGTCCGAGGTCCGTAGGGCTCATGTGCCGATGGCTAGACTGCGGGCATGCAATCTTTTCCAGTTCTGGTCATTGGTGGGTACGGCTTCTTTGGCAGTCGCCTGGTGGAGCGCCTGGCCAACCAGCAGGGGCTGCATGTCGTCGTCGCTGGGAGGTCCGCTGAAAAGGCAAGTGCGCTGGTCGAGAGGCTGCGCCCAGCGGCGCAATCCGTGCTGAGCGCCATCGCACTCGACATTTCATCGCCCACATTCAAGCGCGAACTGGCCGCTCTCGCCCCCGCGCTCACCATCCACACCTCAGGGCCGTTCCAGGCCCAGGACTACCGCGTGGCGGAGGCCTGCCTGGCTTGTGGGTCGCACTATGTCGATCTCGCGGACGGTCGCCGTTTTGTGGAAGAAATCGTTGTGCTGAACACCGCTGCCCAGGCTGCCGGTCTGTGCGTCATCAGCGGGGCCAGTTCGGTGCCCGCGCTCTCCAGCGCGGCGGTCGACCACCTGGCCCAAGGCTTCAGGGAAATCCAGACCATTGATATCGGCATCAGCCCGGGCAATCGCACCGAACGCGGCCTGTCCACCGTGCAGGCCATCCTGAGCTATTGTGGAAAGCCATTGCCCGGCACAGACGACACCTACGGCTGGGTCGGCAGCTACCGCCACGCCTACCCTGCGCCGGTCGGTGAGCGCCTGATTTCGCCGTGCGATGTGCCGGACCTTGCGTTGTTGCCTCGGCGGTACCCGGGCAAGCCTCAGGTGCGGTTTGGTGCCGGTCTGGAACTGCGCACGCTGCATCGGGGCATGAACGCCATGGCCCTGATGACCCGTCTGGGTCTGGTCTCTGACTGGGCGGTCTACGCACCGCTGCTGAAGCGCGCCGCCGATATGTTCAAAACGCTGGGCACCGACGCAGGTGGCATGCACGTCACGGTCAAAGGCATCACCACCGGCGGCGACCTGGGCAGCCGATCATGGCATCTGGTGGCCACCCACGGCGACGGGCCGTATGTGCCGACCCTCGCCGCCGCCGCACTGGTGCGAAAGCTCAAGAACGTCGACGGCTCGCTGGTGGGGGCGAGGCCTTGCGTGGGCATGCTGTCACTGGAAGACTTCGTTCGCGAGTGCGATGGACTGCAAATTCAGATGACGGGACCCAAAGTGTGAGCCAGCTCTCCTTGTATGAACAGGTGATGGGGGCGAGCTTTGCGCGCCTGCCCGCTGCCGTGCAGCGGTTCCACAGGCTCTCTGGCCAGCGGTCACTGGAAGGCTGGGTGGAGACCCGCGCACCTTCGAGTTTTCTGGCTCGGCTGCTGGCTCACTGTCTGGGTGCGCCCCAGAAGAACGTGCGCGGGCGCATTCGGTTTGAACTGGATGCCCAGCCCGATGCCGAAATCTGGGTTCGCCATTTCCCCGCCAAGACCATGATGTCCCGGCTGGTCAGGGAGGGGGAACGGGTGGAAGAGCAACTGGGGGCGTCCAGGCTGCGGTTCAGGTTGCGCGCCACCGATGCCGGGCTGGTGATGGAACTTGAGCGGCTGCATTTTTTAGGGGTGCCGTGCCCCCGCTGGTTGTTGCCAACCATCGTTGCGCAGGAGCATGGCGATCACGACCAGATCCACTTCAGGGTATCGGCGACGGTGCCCTGGATCGGCGTGGTGGCCAGTTACCAGGGGCACCTGGTTCTCGAGCCGGAGGTCCGGCCATGATCGTCGTGTTCGATGCCGAATGCCTGCTCTGCAACGGCTGGGTCCAGTTTCTGTTGCGGCACGACGGGCGTGGTGAGATCCGGTTTGCTTCCATCCAAGGTGTGAACGGCAGGCGCCTGCTTGATCAGGCCAGGTTGAAGGCAGATGGCCTGGACACCTTGCTGGTGATCCAGGGGGATAGGTCCTGGCGCTACTCCGCCGCCATTTTCCAGGTGCTGCACCAACTGGGCTGGCCCTGGCGCCTGGCCTGGGTGGTCTGGCTCGTACCTTCCGTGCTCAGAGACGCGGCCTACCGACTCGCCGCCAGAAACCGCTACCGGCTCTTTGGCCGCGCGGAGACCTGCATCCTGCCTCCCGCAGATTTCGCCGCGCGGTTTCTGAATTGAACTGCCTGACATGCATGACCGCGAGAGGCGGTGCTCATGCTTCTGCTATCGGTGAAGCCAAGAAATAACGGCGCCAGAAGGCGCCGTTATTGCGAAGGGCTCGACGGAGAGGGAGCAAAGACGGGAGTTAGCCCGCCTTCACCTTCAACCGCCACGCATGCAGCAATGGCTCGGTGTAACCACTGGGCTGCTCCTTGCCCTTGAACACCAGATCCAGCGCGGCCTGGTAGGCCTTGCTGGTGCTGAAGTTGCCGGCCATCTTCTGGTATAGCGGGTCGCCAGCGTTCTGGCCATCCACCACCGCAGCCATGCGCTCGAAGCTCGCCTTCACCTGCGCTTCGCTCACGATAGCGTGGTGCAGCCAGTTGGCGATGTGCTGGCTGCTGATACGCAGCGTGGCGCGGTCTTCCATCAGGCCCACGTTGTGGATGTCGGGCACTTTGGAGCAGCCCACGCCCTGGTCGACCCAGCGCACCACGTAGCCCAGGATGCCTTGCACGTTGTTGTCCACTTCCTGCTGCTTCTCGGCGTCGCTCCAGTTCGGGTTGCTGCTCACGGGCACGGTCAGCAAGCCGGTGAGCAGGTTGTCGCGCTCGGCGGTGGCGTCGATCTTTTCCAATTCCTTCTGCACGTCGGACACCAGCACCTGGTGGTAGTGCAGGGCGTGCAGCGTGGCGCCGGTGGGGCTGGGCACCCAGGCGGTGTTGGCGCCGGCCTTGGGGTGGGCGATCTTCTGTTCCAGCATGGCCTTCATCAGGTCAGGCATGGCCCACATGCCCTTGCCGATCTGGGCCTTGCCGCGCAGACCGCAGTTCAGGCCCACGATCACGTTGTTCTTCTCGTAGGCCTGGATCCAGGCGCTGGCTTTCATGTCGCCCTTGCGCACCATGGGTCCGGCCAGCATGGCGGTGTGCATCTCGTCGCCGGTGCGGTCCAGGAAGCCAGTGTTGATGAAGGCCACGCGGCTGGCGGCGGCTTCAATGCAGGCTTTCAGGTTGACCGAGGTGCGGCGCTCTTCGTCCATGATGCCGAGCTTGACCGTGCTCTCGGGCAGGCCCAGCACCTTCTCCACGCGGCCGAACAGTTCGGCGGCAAACGCCACTTCGCGCGGGCCGTGCATCTTGGGCTTGACGATGTAGACCGAGCCCTTGCGCGAGTTGCGAATGGCGTCCTTCTTCGTGCGCTTGAGGTCGTGCATGGCAATGGCCGTGGTGACCATGGCATCCATGATGCCTTCCGGAATCTCTTTGCCGTCCGCGCCCCAGAGGATGGCCGGGTTGGTCATCAGGTGGCCGACGTTGCGCAGGAACATGAGTGAGCGGCCGTGCAGGCGCACGGTCTTGCCCGTGGGTGAGGTGTAGACGCGGTCGGCGTTGAGGCCGCGCGTCAAGGTCTGGCCGCCTTTTTCGAAGGATTCGACCAGCGTGCCCTGCAGAATGCCCAGCCAGTTGCGGTAGGCCAGCACCTTGTCTTCTGCGTCCACCGCGGCCACGGAGTCTTCCAGATCCAGGATGGTGGACAGGGCGGCTTCCACCACCAGGTCGCTCACGCCGGCGGCGTCGCTGGCGCCGATGGGGGTGCTGCGGTTGATCTGGATGTCCAGGTGCAGGCCGTTGTGCTTGAGCAGAATGGCGCTGGGTTTTTTGGCGTCGCCCTGGAAGCCGATGAACTGCGCCTTGTCGGCCAGTTTGCTGGTGCCGCCCTCGGCCAGGCCCACCACCAGTTCGCCGTCCTTGTTGACCTTGTAGCTGGTGGAGCCCACGTGCGAGCCCTTCTTCAGCGGGGCGCAGCGGTCCAGCACGTGGCGCGCGTATTCAATGACCTTGGCGCCGCGCTTGGGGTTGTAGCCGCCTTTTTTGCCCTTGGCCACTTTGCCGCAGCCCTTGTCTTCGCTGATCACGTCGGTGCCGTAAAGCGCGTCGTACAGACTGCCCCAGCGCGCATTGGCGGCGTTGAGCGCGTAGCGCGCGTTCAGGATCGGCACCACCAGCTGCGGGCCGGCCTGGGTGGCGAGTTCGTCGTCCACGTTCTTCGTGGTGGCCTTCACCTTCTTGGGCTCGGGCACCAGGTAGCCAATGGTCTCCAGGAACTTGCGGTAGGCCACCATGTCGCGGATGGGGCCGGGGTTGGCGCTGTGCCAGGTGTCCAGTTCGGCCTGCAGGCGGTCGCGCTCGCCCAGCAGGGCAGCGTTCTTGGGGGCCAGGTCGGCCACGATGCCGTCGAAGCCTTTCCAGAAAGTGGCTTCGCTCACGCCGGTGCCCGGCAGCACTTGCTGATTGATGAAATCAAAGAGTTCGGTGGCGACCTGCAGGCCGTGGATCGTGGTGCGTGTTGTCATCGGGGGCTTTCTGGTGAGGGCTTCGACAGGCTCAGCCCGAACGGATAGGAAAAGGAAAAGTGGAAAGAGAGAGGCTCAATCAAAGAAGCGCATGACTTCTCGCAGATTGCTACCAGTGAGGGTTGGCTGGGTGCCCAGTTCTTCGAACGGCAGGTTCTGGCGGTTGACCCAGAGGGTGCGGTAGCCGAACCAGGTGGCGCCCAGGGCGTCCCAGGCGTTGCTGCTCACGAATGCAATCTGTGAGCGCGGCAGGCCGGTGGCGGCTTCGCCCAGCGCGTAGGCGTCTGGGTGGGTTTTGTATTTGCGGATCGGGTCCACGCTGATGACGTGGTCCAGCAGGCCTTCGAGCCCGGCGCTGCGCACCGCAATGCCCAGCATCTCGGGCTCGCCGTTGCTCAGAATGCCGGTGACCACCCCGCGCGCGCGCAAGGCTTTGAGCACCTCGTGGTTCTCGGGGAAAGCCGAGAGGTGGCGGTACTGGTTCATCAGCTGCACCGCCAGCGGCTCGAACGGCGCCCAGTCCTGCCGGGCAGCCGGGGCCACCAGCTTGATGGCGAAAGTGAGCGCTTGCCGCGTGATGGACCAGAACGGCTGGTAGTGCGCGCCGTGGTTGCTGGTGGTCACGAGCCGGGTGTATTCAATCTGCTTGTCGCGCCACACCACAGCCAGTCGCGCGCCGTGCGCCGGAAACAGCTGCTCGGCGAGCAGTCCGACGCTGTACACGTCGAACAAGGTGCCATAGGCGTCAAACAGGACAGCGCGGGGTAGGCTCATGCACGTACTGTATTCCGAACTTGCAGCTCGATTTATGGCTTAAGAAGTGATTGATCTGTGACTTTTTAACGGGTAATCTGTTCGAGCGATCAATTTGGTGGGGCGAACAGGATCAGGCTTGCCATGCGCACCCTCAAGAATGGCAACAAAAAACACAAAAATGATTGAAGTTTTTGGATTGATTTGTCATTTTTCATGAAGTAATCTGCGCCAGTGGACAAACTCAAGCAGCTCGAAACCTTTGCCGCGGTCGCCATGCGTGGCAGTCTCAGCGCTGCGGCACGGGCTGAAGGTGTGGCGCCGGCCATCATCGGGCGCAGGCTGGACGCCCTGGAAGCCCGGCTAGGCGTGAAGCTCATGGTGCGCACCACGCGACGCATCACGCTCACCCACGAAGGCAGTGCCTTCCTTGAAGATTGCCAGCGGCTGCTGGTGGACCTTGCCAATGCTGAAGCCAGCGTCAGCGCCGGGGGCGTCAAGGCCAGCGGACACCTGAGGCTGACCGCACCCGCCGGGTTTGGCCGTCGGCATGTGGCACCGCTGGTGCCGCGGTTTCGCGAACTGCACCCGGAGGTCACGATCTCGCTCAACCTGAGCGACCGTGTGGTCGATGTGGCTGGCGAGGCCTACGATTGCGCGGTGCGGGTGGGCGACCTGCCAGATTCTTCGCTGGTGAGCGTGCGCCTGGCCGACAACCGCCGTCTGTGCGTGGCCGCGCCCCGCTACCTGCAGCACCACGGCACGCCCCAGACGCCGGCCGACCTGGCGCGCTTCGACTGCCTGACCTTGTCCAGCGACGCTTCGCAGACGCGCGGATGGGCGTTTGCCATGCCTGTTGACGGTGGCAGCGACGAAAGCGAGCTCGTGCACCTGCGCCCTGGCGGGCCGCTGGACTGTTCCGATGGGCAGGTGCTGCACGAATGGTGTCTGGCGGGTTACGGCATCGCGTGGCGGAGCATGTGGGAGGTCGAGGCCGACATTGCAGCCGGACGCCTGGTCAGTGTGCTGGACGCTTTCGCCGCGCCGCCCAACGGCATCTACGCCCTGTTCCCGCAGCGCAAACACCTGGCGCTGCGTGTGCGACTGTGGATCGACTTCCTCAAGCACCACTATGGACAGGCCGATTTCTGGTCGGGGCCCGTCGGTTAAACACAGGGTGCCCGGGCTTTCGACTACCATCCGCTGCTGGTGGCGCGTGCCACCGTTCTGAGCTGTATACATCCACGAAAGGGAGTGTCATGGGTTGGTTTGCAAAGGGTTCTGGTGTGCTGGCGGCCCTGGTGCTCACAGCTTGCGGTGGCGGGGGCGGCGACGCGGTGGCCGACCCCACGCCCGTGGAGCAGTGCGCCAGCATTGGTGTGGTGCCCAAGATCCGGGGCGGAACAGAATGCGCCCTGCCGGGCCAGACGCCGGTGGTGGTGTTCATTGCCACCCGCAGCGACGGCTCCGGTCTGTACTGCTCGGGCACCTTGATCAGCCCCACCCGCATCCTCACCGCTGCGCACTGCCTGCCGCCTGAGGTGACGCGCGTCACCACGCCGGTCTGGCAGGCCGATGGCACCGCCCGTGCGCTGCGTGCAAAGAGCTGGGCGGTGCACCCTGAATACCAGCGCACCTCGGCCGGCTTCCTGAACGACGCGGCCGTGATCACGCTGACCAGCCCGCTGCCCGCGCCACCCATGCCCTTGCTGGTGAGCAACCCCTCTTCAGCGGGCCAGAGCGTGTTCATCGCGGGTTGGGGCGGGCCGGACAACGAGCTGGCCGCAGGCTTCGCCAAGGTGACCATCGTCAATGCCCTGCACGTGGGCTATACCTACGACGGCAAAGGCGCCAACACCTGCCCAGGCGACTCCGGCGGCCCCATGTACCGCGCTGTGGCGGGCACACAGGGCGTGGTGGGCATCACGTCTTCGGGCACCAGTGGCGACTGTGGTGTGGGCGATGTGTCGCTGTTCACCAACATCCAGACCCCTAAAGTGCTGGACTTCATTCGCGCCCATGCGCCTGACGCCGTGGTGTTCTAGTCGCCAGCCGATCCAGACAACAGGCCACCGTACAGGTCAACTCGGCGGTGCTGCAGCTGCGACGCCGCGCCGGGTTCGTCCCGGACCGGGCGACGCAACTTGCCGTACAGCAGGCCGGCATCGCGCCCGGCCTGCACCAGCACCTGGCCCCGGGGTGATACGAGCGTGCTCAGCCCGCCATAGACCAGACCCGGTTCTTCGCCACAAGCGTTGGCATAGGCCACATGCATCTGGTTTTCGCAGGCCCTTGCTGGCACCAGCAGTTGCGGCACCTCATCGAAGGCGAGCATGTTGGCGGTGGGCACCAGTGCGGCATCGGCGCCCTGCAGGGCCAGCAGGCGCATGGTTTCGGGAAATTCCACGTCGTAGCAGATCAGCAGGCCCAGGCGCCAGCTGCGCCAGGTGAACACGGCTGGTGGCCGGTCGCCCTGGGTGAACTGGGCGCGGTCGGTGTCACCGAAAAGGTGCGTCTTGCGGTAGTGCGCCAGGGGGCGGGCATCCGGCCCCATCACCTGCACGGCATTGAAGGGAGGAAGGGTACCGTTGCGTTCGGCGTAGCCATACACGATGGCCAGGCCGTGGCGCTGGGCGATCTGGCCCACCGCCCGAGCCAGCGGGCCGTCAGGAGACTCCGCCAGATTCGCGACACGCTCCGCGCCAACGGCATAACCGGTGAGCGACATCTCGGGGCAGATCAGCAAGTCGGCGCCATGGGTGCGCGCCTGCGCCGCTGTCGAATCCAGTCGCAGCAAAGCGTCTGAGGTGTCGGCCGCATAAGCGCATTGCCAGAGCGCCAGGGTCAGCGTGTCAGCACGAGTTTCCATCGGCGTCAGTCTGGCAGGGCCACCGGGCCAATGTCGTTGAACACGTCGCCCGGGCCGGGGTTGTCTGCGTGGGTGCGTCCACCCAGGTGGTGCACGATGCCCCAGACCGCATTCAGCGAGGTCTGCACCGCGCCTTCGACCCAGGCCGGTGTGAACGACACATCATCGCCCGCAATGAAGATGCCCCGTTCGGCGGCGGGGAAGCCGTCTTGCATGAAGTGGCTGTACATGCGGTGGTTGTAGCGGTAGTGGCCGGGCAGCGCACCTTTGAATGCCCCCAGAAAATGCGGATCGGCCTCCCACGAGATGCTGATCGGGTCGCCAATGATGTGGCTGGCAATGTCCACTTCCGGGTAAATTTTGCGCAACGAAGCCAGTGCGAGCTGCACCCGCTTTTCGGTGTCGTAGGGCAGCATCTTCAACGCGTCGCCCATCCAGGCGTAGCTCAGGCAGATCACGCCGGGCTGGTCGGGGCCGTTGTCGAACAGGTAGGTGCCGCGCGTGAGGCGGTCGGTCAGTGTCATACCCATCTGCGGCCAGTCGTTGGCCTTCAGGTCGTTCCAGAACGGCCGGTCCACCATCACGAAGGTCTTGCTCGACTGCATGTAGCGCGTGCGGTCCAGCGCCATCCAGTGCTTGTGCGAGAACAGCGACTCTTCCACAGCGATCTGCGTGGTCAGCAGCCAGCTCTGGCAGGTGGTGAGCACGGCGGCGTAAGTGCGGGTGTTGCCCCAGGTATCGGTGACAGCCAGCCGGCCATCGGGGGCCCGGGCGATCGCCTTCACGCCAGCGCGAGGTGCACCTGCGTTCAGCCAGGCCAGGGTGGTGCCGGCGGGCCAGTGCCGCAGTTCATGTGCTGCGGGGGCGTGTTGCCAGAGGCCCAGCGGTACCTGCTGCACGCCGCCCACGATCAGGTGCTGGTCGTCGTCGCAGGCGGTCAGCACCACACGCAGGATCTCCAGCATGGAGTTGGGAAAGTCCGAGTCCCAGCCACCGGTGCCGAAGCCGACCTGGCCAAACACCTCACGGTGCCGGAACGAGAGCGCCGCGAAGGCGTCCGACTGCGCCACAAAGTCGTAGAACGTGCGGTCGTCCCACAGCGGGACCAGTCGGTCCCACAACGCCTTGAGGCGAGGCACATCGCGCTCGCGCAAGGCCTGCTGCAAACCGCTGAAGCCCGCGCCCTGCTCCAGCGCCTGTGCCCAGGCGTCAGCCACTTCGCGAAACAGCGGCGGCAGGTCGTCCAGGTGACGCGCCCAGTGGGTCTGGCCTTCCAGATCGATCACGGTGCAGCCGGCGGCGGGCGTGAGCGGGTTGGGAAAAGGACGGGTCTGCAGGCCAAGTCGATTCACGTAATGGAAGAACGCCGTTCCGGAAGCCGGGAAGCGCATGCCGCCCAGCTCGGCGACCGCGCCGCGACCGCCTTCGAAGGCCTGTGAACGCAGACGCCCGCCCATCTTGGAAGCTTCGTAAACCACGGGGCGCAGCCCCAGCTTCATGAGTTCGTACGCGGCCACCAGGCCAGCCATGCCGGCACCGACGATCGCCACTTCGCTGCCCAGCACGTCGGCAGGCAGTTCGCCCAGCCCTTTGGGGTGGGCGATCCAGTCGTCGAAGGCGAAGGGGAAGTCCGGTCCGAAGACGGTGACGGGGGCGTCAGGGGTGCGCAGGGTTGTCATGGCTTTGGGATGAAGGCAGACGCCAGTTTTCTCTGTTTCTGCCAGTTGTGCAATGGAAGCGAAGCGTGCGTGCCGGGGAGTGATTCACTTCAGAACAGGCTGACCAGCAGCGCGATGGCGGTGCCCCACATCATGAGCGCGACCATGCCGTCCAGCGCACGCCACACGCGCAGCGAATTCAGCCGGCGACCCAGCCAGAAGGCGGCCGCGCCGAGCGCCAGGAACCACACCACCGAGCCGGCGGCGGCCCCCATGCCGAACACCGTGCTGCCTTGCCCATAGGCGAGCGAGGCGGTGCCGATCAACACGGCGGTGTCGAGCCAGGCGTGGGGGTTCAGCCAGGAAAAAGCGAGTGCCGAGAGCAAGGCGTGGCGGCGTGTCACGGGCTGGGCAGGGACTGGCGGCGTCTCGTCGGTCGGGGTGGACAGGGCCTTGGGGCGCAGAAAGCGTTGGAACGCCTGCCAGCCGTACACCGTGAGGAACAACATGCCCGCACCCACCAGCGCGCCATGCAACTTGTCCGACAGACCGCCGAGCTGGGCCAGGCCCAGCACACCCAGGCCGATGAGCACGATGTCGGCCACGACACACACTGCCACCGTGAGCCACAGGTGCTGGCGTTGCAGACCCATGCGCAGCACATGCGCGTTCTGGGGTCCGATGGCCATGATCAATGAAATGCTGAGCACCATGCCGGCGGTGAAGGCGGGGGAAAACAGGGAGGGCAAGGTCAGGGCAGGGAGGGCGAAGGCAGACATGGTGTTTCTCACGGTGCAGCGCCCAGTAGGGTCCGGGCGTCGATGGAATGGGAGTGTGCGCGCTGCCGGCAAATAATTAAACAAAATCAATTAAAAGTAGCTTCACTCAAGTTATATTTAATGGAAGCACACCGTGTAGCCCCATCCCGCTCTCTCATGCTCGACGCCCGTCAACTGGAAGCCCTGGCCGCTGTGGTCGAACACGGTGGCTTCGGTCCTGCCGCCAAGGCTTTGTCGCTCACGCTCGCTGCCGTGTCCTTGCGCATCAAGTCCCTGGAAGACACGCTGGGGCAGCGTCTTCTGGTGCGCGGCAAACAGGTTCGCGCCACGCCCGCCGGTCAGGCGCTGTTGGGACATGTGAAGCAGGTGCGCCTGATGGAGTCGGATCTGCTGGCCGACCTGCAGGGCGGGGCAGCGGCGTCTGGCGGTCGCGGGCCGCGCTGGCAGAGCCTGTCGGTGGCCATCAATGCCGATTCCGTGGCGAGCTGGTTCCTGCCCGGCGTGGCGGCCATGCTGCAACGCCACCGCTTGCTGCTGGAAATCGTCATCGACGACCAGGACCACACCCACGACGCCCTCAAGAGCGGCGACGTAATGGGCTGCGTGACGACGCTGGCCGCCGCCATGCGCGGTTGCGTGGCCGAACCATTGGGCGTGATGCGTTACCGCTGCGTGGCAGCGCCCGAGCTGGTGCAGCGCTGTCGAACGCCCGGCGGCGCGGTGTCGCCGCACAAACTGCTCTCGCAACCCGCCGTCATCTTTAATCGGAAAGACGCACTACAGGATGATTTCCTGAAGCAACACTTCGGCTTGCATCAGCCCAACTACCCCCGGCATTTCGCTCCCGCCGTGGAGGCCTTTGAGACCGCGATCGAGCTGGGGCTGGGTTGGGGCATGGTGCCCGAACAGCACCTGCTGAACCGGCCGGGCCTTGAAGAACTGCTGCCCGATGCCACAGTGGACGTAGTGCTGTATTGGCAGCACTGGGCGCACGAGCCTCCCTCGGCCCAGCGGCTCACGGCCGCTGTGAAGGCGGCGGCACGCGGGAGTCTGCTGGCTTTGAGTTGAGGCGATTGCATAAGCCCGGCTCGGGTCGCCGACAGTATCGAGATCAGTGGCAGCTCTATGGGTTCTGATCTTTCATCGCGCACGTCATCGGGTTTTCAGGGAAGGTAGCGCTTCGTCAGGCGAACCTGCCAAACAAAAACCAGGAGCCTGCGCAGCAGAAGGAGCATCACCTGAAACGCATGGCAAACCTGTGACCCCTGGTACCACCTCCTGAGCCCAGTGATGACATCCTGGACTTCTGGGTTGCACCGCACAAGCCTCGATTCGCGTGCGTTTCGTTTCGATGCTTTCTGCCGCGCAGGCTCCTGGAAAGTCCTTGCGCAACCGAGGGGGTGAGTCACTGCAGCAAGTCAGGCAGCGAACACCTCCCTCTCATTTCGCGTCAGTCCCTGACGAAGTACGGGCCTCTCCAGGACTGTGGCAACGATGGATAGCTGGCGGACTGTTCCGTGCTGACGGTCAGGTTCGCGCCATCAACGGTCCGGGCGTTGCCGCGGGTGGTGATGCGTCGACCGACGACCAGGATATCCACGTTGGTCCGTGGGCCGCGGGCAAGGCGGTTGCTCTCAACGATGACGTCCTCAATGCCCTCGCCGCTGTTTTCCTGACTGTTTTGCGGGCGGATGGCCACTGTCCAGTTGTTGTTGTCGGCGGGATCGCCTACCAGGTTGTTCGTTATCACGATCTGCCTGGATGCCCAGGTTCCGCCTGAGATGGAGAAATTGTTGTTGTATTCCCCAAACCCACCCGAGTGAATTTTGAGCGCATGACGAACACCGTCTGAAGAAATTCCCCTGATCGCGTTGTGAGCGATAACCGTCTTGTACGCGCTGTACAGCCGAACCGTGTGTTGGCTGGAGCGCCCAAGTTCGTTGCCCAGCAAGGCAATGCGAGCGCCGCTTCCGTGCAGGTTGGCCAGCGGTACGTCATCGTTCTCGGTACTGCCAATCACGCGGTTTTCGACAACAAAGATTTCGTGCGGGTTGTAGAACGCACTCAATGGAACCGTGCGATAGGTATCGGAAGTGGTCGCCCAGTACCCCATGGCACTGCCGATGACGATGCTGTTGTTGACCCTTGTGCCTGCGTCGTCAAGGTCGTTGCGCAGGAAGAGCAGCTTGGACGCCGAGGCGGTCTGTTCGATGCCGTTGGCGATATCCAGATCCATCACGGTGATGTCATCTGGAAAGTCTGCGGTCGCCGCGCGGCCCGGGCCAATCTGTACCGATGGCACCCGTGGCTTTGCACCGGTTCCGTAGGCGCCGACTTGCACGACATCGTCCTGGTGACGCACGTTGATCGTGGCGAAACTCTCACCCCTTCGCAGAAGGACTCGCTTGCCATCCAGGCTGTCCGGCAGTGTGGTCTGCCGCGTTGCACCCGTTGGGCAACCTGTGTAGTTGGCCGAAGTCGACACACACACTGTCCGTGTGCCCGAATAGTAGGCGGAAGGATCCTGAACTGTCACGGACACGGTGGCGTCGGTGTATTGGCCATTGGGCGCCCGCACCCGGACACGGACCGAATAGGTGCCAGCCTGTTCGAACACGTGTGCCGCGAGCGGACCGCCAGTCTGCGTGTTCTTCAACTCGCCGGAGTGGCTCCAGGTTTGACCATTGGGGTTGCCGAAGTTGAATTCGTAGGTGAGATCGTGGAAGGCGTAGGTGCCACTTGTGCCCACTGACGATGCCGTGGCGTCGAACATGACGGCAAGCGGAGCAACGCCGGTCAAACGCGTCGCCTGCAGGACCGCGGTAGGGGCACCGGCAGGAGCAGGAGCAGGAGCAGGAGCTGGTGCTGGTGCAGGTGCTGGTGCAGGTGCAGGTGCAGGTGCAGGTGCTGGTGCAGGTGCTGGTGCAGGTGCTGGTGCAGGTGCAGGTGCTG
>PHCQ01000051.1 GCA_002840835.1 Betaproteobacteria bacterium HGW-Betaproteobacteria-16 | reverse complement strand
GGGCCCCGGACTTCGGCTCGCCTTTCTTTGGCCTACGTTTCTTTGGCGAAGCAAAGAAAGGTAGGTCGGCCGCCGGGCCGAGACCCGGCCAAACCAAGCCTCCGAAGCAAACGAAAACCGGCGCACATAGGCCTCTCACCCCAACCTCTCCTCACAGAGGCGAGCGAACAAAAAACCCTCATGTCCAGAAAACTTCCTCAACCCGTCAACAAACTGTCACCAACCCAAAAGACACTGCTTGTATAGACATCTACAAGGAGTCGCGACCATGAGCCTGCACATCGAAAAACTGAACAAGCACTTCGGCAACGGCAAGCACGCCCTGCGCGACATCGACCTGGAAATCGAACAGGGCGAAATGGTCGCCCTCATCGGCGCATCCGGCTCCGGCAAGTCCACGCTGCTGCGCCACATCGCCGGTCTCATGCCGGCCGATGCCGGCAGCGAGTCCTGCATCGAGGTGTATGGGGAATGTGTGCAGCGCGGTGGGCAGATCCAGCGCAATGTTCGCAAGACGCGTGCGCGCATCGGCTTCGTCTTCCAGCAGTTCAACCTGGTGGACCGGCTGCCTGTGCTGGTCAATGTGCTGGTGGGTCGGCTGCATCAGATGCCGTGGTGGCGCTCTGTCACTCGCGTGTTCACCGTGCGCGAACGTGCACTGGCGCTGGAAGCGCTGGACCGGGTGGGCATTGCTGAATGCCACGCACAGCGGGCCTCCACGCTTTCCGGTGGCCAGCAGCAGCGTGCCGCCATTGCGCGCACCCTGGTGCAGGGCGCCCGTGTGGTACTGGCCGATGAACCCATTGCCTCGCTGGACCCGGAGTCTTCGCGCAACGTCATGGAGATCCTCGCGCGCATCTGCCGCGAAGACGGCTGCACGGTGGTGGTGTCTTTGCATCAAGTGGACATGGCGCGCCGCTACTGCCCGCGCACCGTGGCGCTGCACCAGGGCCGTGTGGTGTTTGACGGGCCTTCCGAACGTCTCACGCCGGCCTTGCTGCGCGAGCTCTATGGCATGCAGGCCGATGAAATCCTCAACGGCAGCGAAAGCGTGCACACCGGCGTGACCCATCAACCCAACGCTGCCGCTGGCTGGCAACAGCCGTTTCCCCAGGCCGCCTGAGCGGCCCCACTTCTCCCCTCGTTCTTCTTTTTTTTTGCACCACAGGAGTCTGTCCATGATCAAGCACGCTGCCGCTGCGCTCGCCGCCGGCCTCACCCTCACGCTGGCCCACGGCCAGGAGATCAACTTCGGCATCATCTCCACTGAGTCCACGCAGAACCTCAAGGCCGACTGGCAGCCGCTGCTGGACGACATGGAGAAACAGACCGGCCTGAAGGTCAAGGCTTTCTTCGCTCCTGACTACGCCGGCATCATCGAAGGCATGCGCTTCAACAAGGTGCATGTGGCCTGGCTGGGCAACAAGTCGGCCATGGAAGCGGTGGACCGCGCCAACGGTGAAGTGTTTGCGCAGATGGTCAATGCCGATGGCACGCAGGGCTACTACTCGCACCTCATCGTTCACCAGAGCAGCCCCCTGGCTTCGATGGAAGACGTGCTCAAGAACGCCAAGGACCTGAGCTTCGGCAACGGCGACCCCAACTCCACCAGCGGCTTCCTGGTCCCCGGCTTCTATGTGTTCGCCAAGAACAAGGTGGACGCCAAATCCGCGTTCAAGGTGGTGCGCAGCGCGAACCACGAGGCCAATGCACTCGCCGTGGCCAACAAGCAGGTGGACGTGGCCACCAACAACAGCGAGAACCTGGACAAGATCAAGACCCGTCAGCCCGAGAAGTTCAAGGACATCAAGATCGTCTGGACCTCACCCCTGATCCCGCTGGACCCGCTGGTCATGCACAAGGAACTGCCTCAGGCCAGCAAGGACAAGATCAAGTCCTTCTTCGTGAACTACGCCAAGACCGATCCGAAGGAAAAGGCGGTGGTGATGAAGCTCTCCAAGCTCTCCGGCTTCAAGGCATCCACCAACGATCAGCTCACCCCGATTCGCCAGCTGGACCTGTTCAGCAAGCGCACCAAGGTCGAAGCCGACAGCAAACTGAGCGAAGACGAAAAGAAGGCCCAGCTGATGCTGATTGACCAGCAACTCGCCGCCCTGAACTGACCGCCCGCCGCCGCACCCCATGAACACCCTCACCCATCCGAAATGGCAGACGCTTGCCGAGAGCGCCGCGCCCAAGCACGGCCTGGTCTGGTACCTGTCCTGGGGTGCGCTGCTGGCGCTGCTTGTCGCCTCCTGGAACGGGGCCGACATGCGCCCCCTGGATCTCTGGCGCGATTCGGGCAACATGGCCGACTACGCGTCCGAGTTCTTCCCGCCCAACTTCGCCGACTGGCGCCTCTACATCAGCGAGATGATCGTCACGCTGCAGATCGCGCTCTGGGGCACTGCACTGGCGGTGATCACCGCCATTCCGCTGTCCCTGCTGGCCTCCAGCAACATCGCACCCTGGTGGGTGCACCAGCCCGTACGGCGCCTGCTGGACTCGTTTCGCGCCATCAACGAAATGGTGTTCGCCATGCTGTTCGTGGTGGCGGTGGGCCTGGGCCCGTTCGCTGGCGTGCTGGCGCTGTGGATCCACACCGCCGGCACCCTGGCCAAACTGTTCTCTGAAGCGGTGGAAGCCATCGACCCGCAGCCGGTGGAGGGCATCCGCTCCACCGGCGCCAGCGCCCTGCACGAAATTGTCTACGGCGTGATCCCGCAGGTCATGCCGCTGTGGATCTCCTACACGCTCTACCGATTCGAAGCCAACGTGCGTTCCGCATCGGTGGTGGGCATGGTGGGTGCCGGCGGCATCGGCGTGGTGCTGTGGGAAATCATTCGCGGCTTCCAATACGCCGAAACCTGCGCGGTGATGATCATCATCGTGGTCAGCGTGACCCTGATCGACCTGGTCTCGGCGCGCATTCGAAAATTGGCGGTCTGAATTCACATGAACGTTCACCCTGTGGATGCCATTGCCGACCTGTTGCAACGCCAGGGCGCGAGACAGTACGGCAACGAAGCCGTGAGCCAGCTCGACCACGCCTTGCAGTGCGCCCACCTCGCTGAGGTCGAAGGCGAAACGGCCGAGACCATCGTGGCCGCCCTGCTGCACGACCTGGGCCACCTGCTGCGGGCAGATGCCGAGCCCGCCGAACCGGCCCAGCATTCGCGTGACGACCTGCACCAGTTCATCGCCCTGCCCTTTCTGCGTCCGCTGTTTTCCGACGCGGTGCTGGAGCCGATCCGCCTGCATGTGGACGCCAAGCGCCACCTCTGCCGCACCGACGCCAGCTACCTGGCGCAGCTCTCGCCTGCGTCCATTCGCAGTCTGGAACTGCAGGGTGGCGTGTTCAGTGCGCAGCAGGCCATCGAATTCATGAACCACCCCCACGCGGCCACGGCACTGCGCCTGCGCCGCTACGACGACCGCGCCAAGACACCCGGCGCGCCCACGCCGCCGTTAACCCATTACGTGGCCCTGATGCACCAGGTCGCAAGCACGGTGCGCAAGCCTGACATCGCAGGCCAAAGCCTGCAGAGCGCCCACACGAACTGAGCGCGGGCAGCGCTGAAGGCTGAGCGCCAGCCAAGGGATAACGCGACACGCGTCACGGCGGTGTCACAAACCCATGCAATACTTCAACAATTATTGAATCAACCTGATTTTTGATCGATTTGTTGGAGCACTCGCATGAAAGTAGGCATCAACGGCATGGGCCGCATCGGGCGGCTGGCCTTGCGCGCGGCCATGGGCGCGGCGGAGCGTCAGAGCGACGACCCGCTGGCCGGCAACCGGCTGGAGGTGGTGCACCTCAACGAACTCAAGGGCGGTGCCGCCGCCACGGCGCATCTGCTGGCGTTTGACAGCGTGCAGGGCAAGTGGCGGGCCGACATCGAAGCCGAGGGCGAAGATGCCATCCGCATCGACGAGCATCGCATGTCGTTCAGCGCGCACGCAGCACCCGGCGACATTCCCTGGGGCGACCTGGGCGTGGACCTGGTGCTGGAATGCACTGGCAAATTCCTCACGCCAGAGACCATCCAGGGCCACCTGGACCGGGGTGCCAAGCGCGTGGTGGTGGCCGCTCCCGTGAAGGTGGGCGATGTGCTCAACATCGTGGTGGGCGTGAACCACACGCTGTACAACCCGGAACGCGACCGCATCGTCACGGCTGCTTCTTGCACCACCAACTGCCTGGCCCCGGTGGTGAAGGTGGTCCACGAAGCCATCGGCATCCGCCACGGCCAGATCACCACGCTGCACAACCCCACCAACACCAACCTGGTGGTGGACGCGCCGCACAAGGACCTGCGTCGCGCCCGCAGCGCGCTCATGAGCCTGGCACCCACCACCACCGGCAGCGCCACCGCCATCGCCCTCATCTACCCGGAACTCAAGGGCAAGCTCAACGGCCATGCGGTGCGCGTCCCAGCGCTCAATGCTTCGCTCACCGACTGCGTGTTTGAGCTGCAGCGCGAAACCACAGTGGACGAGGTGAACGACCTGTTCGCCGCTGCGGCCAAAGGCCCGCTGGCCGGCATTCTGGGGTACGAAACCCGCCCGCTGGTGAGCGTGGACTACGCGCGCGACACGCGATCCAGCATCGTGGATGCGCTGTCCACCATGGTGACCGACGGCACGCTGCTCAAGGTCTACGCCTGGTACGACAACGAAATGGGTTACGCCTGCCGCATGGTCGATCTGGCCTGCCACATGCAGGCCACGGGCATCTGATCCGCCTCCGCTCATGAACACAGCAGAACGCAACTACGCGATCGTCACGGCCGCCTACTGGGGCTTCACGCTCACCGACGGCGCCTTGCGCATGCTGGTGCTGCTGCACTTCTACCAGCTGGGCTATTCGCCCTTCACGCTGGCCTTTCTGTTCCTGCTGTACGAAGCGGCCGGCATCGCAGCCAACTTCATTGGCGGCTGGCTGGCCACGCGTTACGGCATCACGCGCATGCTCACCGTGGGACTGGTCACGCAGATCACCGGCTTCACCATCTTGTCGTTCCTGGACCCGGGCTGGAGCGCGGCCCTGTCGGTGGCCTGGGTGGTGCTGGCGCAGGGCATTTGCGGCGTGGCCAAGGACCTCACCAAGACCGCCAGCAAATCGGCCATCAAGGTCACCGCCGATCAGGCGAAGAACCAGGGTTCGGGCCAGCTGTTCAAGTGGGTGGCCTGGTTCACCGGCAGCAAGAACGCCATGAAGGGCGTGGGCTTTTTCCTGGGCGGCCTGCTGCTGCAGACGCTGGGCTTCCAGCAGGCGCTGTGGGCCATGGCCGCGTTGCTGGCGCTGGTGCTGGTGGGGGTGGTGAGCTCGCTCCCCACAATGATGGGCAAGAACAAGGCGTCGAAGTCGGCCAAGGAGTTGTTTGCCAAAAACACTGGTGTGAACGTGCTGGCCGCCGCGCGCGTGGTGCTGTTCGGCGCGCGCGATGTGTGGTTCGTGGTGGGTGTGCCGGTGTACCTGTATTCGCAGGGCTGGACCTTCACCATGGTGGGCACTTTCCTGGCAGCCTGGACCATTGGCTACGGCGCCGTGCAAGCGTTGGCGCCAGCGTTTGTGAAGCGCAGCGAAGACGGGCTGAGCACAGAGGTGCCTGCCGCGCGGCTGTGGTCCGCGCTGCTGGCGCTGGTGCCCATGGGGCTGGCGGTGGCGGTGGCCATGGACGCGCCCCAGCTGCCCTGGATCGTGGTGGGTGGCCTGGGCGTGTTCGGCTTTGCCTTCGCCATCAACTCTTCCGTGCATTCCTACCTGGTGCTGGCATACGCCGGCTCGGAAAAGGCTGCCGAAGACGTGGGCTTCTATTACGCGGCCAACGCGCTGGGCCGTTTCACCGGCACGCTGCTCTCCGGCCTGTTGTACCAGTGGGGCGGGCTGCTGTATGCCTTGCTCGGCTCGGCCCTGATGCTGACGGTCTGCTGGCTCACCACCCTGAAGCTGCCGCAGAAACGCGAACTGCAAGCCACCCCAGTTTGAAGGAACTTACCAATGGACGAAACCCAAGCCGTCAAGGCCCTCGGCGCTCTGGCTCAGGAAACGCGCCTGCGCATCTTCCGCTCCCTGGTGGCGCAAGGGCCACAAGGCCTCACACCGGGTGAACTCACCGCCTCGCTGGGCGTGGCCGCCACAGCGCTGTCGTTCCACCTGAAGGAGCTCAGCCATGCGGGCCTGGTTTCTCAGGAGCGCGACGGCCGCCACCTGATCTACCGCGCCGAGTTCGGCGCCATGAGCGACCTGCTTCAGTTTCTGACGGCGCACTGCTGCCAGGGAGAGCCCTGCGAAGTGACGACCGGCCCCGCCGCTGTTCCCTCCTGCACCACGTGCTGAAAGGTCTTTCATGAGTTCATCGATCTACAACGTGCTCTTCATCTGCACCGGCAACTCCGCGCGCAGCATCATGGCCGAGGCCATCCTCAACCAGCAAGGCGCAGGGCGTTTCCGCGCCTACAGCGCCGGCAGCCACCCCGCTGGCCAGGTCAACCCCTACGCCATCGCCCTGCTCGAACGCAACCGCTTCAAGACCGCCGGCCTGCGCAGCAAAAACTGGGATGAATTTGCCTTGCCGGACGCGCCCAGAATGGACTTCGTGCTCACTGTGTGCGACAAGGCGGCCGGCGAGGTGTGCCCGATCTGGCCGGGACAGCCCATGTCGGCCCACTGGGGCGTGGAAGACCCGGCTGCCGTCAAAGGAAGCGATGAGGTCATCCAGCGCGCCTTCACCGATTGTTTTGCAGTGATGAACCGCCGCATTGCCTTGCTGACGGTGCTGCCCATCGAAAAGCTGGATAAGCTCGCCCTCAAGAGAGAGCTTGACAGCATGGGCAAGGTCACATCCTGAACTGTTGAAGCCTCCATCGAAGCCCGGGCGTTTGCAGCGCCCGGGCCTTTTGCGTTTTTGACCAGAGGTTGTGGGTATGGGATTGTTTGAACGGTATCTCTCGGTGTGGGTCGCGTTGGGCATATTGGCTGGCGTGGGGCTGGGCTTGCTCGTGCCACCGGTCTTCCAGGCCGTGGCCGCCATGGAATATGCGCAAGTCAACCTGGTGGTGGCCGTGTTCATCTGGGTGATGATCTACCCGATGATGATCCAGATCGACTGGAGCGCGGTGCGCAACGTGGGCAAGAAGCCGCAGGGACTCATGCTCACGCTGGTGGTCAACTGGCTCATCAAGCCCTTCACCATGGCGGCACTGGGCGTGCTGTTTTTTCAGTACCTCTTCGCGCCCTGGGTGGACCCGCAGTCGGCCAGCGAATACATCGCCGGCATGATCCTGCTGGGCGTGGCACCCTGCACCGCCATGGTGTTCGTGTGGAGCCAGCTGGTGAAGGGCGATGCCAATTACACGCTGGTGCAGGTGTCGATCAACGACATCATCATGATCTTTGCCTTCGCCCCCATTGCCGCCTTTCTGCTGGGCGTAACCAATGTGACCGTGCCGTGGGAAACCCTGCTGCTGGCCACCGTGCTGTATGTGGTGCTGCCATTGATCGCCGGCATGCTCACGCGCCAGTGGTTGCTCAAGCGTCCGCCGGGTGCGTTGCCCGCATTTGTGGCCGCGCTCAAGCCCTGGTCGGTGATCGGGCTGATCGCCACCGTGGTGCTGCTGTTCGGCTTTCAGGCGGGGACCATCATTCGCCAGCCGCTGGTGATCCTGCTGATTGCGGTGCCGCTGGTGCTGCAGAGTTACGGCATCTTTTTCATCGCCTGGTGGGGTGCCAAGTGGCTCAAGCTGCCGCACAACGTGGCCGGCCCTGCCTGCCTGATCGGCACTTCCAATTTCTTTGAACTCGCCGTGGCCGTGGCCATTTCGCTGTTCGGCCTGAACAGCGGCGCGGCGCTGGCCACCGTGGTGGGCGTGCTGGTGGAAGTGCCGGTGATGCTCTCGCTGGTGGCCCTGGTGAACCGCTGGCGCCCGGCTGCCTGAATCTGGAGTACCCCGCATGGAAACCATCAAGATTTACCACAACCCCAAGTGCGGCACCTCGCGCAACACCCTGGCCCTGATCCGCAACAGCGGGGTGGAGCCCGTGGTCATCGAATACCTGAAAACACCACCGACGCGCGAAGAGTTGAAGCAGCTGATCAGCGACATGGGTGGCACTGTGCGCGACGTGCTGCGGCAAAAGGAAACCATCTACAAGGAGCTGGGGCTGGACGCGCCGCACTGGACCGACGAACAACTGCTGGATTTCATCGGCGAACACCCCATCCTGCTGCAACGGCCGATCGTCGTCACCGCCCTGGGCACCCGCATGTGCCGGCCCTCCGAGGTGGTGCTCGACATCCTGCCGCAACCGCAAAAGGCGGCCTTCACCAAGGAGGACGGTGAGCGTGTGATCGATGAGGAAGGACAACGTGTCAAAACCGCTGAGTGATCTGCCGCAGGCAGAGGCCGCCCATTTCCGGGTGCCCGATCCAGAGCGCCTGCGCCCGGCACCCGGCAGCAGCCACCCACCGCGCATCTTGCTGCTGTACGGGTCGCTGCGGCCCCGCTCTTTCAGCCGGCTGGTGGTGGAAGAGTGTGTGCGCCTGCTGCATGCCATGGGTGCAGAAGCGCGCGTCTTCAACCCCAGCGGCCTGCCCCTGGCCGACGACGCGCCCGACGACCACCCCAAGGTGCAGGAACTGCGCGAGCTGGCGGCCTGGTCCGAAGGCATGGTGTGGTGTTCGCCCGAGCGCCACGGCGCCATGACCGGCATCATGAAAACGCAGATCGACTGGATTCCACTGTCTTCCGGTGCGGTGCGGCCCACGCAGGGCAAGACGCTGGCGGTGATGCAGGTGAGTGGCGGATCGCAGTCGTTCAACGCCGTGAACCAGATGCGCGTGCTGGGTCGCTGGATGCGCATGATCACCATCCCCAACCAGTCCTCCGTGGCCAAGGCTTTCCTGGAGTTCGACGACAACGACCGCATGAAACCCTCGCCCTACTTCGACCGCATCGTCGACGTGATCGAAGAGCTGGTGAAGTTCACCTGGCTCACACGCGACGTATCGCCCTACCTGGTCGACCGGTACAGCGAGCGCAAGGAGAGTGCGGAAGCCTTGATGAAGCGGGTGAACCAGACGGCGATCTGAAGACGCTGAAGGCGCCAAGGGCACGCTGGCAGAAAGCAGGCAGGAAGGCCCTTTTTCCAAGCCATATGAAACGTATATGATCTGTATATGTTTCATATTGGAGGCCTTCCATGGGCATCGTCAAGATTTCAGACCTGATGCACGAGAACCTGCGGGTAGCGGGCAGTGCACTCAGCCGGTCCATCAACGCGCAGGCTGAACACTGGATGCGGGTCGGCATGCTGACCGAGCTGTACCCGGAGTTGAACCACCGGGAGATCAGTCAGTTGCTGATAAGGGCGGAGCTGGCGGGCGGGCTGGACATCTCTGTGGCGGCGGCAGCCCCCGCTGGCAAACCACGAACGTCCTCCGCTGGCAAGCACTGATGGCCGGCAGCGTCATCATCAAGTCCGCCGAAGACATCGACAAGTCGAGGCGGGCCGCCCAGCTGGCCGCAGAGGTGCTGAGCATGATCGGACCGCATGTGGTGCCCGGTGTGAGCACAGACGCTCTCGACCGCCTCTGCCACGATCACATCGTCAACGTGCAGGGCGCCATTCCGGCCAATGTGGGGTACCAGGGCTATCCCAGGACCATCCTCACCTCCGTCAACCAGGTGGTGTGCCATGGCATTCCCTCGGCAGACCGGATTCTGAAAAAGGGCGACATCGTCAACATCGATGTCGCCGTCATCAAGGATGGCTGGTTCGGTGACACCAGCCGCATGTTCTTTGTGGGTACCCCCAGCACCCTGGCCCGGCGTCTGGTGGAGACCACTTACGAAGCCATGGTGGCGGGCATTCGGCAGGTGAAGCCGGGCGCCACGCTGGGCGACATTGGCCACGCCATCCAGTCGGTCGCTCACCGCGCGCATTTCAGCGTGGTGCGTGAGTACTGCGGACACGGCATCGGGCAGATCTACCACGAAGACCTGCAGGTGCTGCACCACGGCCGCCCCGGTGAAGGGCTGAAGCTGGAGCCGGGCATGGTGTTCACCATCGAGCCCATGATCAATGCGGGCAAACGCGAGGTCCGGCAACTGCCCGATGGGTGGACGGTGGTGACCAGGGACCGCTCGCTCTCTGCCCAGTGGGAGCACATGGTGGCGGTGACACCCGACGGGTACGAGGTGCTGACGGCCTGGCCTGACGGCACGCATGGTTACCCACCGGTTTGAGCCCGGCATCAAATGCTTTTCAGTTCACACAGATGCGCGGTCGAAGTCGACGCGATGGTCGCGGTTCACTGAGGGAGCACACCCCATGCGCGCTGTCTGGACAAGCGGTTTGATCGCCCTGGTGCTGTTCACAGGACTGGCCTGGTATCTCTCGCCGCTGGAGCCCGGCGTGGTGGCGCTGCAGTTCGCGCACACGCCTGCAGCCTTCGGCGAAATCCTTTCGCTCTGGTCGGCGGAAGACCTGCTGCGCTATCGGCGGCACTTGCCCGTCGACTTTCTTTTGCTGGCAGCCTATGGCGCGTTTGGCCACCTCCTGGTGACACGGACGCGCACATGGGGTTCAGGCAGTGATTCGTTGCGCCGTCTGGCCTCGTGGCTTCTGCCACTCGCCGCGTTTTTTGACGCAGCGGAAAATGTGCTGCATGGGTGGCTCATCGAAGGCCCGCGGCTGGGCGTGCCGTTTCTCTATTCGGCGTCGGCCGCTTGCTCCCTCCTCAAGTGGGTGTTGATCGTGGGCTTCGGCCTTCTGATGATCCATGGTCTGGTCAGGCAGCGCAGGCAATAGCCATGGCTTGATCTGCCCCGCCCCCACCCGCCGCTGGCAACGCCATCATCAACCTTCGCACACCGCTTCAGATAGCGACGCGATCCGGCAGCAAGCGGTCGTATTCGCTCTTCACGACGGCGTAGCACTCGCAGGTGCGGCGCTCCAGGCCCGGGCGGTCCAGCACCGTGATCCGCCCCCGCGAATAGCGGATGAGACCGATCTCCTGCAACTTGTGCGCGGCTTCGGTGACACCCTCGCGGCGCACGCCCAGCATGTTGGAGATCAGCTCCTGCGTCATCACCAGCTCGTTGCCGGGCAGGCGGTCCAGGCTGAGCAGCAGCCAGCGGCAGAGTTGCTGGTCCAGCGAGTGGTGCCGATTGCACACCGCTGTCTGGCTCATTTGCGTGATCAGCGCCTGGGTGTAGCGCAACATCAGGTGCATCACCGGGCCCGAGCGCTCGAATTCAAGTTTGATCACGTCCGCGCGCAGCCGGTAGCCCATGCCTGCACTTTGCACCACCGCCCGGCTCGGCGTGGAGCCACCGCCCATGAAGATGGCGACCCCCACCACGCCCTCGTGGCCGACCACCGCAATCTCCGCCGTCGAGCCATTCTCCAGCACATACAGCAGCGAGACGATGGCGTTGGTGGGGAAGTAGGCGTATTGCACAGGCGCACCGGACTCATACAGCACCTTGCCCAGAGGCATTTCAAAACGCTCCAGCTGAGGCTGCCAACGTTGCCACTCGGCCTCTGGCAGTGAGGCCAACAAGTGATTGCTCCGCGGGTCGACGGGTTCGATCAATGGGCTTGTCTCCGTGTTGCCCGTCATCGCGGGCCCCTTCACTGTGTGGGTTTGTATGCTTTTTGCGATCAAGTGGATAGGACCGTCCATCTTTTCGGTCGCGCACACGGGCCGGCCTGCCCCACGGCTTTGCTCTCCAACGGTACCCCGATAATCGGGCATGAGCCAACACCCCAACCACGGTATCGGTGCCAGCACCTCGAGTGCCGTGCGTGCCGTGGGGCTGGGCGCGTCGGCCGGGGGCCTGAGCGTGCTTGAGCAGTTCCTGGCCCATGTGCCACCGTCAAGCGGTCTTGCTTACGTCGTCGTCCAGCATCTGGATCCCACGCAGAAGGCGATGCTCGTTGAGCTGCTGCAGCGCTCAACGCCCATGCCGGTGCTTGAGGCGACCGATACGATGCGCCTGGAGCCGGACACGGTCTACGTCATTCCGCCCAACAAGGAACTCACCGTGGCAGGCGGGCTGCTGCACCTCGCAGAACCCGCGCAGCCCCGGGGCATGAGGCTACCCATCGATCTGTTTTTTTCATCGCTTGCACGTGACCAGGGCGAACAGTCGATTGGCGTGGTTTTGTCTGGCATGGGATCGGACGGCACATTGGGCTTGCAGGCCATCAAGTCGCAGGGCGGTTTGACGCTGGCACAGTTGCCTGAGTCCGCACAGTTCGACTCCATGCCAAAGAGCGCCATCGCCGCAGGTTGCGTCGACATCGTCGGCCTGGCCGCCGAACTGCCTGAGCACATCATCCGCATCATCGAAGAAAAGAACGACCTGCCCCTGTTGCCTGAAGACGATGCCGCCGACAACGGGAAATCGCTGGGATCGATCCTGCGCCTGCTGAAAGAGCGCAGCAAGCACGACCTCTCTGACTACAAACCCAGCACGCTGCGCCGGCGCATCCAGCGACGCCTGGGTGTGCACGGCCTGGCCACCCCTGAGGCGTACGAACAGTTCGTGCGGGAGAACCCGCAGGAACTCGACCTGCTCTTCAAGGAGATGCTCATTGGCGTCACCAGTTTTTTCCGCGACCCCACGGTCTGGCAGGAACTCAAGGACGACGTCATGCCCACGCTGCTGGCGCGCAGCCCGCCGGGAACCCGCCTGCGTGCCTGGGTGGTGGGATGCTCCACCGGCGAAGAGGCGTATTCGCTGGCCATGATCTTCAGCGAATCGGTGGCGGCGCTGGCTGACGGCGAAAGTCGTTCACTGCAGATCTTCGCCAGCGACCTGAGCGCCGACGCGATCAACGCCGCCCGGCGGGGCTTTTATCCAAAGACGATCGCGGGCGACGTCGATCCGACCCGGCTGCAGCGGTTTTTCACGCCGCACGGTGAGGGTTTCCTGATCAACAGCGAGATCCGGGAAATGGTGCTGTTTGCGCAGCACGATGTGATCCTCGATCCCCCATTCACCAAGCTGGATCTGCTCACATGCCGGAATGTGATGATCTATTTCAATGCGGCGCTGCAACGTCGCCTGATGCCTCTTTTCAGCTACAGCTTGCGCCCGGGTGGCGTGTTGATGCTGGGGGGCTCCGAGACCATCGGCAACTCACAGTCACTCTTCACGCCGATGAGTCAGAAGTCCAGGCTTTACTGGCGCAGTGAGAACCCGGTCAACGCGGGCTCCATGTACTTTCCGACCAGCCCTCGCCGTGCGACGAACCGGCATCCCCAGGAGTTCAAGGTGTCCCCTTCGACCGTGCTTTCCGCCAATCTGCAGACCCACGCCGAGCAGGCGCTGCTGCAAGAATTCTCTCCCGCCGCCGTGCTGGTGAATGACCAGGGCGACGTCGTCTACATCAACGGAAGCGTGGGCAAGTACCTGGAACCGGCGTCCGGCAAAGCCAACTGGAACATCCATGTGATGGCCCGGCCCACCATCCGCACGCAGATTGCGGCGGCGCTGCGACAGGCCCTGCAGGACAAAGGCCGTGTGGAGCTGCGCGGTCTGCGGCTGACCGATGAGCCCACGCCCATTTCACTGGATGTGACCGTCAAGCTGATGCAGGAACCGCACTCCCTGGCTGGCCTGGTCATGATCGTTTTCCATGAGGTGACAGCGCCACCGCCGACCAGGCGCAGGCGCAAGGCCCCGGCGGGAGAGGCTGACCCGCAGATGGTCGAAGAGCTTCAGCGTTGCAAGGACGAGATCCACGCCCTGCGCCAGGAGATGGGGGCGTCTGCCGAAGAGCTGCAGGCGGCCAACGAAGAGCTGCAGTCCACCAATGAAGAACTGCAGTCGGCCAACGAAGAACTGACCACCTCCAAGGAAGAGTCGCAGTCGATGAACGAGGAGCTGCAGACGCTGAACCAGGAGCTGCAGACGAAGCTGGACGATCTCGCCCTTGCGCAAAGCGACATGCAGAACCTGCTCAACAGCACCGACATTGCCACGCTGTTTCTCGACAGCGAATTGAACGTGCGCCGCTACACCGAACAGATCGATCGCATCATCCACCTGCGAGAAGGCGACATCGGCCGGCCGCTGACCGATCTGGCCAGCACGCTGAACTACCCCACGCTCAACGACGACGCCAGGCAAACCCTCAAGACATTGACATTGACAGAAAAAGAGATCACGACCACGGACGGGCTCTGGTTCCTGGTGCGCATCAAGCCCTACCGGACGTTGACCAACATGATCCAGGGCGTGGTCATCACACTGATCGACATCACCGCCGCCAAAAAGCTCGAAGCGCGCCTTCGCAAGGGGTAGAGTTCAAGTTCCTGTTCTGGAAACCCACTTTTCGGGATCATTCATGCCACGCCCCGCTGATACCTCATCCCATTTATCGAGCTTGCGCGAGCGCGCGATGACGAAGCTGACAGGCGGCGTCCGAAGCGATCTTTCGCGCACCAGCACATCGGAGGCGATGGCTGTGCTGTTCAAGCTGGCGTCTTCCCCCGACACCGCCAGCGATGCCCTGGCGATGCTGCACGAGCTTCAGGTTCACCAGGTCGAAGTCGAGATGCAGCAGGATGAACTGCGCCGCTCCCGGGTCGAGCTGGAGCGAAACCTGATCGAGCAGACCACCCGCGTCGAGCATGCGCCGGCCGCCTTTCTGGTCGTCGATCAGGCAACCGTGGTGAGCGAAATCAACCTGGCAGGTGTGCGGCTGCTGGGTGCTGCACGCCCAGCGGTGCTGGGCCGGCCGCTCTCCAGCTTCCTCGCGCCGGCCTGCAGCGATGCCCTGCAGCTCATGCTCACGCGAGCACGGGACGGCGCGCAGCCTGAGCCCGGCGAGTTGCAGTTGCTGCCCAAAGACGGCGTCAGTGAGAAGCTGCTTTGCACCGCCGGCAGGGGGCCGGCTTCGGGGCAGTTCGTTCTGGTGCTCATGGTGTCTCCGCCATCAGGCTAGCAACTGTCATCAACGGCGATACCGACGGGTGCTTCCCATATTCCAGGGCCAACTCCGCCACAGCCCGAGACCCGGCATGGGTGCGCTGTCGCACAGACCCCTTGATGCGTCATGCCTCAAGCTTGCTGGACCTTGTATCAGTAGCTCGGATTTTGTGGAGCACCGTCGACTCTGGTGTCTGAAGCGTGTGCGCGACCCATCTACCCTCTTCAACACCCGCGGACTGTATGCCCGAGAACCCGAATGTCTTTGTCGTCGATGACGATGCGCTGATGCGCGCGCTGCTCAGTCGGGTGTTGACCGCGGCCGGCATGCGCGTGACGAGCTTCGGGTCCGCGGATGAACTGCTCCGGGAAGGCGACCTCAACACAGCCTGTGTCCTGCTGCTCGATCTGAAAATGCCCGAGATGTCCGGCACGGAACTCCATCAGTTGCTCCAGCACCGTGGCATCGACGTACCTGTGCTGTTCATCAGCGGTTCGGCCGACTTGGCGACAGCCGTCACCGCCATGCGCAACGGGGCTGCCGACTTCATCGAAAAGCCGGTCCAGGGGGATTTGCTGATCGAGAGCGTGCACCGGGCAGTCGCCCGCCATGCCGATCGCATGCCGACCTCGAAACCAGCAGATCCGCTTTTTCTGGCGCGCCTGGAGGCCCTGACACTCAGGGAGCGCGAGGTTTTCGATCTGCTTGTGACAGGTATGAGCAGCAAAATGATCGCTCGCGAGCTTGGTGGGAGCTTCCGCACGATCGAGAGCCACCGGGCCCAGGTCATGCGCAAGATGGCGGCCCGTCATCTGTCCGATCTCGTGCGCATGAGCATCGAGTCCGTGGCGCCTCGCTAGAAGAAAATCGGCTGCGCGTGCAAATGAGCGACCGGCACCCGCGCTCCGTATGCGTACGGATGGCGACCGCTGGCGATGTTCATTAAGGTCCAGCTTGAGACTCCGCACGCAATGCAAGACCTTCAGGTGGGCAGCGCGGAGGGGAGTGTTGAGGTCTGCGTTTCCTCCCACAGGAAGCGCCGTCTTAGAAAAAGGGCATACCCGCCGGAAACGCGGGGACGCAAAGTCACCGGTCTAAGGGGCACATCGCCCTACGGCAGCGGGACTGCCAGGGCGGCCAATGTCATTCGTTCGCAACGGGGTTGCGGACACGGCAGCAGTTCCCTGTGTGGGAGCTGGTCGCGCCGCGACATGCTCCCATCTTCTTCCAAGAGTCGTCCGGCCATCGTGGATCGGTGTTCTTACTTTTGGAGTTCATTCATGTTCACAAAGAAAAATGTTTCGCTTGCAACGGCCGCGCTGGCCTCGTTGGTGGTGTGCGGCACGGCAGTTGCCGCTCAAGGTGACAGCGTTCTTACGGTCGATGCAACGCTGACCTCGGCCTGTGCCGTTTCCGCAGGCGCGACGATCAGCTTCGGTTCGTTTTCGACGCTGGCCGCTGCTGACCAGACAGCCGACAGCGGCTCGACATTCACTGTTGCGTGTTCGACCGATATGGTGCCGACGATCTTCGTGACCGGAACGCGCACCATCATCAATGGCGCAAACTCACTGCCCTTCAATCTCAGCCTGACCAGCGGTGCTGCTGCCGATGACCTTCCGGCGACATTGGCGCTTGCAACGGCCCTGACGGTTGTGCAAGACGGAACGGAGCAGGTCGTGCCGCTGTACGCACGGCTGGCCAAGGCGAACTTCGGCGCGCTGCCCGCCGGTGCCTATGCCAACGACAGCGCCGTGACCGTGTCGGTCCTGTACTAAACCGTGAAACCGCCATGCGACTGCCACTGATCAAGTCCGCAGTCGCCCGCGTGAGCCTCAGCGTGCTGACGGGGCTTGGCCTCTGGGGCTCCGTGGCACATGCATTGACGATCTCGCCGGTGCTGGTGGAGTTGTCGCCCGCCCGCCGGGTCGTCTCGATCACGATCACCAATCCTGGTGATCGCCCCCTCACATTCCAGACGCAGGTGCTCGGCTGGAGCCAGCCGGACGGCACGGACGTCTATGCCGACACCACCCAGCTGTTCGTCGTGCCGCCCATTGCCGAGATCGCAGCGGGCGGCAGCCAGATCTTCCGGGTCACGACCCGCACCCGGCAGAGTCCCGATGAGCACGCCTACCGGCTGATCTTCGAGGACGTGAGCGAAGTCTCCGCGCCCTCTGCGCCGACCGGAGAAACGTCGATCAGCATTCGTGTCAATCACGACCTGCCGGTTTTCATTGCCGCTGCGGGCAAGCTGCGTTTGCAGGCCAGGCTGGGCCCGTGCACCAACGCTGCTGCCCTGCCCGCAACGACCGGCTGCGTGCGACTCGATAACGAGGGCAGCCGCTACTTGCGGGTGAAGTCGCTCACGCTGGAAGGCGCCAACTGGCGCAAGGACATCCCGCTCGGCACGCGCGTGCTCGCGGGCGCGTGGCGGCAATGGACCTTCGACCGTCCCTCCCAGTTGACAGGATCGCTGCACGTGAAAGCCGAGACGTCGGACGGGCCGGTGACGTTCGAGTGGCCGATACCCGCACGCTGAAACGCAAAGGCCATGGCACCCCTTCCGCGAGTCGTCTCCCGGGCCGTACCAGTGATGCCAGGACGCTGACACGCAGGCCAACGAAGCCAAAGACTGCATGCATCTGCCTGCTCTTCGCTGCAGTGTCCACTTTCGCGGCGCATTCACAGGCACTGCAGAACGCCGAAACGCTGCTGCTCGACATCCGCGTCAACAACAAGTTGCTCCCCGGCATCTTCCACGTAGAGCGGCTGGCGGACGGGCGGCTGACCCTTCCGGCCGAATTGTGGGCAGAGGCTCGACTTCAGCCCACGGGAGATCCCGTGGGCCTGTTGGACGGCACGCGCGGCTATGTTCTCGATGCGAAGTCTGGCATCGTCTTCAAGCTCGACCGCAGCCGGTTGACGCTCGACATCACCGCACCCGCTGCGGCCTTCGATTCGACCTTGCTTTCCCTGCGTGGCTCGCTGACCGCGCCAAAGCCGTCGCCGCCGGGCGCCTATTTCAACTACGACCTGTCCGCGACACGCGCCGAGCGCACGCCGACGAGATACGGCGCGCTCGTCGAAGGCGTGGGTTTCGGCCGTTGGGGCGCGCTGGTGGTCAGCGGCGTCGCTCGTGCCGATGAGCGGGTGCATTCGTCCATTCGCCTGGACACCTACTGGCGCACCGATCTGCCGGGCCGGATGGAAGCGCTGGTGGTCGGCGATACCGTCGGCACCGGCGGCTCGTGGAGCCGCCCGGTTCGCTACGCCGGTGTGCGATTTGCGCGCGAGTTCAGCCTCGCCCCCGGCTTCGTCACCTATCCAAGCCCATCCATATCCGGCTCGGCGGCGCTGCCGTCGACGGTGGACGTGTTGATCAACAACCAGCGCAATTCGCAGTCGAAGGTGCAGCCCGGGCCGTTCGAGATCACCCACGTACCGATCGTCACGGGCGCTGGCCAGATGCAGCTCGTCGTGCGTGACCTGCTTGGCCGCGAGACCGTCATCAATCAGAGCTATTACATCGCGCCACTGCTGCTCGCACCGGGACTCTCTGACTTCTCGTTTGAGGCGGGCGCACTGCGCAAACACTACGGAACACGCAGCAACGACTACGGCCCGGTGTTTGGTGCCGGCACCTACCGCCTCGGCATCACCGACGCCATGACCGGCGAGGTGCGCGCCGAAGTCGAGCATGACCGTGCCGCCGCAGGCGCAGGTGTCGCGGCCATCGTCAATGATCTTGCCGTCGTGGCGTTCGCAGCCGGGTATGCGGTGTCCGACGGCGAGCGCGGGGCACACTACGTCGCGATCGTCCAGCGAAGCACACCCAAGGGGGGCGCAAGCATCGCGGCGGAGCACTTCGACCAGGGTTATCGGCAGTTCGGCGCTGGCGCCTTAGAAGCACGGCCCAAAGACCAGATCGTCGCCGGTGGCGGTCTGGCGTTTGGGCGCGGCGTGACGGCGGGATTGAGCTACACGCAGCGCGGCACCTGGGAAGGCGCTCGCTTTTCACTTGCTGGCGCCAACGTTTCCATCGCTCTCCCCGGCAACATGACCGTCAACGTATTCGCGACCCGGCAGCTGACCGCTGACAAGCGCTTCGCCGGCGGCCTCAACCTGATCATTCCCTTCGGTGACCGGCGAACATTCGCGGCGCGCAGCGCGCGCGACGGCTCGGGGCAACTCGTCCATTCGGTGCAGGCAACACAAGTGGTGCCGGCCGGACCCGGTTGGGGCTGGCGCGTGGATGGGAGCGACGGCGAAAGAAAGCGCGTGCAGGCCGGAACCACCTACAACAGCAACAACGCGCAGTTCACCGCCCAAGCCAACGCGAGCCAGGACGCCAACGCTCTGCGGCTTGGCGCCAACGGTTCGGTTGGGTGGATGTCCGGCCTGGCGTTCGCGTCGCGGCGCATCGACCAGGGTGCGTTTGCCGTCGTTCAGGTCGGCGACCTCGAAGGCATACCGGTTTCGCTCAGCAACCAGGTGGTGGCCGTCACCAACAGCAGGGGGCTCGCGCTGGTGACCGGACTCCTGCCTTACCAGACAAACCAGCTCACGCTCGACGCCGACCTGTTGCCTTTCGACGTGGAGATCGGCGGAATTCGGGAGGAGGTGGTCCCCTATGCACGGAGTGGCACGCTCGTCAACTTTCCGGTCAAGCGCTCACGCGACGCGCTGGTCGTGCTGCAACGCCCGGATGGTGCGCCCGTTCCCGCGGGCGCGCGGGTCACGATGATCCCCGGCCACCAGGACTTCATCGTGGCAAGGCGCGGCGAGGTGTATCTGATCGATCTCTCGGACGACAACCGCATGCAAGTGCGATGGGAGGGTGGCGGCTGCTCCCTGGTGCTGAAGATGGCGCCCGAGGTGCACGGTACCGAGCCGCCGCGCATGGGGCCAATGGTCTGCGGAGGTGCACGGTGAGGCAGGTGCTCCAGCATTTGCTGGCGGCACTGACTGCCACCGCCTGCACGCACGCCTTGGCTGTCCCCACGTGCACCGTCGCGACCGGTGCAACGCTTTCGTTCGGAGCCATTGTCGCGCTGGCCAGCACGGGCGATGTGACGACCAACAGTGGGAGCAGCTTCTGGGTCAACTGCACCCCTGACGTGACCACCGCGCCGTCGCTGTATTCGGCAACGCCGCGCGCGCTGAGTTCCGGTGGCAACAGCCTTCCGTTCGCCCTAAGTGCTGTGACGCCAGGCGGTGCCGAGTTGCCTGCCGCCTCTCCAGGGGCGCCGCTGGCAATTACCCGTGACGGAACCAACCAGACGATCACGCTGCATGGGCGCCTCTCCTCCATCCACTTCAGGTCGCTGCCTTCGGGCGGGTATGCGAGGTCGATAGCGCTGACGCTGGAGTATTAGGGACGGGGCACCTGGCGCCTCGGGAGCTTGCAGGTCTTCTCCGAGGTACGTACGCGTACGTATGGCGTATTTACCCGAGAGTCTCTATGGTTGCGGATCGGTGCCGTCACGATGGCACCCACGTGTCCTGGCCATTGACCGCACTCCACTGACTGCACTCGGTATCCACAATATCCCCTCATGCTGACTTCGACCACAGCGCTTCCACCACCCTCCTCAGACATCACCGGCTACGCTGAGATCAGCCGATTCGTCAGCCCCTTGGGAACGGCCGGGGACTGAAGTGCCCGCGCCCGACCGCGTCACCTACAGCTTCAGGCTCTACATCGCGGGTGAGGCCGTGAACTCTGCGCAAGCATTGGCCAACCTGCATGCGCTTTGCCGCGAGCACCTGGCCGGTCGCTGCAGCATAGACATCGTCGACGTCTTCCGCGAGCCCGAGCGGGCGCTGGCCGACGGCATCTTCATGACGCCAACACTGTTGCGGCTGGCGCCCCAGCCCTTGCGCAAGATCGTCGGAACGCTTGGCGACGCCCAAGCGCTGATGCAGGTGCTGGATCTGCCGGCACCGGATGGATCGGCACGGGAAGAGTCATGAAGTCGGCGCCTACCACTGAAGACCCGGGTCGCCAGGCACGCATCGCCTCGCTGATCGAGACCCTGCACGAGACCGAGCAACAACTCGAAGAGCTGACCGCCGGCGAGGTCGACACCGTGGCCAACCAGGCCGGCCGCATCTTCCTGCTGCGCAGCGCCGAGGAGCGTCTTCGGCAGCAAGAGGCGAACAAGCAGATGGCGCTGCTCAACGCGCTGCCCGCGCACATTGCCGTGCTCGATACCGAAGGCGTGATCGTCGCCGTGAACGAAGCCTGGCGTCGTTTTGCCGACGAAAACGGCCTGCGCGACGCTAAGCACAGTGTGGGCCGGAACTACCTCGACGTCTGCGGCAACCCAAATGACGACGTCCCCAACGAGATCTGGGCCGTTTCCGCGGGTCTGCGCGCCGTGCTGGCTGGCGAACGCCGCAACTTTTCGATCGAGTACACCTGCGACTCGCCCACCGAGCAGCGGTGGTTCATGCTGACGGCGACGCCCCTGGCAACGGACCGTCTGGCTGGCGCAGTGGTGATGCACATCAATGTCAGCGCCCGTGCGCGGGCCGAGCAGGCTCTGCGCGACAGCAAGACCATGCTCGACATGGCGGGCCGCAGTGCAAAGGTCGGCGGCTGGACCTTTGACGTGGTTCAGCGGCGCCTGCATTGGTCGGATATGGTCGCTGACCTGCATGACGAACCGGCCGGCTATTCACCGTCGATGGAGCTGGGACTGGCCTCCTTTGTCCCTGAGCACCGCGCTGCCGTTCGCGAGGCTGTCGAACGCTGCATCGCGACGGGCATACCCTACGACCTTGAAGCCGAAAAGCTATCGGCCACCGGGCGCCGCTTCCGGGTGCGCACCATCGGCGAAGCCGTGCGCAATCCTGAAGGCCGGATCGTGCGGATTCAGGGCGCGCTACAGGACATCACCGAGCGAAAGCTGGCCTCGCTGGAAACACAGAAACTGGCGATGCGACTGAGCAACACGCTCGAGAGCATTACCGATGCATTTTTCAAGGTCGATAACGGATGGCGCTTCACCTACATCAACCGCGAAGCCGAGCGCCTGTGGGAACGTGAGCGCGAAACGACGCTTGGTCGTGTGCTCTGGGACCTTTTCCCGGAGGCGACAGGCACGACATTCGAACACCATTACCGGAGAGCGATGGGTGGCGAGACCGGCGTCACTTTCGAAGCCTTTTACCCGCCATTGCAGGGATGGTTCGGCGTCGACTGCCACCCGTCGGAAGACGGGCTTTCGGTGTACTTCCGCAACGTCACCGCCACACGTGCGGCGCGTCAGCAGTTGAAGCTCCTCGAGGCCAGCGTGGCGCAATCCAACGACATTGTCATCATCACCGAACCGGCACCGGGTCAGCTGTACGGCGGGCGCATCGTGTTCGTCAACGATGCCTTCGTGCGCCTGACCGGCTACTCGCGTGAGGAGGTAATGGGAAGGTCCCCCGCGATACTCGACGGCCCCTTGACGGATGCCGTCGAGCTCGACCGCATTCGCACGGCAATCGACCGCTTCGAGCCGGTGCACGCCGAGCTGATGCGGTATGCGAAGAATGGGCAGCAGTACTCCGTGGAGGTCGACATCACACCGGTTGCCGCGACCGCGGAGGGTTTCACGCATTTTGTCTCCGTGATACGCGACATCAGCGAACGCCGCCGCAATGAGCAGGCGTTGCGCGAAATGAACGCCGGGCTCGAGGACCGGGTGCGCCACCGCACCCTGGAACTGGAGCGCGCGCGTGAACTCGCAGAGCAGGCCAACCGCGCCAAGTCCGCGTTCCTCGCCACGATGAGCCACGAGATCCGTACGCCCATGAACGGCGTCATCGGCATGATCGAGGTACTTGAGGAGAGCCGTCTGAGACCGGACCAGCGCGACATGGTGAAGACCGTTCGCGAATCGGCCCACGCGTTGCTCACCATCGTCGACGACGTCCTCGACTTCTCGAAGATCGAGGCCGGCCAGTTCATGATCGATCACGTACCGATGGATGTGGGGGCGGTGGTCGAAGGTGTTGGCGACGCCTTGCGACAGCTTTCAGAGAACATGGGCGTTGGGCTTCGGCTGTACGTCGATCCACGACTGCCCTCTCCGATGCTGGGGGACGCGGGCAGGTTGCGCCAGGTGCTGATGAACCTGGTCGGCAACGCGATCAAGTTCAGCAGCGGCCAGGCGCGCCCGGGGTCGGTGTCGCTGCGGGCGCAGCGCGTTGCTGGTGCGGCCGGCGATGACACACTGATGCTGGAAGTGAAGGACAACGGCGTTGGAATGGACACCGGCACATTGGCCCAACTGTTCACGCCCTTCTCGCAAGCCGACGCCAGCACGACGCGGCGCTTCGGTGGCACCGGGCTGGGCCTGAGCATCTCGCATCGCCTGGTGGCACTGATGGGTGGGGATATCTCGGTCAGCAGCGCGGTGGACCATGGTTCAACTTTCACGGTGCGGTTGCCGGTTGGCGACGTATCTGACGTGGATCCCGTCGCACAGCCACTGGCCGGCCTACCCTGCGTGGTGTTGGGCGCCGCAGAGCTGGCGGCTGACCTTGCCGCCTACCTCACCCATGCAGGCTGCGCAGTGGAATGCGCACCGACCCTGGCCGAGGCATTGGCCTCACTGCAGGGAGTCGCCCCGGGTCGATGTGTGGTGGTTGTTGCCAACCCGCGTGAGGGCAACGAGCCGGTACTCGAGGCATGCCGTGCCGTCGCGCTGCGGTGTCCTGGTGTGGTGCTGGCCTTCGTCGTCATCAAAGCCGGGCGGCGGCGCCGGCCCCGCAGGCAGAAGCTGGACCAAGTGGATCTGGACGTAGACGGCCTGCACCGCGCGACCTTCCTGCGCGGTGTGGCACTCGCGGCCAGGCTCGATACAGCCGAGGAAGCCACTGAAGGTCCCACTGCAATTGACCCTCCCGCAGTGCCATCTGTACCAGAGCGCGGGTCTGATGCGAGCCCGCTGATCCTCGTCGCAGAAGACAACGAGGTCAATCAGCAGGTGCTCACGAGGCAGCTTGCACTGCTCGGCTACCGCGCCGAGATGGTCGGCGACGGCGTGGAGGCACTCGCCCGTTGGCGCTGCGGAGGACATGCTTTGCTGTTGACCGATCTGCACATGCCGAACATGGACGGCTACATGCTCGCTGCAGCGGTGCGTGCGGAGGAAGGCGAGGGGTCACGCCTGCCCATCCTCGCTTTGACCGCGAACGCCTTGCGCGACGAGGAACAGCGTTGCCGCGAGGCTGGCATGGACGCCTACCTGACCAAGCCAGTGCGTCTGGCGCAGCTGAAGCTGGCCATTGAGGCCTGGCTGCTGCCCACACCAACGCGGCCGAGTGTGACCGTGGTTGAACATGCGGCATGCAGCGTTTCTCCCCCCGTGGACCTCGGCGTACTCGCGGATCTGCTGGATCAGGATTTGCAGGTGCTGCAGGAAGTGCTGACGGCTTTTCGCACAAGCACGACGGCCGCGGCGCTGACGATGGCAAAGGCTCACGCCGATGGTGTGGTACAGGTCATGTCCGATGTCGCCCACAAGCTGAAGTCGGCCGCAAGGGCCGTCGGTGCGGCGCGCCTCGGACAGATCTGCGCCGACATTGAAGCGGCCGCCACCGGCATGCCACACGCCGGGGCGCTTGATCCACTGATGGCAGACTTTGAATCCGAGATGCGTGCAGTTCACTGCTTCCTTGACAAGCAATAAAGCAGCGATCTCTGCCAAACCAAAAAGACCAAAAAACCATCTCGCGACATTTCCTTTGTCCATGAACATAGGCGCCGCAAGGCGCCTCGTGATCGACATCCGACTGATGGACGACCCGGACAGGGAGGGTCCGCGACGCCTACCCCAAGTAGGTGACGGATCCCCAGAAAGAGAGATTCCTTCGCCATAACCTGCGTCCCAGAATGGCCTCGAGGGATGCGTGGCCGAGTGCGTTGCCGGGCATGCCTCAGGGGTGACGGGCTGCGAAATGGAAGCAGTTGCGTGGCGCACCAGGCCAGGGGTTGAGCCCCGGAACGGCCCGCCTGGCAACTGGCGTTGACGCGGCAGTCACGATCCATTGGAAGCACTTTTCAGGGTTTGCCAACCCCAGGGGGACACACGATGAACACAACTGCCAAGGGCGCTTCCGCGCTCACTTTCAACCATCCTGCCAACGGCCCGAGCCGCGTCGACCCGACGCTGGCCGCCGTGCGATGGCGCGACAAGCTGTCGGCCGACGAGCGCGCGAAAGCACTGGCCGACGCCGGCCTGCAGCTGTTTGCCCTGCCCAAACAGGGTGACGCGCCGCTGGTGCAGGTGAACCAGACCGAAGGGCTGTCCTGGGTCTGCAGCAGCAGCGGTGGCGCACTGCCCGCGGCCGCACTGAAGAAGCTGGAAGCCAGCCCGCTGGTGCAATGGGTGATGCCCGCGCTGCGCGCGGAGTCGGCCGCGCCTGCCAAGCGCGGTGCCGAGCTCTCGCCCGGCGTGGGCGCCGACATGGCCGCCTTCACCGTGAACCCGATGCGGATGCATGTGCGCCAGGGTGCCTTCGATCAGGGTGGCGGCGCGAGCGCCTTGCCCAAAGGCCTGAGCGCACCCGCCGGGCCGACGCGGCTGCGCGGCTACGTCACGCTGCAGGTGGACGACGCGAGCTTCGCCAGCGGTCGCACGGTGCTGCACCTGGGCAGCACGCTCGCGCCTAGCCTGAAGCTCGCGGGCACGGCTGACATTCGCTATGAAACCATTCCGCTGCTCTCCCCCATGACACATGCGCTGCATGCCGAACCGCGCACGGCGCGCGGCAGCGGCGCGCTTTCATGCCGGCCACCGAGCGAACCCTACACGCCCAACGACCCGATGTTTGGCACGCAATGGGGGCTGCAGCGCATCCAGGCGCCGCGCGGCTGGCAGATCGCACGCGGTGTGCCCAGCGTCACGGTGGCGGTGATCGACCAGGGTGTGGAGCTGGGCCACCCGGACCTGCTGCTGCACCCGAATTCATTGAATGCATCGAACGACCTGCCCGATGGCAGCCCCGTGGGCAACCACGGCACGCCCTGCGCCGGCATCATCGGCGCGCGCATGGACAACGCGCAGGGCCTGGCCGGTGTGGCCGGCGGTGTGCAGATCATGGCCATTGCCACGTCCACCTGGGCCGATGCCGACATCGCCGAAGGGCTGTACTTTGCGGCCGACCAGGGCGCGCAAGTGGTGAGCATGAGCTTTGGCGTTTACCCGTCCTGGGGCATGTGGGACTTCGACCTCATTCGCGACGCCCTGCAGTACGCGCACGAACAAGGCCTGGTGCTGGTGGCCGCATCCGGCAACGAAGACTGGAACCAGTCGCGCTTCCCGGGCAGCGACGCGCGCACGCTGTGCGTGGGTGGCAGCAACCGATCGGACGAGCGCAAGCGCAACGGCGACACATCGATCGAACCCTGGTGGGGCGCCAGCTGGGGGCCTGATGTCGACGTGGTCGCGCCCTGCCTGGAGATCGCCGCCACCGACCGCCTGGGCGCTGCGGGCTACACACCCACCGACTACACCGACCGCTTCAACGGCACCTCGTCGGCCACGCCGCTGGTCGCTGGCCTGGCCGCGCTGCTGAAGTCCATGAGCCCGACGCTGAGCAACGTGCAGGTGCGCAGCCTGATCGAGCGCAGTTGCGACAAGATTTCGCCGGCCCTGTATGCGTACGCCAATGTGGCGGGCAAGCCCAGCGGCACCTGGCACGAAGAGGTGGGCTATGGACGCGTGAACGTGGAGCGCGCGCTGCTGGAAGCCTGTGCCGAGGGTTGCGACTGCGACGATGGATGCAGCGGCTGCGGCGGCGAATGCATCGAGCCCACGCCGGCCCCTTGCCGTGGACCGGCGCCGGTGCCCTGGCTGCCCTTTGACCGCTACATGTACTTCTACGAAGCGCGCACCTTCGACGGCGGCGGCAGCGCGATCAACAACAATGTTGCCGCGGCGCAGCGTCTGCGACTGCGCGTGACCTACCAGCATTGTCTGAAGCTGGTTGGCCGCCAGCAGGGGCCGCTGCTCTACACCACCACGCTGCTGCCCGGCGAGCAGGTGCGGCTGTTTGAATACGACCGTTATCGCCGCACCCGCGCAGAGACGCAGCGTGTGTCGGTGCAGACCTCGCTGCGCCAGACGCTGAGCGCGCTGTCGCAGAGCCGGCGGTCGAGCGCGAGTTCGGCCTATTTCGACACCATCAATCAAATCCGCACCAACGCCGACAGCTCGGTATCTGCCGGCGGCGGCCTGGCCGGCTTCTTTGGTGCGCCCACGGTCAAGGGCGAGTTCGGTGTCGACACCGAGACCACGGTGGCCAGCGGCGGTTCGGTGCGCACGGCTTCCGAGCAGTTCACACAGATGGCGCTCACCGCGTCGCAGGCCATCGAGGCCGAGCGCTCGCTGGTGGTCAGCACCTTTGAAGAGCAGGAGCATGTGAGCACCACCGCGCGCCAGCTGCACAACGCCAACCACTGCTACGCGGTCACCTACTACGTGCGCCGCGTGATGGAAGCCTACGAGGTGCACTCGCGCATCGAGTCGGTGGAATGGCGGCTGGGCGACGGCATGCCCTGGCGCTCGGTGGACGACCTGGCCGGCCTGCCCGACGCGCTGCACAAGGTGATCGGCGAACTGGTCAACCAGTTGCAAAAGGACGGCAAGGAAACGCGCGACGCCCGCTCCATCACCGTGCCCACCGACGGCACCGTGTACGAGGCCGAGCTGGCGCACTGCGCGTCCTGCGAACCGGTGCGCATGGCCGAAGACCAGGTGCGGCTGGAGCAGCTGCGCCTGCAGGCACGCCGCGCCTGCCTGGAGACCGAACTACTGGAACTGGAGGTGGAGCGCCGGCGCCGCGCCGGGCCTGACGCGGCCGGGCTGACCCTGGGCACCTGGGCGCTGGGCGGTGTGGCCCTGCCGGTGGTGGACGACGGCGGTCATTCGCACTGAGCCACCTCACTGCAGAGCCGCTGGGCACCGTGCCCGGCGGCTCGATCACCGGTGCCTGCGGGCGGCCAGCCTCGCGAAACGAGCGAGGCTGGCAGGTGATCATTGCCCATCGCCAAGAAGGGCGGCAGCTGCTTGTTGCCACCCATTGGGCGGAGATGTGGAGAAGGTTCACAAGGCGGCAATGTTCGACCTTCGCCACTTCTCCAAAGCCGCTTGTGTGGCCCGGTAGCCAGCTTCAATGGCCTGCAATTGCGAGGCCCGGTCAGACATGCCCGGCATGTCCACCGCGGGCGCCACCAGTACATCGGCCCCGGCCATTTCCGGTGCAGCGATCAGGCAGCTTTGTGCCTGCATGACCTTGCCGAGCACGGCCGGCACGTTCAGTGCAGTGGCCTGGCGGCCCTGGCAATAGATGTCCACGGCTATCACCACATCGGCCCCCATGGCCCGCGCGAACTTCACCGGCACCAGGCTGGTGATGCCACCGTCAATCAGGTGACCAGCCGCGTAGGCCACCGGCACCTGAACCCCTGGCACGGCGGAAGACGCCTGAATCACCCGCCCGGCTGCACCATGCTCCAGCAGCACGGGTTGCGCGGTCTGCAGGTCTGTGGCCACGGCCGCGAAGCGAATGGGGAACGATTCGATTCGCGCGTCGCCCACCACGGTGTTGACCCAGGCCGAGAGCTTGTCGCCCTTGATGAAGCCACCCGATTGCCAGGTGAAGTCCAGCAGCGAAGACACCTTCACCGCCAGCGCCGCCTGACGGATCTGCTCCACGCTCAGGCCGCTGGCGTAAGCCGCCCCCACCACCGAACCGGCCGACGTGCCCACCACGATGTGCGGCCGCATGCCGGCTTCTTCGAGCGCCTGCAGGGCGCCCACATGCGCAAAGCCGCGCAGCCCGCCGCCGCCCAGCGCAAGCGCGATGACGGGGGACTTTCTGTGGGCAGAGACGCTGCGCTGCACTTCAGGCAGCGTGCGGGGGTGAAGGTCTGGCTGCGCTGTTTCGGTGGCAGCGCAACCCACGAGCAGCAACGCAGCGAACGGCGCTGCCCACATGCGTTGGGTGTTCAGAAGGGTTTTCATGGTGGTTGGTCCGGGCGTCACGCCGCCACGGCAAGGGTGTCGTGCGTTTCCGTGAACCATGGGTGGCGTGCCGCCAGTGCCACCGCGTCGGCCCCGGCCGGGTAGCGCAGCCTTGGCGTGGTGTCGTTAGCAGCTTGCCACACGGCCCTTGCCACATCGGCCTCGTGGGTGACTGCAGCGGGCTGCCCCAGCATGGCGAAGACGGAATGGGCGTAAGGGGCATAGGCTTCGGGTATCAAACCCTGCATGCGCTCTGCGCCATTGGCCGTGAAGCTTGTGGTGGGCGCGTAGCCCGGCTCCACCAGCTTCGCCTGCACGTTGAACGCTTCCAGCTCAAAGGCCAGCGATTCGGTGAAGCCTTCGATGGCTGCCTTGCTGGCGGTGTAGGCCGCGACCAGCGGCATGGGCGCCAGCGTGGCGCTGGAAGTCACATTGATCACCGTGCCGGCGCGGCGGACGCGGAACTGCGGCAGCACCGCCTGCGTCATGGCCATGGTGCCAAAGGTGTTGGTTTCAAAGATGTCGCGCACCGTGGCCATGGGCGTGGCCTCAAAGGCACCGAACAGACCCAGGCCGGCATTGTTCACCAGCACGTCGATGGGGCCCACGGCCTCCAGCGTGCGGGCGATGCTTTCCGGCTCGGTCACATCCAGCGGCAGCACATGGAGGCTGGAGGACAGGGGCAGGAGCTGGGTGCGGGGCGTGCGCATGGTGGCGAACACCTTCCAGCCCTGGGCGTGGAAATGGCGGGCGGTTTCAAGGCCGTAGCCGGAGGAACAGCCAGTGATCAGAACGGTTTTCATTGCAGAACTCCTTGAAGTGAGTGGGTGGGGTGGGTTGGGGAACAACGCAACGATACCCACGCAAAGCCGGATCTAATACAATGCAAAGTCCATAAAATATTTGCAGGAGTCCGGCCATGGTCGATCCGATGGCGGAAGTCATTGCCTTGCTGAAACCGCGCGCGGTGTATTCGAAGGTGATCAGCGGCGCCGGCGCCTGGGCCGTGCGCTATTCGGCGTTTGGCCAGCCCAGCTTCTGCACCATGCTGCAAGGGCAGTGCGTGCTGGCGGTACACCAGCAGCCGCCCGTGATCCTGGAGGCGGGCGATTTCGTGCTCATGCCCGCCACACCCGGGTTCACGCTTTCCAGCCCGGAGCCCGCCGAGCCGGTGTTCCTGGACCCGGCCGCCATGCAAGGCACCGTGGGCGAACTGCGCCATGGCCGGCAGACCGGTGACGCCGAGGTGCGCATGCTGGGCGGCTACTTCGAATTCGATTCACCCGACGCCGCGCTGCTGGTGTCGCTGCTGCCCGTGTTGCTGCACGTGCGTGGTGTCGAGAGCCTGTCGCTGCTGGTGAAACTGGTCAGGGACGAGTCGCTTCAAGCGCGGCCCGGCCGCGAACTGGTGCTGGCCAGGCTGGTGGAAGTGCTGCTGATTGAAGCTCTGCGCTCCCACCCCCAGGACAACGCGCCGCCCGGGCTGCTGCGCGGTCTGGCCGACGCGCGTGTGGCTGTGGGCTTGCGCCTGATGCACAGCGCCCCCGCCCACACCTGGACGGTGGACGCGCTGGCCAGGGAAGCCGCGCTGTCCCGTTCCACCTTCTTCGAACGCTTTTCACGCGCTGTGGGCCTGCCGCCCATGGAGTACCTGATGGTGTGGCGCATGGCGCTGGCCAAGGATCTGCTGAGCCGTACCGGCCTGGCCATTGCCGAAGTGGCCGAACGCGTGGGCTATGGATCGGCCAGCACCTTCAGCACCGCCTTCAGCCGCCACGTGGGGCTGCCTCCCGGGCGGTACGCACGCCAACAACAGTGAGCGCCCTTGCGCCGGCGCCCCAAAAGGCCGCATCAAGGACCTGTCGATCCCGCACATCCTTTATGATCCCGGTCGCGTGCAAGACGCACCCGGGCCCGCGGGAAGGGTTGAACCCACTTGCCTTCATCTGCCTATCCACGCCTTTTGTGCAGCCGACGTTGCGGGTCTTCGGCATCTGATGCACGGAGGTGTCCATGAAGCGCATTCCCCCTCGGCCTGATCTGGGCCAATTGAAGAAGCAGGCCAAGGAGCTGCTTGCTCTCTACCGCCAACGCGATCCCGCTGCCATGCAGCGGCTCCGCGAGTCGCTGCCTGCCGCTCGCGGCAAGCCCGACGAGGCCCTGGCAGCGATGGCCCTGCGCTTGCACGACGCGCAGTCGTGCCTAGCACGGGAATACGGCTTTGCCTCCTGGTCTGAGCTGCAGCTGTTTGTGCATGCGCGCCGCGCGCTGGCTGATGACCCGGCGCAAGCCCTGCATCGTTGGCTGCTCATGGTTTATGCGGGCGACGTGGCTGGCGGCAACCACAGCCACCGGCCTTCGGTGGCAGCACGTTTGCTCGAAGAGAACAGTGCACTGCCGGGCGACGACCCCTACCTGGCCTGCGCCATTGGCGATGTGAGCGCCCTGCGGCGCGCCAACGCGCGCGACCCGGCGTGGGTTCACTGCGAAGGTGGCCCGTTGCGCCTGCCAACCCTGGTGGCTGTGACGCATTCCGGGCTGGCGAAACTGCCGGGGTTTCTCGAGCGGCTGCGTGATTGTGCGAAGTTCCTGCTGGCTGCGGGCGCATCGCCGAACCAGTCCATCGGCAGCCGCTGGCCTCCGGCCACGCTGACAGCGCCCTCTGCCACCGAACGGCTGAGCGCGCTCTATGGCGCGGCGGGCAAGACCTTTGATCCGGAACTGACGAGGCTGCTGCTGGACGCTGGCGCCGACCCCAACGACGGCGAATCGCTCTACCACTCGCTGGCAGCGCCGGCCTGCACCCAGTTGCTGCTGAACGCCGGTGCACGGATCGCCGGAACGAACGCGATGTACCGGGCGCTCGACCTCGACGACGCTGGTGTGCTGCAGATGCTGCTGGACCACGGCGGTGATCCGAACGAGCCTCCGCTAGGGCCGCCCACTTCCGAATGGGGTTCACCCTTACTGTGGGCCATTCGCCGCGGCCGTTCGCTCGCGCACATCCAGGCGCTGCTGGTGGCCGGTGCCAGGGCAGACGCCTGCACACCGGATGGCGTGCCGGCGCGCACATTGGCGCTTCGCTTCGGGCGCCCTGATGTGGCAGAACTGCTGGGCCATGCAGGCGCCGACCATGAGCCGCTGGTGGCAGATGAAACGTTTGGGCTTGCCTGCGCGCGCGGTGATCTGGCGTCGGCCCGTGCCATCCAGAAGGCCCATCCAGGCGTGATCGATGCGCTGGACCCCGCCCGGCTGCGCCTGCTGCCCGAACTCGCCGAGCAGGGTTGCTGCGGCGCGGTCAAGACCATGGTGAGCTGCGGCTGGCCGCTGGAAATCTGGGGCGGCGACATCGACGCCACCGCGCTCAACCATGCGATCTTCCGTGGCGACGCCGCCCTCACCCACTTTCTCATGGCGCACGGGGCGGATTGGCGAACGCTGCACGGCTACGGTGACAACGCATGCGGCAGCCTGTCGTGGGCCTCGCTCAATGAGCCCGTGAAGGGTGGCGACTGGGCCGGATGCGCCCGGGCCTTGATCGCCCACGGCCTGCCCGCGGCACGACCCGACCCAGGTGGCGCAGACATCGTGTGGATCGGCGAAAGGCGCTACCAGTTTGCGGACGACGTCACCGACGTGCTGCTCGGTGTCGATTGAACCCCGGCCGCCGGCGGCCTGACAGCCCCGCATTGAACTGGCACCAGCGACGATGGCTCTGCAGCGTAGAGTCGTGTGATGCACGCAGCCATACTCACTTTTGACGGTTTCAACGAACTCGATTCGCTGGTCGCCCTCGGCATACTGAACCGCATCAAAAAGCCTGATTGGCGCGTGACCCTGTGTTGCCCGACGTCGACGGTCACCTCGATGAACGGCGTCACCTTGCATGCCCAATCCACGCTGGAAGAAGCAAACGAAGCAGATGTGGTGCTCTTCGGCAGCGGAATGAAAACCCGCGAGATTGCCAACGACGGACGCGTCATGGGACGGCTGAAGCTCGACCCTTCACGGCAGCTTATCGGTGCCCAATGCTCTGGAACCTTGATGCTGGCCAAACTCGGCCTGTTGAACAGCGTTCCTGCATGCACCGATCTGCTCACCAAGCCCTGGGTGCAAGAAGCGGGCGTTCAAGTGCTGAATCAGCCGTTTTACGCCAAGGGCAATGTGCGACGGCAGGCGGCTGTTTGGCATCGCAGTACCTGGCGGCATGGGTCATCGCCAGCTTTGAAGGCCTGGAAGCCGCCAGATCGGCCATGCACTACGTGGCACCGGTGGGCGAGAAGGAACTCTACGTGGATCGTGCCGTGGCGAACATCGCTCCGTACCTGTGAGTCCATGGTCACACCAACCCGCCTTGATAATCGGCCTTCAACTTGCACACGATGTATGACCAAGAAAGTGTTCTGGGCCGACCCCTACAAAACTTCACTGTCAACGACAGTGACGAGCGTTTCCGGCCCCGACATCACCTTGTCGGAAACCATCTTCTTTGCTTTTTCTGGGGGCCAGGAAAGTGATGCCGGCACCATCGAAGACCACGTGGTATCAGCCGCACAGAAGCAGGGGCAAGAAATCGTCTATACGCTGGCTGATGACCACGGCCTTGTGACGGGTCAATCGGTTTTCGTCCAGATTGATTGGGTCAGGCGGTACAGGCTCATGCGACTGCACTTCGCTGCTGAACTGGTGCTTGAGCTCTTCTACAAAAAGTTGAGTGGGGTGAGCAAGGTTGGTGCTCATATTGCGCAGGACAAAGCGCGTATTGATTTCGCATGGCCAGAAAGCATCGCCCCATTGCTTCCTTCGATGGCGTCTGACGCCAACTCAATCATCGCCGCCGATCTGGAAATCAAGACGGCCTTTGATGACGAACCCAATGAGCGCCGCTACTGGGAGATCAGTGGATTCTCTCGTGTCCCATGCGGAGGAACACATGTCAAACGAACAGGCGAAATCGGCACGATCAAGTTAAAGCGAAACAACAAGGGGCGGGGCAATGAGCGGGTCGAGATATACCTTGCCTCATAAGCGAAGGCCTCAAGCAAATCCGAGGCTGGTCCCCAGATTCAAGACCACCCCCACACGCCACTCATGAAAAAATCGCTCCACCAGATCCTTGCCACCTTGACGTATCTGCCAGACCGCAAGCCAGAAATGGCCTTCACGGGCGGTGCAGAGGCAGCGTTCGCCGAAGTCGCACCGTTCAGAGATGGCGCCGTCTATATTGGCCACTACTCAGGCAACAGTGAGTGGGAGCGCCACGCTGCAGGCGATGAGCTTGTCATGGTCCTGGAGGGAAGCACGACGGTGGTGCTTCGAGTCGACTCAACAGACGAGCGCGTGTCTTTGACCCAGCATGAGCTTGTTGTCGTTCCAGCTGGGGTCTGGCACCGCTTTGAAAACTCGCAGAACCTGAAAGTGCTCACGGTCACCCCCCAGCCCACCGACCACCGGCTCGCGCTGGATACGTAGCCGATCGCAAAGGGCTTCTATTACGCCTGGCTCACAGGTAGGGGGTTTGAACCCCAGCCGATGCGGGGTGATCTACAGATCGGTCATCCTGCGACGGCCACGACTTTTGCCACAACGCTCATCACCGCTTTGTTCTGCGCGTCCAGCTCGCGCGGAGATGGATTGGTGGCCGTCGTGGTGATGGCCAGCTGCAGTGAAGGGACGACGAGCGCAAACTGTGATCCGTAACCCCAGGCCCAGAACACGGGACGCTTGCCCAAATGGCCAGTGAACCAGAGGTAGCCGTAGCTGGACTTCTGTATGGGTGCCGCACTCCAGGGCGTGGCCACGCGCGCGCTGGTGCTGTCCTTCACCCACTGCGGCGGCACGATCTGCTTGTCACCCCAACGGCCGTCGTTGGCCATCGTCCAGGCCAGTTTGGCAAGGTCTCGTGGGCGCAAGCGCAATCCTCTGTAGCTCATGAAATTGCCCGCCTTGTCTTTGGCGGCCGCGACCTGCTCAATGCCCAGTGGCTGCAACAGATCACGCTGCGCCAGCTGATCAACAGGCATGCCTTGCGCTTGCACAAGAATGGGCGAGAGCAAGGAGACCGCCGCGTCGTTGTAGACCCACTTTCCAACCGACTTCGGATCCACCGGAAGCCCAAGGACGAACGCAACAGGATCGTCGGCAGTGTCCAGCGCACGCATGTCGGTCTGAAAATCGTAGACCAAACCCGAGGTGCCGGTGAGGATCTGTTCAAGCGTGATGGAAAGCGCGGCACTGCCCGGCGCCTTCGCTGCTGCCGCAGGCAACAAAGCCCCCACGGTCTCCGATAGGCTCTTGATCTTTCCCTGCTGGATGGCCATGCCCACAAGCATGGAGGCCACGCTCTTGGTGACGGAATTGACCGCCTGCAGGTTTTCTGCAGTCATGCCGCCAAAGTACTGCTCACCCACCAGCGTCCCATTCTTGACAACAAGAATGCTGCGCAGTGCAGGGACCGATCCGGCGCCCTCCAACACTTTCTGAAGCGCCGCGCGATCAACGCCTGCGCTCTCGCTGGACGTGTCCCAGCCATCAGGTTTGTTGGCTGCAAGACTTGAAGTGAATGGCGACAGTGTGCCCAGTGCAACGGCCAGGCTTCCAGATACGAAATCTCGGCGTGATGTTTCTGTTTGCATGTTTTTCCATTCCTTTGGGGGCCGTGCAAACCGAGCCTACTGCGTCTCCATGTTGAGCACGACCACGCCGGCGACGATCAAGACGACGCCCACCATCCGCATGGGATACATCGATTCGGAGAACCAGAGAATACCGAGAATTGCCGTCAGCGCAGTACCGCTGCCCGCCCAAACCGCATAGGCCAGCCCGACTTCCAGTTGCCTTACCGCCATGGACATGAGCCAGATGGCCGCCGCATACGCGGCCGTGACCACCAGCGAAGGAACCAAGCGCGTGAAGCCATCTGCATACCGGAGTGCAATCGTTCCTGCAACCTCAGCCACGATGCTGACCGCAAGCAGCAGCCAGGAACAGGTGTGTGCGCTCATTGAATACCCATCGGGCTCCGCATCTATACCGGATGCAGAGCAGCGAAAGGGGAGCGGTACCCAAGACGATGGGCGAATGCTAACGGAATTGGAGCGACATCGCCACTTCTCTCCCGTCTCCGTCCACGGCTGGCGATCGCATCAATGCCTCGGAAGCGGCCTAGATGTCGAGTTGCAATAGGTTGTTCCCACCGAGGCGGGAAGCCGGAGGGCGATGGCCGAGAGCCGAGTGAGGCCTGCGGGTGTTGTAGTAGCTCAAGAAGG